>NZ_QLNV01000019.1 GCF_003285545.1 Sinomicrobium soli | reverse complement strand
ACTTTTGACAGTGGCAACGGCAGTCCCGTAACGATCGACACCAATGCCGATGCCCTTGCTTTTGACAACAGCAGCAATGGGTTTACTTCAGACAATGTACAGGACGCCCTGGAAGAGCTCAAGACACAACTTGACGGAACCACGGATGAACTGGTGGATAATGGCAACGGTACGTTTACCCATACTGCAGTAGACGGTACGGTGGTGACCTTTGATTCGAATACAACTACGGTCAATGTTGTGGACGGAGTGTATACTTTCCTTGACGGCGACAACCAGGTGATCACGAGCATCGACACTAATGCGGATGCAATTACGTATGATAACAGTAGCAGCGGCCTGACTGCAGGTGATGTCCAGGATGCTATCGACGAGCTCGTAAACCATATCAACAACGGTGCGGGAGTAGAGCTGGTAGACAATGGCGATGGCACGGTCTCGCTTACCGCTGATGACGGTACGGTATTGGGTACGGTAGATAAATCCTCGCTGACCGATAACGGTGACGGCACCTATACTTTTGACAGTGGTAACGGCAGTCCCGTAACGATCGACACCAATGCCGATGCGCTTGCTTTTGACAACAGCAGCAACGGCTTTACTTCAGATAATGTCCAGGACGCCCTGGAAGAACTCAAGACACAGCTTGACGGAACTACGGATGAACTGGTGGATAACGGCAACGGAACCTATACCCATACTTCCGTAGATGGTACAGTAACCACGATTGATGCGAACACGACGAGTGTTACAGAACTGGATGGGGTATATACCTTTACGGATGCCGCCGGCAACACGATCACAACCATCGACACCAATGCCGATGCCCTTGCTTTTGATAACAGCAGCAACGGGTTTACTTCGGACAATGTACAGGACGCCCTGGAAGAACTCAAGACACAGCTTGACGGAACTACGGATGAACTGGTGGATAACGGCGACGGAACCTATACCCATACTTCCGTAGATGGTACAGTAACCACGATTGATGCGAACACGACGAGTGTTACGGAAGTCGACGGGGTATATACCTTTACGGATGCCGCCGGCAACACGATCACAACCATCGACACCAATGCTGGAGCAAGCGGTTATGACAATACCACCAGCGGGCTGGCCTCGAA
This sequence comes from Sinomicrobium soli, assembly GCF_003285545.1. Lineage (GTDB taxonomy): Bacteria > Bacteroidota > Bacteroidia > Flavobacteriales > Flavobacteriaceae > Sinomicrobium. The sequence goes on along the minus strand of NZ_QLNV01000019.1, from coordinate 70,353 downwards.
TAACGTCCAGGACGCTATCGACGAGATCGTAACCAACATCAACAACGGCGCGGGAGTAGAGCTGGTAGACAATGGTGACGGCACGGTCTTGCTTACTGCTGAAGACGGTACGGTATTGGGTACGGTAGATAAATCCTCTTTGACCGATAACGGTGACGGCACCTATACTTTTGACAGTGGTAACGGCAGTCCCGTAACTATTGATATACCTGCATCGGTAGTAAACCAGTTTGACGAGATCGTCAACGGCGGACCTGTTGAGGTCAATGGCGATACATATACTACGGTTGAGGAATACTTACAGTATGTAGTAAACAGCAATGAGACACTTACCGAGTTGTCTTATGACGAAAACACCAATCAGCTGAACTTCAAAGATGAGGCAGGAACTACCCACAATATTCAGTTGAATAACACCGATTTAAGTTATGATGAAACTACACAGGAATTGGTGTATGTAGATAGCGAAGGTAATAGATCAACAATTGACTTAGATAATTTAGTTAACTCTAACATCAATACCGGCGACCTTCTGACACATGCCGACGAAAGAATTAGTATTGTAGACGGAGCAGATGCACTGTTGCACGATGTTCGTATTGATGTAAATGAAGCCAACCTGAGATTGCAAAATATCGGAGGGACACTCCAGGTATCACAAATCCAAAATGGAACACCCAATCAAATTTTGGTAACTAACGTAGGTGGAAATGGGGTAACCTGGGCAGATCCCGTGGCGATTGCTGAAGGAAGCTTGACTTCTGATGATATTGAAGTAACGAACGGAAATAATGCGATCTTTAAGGATGTTGCATTAGAGATAAAAGAAGGTGCTATCACGACTGATAAATTAGCAGCCGGAGCAGTTACTCCTGAAAAAATTGAAGCGGGTGCTGATAATACGGTGATGATTACTAATGAAAACGGTGAGGTAGTTTGGGTGCAGCAAACCGATATGGTGGCTGCCAATGAAACCCTGACCTCAGCGACCTTCGACGCAACAACCGGTATTTTGACCTACAACGACGAAGACGGTACAGCCAATACCTTGGATTTAGGTGCGATGGTACCGAACTTTGAAACATTGACTACTGTATCGGTAGACAATGCAGCCGGAACCTTGACTTATGTAGACGAAGATGGCACCAGCAACGTGTTGAACCTGGGCGATCTGGTACAGGCACAGGAAACTGTCACCAACTTGGTTTACGATGCAGGTACAGGTGTAGCGACTTACACGAACGAGGAAGGTACCGATCAAACGATCGACCTATCAGCAGTAGTAGATAACTTTGAAACCGTAACCACTGTATCAGTAGACAATACCGCGGGTACATTGACTTATGTAGATGAAAACGGCGCTACCAACACCTTGGATTTAGGCGCCTTGGTAGACGCACAGGAAACTGTAACCTCAGCGACCTTCGACGCAACAACCGGTATTCTGACCTACAACGACGAAGACGGTACAGCCAATACCTTGGATTTAGGTGCGATGGTACCGAACTTTGAAACATTGACTACTGTATCAGTAGACAACGCAGCCGGAACCTTGACTTATGTAGACGAAGATGGCACCAGCAACGTATTGAACCTGGGCGATCTGGTACAGGCACAGGTAACCGCTGACAACGGCCTCACCAAAACAGACGGAAACATACAATTGGGCGGAGCATTGACAGATCCGACGACAATAACTGCTGATGCTGCCAATACCTTGGCGATAGCTGGTTTGCAGACCGGGGCAGGTACTGATAATGTGGTGGTGGCCGACCCGGCCAGTGGGGTGTTGAGACAGGTTAAAGCAGTGATGCCGAAGTTCTTTTATATGCCTTCTGTTGTTTTTGATGTTTCTTCTACGGGAACTGGGTTTACAAGAGACTTGCATCAGGAATATACAGAGCAGTTCGGTAACCCGGTTGTAAGCAGTACGGGGGCAACCAATGGTATTCCTACCTTGACAGAAACGGAATTGGAATATTATGTAACCTATTACGATACCAATGTATTTGGCAATGTAACTATTGATGCTGATGGTACCCTGCACTACGATATTATTGGTACGAGCCCTACCGCAGCTTCATTTATGAATATTGTTTTTGTTGTAAAATAGACCATAGATGATATTTAAAAAGAATAAGATATCCGTTATACTATGGAGCTGTGTACTTGCCTGGCTGTTTGTGCAGCCGGTAAGTGCACAGTTTACCATTACCGATGACTTCAGGAACCAGGGGTCTCCCGATGTGGTTATTGGCGACAATGCCTATTTCACCTCGGGGGTAGCCGACCCGGTAGGAGCGGGATGGCTGCGATTGACGGAGGCGGCAGGTAACCAAAAGGGATATGCCTATATCAACCGTTCTTTCCCATCTACGCTGGGGTTGATTGTGGATTTTGAATATACCATGTGGCGGGATAACTCCGATAATACGTACCACGGCGCTGATGGATTTGCCATGTTTTTATTTGATGCTGCTTATGGTCCGGGGAACTTTGTCCTGGGAGCTTACGGAGGTTCGCTGGCATACGCAAACAGTACGCAATCTTCACCGAATACAGGAGGAGTTACCGGAGGTTATGTAGGGGTAGGTTTTGATGCCTATGGTAACTTTGTCAGATCTTCAGAAGGAAAAAATGGAGGTTCCTCGGGCCTTAGTCCCAATTCCATTGCGCTTAGAGGGCCAACGACGTCAAACAGTCCTTCCGATTCGAATACAAACCGATATTTAGACGGGGTTACCATTTTGAATAATGGTAGTATAGTTGATGCACTCGATGAGGCGGGAAATGCCCAGCACGATGTAATTGATTATAACACCACTGTTACGGAACGCCCGTCTTATAGTACTTTTTATCGCCGGGTCCAGCTGGAAATCATCCCGACAACAGGAAATACGTACAGGATCATTGTACGATGGACAACAACGCAGGGAGGTGCTTTTACCGAATTAATTGACTACACTACGAACGAAGCGCCCCCCAGTCTTTTAAAATTAGGTTTTGGAGCATCTACCGGTGGAGGGTGGAATTATCATGAACTCCGCAATCTGCAAATTACTACGCCCAATAACCTTCGGGTAACCAAAAAAGCCGACAAGGATATTCTCAGAAGTGTTCCTGCCGGAAATAACGCCAATGAGATTACCTATACCATTGAGGTGACCAACGATACCGACCAGCCCTATACCAATGCTACCTTCCTGGATGAATTGATAGACATCAACGGCGACCCCATACCCACCTCCATGTTCCATATCGATAATATCTCACACAGCGGGTTTGATGCGATCAGTATCGCACAAATACCGGGAGAAAACAAGATAGAAGGAAACCTGACCATTCCTGCGAACACCATAGGGTATATTACGGTAACCGGAACATTAAACGGGATACCGCTTTCCAATTTGCTTTCCAACCGGGTAACCGTACTGTCGGTGGATAATGATGATTTTGACCTGGGGAACAACACCTTTACGGTCAATACCCCTGTGATTGCCGAGAATGTAGATTTGATGCTTCAAAAAAACACTGTTGGGTCAGACTGTCTCGATGAAACCAACGGAAATACATATGAATTGCAAGTAACCAATATGGGAACCCTGGATGCAACCTACAGAAGGACGGGAAGTAGTAGTGATAATAACAGAAATCGTATAGTGGTCATCAAAGATATTCCTCCCGGTTTTGATTATGATGATAGTGCCACTCCGGGAGGATTTTATACAAATTTAAATACTACTACTAATGGTTCTCCAGCAAGACGTTGGTCTAAAGTCATTCTAAACAATACCCCGAGTTCGGGCTATACCCGGCATATCTATATAGCAAGAGGTGCATCAAACGCTGATCTGACCCTGGCAGGGATGGGTACCACCATGCCCTATCCCATTCGCTATACCATAACGCCTCCTTCGGGTACTACGTCTTACGTGGATGAGGCTACGGTAGAGTACAGAGGGGCAAATGGAAACACGGCGTACGACGGAGGCAATATAGAATCGTCGTACAGTCCGCCGAATACCGCAAACAATACCCATACCGAAACCATCGCAACGATTTCGACCCCTCCCGAAGTAGGATCGGCTACCATTTATTACTGCCAGGGAGATATTGCAGCAGCTTTAACGGCTGAGGCCGATACAGGAAACACCCTGAACTGGTACCTGAACGAAGGAGGTGTACCGGCTACCACAGCTCCTACACCTTTTACGGATGTGTTGGGAACCACTACCTATTACGTAAGCCAGACCAACGGCAGTTGTGAAAGCGAATTGGCCGAAATAGAAGTTGTTGTTCTGGAAAAACCGACTTCCGGAAGTATTTCAGGTGGGGAAGAAATCTGTGAAAACACACAACCCGGTCAAATTGATAATAATGCATCGGGAACCGGTTTTGGAACCATTACCTATCGTTGGGAATATTCCGGTGATAATGGCAATACCTGGGAAGTGGTTAGCGGGGCAACCGGAGCAAATTATCAGCCGCCTGTACTTTATACCGATACCCAATACAGAAGGATTACCATAGCTACAAATACTGGCGGTCATAGTTGTGAATCAGATGCAACTAATGAAATTCTTATCAGTACAAGGAATTGTACGGTGATTACCAATCCCATGCTGCCCAGCAGGGCCAAACAATAATTAAGGATTATGCATTATAAAACTACATACATGGGTTTAACGGCAGTCCTGGCCGTATCGCTTTCCCTTCAAGGCACATGGGGCCAGACCGTAAACACCGGTACCATGACCATAGCTCCGGGTACGGAAGTGTCCACGCTCGGGCATTTCGACAATACGGAGAACGGCGATGTGATGAACGACGGTATCTTTTATATCTACGGGAACTGGAACAACGACGGGCTGGTGAGTTTTACACCGGGCCAGGACACCGGGAATACACTGTTCCAGGGGATATACGGCAAACAGCGGATCTCCGGGAATATGCCTTCGGATTTCTATAATATACTGTTTGACAACCCGGCCTCGCAACCGGCCTTCGAACTTTCGGGGGATATCAGTATCTCCGGCCTGGCCGGTTTTAAGGACGGTATCGTAGATGGCGATGCCTTTGGCGGGCTGGTCACCTTTCAACAGGGAGCCACACACGACCGGGTAGCCGACCAGAGTTTTGTAGACGGGCAGGTGCGCAAGATAGGGAACGAGGCGTTTGTATATCCCATCGGTGACGAAAAGATGTACCGGAGGGCCGCTACTACCGGTCCGGCCAACCCGGACGATCACTTTACCTCGCAGTATATCCTCGAGAATTCCGATACGCGGTATCCGCACCTGGAAAAAGAGGTGGTGATCGACCGGATCGACGATGCGGAGTATTGGGAGATCAACCGTACTAACGGAAACTCTTCCGTGGTACTGACCCTTTCGTGGGACAACCGGACCACTCCTGCCGGATTGCTGGCGGAAGAGACGGGCAGGGACCTGCATATCGTTCGCTGGGACGAGATCAGCGGGCAGTGGGTAGACGAAGGCGGGGTGGCCAATGTGGAAGAGAAAACCGTAACCACCGCCGTATCGGGCTATGGGATATTTACGTTTGCCAAGGTACTCGTAGAAGATACCCCGGAACACGACCTTATCGTCTATAACGGGGTGTCGCCCAATGGCGACGGCCGGAACGACTTCTTTTTTATCAAGGGACTGGAACGCTACCCCGACAATACCGTGGAGATCTACAACCGCTGGGGGGTAAAGGTCTATGAAGGGCGCGGATATGACAACAGTGCCATCCGTTTTGACGGCTATTCACACGGAAGGGCTACCGTAAACAGCAACAAAATGCTGCCCACGGGAACCTATTTCTATATTATCAAATACAAGGAAGGCAATGCGACGAGAGACCTGTCGGGGTATCTCTATATCAATTAACGAGTTATTAAAAAGCACAGCGATGAAGAAGATAATACTGGTATTGGGACTGTTGGTGACGGGGATGTCTTTTGCGCAGCAGGAACCGCAGTTTACACAGTATATGTACAATACTATGAGTGTAAACCCCGGTTATGCGGGAACAAGGGGGACGACCAGCATTTTCGGACTGCACCGCCGGCAGTGGATCGGCCTGGACGGGGCGCCGAAAACGTCGCAGTTCTCCATACATGCTCCCATAAGCTATAAAGGGCACGGGCTGGGGCTCTCCATTATCAATGACGAGATCGGCCCGTCTACGGATACCTATGTCAACGCTTCTTTTTCCTATAAACTTCGCGTGGGATATGATACCTGGCTGAACCTCGCGGTAATGGCCGGGGGGAGTTCCCTTGTGGTAGACTACAACAGGCTGGATATTTACGATAAGGACGACCCTAACCTTACCGGGCGGCTGAGCAAGTTCTCGCCCAATTTCGGGGCCGGGGCCTACCTGCATTCGGAGAAGTGGTATGTAGGGCTTTCGGTACCGGCCATGCTGGAAACACATTTCTATGACGATGTAAAGCAGTCGGTAGCCAGGGAACGGATGCACTTTTACCTTATAGGGGGGTATGTATTTGACCTGGGCAATACCGTCAAATTCAAGCCGGCCACCATGGTCAAGGCTGTTTCCGGGGCCCCGTTGTCGGTAGACCTTACGGCCAATTTCCTGCTGTATGACAGGCTTACCCTCGGGGCTGCATACCGGTGGGATGCCGCAGTGAGCGCCCTGGCCGGGTTTGAAGTGACCCCCGGGTTACAGATCGGGTATGCTTACGACCGCGATACCCACAGCCTGGGAAATTACAATTCGGGATCTCATGAGATCTTTATCAGGTTCGATTTTACCTCCCTGAAAAGCCGTATGATCTATCCGCGATTCTTCTAAACTAAAACCAGAGATCAATGAACAGACGTTTACTTACTATCGTATTGGCCGTGTTTGCCGTTTCTGCCTGGTCCCAGGAAAGACGTAAGGAGAAAGCCGATAAAGATTACGGGAAGTATGCCTATATCAGTGCCGGCGAGATGTACGAGGCACTTGTGGAACAGGGTTTCGGATCTGCAGGCCTGTACGGTAAACTGGCGGATACCTATTATTTCAATGCGCGGTATGAAGAAGCGCTGAAACATTATGAAAAGATGTTTTCCTACGGGGAAACAGAGATCCCGGATGAGTATTACTACCGCTACGGACAGTGTTTGCGTGTGTCGGGCAGGAAAGCGGAAGCGGACAGGTATATCGCACGGTTTTATGAAAAGACCGGGCAGAGCCCGGAAGATGTTACCGCACTTACCGGCGCTGTTGCCACCCTTGCCGACGGTTCGGCGAGGTATCGTTTGCAGGACGCCGGGATCAACACCGGTTATGCCGATTTCAGTACGGCCTATTACGGCGACGGTCAGGTGGTCATATCTTCGGCCCGGGATACCGGGGTACTTGTAAAACGCAGGCATAAATGGAATGTCATGCCCTTCCTTAAACTCTATACCGCCGATATCAATGAAGACGGCACCTTGAGCAACCCGCAGAAAATAAGGGGCGGGGTCAACTCGAAATACCATCAGACCACGGCTGCAGTGACCCGTGATGGGAAGACCATGTATTTTACCCGCAACAATTACCGCAGGGGGAATTTCGGCAAGGATGAAGACGGTACCAATCACCTGAAGATCTACAGGGCTACTTTCGACGGAAAGAAATGGACCGGCGTCGAGGACCTGCCAATCAACGACGATGCCTATTCTACGGCACACCCCGCACTCAGCGCCGATGAAACCCATCTTTATTTTGTGTCCGACCGGCCGGGAAGCCTGGGGGATACGGATATTTTCAGGGTCGGTATAGAAGAGAACGGCAGTCTGGGCACCGTGGAGCACCTCGGAGAAGAGATCAATACGCCCGGTAAGGAAACCTTTCCCTACCTGGACGAAGAGGGGCAGTTGTACTTTGCCTCCGGCGGGCATAGCGGTTTTGGCGGGCTCGATGTGTTTACCGTACTGGAAGGGCCTTTCGGGAAATCCCGTATAGTAAACCTTGGCCCCCCCGTAAATACCGAACGGGACGATTTCGGCTTTGTCATGCGTAAGGACGGAACAGGGTTTCTCTCTTCCAACAGGGGCGAAAAAAGCGGTTTCGACAATATTTACAGCGTGTCCGGGGCACCGATAAGCCTGGAGGCTACCCTTTGCGGGCGGGTGATAGACAGTGTACGCCGTACGCCCGTGGCAGGGGCCGAAATAGGTATAAGGGATAAGGATAACGAGATCCTGGCCACGGTAAGCAGTGATGCGGACGGACGCTTCTGCGTTCCCGTATGGCCTTTTGAAGGGTATAACCTGAGAACAACACAAACAGATTACCTGACCAGGGAGCAGTGGGTAACGCCCCTTGGGAATGAAGAGAAAAGGGAATTGCTGGTAGAGCTGGTAAAAGACCGGACAGAATTTACCACGGGAGACGATCTTACCGAAAAACTCGGACTGAAACCGATCTATTTCGACTTCGACGGTTCGTCTATCCGCAAGGTGTCGGAAATAGAACTTGGCAAGGTTATTGCGGTATTAAAGAAGTACCCCGAGCTCAGGGTAGATGTCCGTTCACATACCGATAGCCGGGGCAGTCATGCCTATAACGAGGCCTTGTCGGAACGAAGGGCAAAATCGACGATAAACTATATCCTGGAAAAGGGAGGTATTTCCCCGGATCGGGTCAGTGGTAAAGGTTACGGAGAGACCCGGTTGGTAAACGGCTGTGCCGATGGCGTGACCTGTAGTGAAAAAGAACATCAGCTAAACAGAAGAAGTGAGTTTATTGTTATGAAATTATAATTACACCCGATACCTGTAGTAACACCCCTCTACGGACTGCGGATGATCTGAAACAACCTGATATAATGAAACGTTTTGAAGCAGACAAGCAGTCCGTCAGCACGGATCATTGCGATTATGTTGACGGAATGCCCAGTGCAGAAGCCGTATTGAACAATCTGAAAACCGAGTTTGGTGTCAGGACCAATAGGGAGTTATCCGATGTGCTTGAAGTGAGGGCCAATACCATATCGACCTGGAAAAAGCGCAACAGCCTGGATTATGCCCGCCTGATCGGGATAGGAAAAAAATACGGTATGGACCTGAACCGGATTTTCCTGAATAATATTGCCAGCCCGCAGCACAACGATATTATTGCGGTCCCCCGCGAACTGCAATACCAGTATGTCACCAGGAGAAGGGAGAACGCCTTCCTCGAAACATTGCCGCGATACCGGTTTCCCTTCCGGTACAGCGAAAACGCCAGGGCATTTCAAATGGCAGATGCCACTCATTCCTTTAACTTCCGGGGAGTCTCTTATGTGATAGGCGAACCTGATCTCATCGAAAAAGAACTGCAATACGGGGAAACCTATGTGATTGTCAGTGAAAAAAGAGGCCTGTTTATAGGCAGGGTAGAGCAGCAGCAGGGAAGCAGGAACATGATCAATGTCATTACCAGGGACAACGAGATGATGAAGAACAGCATCGGGATGGACAGAAGCGAGATCATGGAGCGATGGAAGGTTACCAATATGATTTTCCAGGATTTGATCGGATAGACAAATTTGTCATCCCAACTAACGTTTAAGCAACCGCATACATGGAGATGACGTTTTTGTCTTCATAGATCAAATTTGATAAGTTTACACAAAACTCCTTCTTCCGCCTGTCCGGCACTCAGCCACCGGTTCGTAATATTCTGCATATCCGGATACTAAGAATCCCATACCCCCGTTAATGATATTACTAACTTTTATTCACGGATTGAAATCTGTGGATATCTTTGATCGAGGTGAATAAAATGAAGCGCAATAAAACAAACAACCTGAATACTGATAAACCCTTTCATCACGCGGATAGCGAAACGGAACCCGGTGTGGAGGAAATCCTGGACAACCTTAAACTGGAACTGGGGTTAAAGACCAATAAGGAGCTGTCCGACCTGCTGGAGGTTAGGGCCAACACCATTTCTACCTGGAAGAAGCGAAACAGCCTGGATTATGCGCGCCTTATCGAGATCGGCAGAAAATACAGCATAGACCTCAACCGGCTGTTTTTCAATAATGCCGCAGAAACTACTGATTTACGGGGAATTATTACCGTACCCAAAGAATTGCAATACCAGTATGTCACCAAGCGGGACAATGAAGTTTTTTTAAAAAGCCTGCCCCGGTATCGTTTCCCGTTCCAGTTTCAACCGGGGTCCCGCGCCTTTCAGGCTACCGATATGGTGTATTCTTTCGCCTTCAGGGGGATTTCCTATGTGATAGGAGAACCGGTATCCCGTATGGATGAAGTCATTTTCGGGGACACCTATGTACTGGTCAATCGCGAAAGGGGTATTTTTATAGGAAGGGTAGAAAAAGAGGTCAACAGGCCCCATGCCGTAAATGTGATCATGAACGATAGTAAGATCATGCTCAGCAAGGTAGGGATGCCCGAAGATGAGATCATTGAGATCTGGAAAGCCACCAATATCATCTTTCAGGATTTTATCGATTGAGGTGTGCCTGGCCTCCGAACCCCCGCTGCCTTTTAGCTTCGAAGATAAGAATGGCGGCACTTACCGAGACATTCATGGAATCGATCTCTCCTTCCATGGGAATAACAATATTCCGGTCCGTACCTCGTAACCATTCCTCACTGAGCCCGGTAGCTTCCGTACCTACCACAATGGCCGAGGCCCCTGTAAAATCTACCGTATGATAGGGTACCGAGGCAGTGAGTGCTGCTCCGTACATATGAATATTGCGGTCTTTCAGAAAAGCGATGACTTCTGTCGTGGTTCCCGTTGCAATATTTCCGGTAAACACACAACCCACGCTGGAACGTATGATGTTGGGGTTATAGAGGTCGGTCCTGGGATTGGCGATGATCACCGCATCGGCATTGGCGGCATCGGCCGTACGCAGCAAGGCGCCTATATTGCCCGGTTTTTCCGGGGCTTCGGCTACGAGTATCAGCGGATTTTTGCTGTGTAGCCGCAGCGTATCCAGTGTGTGGCGCCTGCTTCGGGCTATGGCCACGACCCCTTCGGTAGTGTCGCGGTAGGCCAGCTTATGGTATACCCCGGCAGAAATACCGATACACTCCGGAACGGGGACACCGGTGTCTTTCCACAATGCCGCAACCTCTTCGGGGTCACAGATGGCTTCATGAACCAGGACGGTGGTGATATCAAACCCTCCTTTAAGGGCCAGGGAAAGTTCTCTTCTCCCTTCCAGGACAAATAATCCCGAAGATTTTCTTGTCCTTGCCTTTTCCTGGAGTTGTACCGCCTGTTTTACCAGGGGGTTCTGTACGCTGCTTATGGTTTTCACTTTACCGGCTTTTGCGCAAAAATACGAATCTTTGGTGTAGTTCTTAGTTCTTAGTTGTTAGTTGTTAGTTTGGGCATAAAATGTCATTCAGAACGCAGTGAAGAATCTCCGGGCTTTCAGTGCTGTTGTTGAATTTCCTTTGGCCGGGGCGGAGATTCTTCGACTCCGCTGCGCTTCGCTCAGAATGAACTGTGTTTATTGTTCGGTCTTATATTTTTCCGTATAACGTTTCCAGAGTGCAGTCTGGTGCGATTCCAGGCTGATCTCCCTGCCCTGAATAAAGGCGTGGGAGAGTATATTGGTACGCATGTCCAGGGCATCCCCGTCTGAAATAAACAGCGTGGCATCTTTCCCGGTTTCCAGCGAACCGGCTATCCTGTCTATACCGAGTATCCGGGCATTGTTGAGGGTGATCATCTGTACCGCTTTTTCCCGGTCCAGTCCGTATGCGGCAAAGGTGCCTGCATAGAAAGGGAGGTTCCGGGTATTCATACGCTCCATGGCGCCGCTCATTTCCAGTCCCGCAACCACGCCTTTTTCGGCCAGCAGGGCTGCAAGTTTATATGGCTGCTTTACATCCGCATCTTCTCCTACGGGCAGGCGATGAGGCCTGCTGAGGGCTACGGGGACCTGGTGCTTACGAAGCATATCGGCTACTTTCCACGCTTCGTTACCTCCTACGATCACCATATACTTTACACCCTGGTCCAGTGCAAAGTTTACGGCATCGGTAATTTCCCGTTCGCCATCAGCGTTGATATAGAGTTTGCGGGAGCCGTCAAACAGCCCTTCCATCGCTTCGAAAGGGAGGTTTACCGGGGAGCGCTCTCCTTTGAGATAGGTTCGGGCACCGGCAAAGTAACCGTTGATTTCCCGGATAATCTTATCGTAATCCTTATTGGGCCTGTAAGCAGTTGGTCCTGCAAAGTTTCGTCCGGAAGACCTGAACGCATTCGGCCAGTGCAGGTGTATGCCGTCGTCTGCTTTCAGGGCGGCATCTTCCCAGTTCCAGGCATCCAGCTGTACTACTGAGGAGGTCCCGGAGATCACTCCGCCCCGGGGTGCCACCTGAGCCATCAGGATACCGTTGGGCCGGCAGCTTTCTATAATCCGGGATTCGGTGTTATGGGCAATAAGACTGCGTATATGAGGCAGAAAGTCTCCCACATCAGCCTCGTCATCACTGGCCCGTACCGCATCTACCTCCACCAGGCCCAGTGTGGAATTTACCGCGATAAAACCGGGATAGACATGCTTGCCCGAAGCGTCGATAACCCGGTCGTAATCTCCTGCTGCTACCCCGGAAAGCGGCCCCGCATAGATTATTTTGCCTTCCCGGAAACCTATGCCGCTGTTCTCTACTACCGTACCGTCGCCTATATGTGCCGTAGCCCCGGTAATGAGAACGGCCCCTTGTTGTTCCGGCGCCGGGGTCTGCTGTGCCTGCAGCAGCGACATGCCGCACAGTATAAAGAATATGTTTAGCGTATTGATCGTATTCATGGTTTGGTTTTTTAGTTTGGTTTATTGTCATTCCGGCGCAGGAGAACCCCGAAGGGCTCAACGCAGTTAAATCTCCGGGCTTTCGGTACTGTTGTTGAATTTCCTTTGGGCCGGGGCGGAGATTCATCCCTGCCGGCCGAATGGCCGGACTCCGCTGCGCTCCCCCGATGCCCGGGACAGGCTGTTCTGAATGACAGCCTTGTATTAAAGGCCATACACCTCGGTATCGCAGTGAAAGTGTTTTTCCGCCTTCTGTTCCGGGGCCCGGGTCTTCATGCCCTTGTTTTTGGCCTCGATCATCTGGTTGATAAGTGTATTTCTCTCGCGTACCATATCCTGTTGCGCCTTTTGCATCAGGGAGTAATCGTAATAGGGCACTCCTTCTATATACGTCTTCTCGGCAACGGCATAAACCGAAAGCGGGTGGTCGCTCCACAGTACCAGGTCGGCATCCTTGCCTTCCTTGATACTTCCGGTCCTGTGGTCGAGGTGCAGCATTTTTGCCGGGTTTATGGTAATCATTTTCCAGGCTTCCTCTTCAGGTACCCCGCCGTATTTCACGGTTTTTGCCGCTTCCTGGTTCAGCCTTCTCGACATTTCGGCATCGTCGGAATTGATGGCCACGTTCAGTCCCTGGCTTTCCATAATGGCGGCATTGTAAGGTATCGCATCGTTGACCTCAAATTTATAGCCCCACCAGTCGGAGAAGGTGGAAGCCCCCAGTACCCCGTGGGCCTTCATCTTATCGGCCAGTTTATACCCTTCCAGGATATGGGTAAAGGTATTTACGGTAAAACCGAATCTTTCGGCCACTTTCATCAGCATATTGATCTCGCTTTGTACATAGGAGTGACAGGTGATAAAGCGCTTTCCGTCAAGGATCTCCGCGAGGGTTTCCATTTCATAGTCAAAACGGAAAGGCTTCCCGCTTTCTTTGGCTTCGGCATATTCCCGGGCCCGTTGAAAATAATCGGCATATACCTGTTCGACCCCCATTCTCGACTGTGGGAAACGGACGGTCTGTGCGGAACCCCAGTTCGACTGTTTTACATTTTCCCCGAGGGCAAACTTGATGAATTCCGGGGCGTTTTCATAGATAAGCCTATCGGCCGGAAGTCCCCATTTGAGTTTGATAATGGCCGAGCGTCCGCCTATGGGGTTTGCCGAACCGTGAAGCACCTGTATGGTGGTCACCCCGCCGGACAGGTTGCGGTAGATATTGATGTCGTCGGCATCGATAACATCTTCCATAGACACTTCGGCCGACGAATTATGGCCGGATTCGTTGACCGATGCGGCGGCGATATGGGAATGTTCGTCAATAATTCCCGCCGTAAGGTGTTTTCCGGTCGCATCGATAACCGTGGCTCCGGAAGCCGGAAGGTCTTTGCCGATACGGGCGATCCTGCCGTTTTTTACCAGTACGTCGGTCTGTTCCAGTATCCCCGTATCTTCGCTGGTCCATACCGTAGCATTCTTAAACAATACGGATTGTGTTTCAGGCAGCCTGGTAAAACCGTAGGCCTTGTTCGGGTAAGTTATGGGAAGGCGTTGGGGGATAAAACTGTCTTTTTTGTCCTTGTCCCCGGGAGTATGGGGCTTCTGCCTCGCGGCTGTCCAGCGGCTTTCGGTGCCCCCGGCGGTTATGGCCTTTCCTTCCAGTTGCTTCTCATCTTTTACTTTTCCTGTAAGACGGGTAAACCCTTCCTTGTCTTCCGGGGTAAAAAACAGGTTTATCCAGCCGTTTTTATAGGTTATTTTCGATTTCAGTGCAGTGGTATCCGATTTCAGTTCCGCAGACGGTTCTTCGATACTGCCTTTCAGGGTGAGGGTGTATTCCTCTCCGGCTACCGAAAGCCGGTATTGTCCCCTGATATCCCGGGTGCCCATATCGGTAATGATATGCTTTTGACCGAGTACCCAGTTCTCATACAGGGTGGTCTTTTCATCAAAAATGTCCCCGGAAGTGATCAGGAAATTGGCATAACTCCCTTTGTCCAGCTGCCCGATATGTCCGGCCTGTCCGAGCAGTTGTGCCGGTACGGTGGTCAGCGCTTTGAGGGCTGTAGTCTTGTCCAGGCCGTAATCAATGGCCCTTTTCAGGTTGGTTTTGAACCCGGAGGTGTTTTTAAGCCCGTTTAAGGTAAGGGCAAAGGGAATACCGTGTGCTGCCAGGGCGGCCGGATTTCCCGGGGCCTGGTTCCACAACCGCATATCGGCCAGGGCCACCCGCTGTGCCAGCATGGGATCGGTAACGTCATAGGCATCGGGAAAATTGAGGGGAAGTATAAAGCGCGCACCCGTAGCCTTGATCTCATCGATACGCTGGTATTCGTCAACACCCCCTTTAAGGATGTATTCCAGGCCGAACTCCTTTGCGATTTTTGCGGCCCGAAGGTCGTTCTGGTAACTTCCCGTTTCAAAGATCTGCGGCAGCGTCCTGTTGCGGACCAGGGCTTCGAGTGAGAGGTCCCTGTTATCGGCATGTCCGCCGGCATACCATTCCGCATCCCGGTACAGTTGCCGTATCAGTGCCATGGCGCCCATAAGCGAAGTCGGGTAGTTCTGTGCCGAGGCCACACTCTTGGAAAAGGAGAGGTGCTGTGCAGTGTTCTGTTGCAGGATACGCTGGTCGTAGGCATCGGCAGAATCCAGTGCAACCAGCATTCCCGTGCCCCTTATGATACCGTCGGGAACATGTGTGTTGACCACTCCGAACCCGTATTTGATCAATTCACGTGCCCTGGCATTATCGAAGGTAAAATGATCACCGGCCTCCTTTTCCGGCATTACATGGTCGTTCCAGTAATACCCTTTTCGGGAAGCGTCGTACTGCGGGGTACGCCCCCGGGACGCGGGACGGGAGGGTTTCTGTACCCCGAAATCACTGTAGATATCGATAAAAGAAGGATAAATGTACTTGCCGTCCAGGTCAGTAATCAGGCTGTTATCCGGAACAGATACCTTTTTGCCGGCAGCCACAACCTTTCCGCGGTGGATAAGAAGGGTGCCTCCTTCGATAACCCTGTCGGGGGTTACGTAGATAGTGGCATTGGTAAAAGCCGTATAACTGTTGTCGGTGGTCCTGACACCGTCGTTTTTCGGGAAGTATTCCTGCGCATAAATAGTTATCGAGCACAGCACTGCCATTAAGAAGAGGGGTAATCGTTTTTTCATGGATTACTTGAATTAGTGTTAGTTGCTGCCCTAAAAATACTATAACTCTTACTATTTCCGCAATGAAGGGGGGAATTTAACTTTTTAGTTCTTAGTTCTTAGTTCGTAGTCTGTACTTGTAAGCCGGGGGCTTCGATATACCGATCACTGCGTTCCGGCACTCAGCCACCGGCCACCTCCCTAACATATTCTTAAAACATTATTAACCATAACATCATTTAGTCATTTTTCAGGAGTTATATTTTTGTTTTGATAAGTTTTACTTAATTTAACATCCGGATTCCTAAAATGCTACCTTGAAGAAAACAGATATAAATATAAGCCGGGAGGCCTTTAACGATCTTCTGAAAAAGGATTATAAGAGGGCCTTTGAAATTCTTTTCAGGTTGTATTACGACAAGCTTTACCATCTGGCCGGGGCGTATACGGAAGATCCGGAAGACGCCAGGGAGATCGTACAGGATGTGTTCTGCAAGCTCTGGCAGAAGAGGGAAGATATCCACAGGATAACGAGCAGCTTTTTGTATACCATTACCAGGAACGCATGCCTGGATTACCTGAAACACCGCAAGGTAGTCCTGGAGCAATCAAGAGATATCTACGACAGGGAACTGTCCGACCCGGTGAAATTTGTGCAGAACGAAGCGGCTTCAGAGATACTTCAGCAGGAACTGGAGCACAAGATCCGGCAGAGCATTGCGGCCCTTCCCGACAAACAGCGCCAGGTTTTTGTGAAAAGCCGGTTCGAAGGCATGAAAAACCGGGAAATAGCCGAAGATATGGGAATTTCGAAAAGAACTGTCGATACCCATATTCATCTCGCCATCAAGTTTATGCGGTTCCAGCTGAGGGAATTCATGACTTTATTCTGATTTTTTTTACCCTTCCGTTACGTATCCTCTTCCTTTTAGTCGTTTATTATATATACAGTTCTTAGTTCTTAGTTCTTAGTTCTTAGTTCTTAGTTGTTAGTTGATTCAAACTATAAACCATAAACTACGAACTGCAAAACTGTTAACAGATAGCAGCGTATCGCGATAACGTATGGAAAGAGAAAAGATACTACATTATCTTAGGGGATTGGCTTCTGAAGAAGAAAAGAAGGAGCTACTGCGTTGGGTCAACCGCTCGGAAGCCAACAGGGATTATTTCTATCGCGTAAAGGCGGCATATGTGGCTTCGCGGTTTCCGGATTCTTCCGGAGAGGCGGATATGGACAGGGAATGGCAGGTTCTGCAACGGTCGGTTACCTTTCGCAAAAGGGCTGCTTTTCATATACTCCGCTATGCGGCTGTTTTTGTCGTCATGCTGGGGCTGGGTGCCCTGGCCTATACACATCTTTCCGGTACCGGTCAGGAACGGCAGCAGGGTGAAGACATCCCGGAAGGGGCCATTACCCTTCGGCTGGATAACGGTAACGTAAAGATCATACGGGAAGACGGCAGTGTCGTGGTAGAAGATCCTGCCGGAAATGTAGTGGGAAAACAACAAGGCAAACAGCTGGTGTATACCGGTGGCCCTTCTGCGGGTGCAGATCACAGGCCCCGTTTAAATACCCTTACGGTGCCTTATGCCAAAACGTTTGATCTCGTGCTTTCAGACGGCACACGGATCACCCTGAACTCGGGGACTTCCATCACCTATCCGGATCGTTTTGCTCCGGGAGGAAAACGGGAGGTGACCCTTGAGGGAGAGGCCTATTTCAGGGTGGCAAAGGACAGTTTACACCCTTTTGTGGTAAATTCGGGAGATATGAATATCAGGGTGCTGGGCACCGAATTCAACGTGTCGTCTTACCCGGAAGACAAGAGTATCAATACCGTACTTGTAGAAGGGGCCGTAAGTATATACGAAGCCAGGACAAAATACAGTACGGCCAGGGCCGTAGTATTGCAACCGGGACAGATCGCCGTATGGGATAAGGCGCGTAAAAGGGCAGAGGTGGGGGAGGCCGATGCCGATCTGCATACCGCGTGGATCAATGGCCGGATCATTTTCAGGCATACTCCTTTCGAGGATATCGTCAAAAAGCTGGAACGGCATTACGACGTGGTGATCGTCAATGAGAATACTGCGTTTGAAGACAAAAACTTTACCGCCAGTTTTGATGTGGAGACCATTGAGCAGGTGATGGAAGCTTTTGGTTCCGGTTACGGACTGAAATACCGTATGGAGGGAAATAAAATAATTATTGAATAAAACCAAACCGACAATTGCCTATGTAAATAACCGCCTGCCATTTTAGGGATAGTAAGAAAACTATCGTTACCAATGATCATAAAAAAATCGGAAAATGCGCCAACATTTTCCGATCGATAAACAGTGTGATCAAAACCAATTAATCACTTAAAGCACTTCAAAAGTATGAAAAAACTGTGTAAGCCTGAAAAGTATTCTCTTTTCAGGCTAAAGAGCCATTTGAAAATGAAACTTACCCTGTTGTTACTGACCGTCTCCCTGTGTCAGATCCACGCCAATTCCACCTATGGGCAGAATACGAAAATTACGCTTCACTATAAGCACGTTGCCCTGGAAAAAATACTCCACCGTATCGAATCGCGTACACCGTATAAGTTTATGTATGACGACAGCGACCTGGACTACACCAGGAAGGTGTCGGTAAAAGCGGATAATGAGGTTCTCTCCGTAGTATTGAAAAGACTTTTTAAGGATTTTGATGTCAGTTACAAGCTGCTTGGCAGCCAGATCATCCTGTATCCCGCACCGTCGGCAACGGTGCCGGCCGTACAACAGGAGATAGAGATCAGGGGGAGTGTAACCGATGCGTCCGGCGTTCCCCTGCCCGGGGCCACCGTTCTGGAAAAAGGGACCAATAACGGGGTAACCACTGATTTTGACGGGAATTTTAGCATTAAGGTATCCGGGGAAGGGTCGGTACTCCAGGTATCCTATCTCGGTTACCAGGAGCAGGAAGTACCTGTCGGGGAACAGCGAAACCTGAGTGTCGCATTGGAGGAAAACAACACCGCCCTGGACGAAGTGGTGGTGGTAGGATACGGCACCCAGCGGAAAGTAAATCTTACTGGTGCTGTAGACCAGGTGGGGGAAGAGGTATTTCAGAACCGTCCCGTTCCCAATGTTTCACAGGGACTGGTAGGGGTGATCCCCAACCTCAATATCCGTATGCTGGACGGAAAACCCACCCAGTCTCCCGAGTTTAACGTTCGCGGAACGACCTCCATAGGACAGGGCGGGAATGCCCTGGTACTGATCGACGGGGTGGAAGGAGACCCCCGTATGCTGAACCCCAATGATATCGAAAGCGTATCGGTATTGAAAGACGCCGCCTCCGCTTCCATATACGGGGCGCGAGCTGCATTTGGTGTGGTACTGATCACTACAAAATCGGTAAAGGAGGGCAGGACCTCCATTAATTATACGACCAATTTTTCGATCAAGTCCCCTACCACCATACCCGATAATATTACGGAATCCTACCCCTGGGCCCGGAATTTCAACGATGCCTGGTCTAACTGGAATGACAACGGGAACACACCGACCGCGATCAACAAGACCATGCCTTTCTCGCCCGAATACCTGGCCGAGATCAAGCGCAGGTGGGAAGACCCGTCGCTTCCCCGGTATGAAATAGACCCGGAAACAGGGGAGTATGTGTATTTTTACAGTACAGACTGGTACGACGTACTGATGAAAGACCGGTTCCTGGCGCAGGACCACAACCTTACCTTTTCAGGGGGGAACGACAAGGCCGCGTTTTACCTGAGCGGAAGGTATAATGACCAGGAGGGGTTGTTCAGGTATAACCCGGATGATTACGAGATGTACAACCTCAGGGCGAAAGGGAGTATCCAGCTTACCGACTGGTTTTCGGTAGAGAACAATATGGAATTCTCGAAGATGAATTACCACCAGCCCCTCAATGTCGGCGAGGGAAGCGGTATCTGGCGTAATATGGCCGATGAAGGACACCCGCTGGCGCCCCTGACGAACCCTGACGGTACGCTGTCGTTTCCCGCGGCATATACCGTAGGGGATTACTATATCGGGCGTAATGGTACGGATACCGACCGGAGGTTTCTGAAGAACCAGATCTCGGCCAAAGCCGAA
Organism: Sinomicrobium soli; assembly: GCF_003285545.1. GTDB lineage: Bacteria > Bacteroidota > Bacteroidia > Flavobacteriales > Flavobacteriaceae > Sinomicrobium. Next base: position 50,294 of record NZ_QLNV01000019.1, on the reverse strand, counting down.
TTCCTGGATAAAAGCCTGGTATTAAGGGGAAATTTCACCTATCAGACTACGGATATCGGGCAGAAACGAATACGGGTACAGGTGCCTTACAGCCGCTATGAGGGTGTTGTCGGTTATACGGGGACCAATACCAACGATATAGAAGAACGAAGACAGACTACCGAATATATAGCCACCAACCTGTATGCCGATTATACCAGGACTTTTTCGGAAGTTCACAACGTACACCTTCTGGCCGGGTTTAATTATGAGCAGTCACTTTACAAAAATCTCCTGGCGCGGCGCAATGGTATTGTCTATGAAGATGCCAATGACATTAACCTCGCCCTGGGACAAAGTGTGGTTACGGAAGGAGGGTATCAGAAATGGAGAATAGCCGGGGGCTTTTTCAGGGTCAATTACAACTACCGGGAGCGTTACCTGCTCGAGGTCAACGGCCGTTATGACGGTTCTTCCAAATTTCCTACCGATCAGCAATGGGCATTTTTTCCGTCGGCTTCCGTGGGATGGCGTATTTCCGAAGAGCCGTTCTGGAAGCTTGACCAGGGAATTATTTCCAACCTGAAACTGAGGGCTTCTTACGGTTCCCTGGGCAACGGGAACATCGATGCGTATTCCTTCCTGGAGAACTTTTCCATCAGTCAGTCCGGCCGTATCATTAACGATGCCCGCCCGCAGCAGACCAGTCAGCCGGGAGTTATTCCCGCCGGCCTTACCTGGGAAACCTCCACTACCGGGAATATAGGTCTGGACTTTTCCATGCTGGACAGTCGCCTGAGTTTTACGGGCGACCTGTACCGCAGGTGGACCAAGGACATGTTTACCGTGGGGCCGACCCTGCCGGCCGTTTTCGGGACCGACGTACCCAAAGGGAACTATGCCGATCTCGAAACTACAGGCTGGGAAATTGCCGTCAACTGGAAAGACCGTTTTTATGTCAATGCCAAACCGTTTAATTATGGCATAGGGGTCAATATGTCCGATTCCCGGGCCATTATCACCAAATACAATAACGAGCGTAAGATCCTTACCGATTATTATGAAGGGCAACGGGTCGGTGAAATATGGGGGTATCGTGTAGAAGGGCTTTTCCGTACGGAAGAGGAAATAGCCAATGCCCCGAGCCAGTCGAACCTGCAAAGTACCAATACCCGGAAAAATTATGTAGGTGACCTCAGGTATAAAAACCTGGACGGGGACGATATTATCTATCACGGGGAAAATACGGTGGATAATCCCGGGGATAAAACGATTATCGGTAATTCCGAACCGCGATATATTTACGGGATCAACCTGGATGCCGACTGGAACGGTATTTTCTTCTCCGCATTTTTCCAGGGCGTGCTTAAACAGGACTGGTTCCCTTCCAACGAATCGCGTTTCTGGGGGCAGTACAACCGGCCTTATAACCCGTATCCGGCCTGGCATGAAAATAATATGTTCCGCGAGGAACTGGGGAATTTTGATGCCTACCTTCCGCGGCTGGTGGGGTACAGCCAGCTCAATGATCACCCCAATGACCGCTATTTGCAGAATGTGTCCTATATCCGGCTGAGAAATATTCAGCTGGGATATACCCTGCCGGAACATTTCGTGTCCAGGTTCGGGGCGTCGGAGGCCAAGATATATATATCCGGAGAAAACCTGTGGACCTGGTCTTCCCTGTACAAATGGACCAGGGATACCGATGTGACCAATATTTACGGTTCAGACCGTGACCTGAGCGGAGGGAACAGCGGGGACGGGTATAATTACCCGATGCTGAAAGCCATTTCTTTCGGATTATCAGTCAACTTTTAATAATGAAAATATGATGAAGTTATATATATACACAGTCATTGCATTCATCCTGCTATCATTTTCAGCCTGTAACCTGGATGAAGCCCCCGTGGCTACTGCCGACAGGGATGCCATATTCGGGTCTGCCGGCGGGATGGAACTGTATGCCAATTCGTTCTACGATAACCTGCCCGGAACCGATACCGGGATATTCGCTATAGATAATACCTCAGACTATGTGGCCCGTAACGGGGTGGGGGATTACCTGGTGCCCAATGCCCTGAACCCGATAACCAGTAGTGGCTGGGGCTGGGATGAGTTGAGAAATATCAATTATTTTATAGAAAATGCGGAGACCAGCGAAGTAGAGGAAAAAGATCATTATATCGGGCTGGCCCGGTTTTTTCGAGCCCTGTTCTATTTTGATAAGGTAAAGCGTTTCGGAGATGTTCCCTGGATAGACCGTACCATCGATGTCAATGATTCCACTTCCCTTAACGCTCCGAGAGACAGCAGGTTTGATGTGATGGAAAATGTGCTGGAGGATTTGAACTATGCCATTGAAAATATTACACTGACCACCGATCCTTCCTGTACCCGTATTACCCGGAATGTGGCCAGGGCGTATAAAACGAGGATCTGTCTTTACGAGGCTTCTTTCAGGAAATATCATACCGGGTACGGCCAGCAGGGTACGGCCGGTGTGTGGTACCAGGAGGTGATAGACGAAGCCAACAATATCAATGGTTTTACTCTGCACGAAGCTGCTGATAAGGAACGGTCGTACCGGGAAATATTCATCACGCCCGCCCCTTTTGCCGACGAGACCATACTCGCCGTGGCGCTGGATCCTTCTTTACAGGTATTCAGTTCGGCAAACCGGCGTTTTATAAGCCCTACCTATGGCGACCGTCCTTCGCTGACCCGCAGGTTTGTGAATACTTATCTGAAACTGGACGGAACCCCCTTTACTGCAGATGCCGGCTATGAGACCACGACTTTCCGGGAAGAGGTAAAGGACCGGGACCTGCGTCTGAAGCAGACGATCCGCCTGGGTGATTACCACCGTACTGAGAACGGGGTACCCGTGATAGCTCCCCCCAGCCTCAGCCAGTCCTATACAGGATATCAACCCATCAAATGGTGTTATGACGAACGTTTTCCGTACGACGACGAAAGCCGTAATGACAACGCCCATATTGTCATGCGCTGGGGAGAGGTGCTGCTCAATAAGGCAGAAGCCCTTGCCGAACTGGGCAAGATGAACGATGCCGAATGGGCGGCGACTATCGGGGCACTGCGTGCCAGGGCGGGAATTACCGGTCCTTCTCTGACAACAATGCCCACTGAAGCCGATCCGTACCTGGTGGATTATTACCTCGGGAAGTTTACAGACCCGGTACTGCTGGAGGTGATGCGGGAAAGGGCCGTGGAAATGACTTTTGAAGGACTGCGCCCCGACGACCTGAGGCGCTGGCATATCGGCGAACTTTTTGAAGAAGCTTCCATGAACGGGATCTATGTTCCCGAACTGGGGGAACAGGACCTGAATGGCGATGGTATTATGGACGTGTGTTTCTACCAGGGAAACAGGCCCGAGCCTTCCAATTCGTCGGTGGTCATGATAGATGTTTCCCCGGATTCGTCATCAGGCAGGCGCAGGCTTTCGGAAGGGACTCATGGCGAGTTGATCTACAATCCGGGCGAACGGCAATGGGAAGACAGGAAATACCTCTATCCCATCCCCCAGTCCGACCTGGAACAAAACCCCGGACTGGGACAAAATCCTGACTGGGAGTAAAAGGAGCCACCTGCAACTTTTAACCTGTAAACCACAAACCATAAAAAATTTATCCACATGAAACATAAACTAACAGCTTTTTTTCTCTGTTTAATGATCCTTCCCGTGTTTGCACAGCACAGGGAAGATATCCGGGTGGCCAGCTATAACCTGCGTATGGATACCGCCCGCGACAGCCTGAATGCATGGAACTATCGCAAGGAGAACGTAAGGGGACTTATACGCTATCACGATTTTGATATCATCGGTACCCAGGAAGGTTTTTTGCATCAGTTGAAAGACCTCCTCGAACTGCAGGAATACGATTATTCCGGGGCCGGACGGGATGACGGGAAGGAAGCGGGAGAGCATTCCGCCATTTTCTACAAAAAGGACCGTTTTGAAAAAGAGGATTCCGGTGATTTCTGGTTGAGCGAGACCCCGGATGTTCCGGGAAAGGGATGGGATGCCACCTGTTGTAACCGTATCTGTTCCTGGGTAAAGCTGAAAGACAAAAAGACCCGGAAAACCTTCTATGTATTTAATGTACATTTCGATCACCAGGGTGTTGTGGCCCGAAAGGAGTCGGGCAAACTGATGGTGGATAAGATAGCGGAAATTGCGGGGGATGCACCTGTGATCTGTACCGGAGATTTTAATTCCACCCCGGAAACGGAGCAGATCGGGCGTATGAGTGCCGTTTTGCAGGATGCGTTTTCTGCTACGGAAACCCCTCCTTACGGCCCCGTAGGGACTACCAACGGGTTCCGGTTCAACGCTCCCATGAAAAACCGTATAGACTATGTGTTTGTAAGTAAGGATTTTAAAGTAGCGCAATATGCCGTCCTTACGGATTTCAGGGAGCAACGGTATCCCTCCGACCACCTGCCTGTTGTGGCCCGTGTTTATTTCCGGGAATAGGCTGTAATCAGGTTACCTGCATAACCGGTTGTAATTCGAATTGCAGCCGGTTTTTTTGCTTTCCCTGTCGAGCCCTGATAAAGAACAGGCCGCAAATGCGCTGTAGATGCCCGAAGCCGGTGTCAGTCGGTGACGACCTTTTCAGTGACGTTCCGGCCGGACTTGAAATCCCGGCCTTCGAAGAGCACATAGTCGGCTTTGGCGTTGATGTCGGAGGTCTTGTCCCTGAGTTGTACAAACATCCGGTCGAGGTACATTTTCCGGTCGTTGACGGTAAGGTAAACTTCCGGTTTTTTACCGGCATCCAGGGTGAGGTAAAACCTGGGTTTTTTAGAAGCCGCCAGGTGCAACTCAAAAAGCCCGGGCTCCAGGAGATCGGCAACCATGCCATAGGCGAGCTTTTTCTGAATGAGGTTAAGCGGCTTTTTTATGCCTCCCTGGGTATAGACGATCCGGTATTCCTCTACGGGGTCGCTGTTATCAAGCCTGTTACCATCCATCCTGGCATCGTAGACATAAGTGTTGTGATTGTTGCTGTGCTGGATATAGAAAAGCCGGGTAGGAGTGGCTTCGGGAACAGGATAATCGGCCTGGGCATGTGCCGGGAGTATGGAAATAAAGAGAAAAAGGGAATACAGGAAAAGCGGTATTTTCATAATTCGACCCGGTTTTATCGATTCCATATGTCTTATAAATTTTTGACAAATGAAAGTGATCCTTTTCAAATGTACGAATATTTTGAGTATAAATTTAACTTCTCCCGATACGGTTTGTCAGGTCTTATTTTTATAAATTACGGGCCGTTACGGAACATTTAATTCTACTTATAATTTATAAAACCAATATTGATGATTACATTAAAGAAAAGCTTATTGCCTGTTCTGCTGTTTTGCCTGAGTCTTACCGCTTTCTCGCAGGAACTCCGTGTGGCGAGTTACAACCTGCGCTACGACAGTCCCGGTGATTCCCTGGACAACTGGAAATACCGCGAAAAAACGGTGGCCGGGCTGATCCGGTTTCACGATTTTGAAATATTCGGTACCCAGGAAGGGCTCAAACACCAGCTGGAACAACTCAAATCCGACCTTCCCGGGTATGAGTATACCGGGGTGGGACGCGACGACGGAAAGGATGCCGGGGAACATTCGGCCATTTTTTACAAAACGGATAAATTCGAACTGCTGGACAAGGGCGATTTCTGGCTGTCTGAAGATACACGCTTGTAGACATTCCCACATATATTTGTTTTTCATTTTTTGTACAAGCTGAAAAAAAATACGTTCTTTACGGTACCTGCCAAATCTTTCCTGTTAATACCCGGAACGAATTATGAATAGTATCTGTACAACCCGGAACGGATTACTTTTTTTCACCGTATTTCTTTTGATAGCCTGGAAGATTCCGGGGGCTAATGGCCTATTAATTAATGGTGTTGAAGCAGATACGACCATCTGGCATAAGGATTCGCCCGACATACATTACAGGGTTATGGCAATGGATAATTCTATGGGATTGTCAAACAGTTCCGTAAACTGTATATTCCGGGATTCAGATGGTCTGCTATGGCTGGGAACCTGGGACGGACTCAATATTTTCAACGGCCGTGAATTAAGGATATTCGTTCCCTCTCTCCAAAACCGGGATGCTATCAGTAATCAGGTTATTCTCAAAATCGGGGAAGATGAGAAAGGCAATCTGTGGATACTTACCATGTATGGCATCAACCATTATATAAAAAAAGAGGACCGGTTTCAGCACTTTTTCTTTCAGCAGGAAGATACCTTACCGCACTCCCGTCCAGAATATAATTTTGCCATAAACAGTGAAAAACAGATAGTTTGTGCTGCCAAAGGCTGGGGACTGGGATATTTTTCGGGAACCCGTTTTGTCCGGATTCGGGATGAGAGGGGAAGTTTCCAGCATGAGCTGTTGCAGCACTATTCCGTGAAAAAAATGGAATTTGTACAGGAAGGAATGCTGGCTTTGCTACTGGACAACGGCAGCTTATACCTTTTATCAGTTCACAAAAATGCTTCCGGGGAGATGGAAATTTCACAAAGCCTTTCCGTAGGAGAACACATAAAGGAGTTTGAACGCTCTGGAAATGACATGTTGCTGCTGGAAGAAGACGGCATGGTACGGCATTTCAGAATATCCGGAAGGAAACCAGAAAAGGTACTTAACGGTATATCAGGTTTTAAGGGAAGGATATCAGAAGGGGTGGTCATGCAGGGAGATGAGGGATACCTGCTTTTTACTGATGACAGGAGAATGGTTATCCCTGCATGGCTGAAGTTACTCGACAAGTATAATGTCAATACCATTTATCGGGATAAAGACAATATATTATGGATTGGGACCGATGGAGACGGCGTTCTGAAGGTACGTGAAGAATATGAGGTTTTTCATAAGGTGGACACCCAGGGCATCAGCCAGTTAAAACGATCTATCGTAAGGGCTTTTGAGAGGGATATGCAGAATAATTTATGTATAGGAACTAAGGGAGAAGGACTGATTGTAGTCCCGGAAAGTGATTTCCGGAAACTGCCGGGAGGCAGCTATAGGACTTTCAATAACAAAAATAGCGGGGCAAACAATTTTATCTATGCACTTAAGGCCATAGATGAGGGTTTGATCCTGATCGGTTCTGACGGAGAAGGTATCCAGGTATACGACATCCGAAGGGGGAAGGTGATTCCATGGAAAGAGATATCCGGAGATAGACAGGGATATTATTTTGGGTCGGTATACGCTATATATCAGGATGATGAAGGGTATATATGGTTGGGAACCAACGGATACGGTCTGGTAAAGTTAAGTCTTTCCAGGCAAGGAAACGGTGTCGTTGCAGATGTGCTCCGGGTTTTTAATACGCAGAACAACAGTCGGCTCAAGAGTAATATCATTTATGCCCTGACGGAACGGAACGAAGACCAGTTATGGGTAGGGACCCGTCTGGGCGGATTGCACCTTTTTGATAAAAACAGGGAAACTTTTAAGGTGTATACCCACGACCCCGGAAATGACAATACCATATCCAGCAATGACATCCTTTATCTTTATAACGATCGTCGGGGAAAGCTTTGGATAGGTACCAGTCTGGGACTAAACGGCCTCGGTTTTCAGGAAGGGGCCCCGGTATTTGAAAAATATACCATCAGGGATGGCCTGGCCAATAATACAGTGCATGGTATCGTACCGGATACTGATGATAACCTCTGGATTACAACGAATTTCGGATTGTCTCATTTTATAAAAGAAGAGGAAAAGTTCGTGAACTATTACCAGGGAGACGGACTTCAGAATAACGAATTTGCAGACGGAGCCGTATTTTATGACCGCTACTCCGGTCAAATATTTGCTGGGGGTATCAGAGGATTCAATTATTTTGATCCTTCCGAGATACTCCCCCTTTCTGCCACGATACCCGATCTGTATATCGAAAAGATCGCAGGGCCCAATACATCCATACCTTATTACCGTTCGCTCCTTGTAAAACCGGGAACACAAAATGTTGCCGACCTCGACCTTAAATACAATCAGAATTTCTTGAATATATATTTATCTGCCCTGAGCTATATCCGGAATGATAAGATACAGTACGCCTATCGCCTAAATGAATTCGATATGGACTGGAACCATATCGAAAATACCGGGAAGATATCCTTTACCAATATCCCTGCAGGGACTTATGGTTTATGGTTAAAATGGACCAACGAGGATGGAATATGGTCTGAGCCTGTGGAAGCCATACGGCTAAAGATTCACCCCCCCCTGTGGAAAACCGATGTGGCCTATGTCTTTTACGTTCTGCTGATATCTGCTTTTTTGTGGTTTTTGTACAGTTACAACCAAAAAAAGCAAAGGTTGAAACAAAACATACTGTTCCAGAAAAGAGAAGAGGAGATCCATCAGAACAGGCTGACCTTCTTTACCAATATAGCGCATGAACTTCAGACTCCACTTACCCTGATGATGGGGCCTGCCCATAAGCTTACCGGGATTATCAAAGGGGCAAAAGCTCACAGCTATCTGGATATGATCAGGAATAATGCTTCAAGGATGTTGTTCCTCATACAGCAATTGCTGGAGTTCCGTAAGGCAGAATACGGCCACTTGGAGGTCATGGTTCGCAGATTTGATACAGCCGGCCTGTTGTCACAGCTTGTCGGGCTCTTTGATGAATGGGCAAAACAGAAAGATATCCGTTATCAGGTCAATATACTCGAGCCATTGAAAGGATGGTATGATAAAGACAAGATGGAAAAGATCATTTTCAATCTCCTTTCCAATGCTTTCAAATATACCCCGGAAGGAGGTGATGTACAGTTTGCAGTACGAATGATAGACGAAGGAGAAAAAAGGATAAGGATCAAGGTCTCGAATTCGGGAAAGGGTATCCCCGGGGATAAGCTGGACTCCCTGTTTGACCGTTTTGCGTCTACTGATATTGTAAAAAAACAGGATATTTATCCCGGTGCCGAAAATGAAATTGTCCGTACGGGAATAGGCCTGGCTTACATCAAAAAGCTGACAGACGCCCTGAAGGGGACAATCCGGGTTAAAAGTGTCAGAGATAAAAAAACAACCTTTACCATAGAACTGCCTTGTGCAGGGAGTTCCTTTACCCCCCTGCAGCGACAGGTTTCTTCCGAAGCGGTGTATATTTCCTCTCATCTTAAAAACTTATTTGACACCAATATAGATTTTCCCGATGCTACCAGACCCGTTACCTTGAAACCCGGAGAAGAGAACCGGAAAACGGTAATGCTGGTGGAAGACCAGTACAACGTTCATCACTTTATCCGGTCGCTCCTCCGGGAGAAATATGATGTGATTTCTGCCTATAGTGGTGAAGATGCCCTGCTGAAATTAAAGGAAGCATCCCATCCCGATCTTATCGTAAGCGATATCTCGATGGCCGAAATGTCCGGTATTACATTATGCCGTATGGTAAAAAGTGAAGTGGAGACCTGTCAGATCCCTTTTGTATTGCTTACTGCAAGGGATTCTTACGCCACCATGGCAGAAGGTCTGGAAAGTGGGGCAGACGCCTATATCCCCAAACCTTTTCATCCCGATTACCTGATGGAACAAATTGAGAAACTACTCAGCAGGAACAAACTGATACGGGACCATTTTCTCAACAATCCTTCCGTAATTACCAGCATAAAGGTACCGGATGATGAAACTGAAAAGTCTAGGGCAGAACGGATTGTTGAACTAATCCGGGAAAACATGGCCAGGGAAGACCTTGCGGAAATCCTGGAGCAGGAACTTGGCATGAGTTCTTCTACCTATTACAGGACAGTAAGGGAATTGTTCGACCAAACTCCTGGGACACTGATCCGGACCGTAAGACTTAAATATGCAGCTACCCTGTTGCGTGAAAGTTCCTTGAATATTTCGGAGATATGTTATCGCACCGGTTTTAACAACAGGTCCTATTTCTTCAGGGAATTTAAGAAAATGTACAATACATCGCCTAAAAATTATAAAATCAGGAATAAATAAGTGTTTAAAATGCTGTAATACATGTTTTTGCATTGTTAGTGTACATTCTTGAAGAAATAGTATATTCTTTTTTTTGCTCAAAAATATATGTTTGTTAAGAACTTTTTAACAACTACAAATCAATCTAACCTGAGCAAAATGAAAACTGAAAATTTATTCTTTCCATTCCTCGACTGTTTGTCTTCGATAAACTGTTCCGGGATTATATAATACCGGTATCATCCGGGGATTCATGTAAACACCGGATTTGTCAGAAATACTTAATGACTAATTAAAATCATCAATGAGAACTACAAAAGACAGTGAATGCATGCGTTTGGGGTGCATTCTGAACACACCTTATGTCAGACCGGGGCTTTTGCTTGGGCTTGTATTGATTGCGTTTTCTGTGCATTTACGGGCGCAGCAGGACGCTACACCTTCACAGCTTCTTGCTGTTTCGGGAATCGTAACAGACTCTGTAGGGGTACCTCTGCCGGGGGTGACCGTAATGTTGAAGGAAAGTCCTGAAAAGGGAACGGTAACCGATATGGACGGGCATTATTCCATAAGTGATGTAAATGCCCGAAGTACGCTGGTTTTTTCTTATATAGGATTCGAAACCCGCGAGTATGCTGTAAATAGCCGTGAAGCCATCGATATTGTAATGCAGGAGAGCGTTACGGCGCTCAACGAGATCGTGGTAGTGGGATACGGTGTACAGAAAAAAGCTTCGGTGACAGGGTCGGTGGCCTCTATCAGGTCGGAAGAACTCAAGCGGGTAAAAGTACCCAATGTAACCAATATGCTGGCCGGGAGATTACCTGGTTTACGGGCTGTACAGCGCAGCGGGGCGCCCGGAGATGACGGGGCTTCTATCGATATCAGGGGATACGGTGGCATGCTGGTCATTGTCGATGGGGTACAGCGCGATTTTTCTCAACTTGACCCTAATGATATCGAGTCGATCTCCATTCTTAAGGATGCATCGGCAGCCGTTTACGGGTTTAAGGGCTCTAACGGAGTCTTGCTGGTTACCACTAAAAAAGGGAATCCTGGAAAACCCAGGATTGAATATAACGGTTATGCCGGTTTGCAGGAAGTAACCCGTTATCCGGGAATGATGAACGCCTATGAATACGCTTCTCTTTATAATGAAGCTATATACAATACCAATCCGTGGACGGGCATTCCGGCTTACACCGTGGAACAGCTTGAATCTTACCGGAACGGGCATACGGGTACACGGTGGTGGGATGCCATGACCAGAGATTATGCCCCCCAGACTGCTCATAATCTCAGTGTAACCGGAGGGACAGAAAAAGTGAAATATTTTACTTCTGCCGGATTTTTGGACCAGGAAGGAATCCTTAAGTCGGAAGACTGGAATTACAGGCGGTATAATGTGCGTTCCAACATAGATATGGAAGTAGCCAAAGGACTTACCGTTTCACTAAAACTGAGCGGGCAATTCGATAAGCGCGAACGTCCCTATGACGCGGATAATCTTTTCCGCCAGGCCCAGATGGCTGTTCCTACCTACAGTGTATATGCCAACGGTAACCCGAACTACTGGCAGGCTGTGGGAGACATGGCTAACCCCGTGCATACATCTTATAGCTCCAATTCCGGGTATGAGAACAGGATGAGGAGAGAATTTAACGGTTCCCTGGCCCTCGATTGGAATATTCCCTGGGTGGAAGGGTTTAAAGCCAGGGCCATGATGGCTTATGACTACCGCAACAAGGAATGGAAAACCTGGCAGAAAGAGCTTTCGGAATACACATATGATGCAGCAGCAGATATCTATGAAGAAAAAATACTTCGTGCCAGGGCCCGTCTGGAATCTAAATTTGAAAATTATTATAAGCCTACCTACCAGTTTTCCCTGAATTACAACAGGAATTTTGAGGAGATTCACGATGTGGGAGCCATGGTACTCTGGGAGATGTACGATGATAGGTTGACATGGCTTTCGGGGGCCAAAGATTTTACTATGGGATTGATTGATGATCTGGATTACGGTGATACCGAAAACCAGGCTACCGGAGGGCGTTCAGTAGAAACCGCCCACGCCGGATTAGTGGGAAAATTTAATTATGCCTTTAATAACCGTTACCTGCTCGAACTCAGTTTCCGGTATGACGGGTCGTACAAATTCATGACAGAAAAACGCTGGGGGTTTTTCCCTGGGATTTCTGCCGGATGGAGGCTTTCTGAAGAGTCGTTTTTCCGGGAACTCATGCCTGATATGGATAACCTGAAGATCAGGGGATCTTATGCAAAAGTAGGAGATGAAGGAGATTTCGATGCTTACCAGTACCTAAGCGGTTATGAGTATTCCGGGTCGTATGTGCTGGGGAGCAACGGGCTGTCTACAGGATTGCGCAACAGTGGTATGCCCAATACATGGCTTACCTGGTATGAATCGGAGATTGTGAATTTCGGCTTTGAATTCTCGTACAAGAGAGGCTTGGTCAGCGCTGAATTTGATTGGTTCAGGAGGCATCGAACGGGACTTCCGGCTTCCAGACAGGGGTCGTTACCTACTACTTTCGGAGAATCATTCCCCCAGGAAAATCTGAATTCCGACATCAATACCGGCTTTGAGTTCAGGCTGGGCCATAAAAATGAAATAGGTGCGCTTAAATATAATGTTTCTGCAAATTTCTCCGTGACTCGTATTAAAAATGACTACATCGAGAGAGCATTGCCCACCAATAGTTTTGATAACTGGCGCAATAATACCAATGACAGGTATAAAGACATCCGCTGGGGGAAACAGGTTATAGGACAATTCGGTTCTTACGAAGAAATTCTCAATGCGCCTATTCAGGATAATAACGGAAATAAATCGCTCCTTCCCGGCGACCTCCGGTTTGCCGATATCAACGGGGATGGGGTCATTGACGGGAAAGACGATACGGTAATCGGTCATGGCAGTACACCCCGGATGTACTATGGTTTAAACCTGGGAGCAACCTATAAGGGATTCGACATGAACATGTTCTTCCAGGGAGCAGCCGGGCATGATATGTATATCAACGGGGATATCCTGGATCCTTTCATACAACAGGGGCTGGGTAACGGATTGGCATTGATGACTGATCGCTGGCATCGGGCTGATCCGTCAGATCCCTATAGTGAGTGGATCCCCGGACAGATGCCTGCTGCCCGGGTTACGGGGCTGGAAGCCAATCGATCGGGAAATACCTGGTCGTTGCACAAGGCAGATTATCTGCGCCTGAAATCCATAGAAATAGGATACACCCTTCCGGGAGACCTGGTAAAATCGTTCGGACTGCAGGGCCTACGATTCTATTTCAACGGAAATAATGTACTCACCTTTACCAAAAGAGAGGGCCTTATGCAATATATAGACCCGGAAAACAGCAGCAGTATGGTGAGGTACTATCCGCAGCTTAGAACATTCAACTTGGGAGTAAATATAACGATGTAAATACTGGAATATGAAATTTCGATCTTACATAAAACCGTTTTTCTGTATGCTGATACTGTCGTTGAGCAGTGCCTGTGACAACTATCTTGATCGCGAAGACACCAGCGGTATTATAACACCGGATAAAATATGGGATAATCCCGTGGCCATAGAAGCCGTGCTGGTAAACCTTTACGACGGACTTAAACTGGATGATTTCGATACGTGGTTCAGCAGTCGTTGGAGGCTCATAAACGCTACCAGTCTCTCCGATGAGGCCCAGGGGTCGTACCAGAAAGACTGGCTGTTCAGTAACGCAGCCGAGGTGTGGACTTATAGTGAATATGTGTTTGAAGACAAGTTTTCCGACCGTTACGTACACATACGCCGCAATAATGACTTCCTCTACCAGCTGGAACAGGCCGTAGTGCTTACGGAAGAGGAAAAAAATGTATTGTCTGCAGAAGTACGCTTCCTGAGAGCCCTTCAATACTTTTCCCTGGCCAAACGCTACGGGGGGGTGCCACTGATTACCGAACCACAGGAGTTTACGGGGGATACGGAGGCTTTGCAGGTCCCGAGGAACACAGAAGCGGAGACCTATGACTTTATCATTGACGAATGCCGGGAAATTGCAGAAATACTGCCTTCTGTACGGGGTGCAGAGGGAGAATACAGGGCTACCCGGGGCGCTGCCCTGGCCCTGATGTCGAGAGCCGCTCTTTATGCCGGTACCATAGCCAGGTATTCTCCCGGTGCTGGCCTGTCGGGCGAAGCGGTATCCAGGGGCCTGGTATGTATTCCGCAATCTGAGGCAGAGCGGTTTTTTACTACGTGTTATGAGGCTTCCACAACATTGATCACGGATGGTGTTTATAAACTGTACGACAGCAACCCGGATAAGGTAGAGAACTTTTACGAGTTGTTTTCCAATAAGCTGAACGGTAATAACGGAGAGTATATTTTTCAGAAACAATACAATGTTGCCGGAGGAAAGGGACATGCCTGGGATAAACTGAATGCCCCCTTCTCATACCGCGGTGATGGCTGGGGATGCGGGATGGCCCCGACACTGGAGCTGGTGGAAGCCTTTGAATATACCGATGACAGTGACGGAACACTCCGGATCAGAGATAATCATGGTATTCCCATAAGTTATGACAGTCCGTACGATATTTTTGAAAATAAGGACCCCCGGCTTTTCGGGTCGGTATACCTTCCCGGATCTCCCCTGAAAGGCAGTACTGTACAATGGATTCGGGGCATTATTGACGGACAGAATGGCTCCGGGCAGAAATACCAGGCGCAGAACCAGCCGGACAAGGACAATACGGTAATTATAGACGGGGAAAACTATAATGCTTCCGGAAAAGACGGGGGGGCAGATGTGGGAGATGCTTCGAAAACCGGGTTCTACCAGAGAAAATTCTTTGATGAAACCCTGGATGACATGACCAATATAGATGCGAACCGTTCACAGACACCCTGGGTAGTTTTCCGGCTGGGAGAGATTTATCTGAACCTGGCGGAGGCATGTATGGAACTCGGAGGAAAGGAAGGAGAGGCGCTCGAAGCTGTCAATGCCATCAGAAGGCGCGCGGGGATACAGGAACTGGGAAGCGTTTCGCTGGAACAGGTGCGGCATGAGCGCAGGGTGGAACTGGCTTTTGAAAAGCACCGTATCTGGGACATGATCCGTTGGAGAATAGCGCATCGGGATGTCTCGGAAGGCGGATTGTCTAATTTCAGGGGAACTGCACTTTATCCCTGGTATAATCTGCAAAGTGGGAAGTACACTTTTGAGATCGGTACCGAACCGCCAAAACAGAAAAGATTGTTTCTGGAACGAAGCTATTACACCAGGCTTAACCCCAGTGATCTGAGTACTAATTCTAAACTCATTCAAAATCCCGGATATGGTAACTAAAAGATATTTTAAACAGGTACGACGGTTTTTGTTCATGACTGTACTTTTATGTCTGGTAGTTTCCTGCGAAAACCAGCTGGACAACTATGACGCTCCCGACGGAGGTATTCACGGAACGGTGTACGACAAGCAGACGGAAGAGCCTATTCCACTGCCGGTAGAAGGAAACAGCGGTGCAATGGTTAGTCTTTACGAAAAGAATGTAAACGCTACCGAGTCTGTGGATTTCAGGGCCCGGCAGGACGGAACTTTTGTAAACGGCAGGGTCTTTAACGGGGACTACAGGGTAGTGGTGGCCGGTCCTTTCGTGGGAGTATGCGAAGGAGATGTTCGTGTAAGCGGCCAGACGGAGGTAGCCCTGTATGCCATTCCGCTATCCAGGATCACTACAGAAGCCCTTATTGCGGAAAGTAATAAACTGACAGTGGCCTATAAGGTAGATAAGGCCGATGAATCTCTTGATCTTTCAGAAATACAATTACTTTGGAATATAACCCGGGGTGTGGATATCAATACTTCCAACTATGCGGGAAAAAGATCGATGGGAGATGAGGAAGAAGGAAGCTATGTATTTGACCTGGAAAGCGATAAGGCCTTTATAGAGAACCATTATAAAATACGGAACAACGGAGGAAAACTCTATGTAAGGGTGGCAGCTACCGTAAACGGAATAGTGAACTACAGCAAGGTGATGGAAATTACCCTGAACATAGATGGGTAGGCGAACGGAAAAAATAACCAGAGAGAAAAAGCTTCAGGCTTCCGGTTTTCTTCCGGGGCGTGGGGTATATCGTAAAAACAAACCAATGAAATCAACAATGTATTATCTTTTCATATCCCTGATCATGACTGTCCTTACCGGATGTAAGTCAGATGATGACCAAACCGTACAGAACCCTGAAGTGGTTTCGGAAGGTGTAATGATAAAGGCCATGTCCTATAATATTTATAGTGGACAATTAAAAGGGATTCCTGCTATAGCAGAAGTTATCAATAAGGCAGATCCGGATATCGTAGGATTGCAGGAAGTGGAATCCGTGTCGGGGAAGGTACCTTTTGACGTAGTAGATCGTTTTCTCGAACTCACGGATATGGAATATGCATATTATGCCAGAACCCATGACCTGAACCCGGGAGAATACGGAAATCTCATACTGTCTAAATATCCCGTGAAAAAGGGAGTTACCCACCAGCTCGGTGTATTGGTGGAAGAAGGTTCCTATCCACGGGTTATCGGGATAGTGGAAGTGGAAAAGGAAGGGAAAACCTTTTATTTTGCAGATACTCATCTCGATCACCTGTCTGATGATACCAACCGCAATCACCAGGTAGGGAAAATACTGGAGTACACTTCCGGGCTGGATGCTCCGATGATCATGGCTGGTGATTTTAATGCCTTGCAGGGGAGTGACCCCCTCAATTCCCTGTTACAGACGTTCACACTCGGATGTATAGAGGGAAACTGCGGGCTTACCACGGGAACACCCCAACCTTCAAAAGCCATAGATTACCTGATGTATGCACCGGAAGGCAGGATAACACCTGTAGAATACGGAGTGTTTTATGACGCTTTTTCAGAATCCGATCACTTTCCGGTGGTGGCCACGTTTGTAATGCACGATAGTCAATGAACAGATATAGGACTTAAAATACAATATTATGAATACACTTCAAGAACAAATAGTACGGTATGTTACCCTGGTAGTGTGCTGTCTTGTGATATTTTCATGTTCAGATGACGAGCATGTCGATGTGACACCGGAGATTACGGAGGGGATTCCTTCCATTACTTATTACACTCCGACAGAAGGAGGAAAATCGACGGTGCTGTCGTTGTACGGAAGCCATTTCGGAACGGATATCAGCCGGATCAGGGTTACTGTTAACGGGGTTTTGGCAGAAGTGACCAATACTACCGGGAATCTTATAACTGCCAGAATAGCCGAAGGATCGGGGTCAGGAGAGGTGAAGGTGATCGTGGGAGAGGGAGAAGAGGCTGTTGAGTTTACCTATGGTAACGGTTTTAACTATAAGACCAGGATGATGGTGGCCACCTATCTCGGGGTGCCGGGTGATGAAGCCGTGGGAGGTAAGGAGGACGGTTCTTTTGAGGAAGCCTCGTTCACCAAACCCAGGTATCTTTTGTGGAACAGGAATGGGGGGCTGTATATTATTGAGGAAGGAAACAGTTCTGCCACCGGGTATTCAAGCATCCGTTACGCTTCCGGTAACCAGGTATCTACCTTGCTGAAAGGTTCGCAGTCTTCCCTGGTACAGCGTATCCGTGCGGTGGCACTTTCCGGCACTGAAGACAGTCTGTTTATTGCCAATGACACCAATGCAGGTGGCTCTATGGGAGTCGGTATCATGACCGGTAGTGGCGGAGCAGATTTTTCCGGACTTACCTCCCTTTGGGATCAGAGTGGGATTACCTCGGTAGTGAGCCATCCCGTAACGGGAGAAATATTTGTCGGATATCATTCCGATGCGTGGATATACCGTTATGAAAACGGCAGTTTTAATCCCGTAGTCCGTCTTCCCGCTGATACGGAAGGTACCTTTTCGGATAAGGGAAATATAAACAGTATCGTGTTTGATACATCGGGAACCGGGGTATATATAGTATCCAAAGCAAAAAATGTCATCTATAAGGGAAATTACGATATGTTATCCGGAACGTTTTCAGGGATATCTATACTGGCCGGTACCTATGAGCAAGCAGGATATGCCGATGGTATGGGAACTGCTGCCAGCTTTGACGAACCTTCTCAGGCTGATCTGGATCGGGAAGGGAACCTGTATGTGGCCGACAGGAAAAATCACTGTATCCGGAAAATCACACCTGATGGCGTGGTGACAACCTATGCCGGAAAGGGAGGTGGATTATCCGGACTTGTTGACGGCCCTATAGAAACAGCAGAGTTCAACCATCCTGAAGGGCTGCAGTTTGGTCTGGACGGGGCACTGTACGTAGCGGATTACTGGAACCATCGCATTCGTAAGATTTACGAGCAATAGAAAAGGAAATTGAGGTATTATGAAGATCAGATTATTTTATTATGCCCTTGTGGTTGCTCTGGCAGGCTTTTTATTCGGGTTCGACACTGTAGTGATTTCCGGAGCGAATATGCCAATCAAGGCATTGTGGCCCATGTCGGACTGGTTCCACGGTACTTTTATCATGTCTATGGCACTGTGGGGGACTGTTGCCGGGGCCTTACTGGGCGGATATCCGACAGATATCCTGGGGCGTAAAAACACCCTTATTGTTATCGGGGTGCTTTATTTCGTATCGGCCTTAGGTTCTGCCATAGCCGCAGAGCCATATATTTTTTCATTCTACCGTTTTATCGGCGGATTGGGAGTAGGGGCATCCTCTATTGCTGCCCCGGCCTATATTTCGGAGATATCCCGTCCTGATAACCGGGGAAAGCTGGGAGTGCTATACCAATTCAATATTGTACTGGGTATTCTTATAGCATACCTGTCCAATTACTTCCTCAAGGGATTTGACGGTGCCAACGACTGGCGGTGGATGCTCGGTGTTGAGGCCATACCTGCCTTGTGTTATACGGTACTTATGTTCGGGGTGCCCAGAAGCCCCAGGTGGCTGGCTATTCATAAGGGCAATGAAAAACAGGCCCTGAAAGCGCTGGAGAAGACATGTGGAAGAGAGGAAGCGGTCAGAATGTTGGGTGTCATGCATGATGATCATGTCAGAAATACCGGAACTACGGAGACGATCTTTGCAAAAAAATACCGTTTTCCCCTGGTCCTGGCATTTCTTATTGCCGTGTTTAACCAGTTCTCAGGAATTAATTTTATACTGTACTATGCTCCTGAAATATTGCAAAAGGCCGGGTTCGGTTCGTCAGAGTCTCTGTTCAGTTCTGTATCCATAGGAGTGGTAAATCTGGTTTTTACTTTCCTGGGTATGTATTTAATAGATCGCATGGGTAGGAGGCAGCTTATGCTTTTCGGTTCTGCCGGTTATATTATCAGCCTGTTTTCGGTGGCTCTGTGTTTTTATACGGGGGCTTCAGCTATTTACAAGCTCGTTTTTATACTCTTGTTCATAGCATCTCATGCCGTAGGGCAGGGCAGCGTCATATGGGTATTTATCTCTGAAATTTTTCCCAGCAAAGTTCGGGCCTACGGACAGTCGTGGGGAAGTGCAACACATTGGGTATGTGCCTCGCTGGTCACACTTTTCGGAGCGGTATTGATCAACAAGTTTTCCCCGGAAGTGGTGTTTTCCGTGTTCGGGGGACTGATGGTATTGCAATTGTTGTTCGTAATACGCCTTATGCCCGAGACCAAAGGGAAAAGCCTGGAGGAGCTGGAAGAACAATTTATCAAATAATAATACATAATTTTTTAATTGAATGAATGCTATGAAACGCAACCGAATTTTATGGGCAGTCGCCTGTGTAGCTGTGATGACCTCATGTGGGAATAGGCCCGAAATTAAGGAAAAAAAGCCCGGTTATCTCGTTCCTTTTACCAAAAAACTGACAGAAAATCCCGTACTACTTCCTGAAAGTGGTACAGTGTTTTACTGTCCGGTGCGTCAGGATACGGTGTACTGGGAAGAAAAGGACGTATTCAATCCTGCCACTGTCGTCAGGAATGATTCCCTTTTCCTGCTGTATCGTGCTGAAGACAGTGTAGGGAAATATAAGGGTACATCACGTATAGGATTGGCATACAGTACCGATGGATATCATTTTGAAAAACGGGACACTCCGGTATTGTACCCTGATAACGACCGTTTTAAAAAATATGAATGGGAAGGCGGATGTGAAGACCCCAGGATAGTGGAAGATGAGACAGGTACATATTATATGACCTATACTGCTTATGACGGTGATAAAGCCAGGCTGTTTGTAGCTACATCAGAAGACCTGTTGAACTGGGAAAAGCACGGTTCTGTATTTGAAAAGGCCGGGGAGGAATATGTGGATATGTGGTCTAAATCGGGCTCTGTGGTCTGTAAGGAAAAAGATGGTAGAATGGTAGCCACTCGTATCGATGGCAAATATTGGATGTACTGGGGAGAATCGAATATTTACATGGCCACTTCCGATAACCTTATCAACTGGACGCCCATACTGGAAGAAGATGAAAGTAAACAGGAACTGGATACCATGAGAGGATATACAACTGCATTTAAAATACTGTTTTCTACCCGCAAGGGTAAGTTTGACAGTGCTCTTGTCGAACCCGGTCCCCCCGCCATATTGACAGAGAGCGGGATAGTATTTGTCTACAACAGCAAGAATGATGCTAAGACAGGAGATAGCTCCCTGGCAGAAGGGACATATGCAGCCGGACAGGTGATCACGGATAGTAATGATCCTTCTAAATTACTTTACCGTACCGACAACTGGTTTATGACCCCGGATCAATCGTATGAAGTTACAGGTCAGGTTAATAATGTTTGTTTCCTGGAGGGATTGGCCCGTTTTAAGGGAAAATGGTTAATGTATTACGGAACCGCCGATTCGAAAATTGCCGTGGCAGAGTCGGATAAAGTGCTGAAGTAATATATCTTTGTGATATATCTAAAAAACCTTGTATGTCCTTTTGTAGTGTTCCGGAAATAGCATTATAATCAGGCTTCATGTTAAAACAAACATCATGATACGATTAAAAAATATTACCGTGTTAATAGTGTTGTTACTGGCGGGGGCCGTAGTGTCTGCCCAGGAACTCCGTGTAGGGAGCTACAACCTGCGAAACGACAATCCTGGTGATTCCCTGGACAACTGGAAATACCGCGAAAAAACAGTGGCCGGACTGATCCGGTTTCACGATTTTGAAATATTCGGTACCCAGGAAGGGCTCAAACACCAGCTGGAACAACTCAAATCCGACCTTCCCGGGTATGAGTATACCGGGGTGGGACGCGATGACGGAAAGGATGCCGGGGAACATTCGGCCATTTTTTACAAAACGGATAAATTCGAACTGCTGGACAAGGGCGATTTCTGGCTGTCTGAAGATACGGGCAAACCCAATAAGGGCTGGGATGCGGTATTGCCGCGTATCTGCTCCTGGGGCCATTTTAAGGTAAAGGATACCGGTTTTGAATTTTATTTCTTTAACATCCACTTCGACCATGTGGGCAAGATAGCCCGGAAGGAAAGTTCAAAACTTATCCTGGACAAGATCAGGGAATTCGGCGATGATATTCCCGCCATCCTTACGGGCGATTTCAATGTAGACCAGGACAGTCCCAGCTATAAGGTACTGCACGATTCCGATAAACTTTCCGACACTTATGAACTGGCGGCATTGCGCTACGGGTCTTCGGGCACTTATAACGGCTTTAAGCACGACAGCCGCTCCGACAGCCGTATAGACCATATCTTTGTTACCGGGGATTTCAAGGTGGAGAAACACGGGGTGCTGACCGATTCCTATAAGACGGATAAAAAGGAACTGGACAAACTGGCCAATACCGGTAACTATCCGAAGGAAATAGCCCTCTACGCCACCGAAACCAGGCTGCCGTCTGACCATTACCCGGTGTTGGTGGTACTTGGTTATTAGAATGTGTTAATGTGTTAATGAGATAATGGGATAATGAGATAATGGGATAATTAGGGGGTAAAATCTAAAAACCCCCGCAGGAAAATATTTCTGCGGGGGTTTTTAAAAATATATAATGGATGGGCTATGCCCTGTTATTTTTGAATCCATTCACCGTTTTCATTGGCATAGAGTACCCCGGTTTGTTCTCCCATGGTAATCTCCAGCTTGTATTCCTTGGCCTCATTAGTATAGGCCTTGTCTATGGTTGCACCTGCAAAATCCCTTTCGAGAGCCTCGGTAACAGCCTCAGGAACTTCGTCTACTGTAATTTCAGTGAACTCTTCCTGGTTGATCACAACAACTGCATCATTGCTTTCTACTGTAGTAACCGCATGTGCAGCAAATCCTCCTAAAATCAGGGCCGAAGCCAACAATATCTTTTTCATGACTAATAATGTTTTAATGTTTAACTTTTGTTTCTGTCTTATATACAGAAAACTTTATGCCATGAACCATGTTTTTTTTTAAACTGCTGTAATACAGTGTTTTAATATATTTCACAAACCGATTAACTGTGTAATTTATCAGGTAAACGGTATTTTATGTGTAAGAATTATACAAAAAATGTCTGACGGGACTTCCTTCTGAATGATATTTGATTACCGACTGCTACCGGCAAAAACATCCTCGTTCCCGGAAAAATCCAGGATCTCTGCTTCGGCAATCTGTTCCGTTACGTTCTCGATGGCCTTGGACAGCCTGAGCAGGGTGGTGAATTTGCGGCTTGTGGCCAATACCAGGCCGCCCCTGGACAGGCGGAAAAAATACCGCCCCGAAGGAGTGTGCTTGCGGGTTACGGTAAACAGGCCGATATGTTCCTTCATCGCAGCAATGATGGCTTCGCAATCCGGTTTTTCCCTGCAGCTGATGCCGGTGAGCACCGGGTTTCCCTTTCTGAGGGTAAAAGTAAATCTGTAATTTCCGCTCTCCTGTTTACTGATGACGAACAGTGCCATAAAGAATTCCGTTTATTGTTTCAGCTTAAAGACTAAGTTGCCGGGTATTACCTGTGGTCCGGGTCGCCCCGTAATCCATTGGCAGATTTCCCGAAAGGGCGCAAACATAACACAAAATATATGGAATATAAACTTGGACTTTTAACAGACTTTGAGTATGGAACGGTGAATATCGGCAATAAGAACCCCGGGACTATGCAGGTAAAAATATATTTCTTATATTAGTGCCAAAACCTTTTAGCTATCATTTTTGACTACAATCAAATCAATTTATACAAGCTCTGAGATATTCAATAAGAAAACACCATGATCAGAAAAACAGCGACCTTGTTTTGTGTATTCCTTTCGGCAGTGCTGGGAGCACAGCAACCGGCCCCGGAAACCCCGGCATTTACCGAAACCCCTGTAGATTATGTAAATCCCCTTATGGGAACCGATTCCGACTTCGACCTGTCTACCGGTAATGTATACCCGGCCATAGCCCTGCCCTGGGGTATGAATTTCTGGACTCCCCAGACCGGGGAGATGGGAAGCGGGTGGACCTATACCTATAATGCCCGTAAAATAAGGGGTTTCAAACAGACCCATCAACCTTCGCCCTGGATGAACGATTACGGGCAGTTTTCCATCATGCCCGTGTCCGACAGCCTGCGGTTTACCGAAGAAGAGCGGGCAAGCTGGTTCTCGCATAAGGCCGAGGTCTCAACACCTTACTATTACAAGGTATTCCTTGCCGACCACAATATTACTACGGAAATAACGCCCACGGAGCGGGCGGCGTGTTTCCGCATTCATTACAGGAATACCGATGCGGCTTACCTCGTACTGGATGCCTTCGACAAGGGGTCTTATGTAAAGGTGATCCCGGAGGAGCGCAGGATTATCGGGTATACTACAAAGAACAGCGGGGGCGTACCGGAAAATTTCAGGAATTATTTTGTCCTTGAATTTGATCGCGATATCGCATCGGCACAGACTTTTGACGGAGACAGCCTACAGTCCGGGCTTTCGTTTGAGGGCAACCACGCCGGGGCGGTGGTCAGGTTCAGGACCTCAGGAAAGAGCAATGTGGTAGCCTTAAAGGTCGCTTCTTCCTTTATCAGTGCCGAACAGGCGGAAAGAAACCTGGAAGAGGTAAAAGACCTTTCGTTCGACCAGGTGGCGGACAAGGGGAAGGAGGAATGGAACAGGGTCCTCGGAAAAATACAGGTTTCCGGCGGTTCGGAAGACCAGGTGAAAACCTTCTATTCATGCCTGTACCGCAGCCTGCTGTTCCCGAGGAAGTTTTACGAATACGACGGGAACGGAGATCCCATCCATTATAGCCCGTATAACGGAAAAGTGCTTCCGGGATATATGTTTACCGATACCGGGTTCTGGGATACCTTCCGCGCCCTGTTTCCCATGATGAACCTCGTCTATGCCGACATGGCTGCGAAAATGCAGCAAGGGCTGGTCAATGCCTATAAGGAATCGGGATGGTTGCCGGAATGGGCCAGCCCGGGATTGCGGAATATCATGATCGGGAACAATTCGGCTTCCGTAGTGGCCGATGGTTATTACAAGCTGCACGAGGATCATACCTATGATATCAATACCCTGTTCGAGGCGCTGGAAAACGGTGCCCATAACGAGGGGCCCCTGGATGCCGTGGGCAGGAAAGGTGCCCCGTATTACAACGACCTGGGATATCTGCCTTACGATTCGGGTATTAACCAGAACGTGTCGCGTACCCTCGAATACGCCTATAATGATTTTACGATCTACCGGCTGGCCAGGGCCCTGAACAAGCCGGACAGCATTGTGGAACACTACAGGCAAAGAAGCCTGAACTACAGGAACCTCTTCGATCCTGAAACCGGCTTTATGCGGCCCAGGGCCAAAGACGGCCGTTTTCGCAGGGAATTTAACCCCATCGACTGGAGCCGCGATTTTACCGAGGGGAACAGTATGCACTACTCCTGGTCCGTCTTTCACGATATACAGGGGTATATAGACCTTCTCGGGGGAGAAGAAGCCTTTGCCAGGCAGCTGGACACCGTATTCCATTCGCCCTCAACCATTCTTCCCCGGAAGAGCGGAAGGCCTATTATTCACGAAATGCGGGAAATGCAGGTTGCCGATATGGGGCAGTATGCCCACGGCAACCAGCCGGCACAACACATGATCTACCTGTACAATTACGTAGGACAGCCCTGGAAAACCCAGTACTGGATAAGGGAAACACTCAACCGCATGTATACGCCCGCACCGGACGGGTATTGCGGTGACGAGGATAACGGGCAGACCTCGGCCTGGTATGTGTTCTCCGCACTCGGCTTTTACCCCGTATGCCCCGGCGTAGACGAATATGTACTGGGAGCACCGCTGTTCCGGAATGCCTGGATACACCTCGATAACGGAAAGACCATAACGATCACAGCTCCGGAAAACAGTGACGAAAACCGCTATATATCCGGCTTGAAGGTAAACGGCAGAAAACACACTGCAAACTACCTGGATTTCGGATTGCTGAAAAAAGGGGCACGGCTGGATTTTGAAATGTCTCCCGACCCGGATACCCGGAGGGGAACCCGGAAAAAGGATTATCCTTATTCCCTGTCTAACCGGGAATAGTGGCTTTGAAGGTTGAAGTCGGAAGTTGCTGTGGTGGGGATAATCAGACCTTCAACGCGGTGGCTTTGGTATATTCCGGGCTTCGGGGTCAGGGCCTTAGTTGTCCCGGGGAATATCCGTATACATTTTTAAAGGCGATACTGAAATTGGAGGCGTTCTGGTAACCGACTTTCAGGCTTACTTCCTGTATGGTCAGGGAAGTGCCCAGCAGGTATTTCCTGGCCTGGTGCATCCGTATCTCCTGCAGGTACCCGAAAAGGGTTTTGCCGAAAACCTGTTTAAAGAGATGCTTCAGTTTGGTCTGGTTCATGCCGACGGTCCTGGAAAGGGCTATAATGGTGAGGGGACATTCGAGGTTTTCCCGGATCAGGAAAGCGGCGTGGTGTATGCGTTCCAGGTCACTTGCATGCAATTTCACCCCCGTTTTTTTACTTTCGGCACTTTCGTAGAGCAGTGCAAGCAGTTCGTAAACCTTGGCCTCCAGGAATATTTTTCGCGTAAGCCCGTCAAACGTACAGTTTTTAATGTCCTGAACCGCATTGTAGATACCGGGATTTATCCCTATGGGATTTTCCGAGAGTTTACTGCTATGTCCGCGAAATATATCCCGGATAAAACCATCCAGTTTTGGTGAGATGCCTGCGTATTTTTCAAGAAAAGACAACGGAAGATGAATATCAAAAGTCTGATAGGCGGTATTGCGGTTAAAGAAAATCTCGGCCTGGTTCTCATCGGCAGACAGGTAGGCTATATTTCCGGTCATGGCCGGTGCGGTATGTATTTTTTTTAATTTGTCCCGGTATGCAATACCGGTTCCGGAAAGATTCAGTTGTATCTCGAGCAGGGCTGTTGTTCCTTCCCCCGAAATAATCACGTCCTCCTCCATGTGATATGACCCCTGGAGTATGGAGACATACCTCACCGGCAACAGCTCCCGGTACCGGATATCCCCTTTCGGGGTCTGCAGCCGTATGCTGCTGGCATTCTTGTCCGTGGCTGTAAGGCCATCGGGGCCGGCAGCTATGAAATCGCTGAAGTCCGAACTGTGAATCCTGAATGCCATCGTGATGCTTTTGTTTAATCGTGAAATGAGGGACTTCCGGGTATTACCGATTTATAAGTCCCTGATTTACTACGGGTCAAATATAATTTATAATTGTAATAAATAAAAAAATAACATCGGAAATAGAGGTGCGGGACTATTTCTGCATTTGTTTTTGTGGTGGTTCAGCATGTATATAAATCCTTTTGCAGACGTGCATTACACGATCCTAAACCTGGTACCGCCTGCAAGAGATAATCGCGGAAGGAGGTGTGTTATTACAAGGCCTCTTTCCTGTGATAATTGACCAGCAGGGCCACCACATAGCTGTAGGTCTTTATCCCGCCTGCCTGGTTGTTGGCTTCGAGATAGGCGTTGAAGGTGTTCTTGAAAATCGGTTCCAGCGGGTTTTCATATTTTTTCCAGAAAAGGGCGGCTTCCCGGTAGTTTTCGAGGACTCCCTTGTGCAGGGTGGCTACCAGGCGGGCATAGGTATCCCGGTCTCTGCGGTACGTTTCGTTAAGGCAGTAACGCAGCATATAGGCATAGCCCGAATACCGGAAATAAGGGTCCGGGTTGGCCGTAGCGGCCAGGTAACCGATAAAATTGGCCTCGTTCTCCGCCGAGTACCCGATCTGGTGGGCTTCTTCGTGGCAGGTGACCAGCGGATAGCGGTAATCGACCTGCATGCTGTTTACCTGGGCCTCGTTGGTAAACGGGTTCAGGTAGCCCCCGTACCCCATATAGCTGAGGGGCAGGGAAAAAAGAGAGCTTTTAATGCTTGCGGGGCTATAGGCCAGGTGCGGACTTCTCTCCGCCAGCCGGGCGTAGCCTTCTATTGACCTTTGATAGATCTCCCTGCGGGAATACGGGATGTTTACGGCAGAAGAATCGCTGGCAGCCAGTGTGGTATGCAGGGTATTGGTACGCTCTATAAGCTTTTCGGTAAAGGATACCAGCTCCTCCGTGGTGTATTCGGCACCGATCCCCAGGCTGCGGTGCAGGGGCAGGCGGTAATAATTGAGCCCCCAGGACAGGTAGAAAAAAAGGTATGCCAAAGACAGGGTTTGGAGTATTTCCCTGAAAAAAGGCCAGGGTTTTCGGGATACAGATCTTACTTTACGCCATATAAAACGGAGGATCATGATACCGGCAAGCGCATAGAAAATATCTCCTACGGAAAAGGGGACCCACCCGAAGGCATAGCGGTACCCGGAAGCTATAAAACGATAGATTCCGTTACTGTAATACGCTTCTACAACCTCCGGGAACCCGGCCAGGACCTTGACCAGTAATACCTGCGGCACAATGGAAAGCGCCAGCAGGTTCTTCGCTTTTTCCGACATGGGTCAAAATTAGGAAAATATACGGTATATACGGCAGTAAGGCCCCGGAAGTTGTTAGGTGCAGGTTGCAGGTTTCAATCCCGGGTGCAGTGGCTTTGTCATCCGACGATAGGAGAACCCCGAAGGGCTCAACGCAGTTAAATCTCCGGGCTCTCCGTTATGCTGTTGAAGTTCCTTTGGGCCGGGATGGAGATTCTTCCCTCCGCTGCGCTCCGCTCTGAATGACAGGGCTTTGTCATTCCGACGATAGGAGGAATCTCCGGGCTCTCCGTTATGTTGTTGAAGTTCCTTTGGGCCGGGATGGAGATTCTTCCCTCCGCTGCGCTCCGCTCTGAATGACATTTGCTAACTAAGAACTAACAACTAAGAACTAATAAACTAAACTATGCCAAAACAAAAGTTTGTGGTAATTTTGTAACAAACAACTAAGCACGACACCATGAATACAGAAATACACACCCTGGAGCCGAAGGAAGTATGGAGTAATTTTGCTGCGCTCAATGCCGTTCCCCGCGCTTCGAAGAAGGAAGAAAAAGTGATTGCCTTTATACTGGATTTCGGTAAAGAACTGGGCCTGGAAACCTATAAGGACAAAACCGGGAATGTGATTATCCGGAAACCGGCTACTCCGGGTATGGAGAGCAGAAAGACCGTAGTGCTGCAATCGCACCTGGATATGGTACACCAGAAGAATACCGATACCGATTTTGATTTTGATACCCAGGGCATACAGATGTATTTGGATGCCGACTGGGTCAAGGCACGCGGTACTACCCTCGGGGCCGATAACGGCCTGGGAGTGGCGGCCATCATGGGCCTGCTGCAAAGTACCGGGATCCCTCACCCGGCGCTGGAAGCCCTGTTTACCGTAGATGAAGAAACGGGGATGACCGGGGCACAGGGACTGGAAGGCGGGATTTTGCAGGGAGAAATACTGCTGAATCTCGATACCGAAGAAGATACCGAAATAGGAATAGGCTGCGCCGGAGGCATCGATGTTACGGCTCACAGGGCCTATAAGGAAAAAGATGTGCCGGAAGGGGTGGAAGCCTATCGTATTGTTGTAAAAGGATTACAAGGCGGACACAGCGGAATGGATATTCACAAGGGGCTGGCCAATGCCAATAAGATCATGAACCGCCTGTTGTTTGACGGTTTTGAAAGTTACGGATTGCGCATCGCTTCCCTGAGCGGAGGAGGCCTGCGCAATGCCATACCCAGGGAGAGCGTAGCCCTGGTGGTGGTAGATAAAACCCATAAGGATGCCTTTATCTATGAGTTCGGCGAAATGGGCAGGGATATCAAGAAGGAATTCCAGACCATGGAACCGTCTATGGAAATTGTGGCTGAGCCCGCTGAAATGCCACAACGGGTGATGGAACTGGGGGTACAGGAGGGTATACTGCGTTCGGTATATGCGGCCCATAACGGGGTATATCGTATGAGTGCCGAAATGAAGGGGCTCACCCAGACTTCCAACAATATAGCCCGTGTGGAAATAGGGGAAGGACAGATAAAAGTGTCCTGTCTTACCCGCTCGTCGGTGGAAAGTTCCAAGATGGACCTCGCCCATGCGCTAAGGGCTGCTTTTGAACTTTCCGGTTGCGAAGTGGAATTCTCCGGAAGTTATCCCGGCTGGAGACCTTACCTGGATTCGCCCGTGCTTAAGATACTCCGGGAAAAATATGAGGCACTCTTCGGGGAAAAACCGGAGGTGGCCGCCTGCCATGCCGGACTGGAATGCGGCATCCTGGGGCAGCATTACCCGAAAATGGACATGATCAGTTTCGGTCCCACCATCCGCGGGGCCCATTCGCCCGATGAGCGGGCCAGCGTTACCTCGGTAAAGAAATTCTGGAAATTCCTGCGCGCCATCCTCGAAGATATCCCGGAGAAGCAGTAGCCTTGGTTGCAGGTTTGTACCTCGGGCTTCCGGCCTCTGTTCCATTAAAAACCCGGCTGACGGAATTATAATTCAAAATTTTCCCCCATCGCGATGTCCCTCATAAAAACATATGCCAGTGTAAATCCTTCGGATAGCCGTATGGAGTTCCGTATACAGGATATGGGACAAATGTATAAGGACAGGGAGGGAAGAGCCGGAATGCCCCACCGGCACGATTATTATATCGTTATGCTCGTACTCCGGGGAAAAGGAGTGCATACCGTAGACTTTAACCGATATTCCCTTTCGGGCGGCCAGGTTTATTTTATCAGTCCAGGACAGGTACACCAGGTAAGGGATGACGAAAAACCCGAAGGGTACGTATTGAGTTTTTCCTCCCGGTTTATGGCAGAAAACCAGATAGAGCCCTGTTTTATCGACGATATAAACCTCTTTCACGATTACGGGGAATCCCCGCCGCTGCCGTTGGAGAAGGCGCAGGAACAGCAGCTTGAGAGCTATTGCCGGCAGATGAATGAGTGGAGTCATACCCCGGTCAGGTTCCGGTTGCAGGGCCTGGCTTCCCTGCTGCGGTTGTTCCTGATAAGCTGTAACAATGTATGTAGTCTGCACGGGGATAACCTGCAGGAATTACAGGGCGGCGGCAGCCTGCTGCGCGATTATAAGTCACTGGTGGAAGCTCATTTTAAAGAATGGCACCAGGTATCCCGTTATGCCGGAGCCCTTCATATAACGCCAGACCACCTGAACCGTACCGTAAAGGCCCTTATAGGAAAAACGGCCAAGGAGTACCTGCAATCGCGTATTACTACCGAGGCCAGGCGCATGTTGTATTTTTCCGATACTTCACAAAAAGAGATCGCCTATGCCCTGGGATTTGCCGAACCGGCACATTTCAGCAGCTTCTTTAAAAAATGTACCGGAGATTCCCCTTCGCACTTCAGAAGATAAGGCATATCGTATTTTTATAAGGCTTTCCCGTATTCTCGTATGTTCCCGTACTGTTTTTATGGTCAATTTTGTATGGACAAAGGAAGAAGGGTGAAGTACGGGGCAGACAGGTTGAACATTTGCACGCAACCTGTAACCTGTAACCCTATACGGGAATAACTTTTAAATTTATTCGTATGAAAACAATCGTTCACAGGGCAGACAGCAGGGGCCATGCCGACCACGGGTGGCTCAACGCCCATCACAGTTTCAGTTTTGCCAATTACTACAATCCGCAACGTATGAATTTCGGGGTGCTTCGTGTACTTAACGACGATATCATAAGTGGTGGTATGGGGTTCGGGATGCACCCCCACGACAATATGGAGATCATTACCATACCGCTCAGGGGCGACCTGGAACACAAAGACAGCATGGGAAATACGGGCCGTATAAAGAGTGGTGAAATACAGGTTATGAGCGCCGGGACAGGAGTATTTCACAGTGAGTACAACCCTGATCCCGACCGGGAAACAAACCTGTTGCAGATATGGGTAATGCCGGATAAGAGAAATGTAACACCGAGATATGACCAGATATCCATAAGAGAATATCACCGGAAGAACGAACTCTACCAGGTGGTGTCTCCCGATGCAGGGGCACAGGGTACCTGGATACACCAGGACGCCTGGTTTTTTCTCGGTGATTTTGACGGGGGTACCACCTCCTCCTATACCCTCAGGAAAAAAGGTAACGGTGTCTATCTCTTTGTGATGGAAGGCAGTGTGAGTGTCGACGGAGAAGTACTCGAAAAAAGGGATGCCATAGGAATTTCGGATACCGGTGCATTTACCGTAAAGGCGGAGAGCGAAGCCCGTTTTCTGCTGATGGAAGTGCCGATGACCCTTTAAGGATATTCCGCCCCGGGCAGCTTGCCCGGGGGATGGGGGAGCAGGGGTGTATTATTTTGCTTCCGGGATTTAAAGCATTTTTAACAGTAAAGAAACTGAGGTTTCTTAAATTTATACAAAACATTATGACCATGGGAGAAATAAAGCATATCCACAACAATAGCAAAGGGGCTTTTACTTATACAGAAGACGGGAAGCGCCTGGCGGAAATGGCCTATGTCATGGCCGGTGGGGAGAAAATGATTATCGAGCATACCGGTGTGGACGAGTCGCTCAAGGGGCAGGGTGTCGGTAAAAAACTACAGGCGGCCCTGGTGGATCATGTACGGGAAAACGGTATAAAGGTGGTGCCGCTCTGTCCTTTTGCCAAGGCGATGTTTGAAAGGAATACGGACTGGCAGGACGTTCTGGCCTGAAGCCCGAAGAACCTTTCTCCGAGCTTCGAGTAAAAAACTAATTAATCACATTAAAAACAGCAACAATGTCCAATACCAGTCTGATTATCGCAGAACGAAGCCGGGATATCGGGGATTTCCTGGTGGGGAGGCTAATTCCTTTCCGCAAGAAACGCATGGTGGGCCCTTTTATCTTTATCGACCATATGGGCCCGGAAAAAGTAGGCCCGGAAAAATATATGGATGTCGACCAGCATCCGCACATAGGGCTGTCTACACTGACCTACCTGCTCGAAGGAGAGATCATGCACCGGGACAGTATGGGGACGGCTCAGAAAATAACCCCCGGGTCGGTAAACCTGATGGTGGCCGGAAAAGGAGTGGCCCATACCGAACGTACCCCTGAAGCACTTCGGGGAGGAAAAGAATCGCTCGTGCACGGGTACCAGATATGGATAGCCCTGCCTCGGGAGCTGGAAGACATGGCTCCGGAATTTTATCACATAGACCGCAAAGACCTCCCTTCCTGGACCGAAGACGGGGCTTCCTTTACCCTGGTGGCCGGAAAGGGATTCGGGAAAACCTCACCGGTACCGGCGCATTCCGAACTCTTTATGGTATCGGTGGAAACCGGGAAGGACTATGCCCTGGATATTGCCGGGAACCTCGAAGGAGAGATCGGGATCTGTGTGGTGGAAGGCAAGGTCAACGCCTGCGGGGAAGAGGTCGGTAAAGGGAATATGCTGGTCTCCAAGCTGAATGACCAATGTGCATTACAGGTGGCCGGAGGGTCGCATCTGCTGCTCTTCGGGGGGCAGCCCCTGGAAGAGGAACGGCATATTTACTGGAATTTCGTATCTTCTGATCCGGTAAAAATAGAAAAGGCCAGGGACGACTGGAAGGCCCGCCGTTTTCCGGAAGTGCCGGGAGATGATACCTATATTCCGCTGCCCTGAATGGCAGGCTGGTATTCCGCAGGCATACACGAACAAATTACTGAAAAATAACATCATATAAATCTGAAAGAACATGGAAACAAGAAAAACAAGCTGGAGCATAGACCCGGCACATTCCGAAGTACAGTTTAAAGTAAAGCACCTGGTGATCTCAACGGTAACCGGGCAATTTACCTCCTTTTCGGGTGGGCTTGAGACGGATGGCGATGGTTTTGAACATGCAAAAGCCGTATTCGAAGCCGAGGTAAACAGTGTCAATACCAATAATGCCGACCGGGACAACCACCTGAAATCGGCCGATTTCTTTGATGCGGAAAACCACCCTAAACTTACTTTTGTCTCTACGGGTTTCAGGAAAACCGGCGATGACACCTTCGAAGTGACGGGCGACATCACTATTCGCGGAAATACAAAATCCATAGTACTGGAGGCAGAATACGGTGGTACCGCAGAAGATCCCTATGGCAATACCAAGGCCGGATTTGAGGTTAGCGGTAAACTGAACCGGAAGGACTTCGGACTGGAATGGAACGGACTTACCGAAGCCGGGGGTGTCGTGGTAGGCGATGAGGTAAAACTGATCCTCAACCTGCAATACACCAGGAATTAAAGTAAGGTTAAAGTACGGTATGCCTCACCGTACTTTCCCTGTTTTTGAGTATCTTTAATACACAAAAGACGTAAAAAACCAAACCCATGAAAAAAATACTTTTGCTTACCGGTGATTATGCCGAGGATTACGAGACTATGGTGCCCTACCAGATGTTGCTTATGGTAGGATATGACGTACATGCCGTTTGTCCCGGCAAGAAGAAAGGAGACACGGTAAAAACCGCGATTCACGATTTTGAAGGCGATCAGACCTATTCGGAGAAACCCGGGCACCGGTTTCAGCTCACCTATACCTTCGACCTGGTAAATCCCGAAGATTATGCCGGGCTGGTCATTGTGGGCGGCCGGGCGCCGGAATATCTGCGCCTCAATGAAAAAGTACTGGAAATCGTCAGGTATTTCTTTGATAAAGACCTTCCCGTAGCCGCCATTTGTCACGGGATACAGATACTGACCACCGCAGGAGTTGTAAAAGGGCGCACCCTTACGGCCTATGCTGCCGTAGGACCGGAAGTAACACTGGCAGGAGGGAATTACAGGGAGGTGCCTCCCACAGAGGCCGTAGTAGACGGCAACCTGGTCACTTCCCCGGCATGGCCCGGACACCCGGCGTGGATACGGGAATTTTTAAGGGTTATAGGGATCAGGATCTCACAGTAGCATCGTTACCGTTGTTATAAGTAGTTTATTTTCGGGTGAACCAATTTTCAAGTCTCAGGTTTTTGATAAACCGGAAATCTTTTGTGTTGTCGGTTACTAAAGTCAGTTTGTTGGCAAGAGCTGTAACACCTATGATTAAGTCAAATTCGTCGTGAAGCGGTGTTCCGTTTTTTCTCAAATAGACTTTGGTTTCGGCATATTCCTTTACTATCCCGAAAATAGGGATTACGGTCAATCCTTTGATAAATTTGTCTACGGCTTGATGAGACCTTTTCGGGTTGTCGCTGTTTTCCGCTCCATATTTGAGTTCAAAAACCGTAAGTTCCGATATAAAACAGTTATCAAGACCTTTTTGCCTGATGATGTCGTCAAAGTCCAACATTCCACGAAGAAAAAATATGCAGATATTTGTATCGAGCAAATATTGCATTAGCTAAAGTTTAAGGTCTCTTTTTCTGAACTTTCTGCTTTCCCGGATTTCTTTGGCGATTTCTTCGGCCGGTCTTTCAGAAGCAAATGCCCCGAACGAACTGAAAAATTCTTTTTCTTTTGACTTTTTACCTTTTTTGATCGACTTTACAAGCCGTTCGAGTAATTCTAATTTACTGACTGCGCTCAAGCCCTCGAAAAGTCCCGAATATGTTTCTACGATATGTCGCTCTGCGTGTGTCATTTCTTTGATCTTTTTACAAAGGTACTGATAATTCTTTTGTTTAGTTTTCCTAATGGTATTTTTTGGATTTTGCCGTATCTTGTACCTGCTTTTCAATAAAATAATATGCTGAAATATACGTTGAAATACGGTCTTGTGGCCCTGTGCCTTACGGTATCATTACACATTTTTTCCCAGGACCTCCATTTGCGGAAAGGGACGGTAAACGATTCGGTTGCGGTACCCGGAACCGAGCTGCTGAGTTATTCGGTCTATCTGCCCGACGATTACAGCACAGCGAAGAAATGGCCGTTATTTTTTGTCTTTGATCTGGAAGGAGGAAGTACAGGAGCCATCAATGCTCTTTTAGAGGCTCCGGGGGCGGGACAGGCGATACTTATAGCTCCTGACCAGCTTACGGAGGAGTCTTACGAAGCTAATTTTTATGTGGCCAAAAAACTGTTCGACCTGGTTTTCCGGAGTTTTTCGGTGGATAAGGGAAGAATATACACGGCCGGATTCGGGGAAGGAGGCCGGCTGGCCACGGCGGTGGCCGTGCTGTCTGATGATGTAGACGGGGTACTGGCCGTTGGTGGTGCCATACCGGGACATTCGTCATATGTTCCTGTCAAGAATGATTTTGTCTTTGTAGGGATGGCCGGAGACGAATCGACCTATTACCGGGAAATGCAGGGCACAATAAGCCTGCTTGAATCGCGGAAATTCCAGGCCCGGATGGTGGTTTACGATGGAAACGGGCATTACCCGGACGCCCGTTATACCGACCGGGCGCTGCGGATACTGACCCTGCAGTCGATGGCCAAAGGGGCGGTGCCCTCGGTACTTAAGGACTCTCTCTTTGAAGCGGATATGGTTTACAATAAATGGCTGGAGGGGCAGGGCAGGGCCCTGAATGCCTTTGATGAACTCGGCAGCATGCGGGAGCATTACCCGGAAGACAGGTTTAAGGATGTGCTGAAGGAACGGAAAAAAACACTCCGGAAAAATGATACTTTCCGCAAACAACGCAGGGACAGTTACGGGATTGAAGAAGAAGAGACGTTCTATATGGAAGATTACATCTCTTTTCTATCGGCAGATATACTCACCGGGGATACCGGGCAATTGCCTTCATGGGAAGGAGAACTGAACGCCCTTGACAAACCCGGTAAAGAGGGTAATATCCCCAGGCGTAAAATGGCCAGGAGGATAAGGAATATGCTGGAAGCAGCGATAGAAGCTACCATAGCGAAAGGGGAGCTGAAAGATAATCAGCTGCTGTTTGCCAATGCTTTCCTGGTATTGCTGGACCCGGAAGCGGAGGATGCCTGCCTGGAAGTGATCAGGTACAGCACAAAAAACAGTGAATATGGAATGGCCCTGTTTTACCTGGAACAGTTATTGAAAAACGGCTTTACCGATGTGGCCCGGCTCAATGCCATGGAAGATATCGCCCTCCTCCGTATTCTGCCCGAATACAGCGATATCCTGGAAGAGAACGGACTTAAAACCCTGTATTGACATCCCGAAAGCCCGACCAGGGGTCGGGACAGCGACTACGGTCGGACATTCCCCTGTCATTCAGAGCGAAGCGAACCCGCCTGTCCGGCCGGCAGGCAGGGAATCTCCACCCACGACCTAAGCACTTTCAACCTGTAACCCTAAATAACCCCTTCAATAGCTTCCGGCGGCCGTCCGATAACGGCTTTTTTGCCTGAAACCACGATGGGCCGCTCTATCAGTTTCGGATGTGCGACCATGGCCCTGATCACTTCATCGTCAGACAGGTCCTTGCCCCTGTACTGTTCTTTCCAGATGCTCTCGCCGGTACGCACCAGTTCTGCAGGGCGTATCCCGAGGAGTCTGATGATCCCTCGCAATTCCTCTTCCGAAGGCACATCTTCCAGGTACCTGACCACCTCGAAATCCTTCCCTGAGGCTTCCAGGATGGCAAGCCCCTGCCGGGATTTGCTGCAACGCGGATTGTGATATATCTTGATCATTGTTATGCATTTAAACAGTTATGAGTTCAACCGGCAACCTTCAACCTGCACTCCCGTCCTATTCTTCCTCTTTCTGCCCCATCATCATGAGATAAGCTTTGAGGAAGGGATCTATCTCTCCGTTCATCACGCCGTCTACATCGGTAGATTCCTTCGATGTTCTCACGTCCTTGACCAGTTTGTAAGGGTGCATTACATAGTTGCGTATCTGTGAGCCCCATTCGATCTTCATCTTTCCGGCCTCGATCTCTGCACGTTTTTCCTGCCGTTTTTTCAACTCGATCTCATAGAGCTGGGATTTGAGAAGCTGCATGGCCTTGGTCTTGTTGTCGAGCTGCGAGCGGGTTTCGGAGTTTTCGATCACGATACCGGTAGGGTGGTGGCGCAGCCGCACGGCGGTTTCCACCTTGTTGACATTCTGTCCGCCCGCCCCGCTGGACCGCATGGTCTCGAAGCTGATGTCGGCAGGGTTGATATCGATCTCTATACTGTCGTCCGCCAGCGGGTACACATATACCGAGACAAAAGAGGTATGCCGTTTGGCATTGCTGTCGAACGGGGATATACGCACCAGGCGGTGTACCCCGTTTTCTCCCTTGAGCCATCCGAAGGCAAACTCTCCCTCGATCTCCAGTGTTACCGTCTTTATCCCGGCCACATCGCCTGCCTGGTAGTTGAGTTCCTTTACCTTGTAGTGCTGCGACTGTGCCCACATCAGGTACATACGCATCAGCATGGAGGCCCAGTCACAACTCTCGGTGCCCCCGGCCCCGGCAGTGATCTGCAGTACGGCGCTCATGGCGTCACCCTCTTCAGACAGCATGTTTTTAAATTCCAGCTGCTCTATATGAGAAAGTGCCTGTGCGTATTGTGCTTCCAGTTCGTCACCTTCGGCTTCGCCCTCCTTGTAAAAATCGTACAGCACCTCCAGGTCGGCCACAAGGGTCTTGCCCTCTTCATAGCCCTCTACCCATTTTTTCTTACTCCGGAGCGATTGCATCAGCTTTTCCGCCTCCCTGGGATTGTCCCAGAAATCGGGGGCAAAGGTCTTTTCTTCCTCGTTCTGTATTTCTATGCGTTTGGCATCTATGTCAAAGATACCTCCTTAACGCGCCAAGGCGTTCAAAAAGGTCTTTGACCTGTTCTGTTGTGATCATATATTATAAGGTCTTCCGGGTGTAAGCCCCGTATTAAGTTTAACCGCAAAAATACTATTTAAGGGCAGTCCGTAAAACTTATTTACAGTATTTTTTTCCGGCTCTGGTGCTCGTTTGCAACGAGTACCTATTGTAATATTGTCATTCCGACCTTGGGAGGAATCTCTTTTGAGCTGTTATGCTGTTGAATTTGCTTTGCGCCGGGTTGGAGATTCTTCCCTCCGCTGCGCTTCGCTCTGAATGACAGGATATTGTCATTCCGACGATAGGAGGAATCTCCGGCCTTCCGGTTATGCTGTTGAAGATTCTTTGGTCCGGGGTCGAGATTCTTCGCTTCGCTCTGAATGACATTGTTGTCATTCCGACCTTGGGAGGAATCTCTTTTTAGCCATTATGTTGTTGAAGTCCCTTTGGTCCGGTTTAGGCGGCTATTTACTCCTGTACGAATTCCGACGGCCCTTTTTTGTGGTCTTCAGCCATCTGGGCAGGATATTGGAAAGCACGGCCGAGCTTGTACGTATACCGTCTTCCTCAAGCTTCAGGACCACATCCTTTGCAGAACGGGAAGTGTCGAAATATCCTTCCCGGATATATTCCCGGATGCGCAGGGTCAGTTTCTTCTTGTTTTTCCGTTCGGGAGAGAGCTCGAACCTCGGTTTCATCTCCAGCTCCATATCAAAGAGATCTTTCGGGTGCAGCCCTACCGCTATACATACTTCCACCAGGTAAGAAACCGTAGTATCCTTGCCGGCTTCGACATTCCGGACGGTATTATCCGAAAAACCGGTCATGTAGGCTACGTCTGAAACATCGAGCTTTTTCTTCTCTCTTTGCTCCTCTATCCTCTGCCCGATAAGCTTTAATACTTTCCTGTTAACATATAGCGACATATACCAAATAGAAAGATAAAACGGACAACGGTAAATAGTTTAACATTAATTTTTGTTGTTCACAAGTTTGTTTTATATATTTGTCTGGCAGTTGTTGTAGCATACGACATATTGCTATATTTGCGATACTTCTGAAAGCAAAAAATATTGGAAGCTATTCGCTTGAGGTCTCGATCTGAAAACTGGCACTTTTCATACGCACGGGACATAAGTGAAGACAGCTCACGACCCGGGCGTGGGCTCACTTATTCGTGCGTGGGTATGCCAGTACCTCAGATCGATGGGTGAGTACCGCGCCCACCCTTTTTGGGGCGTGTGTTTTTATTGTGCTGATATACAGGGGCATGTAATCCGACCGGAATACTGTAACGATCATTCGGGAAAAGAAGGGGAAAAGCGGATTTCAAAACATCCGCCGTTCAAATATTTTTTTGTATTTTGTTCATCGAAATTGCTAAATTTGAATCCAGGCGTGTTCGTCTTTTTTGTCCGGAACAACCAGGTTTGCGCAAACACCCTTCACCGATGTCGCATCCGTCAATGTCCCCTATATCTTTTCTGTTCATGACCTTACCGGCTGAGGTTTTATACGCGGGACAATGTGTTCCGCATCTAATTTATTTGGCACTATGACGGATAAAAAAAAGGACAACCGTACCTTCAGTGATCTGGACAACGGCGGGGCCCCGGCAGAACATCGCGATATAAGGCTCTGGGAAGAATTCCAGCGGGGCAATACAGATGCTTTCCGC
This sequence comes from Sinomicrobium soli, assembly GCF_003285545.1. Taxonomy (GTDB): domain Bacteria; phylum Bacteroidota; class Bacteroidia; order Flavobacteriales; family Flavobacteriaceae; genus Sinomicrobium. Next base: position 10,574 of record NZ_QLNV01000019.1, on the reverse strand, counting down.
GATATTTATGTGGAGCATATAGACGGACTTTTCAGTTACGGTATCACCCTGGTCAGGGACCCCGAATTTGTCCGTGATATTATCCAGGAACTCTTCCGCGAAAGCTGGGACAGGCGTAAAAACCTGGGACAGGTACGCAATATCCGGTCTTATTTTTACAGTGCGCTGCGCTTCAAATTGCTTCGCGCCGCGGTCAGGGAGCGGAAACTGCTCTATATGGTGGACGAAGACCTGCAGCAGCTGGAGAGTGACGAACTGGTCACACACGACAGCCGCTTTGAGGATGAGCAGCAGGACGACCAGCTGCGCAGCCATATAAGAACTGCCCTCGCCCGGCTGAGCCCTGCACAGCGGCAGATCATCCACCTCCGTTTCTACGAAGGACTGCCTGTCAGGGAGATCGTCACCATTACCGGCGTCAAAAAGAAAACCGTCTATTATCACCTGAACCGCGCCATCGACCTGCTTAAGGTACTGAAAAAGGAACTGTTTATGTTTACCCTCTTCCGCAGGTGCCTGGGGAGAATGAGAGTTTGTTGATTGCAACCTGTAACCTGTGACTCTCAATAATTTGTTTCCCAGTGTTTTAAAAATATTTTCAAAAAAAACTTCATTTTTTTCCTGGAATAAAGTTCCCGCGGTGTCACTTATATAACAGAGGCTTATTAAACCGACTCCCCCAAAACAAAGTCATTGATATGAAAAACCGTTTGAGAAGGTATAAGGCATACGATGTGGAGCAATTGCTTCGGGACGACTACTTTATACAGTGGTGTTGCAGGCCGGACAGGGACTCCGATATTTTTTGGGAAAAATTACAGCGCGAGTATCCCCATATGGAGGATACTGTTACGGCAGCCATGGAATGTGTGTGGTATCTCGGTGGGGAGCCCGGCAGGCTGTCGAAGGAACACAGGACCGGAATGTTGCATAAACTGCGTCACCATGCCGGGGCGGGAAAGACATCGGGGAGTGATAAGCCCGGAGTACGTCATCTGTCTTTTTCCCGTATCGGGATGGCTGCCGGTTTTTCAGCAATAGCCCTGTTTATGGTACTCGGGGCGTGGTATATGGGATGGTTCGGCGGCGAACCATCCGATAGCGGCGTCCCGCAGGTCACCCTGCAATTGCAGGATGGCAGTGAACAGGTGATCGACGGGAGCCGTACTGCCGAGATCACCACGGAAAAAGGGCAGCGGGTAGGAAGCCAGCAGCAACAGATGCTGGTGTATGACCGCGGGGAAGAGCCGGAAGGCAAGCCGGATTATAACCTGCTTAAGGTACCCTATGGAAAAAGGTTCGGGATTACCCTGTCTGACGGTTCCCGGGTGTTTCTCAACGCGGGTTCCTCCTTGCACTACCCGGTGGCTTTCAGCCGGGGCACGCCCCGTAATGTCTATCTCGACGGCGAGGCGTTCTTTGAGGTGAGCAGGGATACCTCCCGCCCTTTTACCGTGATCACACAGGAGATGGAGACCCGGGTGCTGGGCACCCGGTTTAATGTTACCTCCTATAAAAACGAACAACAGGCCTATACGGTACTGGAGGAAGGCAGCGTAGGAGTGTATTCCGGGGAGGATGCCGGGAACGGCATGGTAACCATAGCGCCCGGCCAGCGTGCCCTGTACGACCAGGGGCATATAGAAGTAGAGACGGTGAATGTCGAGAAGTATACCGCCTGGACCCGCGGGGAACTCTATTTTCAGAATGATCCCTTCGGCCTGGTCATGCGAAAACTCGAACGGCATTTTAACGTTGCCATAGAAAGCCGCTATCCCGAACTCGACCATATCCCCTTTACCGCAACCTTCCGTGGAGAAACCCTCGAACAAATACTGAATGCCTACCGGTTACACACCCCGTTCCGGTATACCCGCAATGGTAATACCATCGTGATTACTGCCCCCTGACATAATATGAACAAAAAAACACTGGTACATGAAGTAGACATTTACACTTGATGACAGGGTATATACATTTTTATTTTTACGGTTAACCGTAAAAATAAAGAAAATGACGGAAATACGGTAAAAAAAGTTTTAGATATGATTTTAATATGCTGTTTTTCAATATTTAAAAAAATGTATTTACCCTGGTTTTACAACTTTTCGCCCATAACCGGCTAACTCATATTAATCAACCGAAATACCATTTATTTATGATGAAAAGTATCTCAATCCTTCGAATACCCGCCCCTGTGGAATTACGGGGACCGGCAATACGGCTTACCGGTTTTGTATTGCTGTTCCTTATGGCCATATTCCGGGTACAGGCCCATGACCATATCCGCCAGAACGCAAAGCTTACCCTGAACATGGAATCCGTTACGGTACTGGCCGTGATGGAAGCGATAGAGTCACGGACCGACTTCCGTTTCCTCTATTCCGAAAAAGACCTCGACCTGCAGCGCAAGGTGACCATCCGGGCCCGTAAACAGTCACTGGAAACCATCCTGGCCACCTTATTCGAAAATACCCCCATCACCTTCAGGCTGCTGGACCGGCAGATCGTACTCTCCGCAAAACCCGAAACGGTTAAGGGCAAGGCCCATATCGTCCCGGCAGCAAAGGCCGATGAACTACCACCCCAGCAATTGGTCAGCGGTACGGTAACCACCACCGAAGGCCAGCCCCTGCCCGGGGTAAATATCATCGTAAAAGACCGGGGCCACGGCACCATGTCGGACGAAAACGGGGCGTGGAGCATCCGGGCCGCAGTTGGGGAGATCCTGGTGTTTTCGTTTGTGGGGTTTAAAACCCGGGAATATATGGTGGAACAAAGCAATACCCTGGACGTGGTGATGGAGGAGGATGTGAATACGCTGGATGAGGTGGTGGTGAATGCGGGGTATTATAAGGTTAAGGATAGGGAAAGGACGGGGAGTATAGCGAGGGTTAGTGGGGAGGACATAGAGTTACAACCAATTGTGAGTCCGTTGGAAACTCTATATGGGCGAATGGCCGGAGTAGAGATCTCCCAGCAGGACGGTATGCCGGGAAGTGCCCCTATTATAAGAATAAGAGGGCGGAACAGCTTAAGGGATGATGGTAATTATCCCTTGTATATTATCGACGGTGTTCCTGTAAATTCAAAACCTATTGAAACGGATATAGGGGTTCGTCAAGGTAATTTACTAATGAATAATTTGGACCCCCTAAGCACATTAAATATATCAGATATAGAGAGTGTAGAGGTTTTGAAAGATGCAGATGCTACTGCCATCTATGGTTCAAGGGGAGCGAACGGAGTGATTTTGATTACTACCCGAAGAGGAATAGGATGGAATAAAAAAACACAGATTGAAGCCAGGTGGTATACTGGGATTGGACAGGTAGAAAGGAAGATGAAATTGTTGAATACAGAGCAATATGTGGAAATAAGAGAAGCAGCTATGACAAACGCTGAAAAGATACCTGATGGAACAAATGCTCCTGATATAATATTATGGAATACCAACCGTTACACAGATTGGCAGGAAGAATTATTAGGAGGAACAGCCTCTATTAATAATGTTAATCTTTCTGCTTACGGAGGAAACTCTACTACCTCTTTTCGTATAAATGGATCTCTGCAATCACAAGGAAATGTCTTTCCTGAAGAAATGCGTAATAAAAGGCTCACTGTAGGGGCTAGTATCAGTCAACGTTCTGAAAACAAGAAATTGGGCTTGGATTTAAAAATCAATTATGGTATTGGATTAAATGAATCTATGGCTGTAAATGATATAGTAAATGCTGCTTATAAATTACTGCCGAATGCGCCTCCCTTATATAATGAAGATGGTAGTTTGCATTGGGAAGAATGGCTATTGTTGAACATGGATAATCCGCTGGCTGGAAAACATTCTCCTGTCAATACGGAAACACATAATATAATAAGTAATCTAATGGTTTCATATAAGTTATTCCAAGGATTTATTGTTAAGAGTAGTTTTGGATATACCCGAATGACAAATGAAATTTTAGGTAAGAACTTCATAGACCGTTTAGCTCCACCATTAAGAGAAGGTGCAGACCATGTAATGAGAAAAGGTTTTCAAAAAAGATTATCATGGATCATTGAACCGCAAATTACTTATGGAACAACATTGGGAGAGGGAACTCTTAACACTTTGGTAGGTGTTACATTCCAGAAGAATGAAAGTGATCGTTTCGGAGTCGTGGGAACAGGATTTGCTTCGGAATCTTTAGTAGGTGATTTGAGATCTGCAGAATCTTATATGATTACGGGGGTCGGTTCAAATGAATATAAATATAATGCTATTTTTGGACGTATTGGTTATGATTATCAAAAGAAATATTTGATCAATTTTACAGGTCGTCGAGATGGCTCTTCCCGTTTTGGTCCAGGCAGACGCTTTTCTAACTTCTGGGCTATAGGGGGCGCGTGGATATTTACTGAAGAACCGTTTGTAAAAAACTATTTGCCGTTTTTGAGTTTTGGAAAACTACGTGGTAGTTATGGGACGACGGGGAGTGACAATGTCGGAGATTATCAATATCTGGATGCATACCAATCTACTGATGGCCCTGGAGGACTATACCCAACAAGATTATTTAATCCAGATTTTGTTTGGGAAGAAAATCGTAAGCTTGAAGCTGCTATTGAATTGGGTTTTTTCAAAGATCATATTAATATTGGTTTAAGTTGGTATCGCAATCGCTCTTCTAATCAATTAATCAATTACCCTTTACCAGCAATGACAGGTTTTACGTCGGTAACTGCCAATTCACCTGCAACTGTCCAGAACACAGGTTGGGAAATGGAAGTATCCACTTTAAATATCCAAAATAAAAACTTAAGGTGGCATACTGCATTTAATATCAGCTTTTCTAAAAATAGGTTAATTAGTTTTCCAAATATAGAACAGTCTTCTTATGCTTCTTTATATATGGTTGGTTATCCGTTAGAAACTACTCCTCGTTTCAAATTTATAGGAACAAATCCGGAAACCGGTTTTTATGAGGTTGAAGATGTCAATCAAGATGGAAGATATGATCAGGAAGATATGATAATAAGGAAAACGAGGGGAAGACAATATTATGGAGGGATAAGTAATAGTATTTCTTATAAAGGATTTCAATGTAATTTCTTAATAGATTTTATTAAGCAAAAAAATCATAAAGGTTTACCATTCACAGATGGTGCTCCCGGTGTTTCTGGTTGGTACAACAACCGCTCTATACAGGAATATGAGGCTTGGAAGAATGGAGAAATGTATATAGAAGATTCACCAGCCTTTTATTCTACTTATTTAATAGCAAATAGGAGTGATGTTTTAGGATGGGTAGATTCATCATTTATAAGACTTAAAACTTTGTCTTTAAGTTATGATTTACCCAAGATTTGGTTAGACAATTCTGGAATAAGTGCCTTAAGAATATTTATCTCAGCACAAAACCTGATAACAATAACGTCATATCCGGGAGTGAACCTGGAGTCTCCTCCACTTATAGCATTACCACCTTTACGGATGGTCACAGGAGGTGTGCAACTAACACTTTAACTGATTTATTATGAAAAGATATATATATATACCGGTATTAGCATATAGTTTTTTTTTATGCTCTTGTGAGGATTTTGTAGAAATAGATACACCTAATTTCGAAATGGTAAGTACTGATATATTTGCTAATGAAGAGACAGCCCGTGTAGCAATCAAAGGAATATACAACCAATTACGTCCTTCATTTTTTATAGGAGGAATAAGTGTATATGCAGGTTTTTCAGGGAATTTAATTCGTCCGAGAATATCACATGAGATCTATGATGCATTTTGGCAGCATGAGCTAAGCGCTACAAATAGTCCGGATGCTACCACAAACTTGAATATTTGGAGTAGTGCGTATAATATAATTTACCTCTGTAATAGTCTTATGGAAGGAATAAACAATTCGGAAAATTTATCAGAGAAATTTAAAGATAGCCTGAGGGGACAAGCCATGTTTATTAGGGCATTTACGTACTTTTATTTAGTAAATATCTATGGAGATGTCCCTCTGTTACTTACTACAAATTACAAGATAAATGCATTGGCGTCTATAGATAATCAGGAGATCGTCTGGGATCAGATCGAAACAGATCTGCTAGAGAGCATGAACCTTCTGAAAAATGAGACAGCATATCCCGAAGAAGAAAGATTTTATGTTACACACCACGCAGTTCTGGCACTATTGTCTCGAGTATACCTATATAGGCAGCTTTGGGACAAGGCTGAAGAATATAGTAGTATGCTTATTGAACAAACAACTGATTTTGAAATTCTGGACGATTTGGACCAGGTTTTTATGGCACACAACCGGGAAGCTATTTGGCAGATCGATCCAATGGGAGGGTATGCAACAAATATTGTTACCGCTGAAGGAAAGGCATTCGCAATATTAGTATTGACATTTCCCGGATTTACCCATGTTCAGGGAATAGCGTTGCTTGCAGATCATTTTATATTGAATTTTGAACATGATGATCAGCGTTTAGAGAAATGGATAGGAGCGTATGAACAGGGAGGGGAGGAATACAATTATATTTATAAGTATAAGGAAAACCTTTCTTCTGTGAATAACAAAGAAGCTACGGTAGTTCTCAGATTAGCTGAACAATATCTTATCCGTGCGGAGGCACGTACTCATTTAAAAAAAATTGATTTAGCCATATCTGATCTTGATGTAATTCGAAGTAGGGCTAATATCAATCTACTTAGTGCGTATCCCGGAGAATTGAATCAGGAGGAATTATTGGATAGTATAATGCTAGAGCGTAAACGGGAGTTTTTCGGAGAGTTCGGACACAGATGGTTTGACTTAAAAAGGATAGGAGCTATCGAAGAAGAATTTTCTAATTCACCGACCTGGCAGGCAATAGATGCATGGTATCCTATTCCGGATGAAGAACGACAGAAAAACCCCAATTTGGGGCAAAACCAAGGATATTAAAATAGCGTTGTCTCATTATATGGCAACGCTCTCGTCGATATATAAATTTTAACACTCATTATATTATGAAATTTTACCGCATTGTAATATCACTCTTTTTTTTGGGGTTTGTTAATTATACATTCGCTATATCATTAAGAATTAACAAATCACATGGAGATTCCCTTCCGCTAAATTCCACTGTTGTACATGACATTTTACCCAATGGTTTTACCTACTATATAAAACCTGTACCGGAGGCTCCCAATATTACGATCTATCTATGGGTAAAGGCCGGAGGGGCTAATCAATTAAAGGGGGAATCTCTTGCAGCACATTTAATAGAGCATTTACCTCATAATGGAACCAAGAATTTTCCGGGGGGCTTTATTGAATACCACCCTGCATTTAAACCATATGGTGTAAAAAGCGAGGCAGGGACTGGTTATTATCGAACTGAATATCAATTGAGTATATCTGATGATAATCTGAATCAAGAGTTGTTGGATTCCTTATTGTTATGGTTTCGGGATATTAGCGATCTAGATATTTCTCCCTCCGATGTCCGAAAAGAAGCAAACATTCTCAAACAGGAATTTAAAAGAGTAACACGTAAACCTTCTTCTTCATATTTTTTTGCAGAATATAAACGTCGTTCTATTGTATTTCCATGTTTGAATGAGGTTCTTAATGATTTTTCTGATTTTTTCGACAATATATCTTCAGAGGGAGTTACTAAGTTTTACCAGAAATGGTATCGTCCTGATTTAATGGGGTTAGCTGTAATTGGAAATATAAAAAAGACTGAAATAATTGAAAGGAAAGTGAGGAATACCTTTTCAGATATACCACTGCCTTCCTCCCCGCTACCTATTAATATTTGTACGGAATCCTATCTGAATAGTTCTTCTAATTTTGGTATTGTAGAAATAAAGTGGGAGGGAAACGTAATCCCTGAAGATAAAAGACCATTGGAAGTATTCTTAAATTACAGAATAAAAGATAGTAACCTGAAAAAAGGATATGGCAAAGATAAAATTCAAGCCGACTTATTACAAGAAAGTTTGCAGAATCTTTTGAAGTATAGGTTAAATCATGATGAAATTGCAGCAAGCTTTATACAATCAAACTGGTTGGATAAAGGACTGCCATATTATGAAATACATTTTAAAGAAGGAAAAAATAAGGAGAAACAAAGAATTCAGCGGATTACACAATTATTGTCAAGCATAAAAAACAAAGGTTTTACTTCAGAGGAATGGATAAAGGTAAGAAACAGCCTGATCGAACAACTTGAAAGTAAGGACACAACTTCGGGAAGGTATTGGTACTATCAAATTGAACAACATTTTGTTTTAGGAAGGGCTTTTCCAGATAACAAGGAAGATTTTCTAAAACAAATACTTATGTCTTTGACTATAGAAGACATTAATAGATATGTCAAAAATAATATGGGTATAATACCAGATGATATTACAATGGTTGCACCGTCAGGGCATAAGGCCTTTTCTTACTCAGAGAAGGAGGTGAGGGAGTGGATTCAAAATGTTCTATCAAAACCAATTGACGATTATAAGCCTGATGCTAAAAAAGCAAATTTTGAAGAAAAAAAAGTGACTCCAACTATAATGTCACGGCAGCAAGCTGAACAATTGAAGCCGGTTAGTATTGAAAGAAAAGCTTTTGACTCTATAACTAAATCTGAAATTATCACCCTTCAAAATGGAATAAAACTGATTTTAAATGGAGAGGAATCTAAAACAAATACTAAAGGCTATATCAGTATACATGGATATAGGCATGGTGGTGCGGATCTCTTCAAAGAATCAAGCTATTATTCTGCTTTGAATGCTCCAAGTTTGGTACATTACGCAGGTATAGGAAATATGAGTAATGAAGAACTAGGTCAGAATTTGTTTCGTGTTGGCCGTCAAAAACAAGAAATAACTTATATCAATAACAATACATCAGGTATAAAAATTACGGGTAGAGAAATAAGTGCAGAAGAAATAATGCAGTTGATCTACCTATACATATCTCAACCCAGAGAAATAACAATGGAAGCTGAACAGAATTGGATAGAGCAATCTAATTTTAACTATTTTGATTCTTATGTTCCGGTAAGTTATCGTGACTTTATTGAAGCCCAGAAAGACTTTTTAGGTGATAGAATTAAAAGAGGTACGGTTTACCCCAGTATATTTTCGACTAAACGTTTTTATGGAATCGGAAAAACAGACAAAAAGAAATCATATGACATTTATAATCAACTTTTTGGTCATGCCGCTGAATTTACTTTTATAATTAATGGAGTTTATTCCAAAAAGGCCATCCTTCCTTTATTGCAGAAATATCTTGGAAATCTTCCGAACAAAAACAAAATTGTCAAACAGATGGGCCGGATACAAAGACTAGTTCCCTCTGGTCCTGTATATAAGGAGTTTTTTCTGGAAGATTTAAATCCTGGTTATAAGATGTATGGCCCACAATATGAGCTGGTTTATAGATGTAAGGTTGATGATATGAATGATTGGTGGAAAGACAATGAAAGACTTAAAATGATTAGTGAATTTATAAGTTCCAGAGTTGATCAGTTGAGATTTAAGAACAGATTTGCATTGTATGATATTTATGTTTATTCAATCTTTAATCCAGCTTTAAAAGTTTGCGAACTCAGGATTAATTTTGATACAGAGGCAGAAGAGTTAGAGGGGCTAAGAAAGGAATGTGAAAATATTATTCAAGAGCTTATAGACAAACCAATTGGTAAGAAAGAGTTTAAGATAGTCTGTAAAAATGATATTTACCCGAGATATATAACTGAAAAAAGTGAACAGCTCTCCGATGACGAAATATTTGATTATTACAGGTATAATATCCCCCTATTTGATAAAAGGGAAAGAAATCGTTTTATCCATTCCTTAACTCCAGAAAATATGCAGGAAACAGCAAGAAAATACTTTGTAAAGGAAAACAAATATGAGTTTGTGTTAAAGAATAACAAATAAATATAGAATGTTGCCAATGGCAGCATTAGTTCAAAATAAAAAACTTTTTTAAAATTTTAAAGGCCGTCCATTAATAAGATAGGACGGCCTAATAAATTAATCTACTCTGTGTGTGTAAATTTATTAAAATCAATATGTTAATTAGCTATAGCTACAAATTCAAGATCAGATTCCCGGAACTTTTTAGGAATGCCGCTTGAATCTAGTGCAGGAACTGTATTACCGGTTGCAGTGTCATAAATGAAGACAGGGTATAATTCACCTGGTAAATCAACACCGGAGTCATCTGTAAGCTGAACTTGACAATCAGGCACGATATCGTTACACTGAACGTCAACCTGCCAATATGCACCACCTCTTTCTATGACTTCAATTAAGGCAACATTTTCACTAACTTTCACATATGCAAAAGACATTCCAATAGCCATTACAAAGGCCACAACAGGTAAAATAAACTTAAATTTTTTCATGATTTCTAAGTATTAAGGTTTATACTTGCTTACTCTGTTACATCAGGTTTTCAGCTTTCCCTGCTTTTGTTGCGCAACAAAATATTTTGGTTATCGCAGAAGTCCGGTGTATCCGTCCGGGCAATTACACCTGGTTACTCTTCTTCGTATTGGGTTGTAAAAGCAATGTCTTTACCTTCAGCTCT
>NZ_QLNV01000018.1 GCF_003285545.1 Sinomicrobium soli | reverse complement strand
GTGGAAAACCCCGACTCCACTTCCTTTTTCAGGCTTTTGATGTAATGCTGGCGGGCGGCTTTGGTCACCGCCTTCATCTCGTCCTGTTGCTGTACCCCTGCCTCGGAAAGCTCATCGTTTAAAGAGCGTTCGCAGGCGAAAACCACAAAAAGCAGTAGCCCTGCCAACAGGGCAAGTTGTTTGTTTTTTTTCATCATTCAGCATAGTATTTTTAGTCCATATAAATAGTTGTAGGGGGTTATAATTCATGCTACTTTGATCAATATAAATAATATTTCCTATATATGAAATATTGTCTACTCCGATTTTCGGAGTTGACGCACAATCTGTTCCCGGATTTGATCTATGCATAATGAAGGAATTTTTATCGGTAGCGATAATATTGATTTTCCCCAGAAGGTTGCTTCTACGGTCTGTCCGGATGCCATGTAATACTCGAACAGGGCTGCAAATAGAAGGATTCCCGTTATGAAGAAGGGACGAATCTTTCTTCTTTTGTAAAGATGCCCCCAGCTTAGGATGGAGATACTGCACAGAATGGTCAATTCAACCCACAGCTTTTCAAACTGATGGTTGAAACAAGCGGCTGCGCATATGGTAATAAGTAAGGTGGGTGTTTTCCCCGGAGCATGCAGCGGATGCTACTCTGCTACGCCTGCTCGATAGGGTCTACCACGAGGTATGCTACCGGGCATACGATGTTCCGCCGGAGCACATCACCGTATTACAGGCCAAACTGGAAAAGGTATTGGCTATTGTAGACAACGAATTCCATACCTGCTATTACTCCTGTAAAAGGGAAATTGAGGACATAACGGAACGGGAGGGGAAAGAGAGCAGACCACTATCTGATATGGCCGAACGATTAAAAGATTTGTTGGATACAAGCCCTCTGCCGCATTTAAAAACCAGATTGTCAAGATATAAGATAGATGCCCGGAACTATAACTTACGAAATGCCATAAATGGCACCATAGGGTTGTATTTTAAAGAAGTGCAGGAGACTATGCAGTTTCTGGATGCATTGATGGATCTTTATGGTGAAATGGATATGGTGGCTGGGAATCTCGGGGAAAGTCCGGGAGTGATGAAATAGGGAAACGTCATTTTTATTATAGATACGGAAAACCGAAAATGACGGAACAGAGGCGGCTGAGTGTCCGTTGATTATTGAGTACCACGGATGTAAGGAAGGTTAGTATATCATTACCGCACATCGGGCTTATGCCCCGCTATCAGGTATGTAACAGCCCCAAAAACGGGGAACAGTAATATGATTATGGTCCAGGTTATTTTTGTATTGTATGCCACGGATGATTTGCTTAATTTAAACAAACCAAAGAGCATTATAGAGGGAATCAATAAGAGAAATAATAGTAAAAATAGCTGCCATATACCTATTGTAGAAGTTATTACCATACCCTGTTTTTAAATATTATAACAAATGTTCTGCCCGCTAAGAAGACACAAAATAAGTATTATTTACAGGTAATACAAATAATGTTGACGTAAAATCTTTCCAGTACCCGCTGTACTCGTTGGCAAGGAGTATCTGTCGTTATGTATGTATTGCGCTTCAGCAGGCACGATATGCTCATTAAATAAAATTAAAATCCGGTGCACGGATGGAAAATCCATTGTACTGAGAACAAAGTGTTTTATCGGGGCTCCAACGATATGTTTTTATGTGTCTTTGCCTGGTTTGGAAAAGAAGGTTCTGGAAATGGAACCATTGGACAGTAAGTATACTTCAAACCTCAAAAAAGTAAGTAAAAACTTTAAAAATATAGATTTATAAACTTACTTTTAGTATATTTATGCCAGTCTAACCAATAGATTGCTTTTTATGGATAGCGAGCATACCCCTGAGCATTACATTATTGCCTTGCTGGAAGAAATACTTACAGAGCTTCGCCATACCCGTAATACCCGGGCAGAGACCCGGCGTTATCTGGACAGTGCCGATATACAACAAAACTTTAATATCAGCGCCCGTACGCTACGGCGCATGCGCAAAAACAAGGAGATCCCTTTTGTAAAACTGGGAAAAAAAATTCTCTACTCCAAACAGAAAATAGAACGGCTGCTCCAAGAAAAGGAAAAGAAGTCTGCTTCTCATAAACCATAACGTCTGTGACCGTGTCACGGACCGGTAACCTGAAGCCTTGTTTACTACACTTATATCATACTATAACACTTTTAGAAGCTATTTAAACATCCCTTCGGCTAATTCACAACATCGTGTCCGGTTCTTTTACACCTGTATTTCTTCCGGCAGGAGCATTTCATATATCTTACTAACTACCCGTCTTATTATTTTTAAAGGCACGTGGTCCTGCCATATCATTTTTTAACCGGAAAACTCCGGATATCGATCGGCCCTGCTTCGATAATGCTTCGGAAAAACATCCATTTTTCCGAAATACTCCCCTGTTTTTTCCGAAGAAGACCCGAGGAAAACCAGAATGGTCCCGGACAAAACCGGACAAAACCGGCCGGAAGCGGACAAAGACGGCCACGGGTATACAAGCTGCAACACAACATGCTATATTGCAGTGTATTAACCATAAAATTTTTGCACATGGCAACAATTATGAAAGGAATCCTTGGCGGATTCTCAGGAAAAGTAGGTACCGTAGTGGGTTTTAACTGGCGTGGTAAGGATGTGATCCGTAGCCGCCCGAAACCCAGCAGCAAACCGCCTACAGACAAGCAGAAGCTGCAACAAATGAAGTTTAAGCTGGTGGTAGGCTTCCTGCAACCGCTAAAATCGGTGCAGCAATTGTTTTTCGGAACCCGGTCGGGGGTAAAATCGAGGGTAAATCAGGCGGTGGCCTATACCATTAACGAAGCGGTAGAGGTGATTAACGACCTGCCGGAGCTGGTGTACAACAAAGTGCTCATTACCCGTGGCGACCTGGCAGGGTTCCAGAACGTGGCACTGACCAACCAGACGGGAGGGGTGCTCAGCCTGAGCTGGGAAGACAACTCCATTCAGGGCAATGCCAGCGATACCGACCTGGTAAACCTGGTGTGTTACTGCCCGGAAACGGAGACTTTTGAGTTGTTCCTGCTCCTGGCGCAGCGCAGTGATCTTACCGCTACGGTAACCCTGCCGGATGTTTATGTAGGTAAGACTGTGGAGACCTGGGCTTATTTTAACAACCAGGACCAGGAGAAGGCATGTAACAGCCCTTACCTCGGTACGTTTACCATTACGTAATGGTCATGGCCTGTGATTTCTTAAAGCCGGTAGTTCTCCTTCATGTGATACTACCGGTTTTTTTATGGTAGCCATACTCCATATGTCTTTCAGACCGATCCCCTGTTTAAAAAGCGAAAGGTGTTTTTTATGTGTTCCCCGGTATTATTAAGTATCATTTCTGCCGCAGTCTCTCCCATTTTCTTAAAATCCGTACTTATTACGGTAATGCCCAGCAGTTCCTTGAGCGGGGTGTCGTTGTAGGAGATAATCCCCATATCTTTGCCAGGGGTCAGCCCCTGCTCTCTTACCTGTTTTACCAGGTTTACCAGATCGTTTTCTTCAATGGTTATGTAAACATCGCCGGATTGCGGTTCCATCTCGTCACTGACCTGATCCAGGACCTCAAAATCAAAGGAATGCATCAGGCAGAATTTCCGGAACCCATGCAGTATTCTGGACGGATAGGGGTGTACTGCTTTTGCTGGGTACACCAGTAACAGCCTGTCGTAGTTTTGTAGTCTTTCCAGGCCTTCGGTTAATGCCTGTATAATATCGTTTTCAAAATCCTGGTATACCGAGGCGTAATTTCCTGAAATCTCAGACTTGCCATTGTCGAGCAACAGTAATTTGTGCTTTGGTATTTTTTCCATCATCTTAAGGGCTTCTCTCATATGCCCGGCATATCTGAGGTCTTTATTCCTGAAATGCGGCATAATCACGTAGTAATCATACATGCCCATATTCTTTTCCAGTGTCTTTACAAAAAGATATTCTTCACAGTGATACACGGAAAGGTTTACATGCGCATTAACTCCTACAGCATTTACAAAGGCATTATAAATCTGTAATTTATAAGAACTTGGCTTATTGACCATAAATAGAATATTGACCCTGGAAATCAGGTCGGTCCTCGTGGTATAATATCCTTTTCCGGGAACAGAAATAATGATTTTCTTTTTCTTTAAAAGGTTATATGCCTTACCTACGGTATCTCTGGAAAGATAAAATTCATAACACACTTCATTGATGGAAGGTATTTTCTGACCTACTTTAAGAGTACCCCGTGTAATACTCTTGATAATGGATTCTGCAATCTGGACATATTTCGGAATTTCGGACTGCTCGTCTATATGAATATCCGTTAGGGGGGATGTTACATTCATAACCTGTGTTTTTATAAAAAATTAATTGCGACAACTGGTATATCATCGTTCATTCTCATTTCCTTACCGTAATGTCGAACCCTTCCGGGTTCCGGACCTTTACGGTATATCCTTCCGGTAGCTCCAGCGAATACTCCAGTTGGTTACCGGACCTTTCCCATTGCAGGCTGATCTTTTCGTCACCCACGGGAATAGCACCCTCACAAGTATTTAAATACGTCCGATCGAACCGCAGGGTTACCTCCTTTTTCAGATAATCTATTTGGTGTATGCCCAGTGCTCCCTGGTAAAGAAGGTGCGCCAGATAAGAGCCAAAACCGTGATTGCAGCTGGCATGGGTATCCATATGTTCCCATAAGGTGTTGGTCTCGTGGGCCATATCCAGAAAATAGCCTTTTATTTCCTTCAGCATCTGGTCGCTCTGCCGGTAGCGGTAGAGTATTTCCATTCTCAGGTAATTGCCTATAAAGGCATTGGCCTTGAACACTTTCGGGTACACGGTCTTGTCATCTCTGTCGGGACCGAATTCTGTAATGAGTTTTTTCCACAGTTCGGGATGGGTGTCCGGGGTGGCCACATCAAAAAAGAAGGCATAGTACTGGCCTACTTCCGATATATTGGGAGTAGGTTTTAACCGTCCTTTTTTATCCCGTAGGGCATTGTCTATAAAAAACGTGCCATTGAACGATTGCTCACGGACCTTCCGGGCGATCTTTTGCGCCTTGTCTTCCAGCTCCGGTTTATCATACAATCGGGCGGCTTCTGAAAGTGCCTTGCTGTATAATGCATTGGTAGGGTAGTTCACCCCCCTTACAAATTTATTGGCTTGCGACCACTCGATAAACTTCCAGCCCTTGAGGTTTTCCAGCAGGCCATCTTCGTTCTCAAAAGGGGTAAAATATTTCAGTACGCCCAATACGCTATCCTCCAGGTCTGCCACCAATTGCCGGTCGCCTCCCCGTTCGGCATATTCGCTGACCTGTATGACAAACCAGAGCGCCCAGTTGGGAATAAAGTTCCCATTCCTGATATCGGCAGGGTAAACCATCGGGACCATGCCTTCCGGCAGGTTGTCAAATGGGGTATACAGGGCATAATTCTGGTAATAATTATAGGCGATATCATCTTTCCCGGTAAATTCTTTTTCCACGATAGCCATAAAACGGCTGTCGCACAACCATCCGGCACGCTCCCGCTGGGGGCAGTCCATAAAGAGGTCTACACTGTTCTGCCGGAACGTCTGTTTACTGGCCTCAAATATCTTGTTGAGTGCTTCATCATCAGAAGCGTACACGGCAGCCTTATTCTCCGGGTAGGCATACTCACGGATATAGGCATCCCCGATCTGGCAGCTACCTTTGGCCACAGCGATCTTTAAAAACCGGAAGGTATAAGTTTCGAAAGATTCCAGGTCATAAGTACCGGGTTCCAGGTCATAGACCACCACATTGTTGATATTGGGCATCCGCTCTTTCGGGTTTACCTCGCCGTCCATAAGAATCTCGTCAAAGGTGAGATAAACGGTGGAAGGCTCGGTACATATTATCTTGCTACCGATAAAACCGGAAAGATTGGCACCGAAATCCAATGTATAAAATTCATCGGTCGCCAATTCCTGCGAAACCTGGGGGTCATGGACTTCTTCCAGTGTTTTGGTGATCATTTCCTGCATGCGCAGTGTTGGGGTAACGGTAAGTTCTTCTTCGGGAAACCCTTCTGTAAACTCCCCAAGGGCCTTTTTATGGTATTTTTCGGGTTTCTTTCGCTCCATAATACCTTGATGAAGTACCTTTTCTGCCCTGGTGATCTTAAAATCGGGCAGTTGCAGGTTTCTGTAAAGCAGTTTTTTTCCGGGATAAACAGCCAGTTCCACTTTATCTGATGTGGTCGCCCCACTCTTCCAGCTTTCAAAATCCTGATCCAGGTTATAATATTCAATAAAGGGCCTCTGCACACTATACCTCCTCACCTTTTGTATCCTGTTTCCTGGTTCGCAGGCCTCGAAACCGGTGTTACCTTCGGCACCGGTAGCGAGCAATACCTGGTCTCCGTCTCGTATTTCAGCCTGTAAAAAGGAAGGCTGGTCTAAAGTATAGAACGAATTGACATTATACCCGGCCACTTCGACGGTCACTATATTGTTGCCTTCTTTCAGATGGGGCGACAGATCGTATTCGTCTACCCTGTAATACCCGTGACTTGCCCGGGCGGGCCCGTACCCCAGGTGCTTGCCGTTGATAAATACGCGATAGAGTGAAGATCCTGTGATGCTGAGAAGCGGGTCGTCAGATATACCGGCCTTAAAGACACCCCTGAACCCGAGGGTGAGGTTCATTTCCGTTTCGCGACCCTTCGCCCATACGGCCTGTGCCTGTTTAAAATACTCGGGTTGGTGCGTTGACTCACTATCAGTGCGTTGCCTGTTACAGGACAAACAAGTGACAGCTATCAATAAAATCAGAAGTGTAATTCTCATATCAATGAATTAAGCCGGTTTAACTGGATATCATTTTACAGAAACTGCAAACTGCTTGTATTTTGACCTGTACTGATCTATGATCTTTTTATACCTTTTGTCATGTACCAGGTTATGTTCTTCATGGGGATCGTTCCTGAGGTCAAAAAACTCCTCATAATCATGTTCGGTATATTTCAGGTATTTGAATTCCCTGCCTACCACGCCTTCCGATTCGGGGATCTTCAGTCCCCCGAGATAATGGTGTTCGTAAAAGAACTCCTCTCTTTCCGGTATTCTCCCGTCGACCAGGCCGTACAGGTCCACACCCTGCATACTGCCAGGAACGGGGACACCTGCCAGGCCGAGAATGGTGGGGGCAACATCAATGTTCAATGCTATACCGGAGGATGTTACTCCTTTGTTTTTTTCTTTCTGCCGGGGATCGTAGATAATAAGCGGAACGCGGATGGACTCTTCATAACCGTACCATTTTCCCGCAAGGCCGTGTTCACCGAGAAAAAAACCGTTGTCTCCCATAAATATGATTACCGTATTATCGGCAATGCCCTTGTGTTCCAGGTCACGGACGAGCTTGCCGACCACATCGTCTACATGAGTGATCAGCCTGTAATAATTTTTTACGCTGGTCTCATACATGCTATCGTCTGCAAAGCGCATTTTCCACCTTTCCCTCGCGATATTGGTATCCGTACGAAAAAAATCCGGGAACCTGTTCCACGAATCGGCGGTTGCCGTTTCGGGCCTGGGCACGGTATCATCCTGGTAGTACTTTTTGTATTCCGGAGCTATGATAAACTGCCGGGGATCGTTATCCTGCACATGGGGGGCCTTGAAGCTAACAGACAGGCAGAAAGGTTCTTTCGCGGAATACCCCTCAACAAAATTCCGGAGGTCACGGCTGATCCTGTCTGTATCGTGAATCACCGAACCATCCGTATCCGTGGTTTCGTAATCCGGCTGGTGCTTGTCGGTACATTCCCAGAAATCAAAACGGTCTTTGGGCTGGTCCTTCGGGTTGCCCACTCCGTATTTACCGATAAACCCGATACGATAGCCCGAGGCTTTCAGCAGCATCGGGTATGTTTGCCGCAACTGCTGCGGGGTAAGGCTTGTCCTGAAATCATTGATCTTATGCCGGGATGCATATTGCCCGGTGAGCAAACTCGCCCGGCTTACGGCACAAATGGATGTGGTGACATAAGCATTGGAAAACAGTATCCCGTTCTCCGCCAGTCTGTCGAGATGGGGAGTCCGGATGAGCGGATTGCCCATGGCCCCCAGGGCATCCCACCGCTGGTCATCAGTCAGCAGAAAAATAATGTTGGGGCGTTTGCCATTCGTTTGTCCCTTAACCTGATAACCTGCGATAAAACAGGCTATCATCAGTAGTCTGGCCAAGGTTCTGTAATGATTGATTGACATCGTTCTTGTTGTTTTAAATGAGTTATTAAGTTATTGGGTTACTGAGTTATTGGGTTACGTGTTGTCTAAATAACTTAATAACCCAATAACCTGATAACTATATCTCAATGTTTTGCCCGGGTTCCCCATTCAAACCGTTTATCTTTGTCAAAACCGGGGTTTGGCCGGGGAAGTTCCGCCCCGGTATCTTTTTGCCATTGCTTCAGCAACCTGTACAGCTCTTCCTTTTTTCGGGGATACAAATCCGAAAGGTCTGTGGTCTCGCCGAGGTCTGATTTCAGGTGATACAGGGAAACCGATCCGGAGACCTGGTCTTCGATCAGTTTCCAGTCACCTTTCCTGACTGCTCCTGCCGGCACGTCGTGATGATACACCGGGTAGTGCCAGTACAGTGCCCGCTCCGGGTTGTACCGGTCCGACAGCAGTGCAGGCACAACGGATTCCCCGTCTATCGTTTGTCTGTCCGGCATTTTTACTTCTGCCAGTTTCAGAAAGGTCGGGTAAAAATCCACGCTGCTTACCAGCGCCTTCGAAACGCTTCCCGCCTTTATCTTACCCGGCCATTTCACCAGCAGGGGTACGCGGATACCTCCTTCGTAAACACTTCCTTTTTCTCCCCTGAGGGGTATATTGGAAGATGCGATATACTGCAGCGGATCGTCCTGGTATATTTCCTTCCGGGGATTGGCTATGAGCGGTTTTTTATCATACCGGCTGATCAGCCCTCCGTTGTCGGAGAAAAAAAACACTATGGTCCGTCCGCTCAGCCCCGCACTTTCCAGTTCTTCCATGATCCGGCCCACGCTGCGGTCGATATGCTCCACCATGGCTGCATAAATGGCATTGCACGGATAGCCTTCCGCCTTTTCCTTACGGAGGTATTTATCGATCAGGGGCTTGTCGGCATTCAACTGTACATGTACGTCAAAATGTGACAGGAAGAGGAAAAAGGGCTTGTTCCTGTTCTTTTGAATGAACTCGATACCGAAATCCGTGATCCTCTCCGAGAACCGCTTTTCCCGGCCCTCATCCCTCGATGGCGTAAAGTGGCTCCTGTAATATCCCTGACCGGTATTGGCGGTTTCAAAACCCTGGTTCATCGGGTGCATCTTTTCCATGCCCTTCCCCTCGCCAAGATGCCATTTTCCGAAATACCCTGTCACATAACCTGCATCAGTCAGTGCCTCGGCAAACGTATACACCTGCGGGGGCAGGTATTGTGTGCGGTTTTCCGGCACCTGTACTTTTTCATAAGGACGCCGGTGACCGGGAATAAAATCGATGATGCCCACCCGGGCAGGGTACTGCCCAGACATAATACTTGCCCGGGCAGGGGAGCAAACCGGTGCCGCAGCATAGGCTTCGGTAAACCGCATTCCCTCTTCGGCCATACGGGTAAGGTTCGGGGCTTCATTAAACCGGTTGCCATAGACGGGCAGATCGGCCCAGCCCAGGTCATCGGCCAGGATAAACACTATATTCGGACGTTGACTCCCGCTTTCCGGCTGCGACCTGACACCCATTGTCATAAGCACGGCAATTGCGGGCAGGACCCATATTCTGTATGTTGTGATCATTTTCATGATACCGTTTTTTTATTCACAGGTAAAGACATATTTTCCGCTGCCTGCCTGTAGTACGGTATACCCGGGCTCTTCAGACAGTATTGTCAGGCCGTCTGCCTTACGCAGAGGGCGGCCATCGACACGAATGTTGTTTTTTCCGAAAGCGGGAATATAAACTTTTGCCTTTGTGTTTACAGGGATCTCTATGTCCATACGCAATGTGTTGCCTTTGATCTGCCAACCCGATGAGATCTTTCCGTTTATACTCCTGTAGCTTCCCTGCATGGCTTTCATTCGGGCGCTGACCTGCGGCCTGATAATAATATTCCGGAACCCTGCGCCTTCTGTCTCTATGCCCAATCCGTACCGGAACATCCATTCTGCAACGGCTCCGAAAGAATAGTGACTAAAGGAGTTCATTCTGGCATTGTTTCCCCCGCCACCCCCGAATCCGTCTTCGCGGGTATAGCTGTTCCACCGTTCCCAGATGGAGGTACTACCGTTTTTGATGGAATAGCCCCAACTCGGGTACTTTGTCTGCATAAACAGGTCGTAGGCCAGGTCTGAATATCCGTTTTCGGACAATGCCAGCATCACATGCTTGGTGCCCAGGAAACCTGTTGAAAATACATCCCCGTTGTTTCGTATCATGGAAGCGAGCCGGGCAGCACCCCTTGCTGCCAGATGTTCGGGATACAGGTCAAAACACAGTGCAAGGGCATAGGCCGTTTCCGTATCGTCGTTCGTGATGATACCGTCTTCTCCGATATATTTTTCGACAAAAGCTTTTTTGATATGTTCGAACAACTGTGCGTAATAGCCGGCGTCTTCTTCGTTCCCTATGGCCCCGGCCATTTCCGACATCAGCCTGGCATCATGGGCAAAGTAGGCTGCCGCGACAAAACCGTCGGACACCTGTTGCCCCACCGCGAGCCAGTCGCCGAAATTCATTCCCCCGGGCGGGCGGATATAACCTTCACTGGCTTCGAGCTGGAACTCCATAAATTTCTTCATCCCTGCATACATTATCTCAATGATACGGGTATCTCCGTACATCTCATACAAGGTATGGGGTACGATAATCCCGGCATCCATCCAGCCCGGCGAGAACTGGTCGGCACGGGAGTAGGGAAAAGGTGCATAATTCGGGTAAGCACCGTAAGACCGTTGGGCATCGTCAAGATCGGCCAGCCATTTGGTAAAGAACGAGGCCACATCTGCATTATAAGCTGCCGATCGCACATAGATCTGGGCATCTCCGGTCCAGCCGAGCCGTTCATCCCGTTGCGGGCAATCTGTGGGAACCTCAAAGAAATTGGCGAACTGGGTGGTGAGTATGTTTTCATACAGGGTATTGTTCATCTCGTTGCCTGCACGAAATGTACTTGTTTGCGGGGTTGGTGAATTCATGACGATACCTGTAACTGCATCCTTCCCGGGCCTTTCCGTCAACCCGGAAATCTCGACATACCGAAAACCGTGATACGTGAATTTCGGGGTCCATTCTTCGACACCTCCGCCCTTAAGCGTATAATAATCGGTGGCTCTTGCCTTTCGCAGGTTCTCCGTCATCAGGGTACCGTTGTCGTGTAGCATTTCCCCGTATCTCAGGGTGATCTTCTGCCCGCGTTTGCCCTCGGTCTTCAGCCTGACCACTCCTGCAAAATTCTTCCCGAGGTCGAAAATATATACCCCTTTTTCCGGTTCCGCAATGCTTAGCGGCTGAATTTCCTCTATATGGCGTACGGGTTCCGTGGGATAGGCCTCCAGTTTTCCTTCGGGCGGGAATGAAGGGCGGGATTGTTTCCAGGTTTCCGCATCGTATCCCGGCCTGTCCCAACCGGGCATTTCCATCCGGGCGTCATAAGACTCTCCCATCAGTATATCTGCCTCCCTGACGGGGCCCTGGCTGGCTTGCCAGCTTTGATCGGTAGCGATAATTTCCCGGCTGCCGTCTTCATACTCTACTTCCACCTGCCCGTATACGGCCGGATCGACACCGTAAAACTCCCTTACCCTTTCATTGCGGATCAATAATGCAAACCCGATATATCCGGCATACCACCCGTCTGCTACAACGGCACCTACTACATTTTCTCCCCTGACCAGCTGGTCGGTGATATCATAAGTCACATAGTAGATACGTTTGTCGTAATCTGTCCAGCCCGGTGCAAAATGGTCTTGCCCCACTTTTTTACCGTTCAGGCGCAACTCGAAAATCCCGGCTGAGGTAAAATAGGCCCTGGCCTTTTTTACTTTTTTGTCCAGAGCAAATGATTTCCGGAAATACCGTGCCGGGGGCAGGTATAGTTCCTTGTATTTATCCTTGTTGTTTACCCCGGTCCGGTGGGTGATCCATGTGCCGCTCCAGTCGGCATACCGCATCAGGCCCATAGACCAGTATGCAGGCTCACTCCACGCAGATACCTCATCGTCAGCGTTCCATACCCGGACTTTCCAATAGCAGTCCTGCCGGGAGAGGAGTTCCCGCCCGGAATACGGCAGCTGATTGGTCAGGGCAGACGCTACTTTACCGGTATCCCATAAGTCGGCCTCATCGTTATTCAGCTTCTCTATTGATGACGCCACCATAACCTGGTAGGCACTCTGGTATTGATTTTTCTGATCTGAATGCAATTCCCAGCTCAGGCGGGGCGATGTAACGTCTATCCCCAATGGGTCGACCTTGTATTCACAACGCAGATACCCCGGGGCTATTTTCCCGTTTTCCCGGGCGTTGCCGGTATATATTCCGGAGACCAGGATTACGATCAATAACAGGTATGGTTTCATATGCTTTATATTCTTATTAGTCCGTTCGCCTCATGCCAGTCGGCCCGTTGGCTCATTGACACATTAGTACATGATCAAATTACCACCCCGGATTCTGATGCCCGGCTATATTCGGGTTGGTCTGAATTTCCGACAGGGGGATCGGGTACAACTCAAATTTGGGATCGTAAACCGTACCGAACAATTGCGCTTCAAAACCGGTTTCTATCGTTTCCTGTACTTTGCCCATTCGCCTGATATCGAATACTTCGTGGAACTCGAAGGAAAACTCCCAGAACCGTTCTTTGTAGATCAGTTCTCTGAATTCTTCCGGGGTATTTGCTGCCTGTTGATCGTAGGTATCGGCATGTGCCCTTTCCCTGACCTCATTAAGATAATCAAATGCTGTGGCATTCGGGCCATTCAGTTCATTTTCTATTTCGGCCAGCATCAGTATGACATCAGAAAACCTGTAGATGATTATATCTGTTTCCCCATCAACATTATTCATTGCCGGGTCCTGGTATTTGGCCTGGGCCATACCGTTCCTGGGATCTCCATAAGGACCGAGGTTTCCGTTGGGCAAGGGTTTTCCGAAAACAAATACCTGATTGGTTCCTTTCGCCGTATAGCGTTCCAGCCAGGTAACATCCCTTCTGACATCTGTGGCGTCGTAAGACTGGTAAAATTCCTGCGTACATCCGCCGTGATACTGGCCGGTTCCACCAAAAGGCGAACGAAGAGGGCCCCAGATATGCGCCATTCCTGTTCCCTGGCCACCTACTACCCTGCTTTGCTGTACTGCAAAAACAATTTCTGCATTCAATTCATTGTCCAGGTCAAAAATATCTGCGTAGTTATTCAACAGGTCATAGCCGTATTTACCTTTATTGGCATACAGATCTGACAGCAGGTCATGGGCTTCCTGTAACCCGGAATCATCATCCATCGGTTTTCCGGCCATGGTCAGGTAAACCTTGGCCAGTAAAAACTTGGCGGTCCCTGCGGTCACCCTTCCCTTTTTATCTTCGGCCCTGCTTGCCGGGAGCTTCTCGGCGGCCTCCTTGAGGTCTTCAATAATAGCATGGTACACCTGCTCAACAGGTGCTCTTGGCTGGTTGATATCATCCAGGCTTTTGGTCTCCTTCAGCAATAAGGGCACACCACCGAACAGCCGTACCAGGTTAAAGTAATTATAGGCCCGAAGCCATTTTGCCTCTGCAACCAGTTGCTCCTTCAGGGTCTCATTCATCTCTATGTCCGGAATCCGGCCGATGGCTGTATTTGCCCGGTTTATCATATCATAAACTGCGGCCCAATACGGCCCGATAACCTGAAAATTAGAGGAATCGAAGGTATAATTCGAAAACATTCGCCTCACCGGCAACCTCGATGCTGCGTGCGGGGCCGGCATAAAGGTAAGCGATGTGAAATAGGTGTCGTGAAACGGACGCCTGTTCAATCCGTTGTATATCGCGATCACAGCTGCATCGGCATCAGCTTCCGATACATAAAAGTTATTCGGGCTCAGCTCGGAATACACTTCTTCGTCCAACGAAGTACAACCGGCCAGTAAGAGCACCAATATCAGGCTATTTATAATCGTCTTCATCTGTTTATTTTTTTTTATTAAAATCCTATTTTAACTCCGAACTGGTACATTCTTGCACGGGGATACGATGCAAAGTCGATACCCGGGGCAAGGTTATTCTGTCCGAATATCCCTACTTCGGGGTCGAAGCCGGAATAATTGGTAATGGTCAATAAATTATTGGCAGTAACATATAATTCCACATTCCGGATGACATCATCGGGCTTCATCTGTAATCTGTACCGCAACGAAACATTTTTCAGGCGGATAAACGATGCGTCTTCTACAATGGCGCTACTGGGATGCAGGTTGCTTTGCTCCATCCCTGCAGGCCACCTGGGATTGTTGTGTTGATTTTCAACAGTCCATCTTTTTTCTCCCCACTCCTGCAACTGATTATTGAGCATTCTTCCCGATGCGATAAAAAGACGGTCTACATTCATCATATCGTTGCCATAGGACCCCTGGAAAAACAGGTTGAGTGAAAATTGCTTGTAGGATATATCATTATTCCACCCGAAAATAAACTTGGGGTTGGGGTTTCCGATAATAACGCGGTCGTCCGGGGTAACCACCCCGTCTCCGTTCACATCCTCAAATTTCCAATGGCCAAGCCCCCTGTCACTATTCAATAATGGTACGGAGGGATTGCCATTCTGATCAAAATCCGACGGCTGGATCAGGCCAATGACATTGTAACCGTAAAAACTGCCATAGGGTTCTCCTTCCCGCATAATATTACCCGGTACGGCAACAATATTACGGGCAAGATCAGGCCCGTAGATATCTGATCCGTCGCCTCCGAGTTTCAATATTTCAGACCTGTTAAAGCTTATATTGAAATTCGGGTTCCAGACCACATTTTTACCGATCTCTCCACTGACCGTGACTTCGAGCCCCTTATTCTCAAGCGACCCGATATTTCTCCTGGTTGAAGTATATCCTGCCGAAGGAGATAACTGGAAGTCCTGCAACAGATCGTCTGTCCTTTTATAATAAGCATCTACAGTAATATTCAGCCTGTTGCTGAACAGGCCCATATCGAGCCCTATATCGGCCTGTGTAGTCTTTTCCCATCGCAGATCAGGGTTCCCCAAAACAGAAGGAGCTACCCCAGACACCACATCTCCCCCTACCACATAGTTGGCATTTCCCAACCGGGACAGTGAACCGTAAGGCGGTATGGCCTGGCTGCCGGTATGGCCGTAACTGGCCCTTAGTTTCAGGTTGGAGAACACATATGAATTTTTCATGAAATTCTCATTGGATACGGCCCATGCCACAGCCGCCGACGGAAACACACCGTACTTTTGATTCTCTGAAAACACACTGGACCCATCTATCCTTCCTGAGAGTGTGAGGAAGTATTTACGTTTATAATTGTAATTGACCCGAAGGTAATACGACTGCAGTTCGCGTTTTATCTTCGACGTAGCCCAGACCGTAGGCAAAAGCCCGAGATGGAGCCCGTCGGTGCCCAGGTTATCTGTCGGGAAATCCTGGACACCGTTATTCACCCGCTTTTCTACATTGTGCTGCCAGGAAAAACCACCGGCGGCATCGATATGATGCTGTTTTATTTCCTTGCTGTAATTGGCAAAGGTCTCTAAGAGGTAGTTGTTGAACTGAAAGGTGTTTAAAATTGCCCTCCCGTTAAACAATTCTCCCTGGGCAGTGGTAGATGGCCAGAATATGTCTCTTCTGTTATTCTTGTTGTTTGCCCCGGCCCTCAAGTTAAGTTTCAGACCAGGAAATAAGTCATAAATCGCATGAATATTCATCAGCAGATTTTCGTCGCTGGTCTCATTTGTTTGCTCTCTCAGCAACGACAAGGGATTCTGAAACTGCGGATTCTCATCATCGATCTCAGACAATTCCCCGTCTTTCGCAGCAGGATTTGCTTTATAGGCGTTAAAGATAGCCCCGGGCGTGGTTATGTAGCCACTCCCTTCGTTCGACCTGTTGCTCAGTGATCTTGCATAATTTATATTAGTGTTCAGGGTGAGTTTATCGCTCAGGGTATTATTGAGGTTTACCCTGATGTTCCCCCTGTTGAAATCGGTGTATTTCATGACCCCTTCTACCTTGGTGTAATTGGTGGATATAAAATACCTGGACGCCTTGGTCCCGCCTGATATTCCCAGCTGATAACGATGGGAAGCTCCTGTTCTGAGTATCTGTGAGATCCAGTCTGTTGTAGGAAGATCTGTCCAATGCGGGCGGCCGTCGAGGCCGTCATATTTAGGCTGGTTTCCGTTTGCGACCCTTTCTTCATCCTTCAGCCTTCCGAAATCCGGCCCGTTCAGTAATTCAGGAAAATCCGGAACACTGGACATAGTCAGCTCAGATGTAAAGGTTATCCTTGTTTTCCCTACTTTACCTCCTTTAGTAGTGATCATGACCACCCCATTGGCACCCCGGGCCCCGTATATGGCTGTTGCGGAAGCATCTTTAAGCACCTCTATGGATTCAATTTCATCGGGGTTGAGGAATGACAACGGGTTTCCTCCCTGTCCCGTATGACTGTCCCCGTCTGCTTCTCCCGATTCCGCCAGCGGGTATCCGTCGAGTACGATAAGCGGTTCGTTATTCCCCGAGATCGAATTAGATCCCCTGATCCGGATAGAAGCTCCGCCTCCGGGTTCAGCCGAAGTACTGGTGATATGTACTCCTGCGGCCCTGCCCTGCAATGCCTGGTCCATAGTCAGTGCAGGAGCTTTCTCGATATCACTGGCCGTTACCGAAGAGACCGAGCCTGTAAGATCGGATTTCCGCTGGGTACCGTATCCCACTACTACCACTTCGTCCAGGGCCTGTGCATCTTCTTTCATGGTAATATTAATCTCTTCCCTGCCTTCCACGGTTATTTTCTGTGTCTCATATCCCATATAGGAAACGATCAGGACCGCACCTTCCTTTACCCCGGAAAGCGTAAATTTCCCGTCAAAATCGGTAAGGGCACCGTTATTGGTCCCTTCCACCCTGATACTTGTGCCTATCAACGGTATTCCTCCTGTATCTACTACCGTACCACTGACAACTATTTCCTGCTCATCTCCGGTTCCTGTAAAAACCGAAGCCTGCATGCCGTACGTGCCCGTTCCCAGAATAAAGAACAGACACCATATTACCTTTTGATAGGTGATAAACTTCCTCATAATTTTGGTCTTATTATTGATTGATTCTGTTTTTGTGATATGTGTTACTTACTGTTTATGGTGCGATGGGGAAGGCCACCCGCCGCATTACGGTATTGCCCATGGGAACCAGGGATGCATTGACCTTATTTCCGTGCATATCTTCAAACCGGGTCCTGATCTTTAAAACCGGTTGATCGAACGGGAATTCCACATCCCTCGGGTGCTCCTTTCCGGCGAATCCGAAAGAGGCGTTTCGCGGCAACCGGTAATTCCAGCCTTCCCGGTCGGTGCTCGTTACTTTCCATTGATAGAAACCACTGTCGCCATGCTCCTTTAACTTCTGCCTGGTATAGGGAAAAGCAAGGGCATACAGCAACGGGCCCCGTTGTATGAAATATTGCTGATTCCCGGTTTCATCCACATCTGCGACCTGCTCTATGTCAAAATCGAACCGTACCCTGACCTTATCTCCCGTTTTCCAGACTTTCGTCAATGTAACGGTCTGCCCGGTAGTGTCTATCCTTGCATCCCCGGCACCACTGATATCTGCCGCGGCACCGAACGGTTTCCTGAATGTGAAGGTGAATGCCGTGGGGCGTTCTACGGTAAAGACAAAATCGATCTCGTCTTCAAAGGGGTAGGCGGTCTGTTCTTCTATATTCACCTTCGTCCCCTTCACGGTGGCAGCATATGACGAAGGGCCGAACATTACGGCGGCAACTCCTGTTCCATCGGCTTTATCCATCCACATTCCCTGAATATAATAAGGCATAACCCTGCCCGAATTAAGTGCACAGCAGGAAGCTGCATAGTGATTGCTGTCGAAAGTATACCTGCCCAGCTTTTTTTTGGGCTCAATAGCTATACGGTTGTCTTTGGTCAGGTAGCTTATAGCCGACAGGTCGGCAAAACGTGCTCCCTGGGCAGCGTTGAAAACCGCTCGTTCGGTCCGGTCGGCCAGTTTCATATCTCCCGAAAAACCGATCATGCTGTTAAACGGGCTGATAAGTTCCGTAATTCCACAGTATTCATAGGCTTCACCGGCAGTACCTTTTCGTTCCTCCACATCCTCATCGGCTCGCATCGCACCGCTTGGCGTGGTGGCATAATTGAGCTTATACATGGCATTGCGGGTATATTGCTCATATTCCGGAGAAGGGTATAATGCCTGCAACCAGAAAGGAGCCATAAACCCCTCGGCAATATGAGCCCCGTGATCGGAAAAATAAGGTTTTTCGGCCTTGAGGCGTTTTGGTGCGAGGTCTTCGATATTCGTCTCCGCCCGGTCGAGATCGGCATACAGCTTTTTTGCAAATTCAGCATATGCCTTGTCTCCCGTGGTGCGGTACAGCCATTCCAGTATTTCGAAATATCCTACACCGTGGCCTGTACCTCCGTCTGTTCCCGTGGCAAAAGGGTTTTTGTTACGGTATTTTTCCATGGTAAGGCGTACTGCTTTTTTTAAATGATCGAGTACACGCTCTTCACCCGTAAATTCATAATAGGCCGCAAGTGCGACCATAATCCGGCTCTGTGTCCACAACTCCCCGTTGGGCCCGGTAAAATTGTAACGGGTATGCGGGGTGTTACCTTGCTGGTAAATACCGATATACCCGGATGCATCGGTATTGTTTATGATCTCATTCACCCAGGTGCGTGCACTGTCTGTATACTGCTCGTTTCCTGTAAGGTAGGCCATCCTGATTATGGCATCTTT
The DNA here is from genome assembly GCF_003285545.1 of Sinomicrobium soli. Taxonomy (GTDB): domain Bacteria; phylum Bacteroidota; class Bacteroidia; order Flavobacteriales; family Flavobacteriaceae; genus Sinomicrobium. The sequence goes on along the minus strand of NZ_QLNV01000018.1, from coordinate 54,571 downwards.
CCAGTATCCTTCGTGTTCGCCGCTCCACCATTCCTTCCTGTCGTCATATGTACGGTCGTTACGCCTGTTCTTATGGACAAACAGGTTATAGGTTACGGTATTGCTGATCCGGCCGAAACTACTGATAAGCCCTTCTTCCAGGTCCCTGCCTACCTGGTTTTTTATCCAGCCCATCGGTTTTATGGCCCCGGCCTTTGCCAGCTGGTAGGTGTATGCATCTTTTTCCTGTGCCACGATATCCGGGAACACCCCTATCAATAATCCGAATAAGGTGACTATGTGTATTCTCTTTTTCATCATTTGGTATTCTTTTGCTTTACCCTGCGGGGTTACAGCATTTTTGTGATCTGTATTTTCTTTTAATACTGTAAAACTCCCGGATATATATCCAGCACGTAATCTACATGGTCCCGGGGCAGGTTTTTTATGACGATCTTTTGCAGGTCATCGTCCCAGGTGATCCCGGGACTACCGGTTTCTTCTTCTGATGCTGCCTGAAAAAGCCGGTCTTTTTGTAACGGGTCATAGACAAATTTCCATGTGCCGTTATTCACAGACAGTGTAAAACCGTCGGGATAGTGGCGGTTGGCTCCGACAAAGACTTCCGTGTTTCCCTTTTCTTTTTCATAGGAAAATTTCACTTTAAGGTGCCGCCCGGCAAATCCGTAATTAAAATGTTTCAGCCTCCCCGCGACTTTTGAGGGAAACGGCCTTGCTATGATGTCTGTTATATATTTCCGTTCTGCGGTTCCCACGGCCACACTGTCCTGAAATATGGCCCATGTAAATTTTCCGACAGGGTTGCTCCCTTTCCACCGCGATCCCAGGAACCAGGCTTTTATCGTAGCCATTCCCAGAGAATCCGTGATCCGGGCTGTCTCCCTGTAGGCATCGCCATACTTTTGCTGTTCGCTGATATCCCGATCGGTAAGATCGTAGGTTGCAGAGCCCCATTCTCCGAGGAACAGGGGAGCACCGGACAGCTCTGCTTCTTTTTGATACCGGTGAAGGGTTGGCCGTATGGCCGGAAGGTTTAACTGGTACATATGCGGTGCAAACATGATCTTCGGCCGCCGGATGTTTTCCTTTGTTTCCCAGAACGGTATTTTCTGTTTTGCGCGGTCAGGATTTTTTTCCATAAGGATCGGCTGGTAAAGCGCCCATTTTGTGGTATCGACTGCCCGGAGACTATCGATCATCCGCCGGTACAACGGGACCAGGTATTTCTCCTGGACCTCATCATAGGAACCTTCAACATCCCCTTTATGAGGTTCGTTGAGCAGGTCGTAGCTATATACATAGGGTTCTTCCTTGTATCGCTTCCACAAATGTTTCCATCCCCGTATCACCACATCCTGTGTATTGTCTTTATTCTGCCAGAGCCGGCTCCATATTCCCTTTTCATCAGATTTTCTTACCCTGTAAACCGTCATCTTAAACCCGGTATACATCCCGAAGGTTTTGCCGAGGGAAACCATCCTGTCGAGTTCTTTGAGATATGTACTGTCGAGGGTATACCCGGGCCATGCGCCCAGCCGGGCCATGTCGAGCCTGATGACCTGGAAGTTGGCGCCCATGCGGGCTGCTCTCTGATAGTCTTTTTTCGTATACCTTATCGTTCCCAGAAGGTCTTCGGTATTCATCACAAATCCCCTCGGAATAAACTGCCGTCCTTCACCCGGTTCAAAATAAGAGTACCGGTAAGTATGCGACTGTTGTTGCCCGTAACCGCTTGCGGCCGGAAAGAATACAGCAAGGAGAATTCCGGAAATAAGGCTCAGGTTTATTTTTAATGATCTGTACATAAGCATACGGTACTATAATTGATCTGATTTCGTATATTCATAAAAGGCGCCGGACATCCGGAACAGTATCCGGATACCGGGCTTTAAAAGGTATTGTGACTATGGTGCAACCTCTATATGATCTATATCCAGGGTTCCCGACCCGCTTGACATATCGGGCCAGACCAGTTTTACCTTATCTACGGTCCCCGTCCATGCGGTATTCGTTCCCAGGTCAAGAACATAATTGGAATATTCGCCGGCATTGCCTATAATATTCAGTTCTTCGCTAAGGGGTTCCGAATAGGCATCTTCTAACTGGTTTGCCCAATACACCTTTAATTTGCGCGCCGGTGTGTTGTTCCTGATGGTCAGGTATATTTTCGGGTTTGATGAGGCATCGATATTCAAACCGGTATCCAACCCCTTATGATGAGTATCGTCCAGCGCAAATGCGGGAGGGCCATCGTCCTGGGCTGCATCGAGCTCCAGTTGTACATAAGTCCCGAAACGGGTCATGCCTGCCAGGTCGTTATGAGAGCCTTCGGCCGGTATTCCCGAGGTACTTCCGTCAAATTTCCATTCATACGGACCTGCATCGGTCACTTCGGTATTATTACTGAAGGTGATGTTGGGAGTTACATTGGGGCGGACGAGATAGAAACTTACTCCCGGCACCCGGGTATAGGTATTTCCGCTTATCTCGGTAGGTCCGTTGGAATCTACCAGGGGGTCTGATATCCATATCTCACAATCTTCGGGATGGTGTGCGGACTGGTTATTGTGGTGAAAGGTATTATTCAGCACGTAGTTCCGTTTGTTGTATTTTACGGGCCCGTTCTGATTCAGGGTATAAAAGAACATCATTGCCGGGCCGTCACAATGGTGCAGGTAACAGTTGGAAACCGTACATTCTACCACATGCCCTTCAAAATCGATAGCTTCACCATCCGGCCCATTGGGAGCTTTTCGGTGTACATAACCAATTTCGGTGTTTTTAACTTCAAAATCGCGGGTCCTTCTCAAAAGTACCGCACACGATCCGTTCTCGGCTTCTCCGGTATAAATGTCCAGCATGGTACAGTTGTCTATATACCCGCCTTTGGTCCAGCGGGGAAGTATGGCTGTCTTGACAGTGGAGGTGATGTCACAATCGGCTATTTTCAGGTCCCATATCGGATAGGTCTCAAAATCGATCTGTGTCAGGTTGGAAAAGTATTCACAGTTCAAAAAGACTTCGCTGCCTACCGAGGTACAATCTTCGACCAGGATATCCTTAATATTATATTCGAATGCCGTGGTTACATCTTTCTGGTAATCGCCTGTGATCCGCACACAGGTTCCTCCCCCGTTAAAATCACAATCCCGTATCCGTACATATTCCCTCCCGTTCCTGAAAGGATATATGAGCGTAATTCCGGTAGTATTATCATCAATCTGTAATCCTTCAATAACATACCCTGAAGAGTTGGCAATAAAAATTGCCGCATTCGTATTGTCACTGATCACGGGTTTTGGTCCGGACCCGTATGCCGTAATGGTCACCGGGTTTTCCGGAGTTCCCTGTTTACCCGATAGCTGTATACGCTCTCCCGACCATTGATCGCCGCGCTTTAAAAGTATGGAATCTCCGGCTCCGGTGATCATACCGGCCGCCTTGGACAAGGTCTTAAAAGGAGTGGCCGCACTGAGCCCGTCGTTGGCATCCGATCCGCTGGTACTTACATAATAAGCTGTTGCAGGGCCTCCTGACAAACCTGAAACAAGTTGTTCTTCATGAGTTATCTGTTCGTCGGTTTCAAAAACCTTTTCATCCGTACACCCCCATTGAAAAAGGATCAGCATAAACAGAAGATGGATCTTATTTTTTTTTGGTTTCATAATGTATTGGGTTTTGGTTATTGGTTTCTAATAATAATTGGCCATTATGCTTATTTTCTTGTCACATACACATAATATGCTCCTGACAAACTGTTGTTATTCTCATCGTCGAACCACGTGTGCAGTGCTACCGGACCTTTTTCCAGGTCGACGGTAAACGTGCAGCCCTGATCGTCCTGTCCTACTTTTTTCCTGCGCATAAATTCACCTGCTTCTCCTTTCAGAAATATTTTTGCGTATGCTATGGGGAAGGATTTACCCGAATCAATACTCTGTCGAAGTGCAGCTCCTGTTTCCTCAGGCCATCTTCGCAATTCGAAGGTATATCTCCCCGCCTCGGCCACATCGAGAAGCCAGTAGCTGTTCTTGTTATCTCCCCGGGCCACCTGCAACTGCCTGTCCAGAAAAACGTCCATCCATTCGCAGGAAGTAAGCAGGGAAGGGTTTTCCTCGGGCGCACCGATGATAACCCGCTGTGGTTTATTCACCACGTCTTTTGCTCCTTCCCAGAACTTATCGAGATATGTTTCCATCTGCCTTACTATTTCCGGGTGCTGTTTAATAACATTATTCTGCTGAAGCGGGTCTTCGGCAAGATTGTATAGTTCACGCCGGTTTAACAGCCGCCATTTTTTCCAGAGAATGGCCGCATCTGATTTTTCGATGATTGATCTTGCATAGGGCGACGGGTAATCCCCGAAAGGCATCCGGCTGAAATTGATCCAGAGTACCCTTTCCGGGTCAACATCTTCTTTCCCTCTCAACACCGGGGCCAGGCTAATCCCGTCGAAAGCCGCGTCCTTTTCCCTGGTGATCTTACAGAGATCCAGAAGCGTGGGAAGGATATCCTGGGCCTGGGTTAGTCCTTCTACATCACGAGGCGTCCCCAGCCTGCCTTCCGGCCACTTGATAAAGAACGGTACGCGGTGGCCTCCTTCGTACAACTGAACTTTCTTGCCCCGCATTCCCGCATTGTAATATTCCGGGCCGAAGGTACTGCCGTTGTCTGTTAAAAAGATCAGGATGGTATTTTTGTCGAGTTTGTTTTTTCTGAGGAATTTCTGAAGCCCTCCTACATTCTCGTCTACATTCCGGATCATGGCCAGATAACGGATAAGCTTGGTTTTGATATCCTCCTCCAGTGAAGCAAATTCCGAGTTTTCGATAACCTCTTCCATTTCCCTGACATCTTCCGGCTTGGCATAGAAGGGCTGGTGGGGGGTATTGGTGGGCAGGTAAACAAAAAACGGCTTTTTGTCTTCTGCTGACTTTTTCATGAAGTTCATGGCACGGTCAAAGAAAACATCGGTGCAATACCCTTTATATGCTTCTCTTTTTCCATTGTGTATGTAAACATCATCGAAATAATCGTTCCCCCAATAATCAGGTACCGAACTGATATGTGAGGAAGGAAACCACAAGGCTTCTTCAAACCCCCTGTCTTCGGGACGATAGGGATAATTATCCCCCAGGTGCCATTTACCGAATATTCCAGTGTTGTAATTGCTCTCCCTGAAGTAATCGGCCATGGTTTTAAGGTCTTTTCTCAGGAGTGTTCTTCCGCTGCTGACATTGGATGCCCCGTTTTTTACCGCATCGATCCCGGTCATCAGCTGGCTCCTGGTAGGTGTACACATGGGGGCAGCATGGAAATCGGTAAACCTCACACTTTCTCCGTGCAGCTTGTCGAGCTGCGGGGTCTTCAGCACGGGATTACCGTGTACGGAGAGTTCTCCATACCCCTGATCATCTGTCATGATCACGATGACATTCGGCCTTTGACCGGCCTGGGCAAAACAGGTTACCTTTGTAGCGACGAGGAGTAATCCTGTTATCAGCAAAGTATTTATGTGATATCTTATCATATGTCTTTTATTTGCATGCATCATATTTACACAATAGTTACCCGGCATCATACAGAGATGTGCAGGTAATGAATGATCAGGAACCTCCCGAATAAATGATCAGCCCCAGCCCGATAATAAAGCAGCAGAACATTGCAGTGATCAGTCCGTTTACCGGCTTCGGGCTGTTCCGGAATTCCTTCCAGATCACTACACCCCAGAATGCGGCGACCAGGGTGGCTCCCTGTCCCAGTCCGTAAGAAATGGCCGGCCCGGCCTTACCGGCGGCAATAAGGTTAAGCACATTACCGAGTGCCCATATACACCCTCCGAGAATCCCGATATTGTGCCATCTTATCTTTCCCTTAAAGTACTGCCTGTAAGATATCGGCTTTCCTTCCAATGGCCTTTTCAGCAAAATACTATTAAAGACCACATTGCTGAGCAATATGCCCACGGAAAAAACAACCACTGCGGTATAAGGGGTCATCATACCTGTCATGGGCTCCCTGAAGTTTTCCAGGTCCATGCCGGATGCCACAAAGCGATAGAACAGTGACATCAGGACACCTGCAATGACCGATACGACAATCCATTTTGAGCCGGAAGCCTCCCGGTTTGGTGAAGACCGGCGATAGGCCACGGCATTGATGATAATGGCCAGCATGACGAAAAACACCCCTGCGAACAAAAGAACGGGATCTCCCTTTTCGACCAGGAAATAATTGAGTACCACACCCAGCACCAGGGCTATCCCGATACCTATGGGAAAGGCTACGGCCATTCCTGCCCCGGCTATGGCGGCAGTGAGCAGTATGTTGGCCAGGTTAAACACTACCCCTCCCGTAATGGCACTGAGTATCTTGGAGGTGTCTGCCTGTTTCAGGTCTTCGATAAAGGGCCTTCCTTCGGTGCCGAAACTCCCCAGTGTCAGGGCTGCTGCCAGCGAAAAGAGAAAAATGCCGATCACATAGTCCCAGTAAAACAGTTCGAACCTCCAGGTTTTCTGAACCAGTTTTTGCGTATTGGCCCAGGAGCCCCAGCACAGCATGGTGATAAAGCAAAAAATAACGGCCGTAAGATAGTTTTCAACAATGAACATGGTATACAGTGATTATGAATTTTCTATCAAAGTGTTTTTAGCGATGAAAGCTTCCACCTGGTGCCTGTCCGGAATAGAGGGCTGGGCTCCCATCCTGGTAACGGATATGGCTGCTGCTGCCATAGAATACCTCAGGGCCTCCTCCCATTCCATTTTCCGGCTCAGCGCGGCAGCCAGTGCGCCGCAAAACGTATCTCCTGCTGCCGTGGAATCTACCGGGTTTACCTTATAGGCCGGCAGGTGCACTGTTTCCCCGGCCCCTGTTCCGTACAGCAGTCCGTTTTCTCCCAGGGTGAGAATGACCTGTTCTACTCCCTTTCCCTGCAAATGCCGGATCACCCGTTCGGGAGACTTGCCGACTTTCATGCCACTGATCGTCTCGGCCTCGGTTTCATTGACTATTAAAATATCTACCAGTTCCAGCAATTCCCTGGGTATGGCCATGGCAGGGGCGGCATTCAGCACTACTTTTTTATTGTTGTCCCTTGCCTTCCGGCTTATTTCCAGATTGGTCAGGACAGGGGTCTCCATCTGCATCAGCAAAATATCTGCCTGTGCTATGGTCTCGTCCAGCGTAGTCAGGTTTTCCGGCAACAGGTCTTCATTGGCACCGGCAATGGTTACGATATTATTCTCCCCGTTGCGGTCTACGGTAATCAGGGCCACGCCTGTAGGTTTATCTTCAGAAAGCAGCATGTAAGACACATCGAGCCCTTCGGACTGATAGTTTTTCTTTATGGCCATTCCGTTCTCATCTTCCCCGATACAGGAAATAAACAACACGTCTGCCCCGGCCCTTTTTGCCGCTATGGCCTGGTTACCTCCTTTTCCGCCCATCATCTGTAAAAACGAATTCCCCATCACTGTTTCCCCGGGCCGGGGAAAATCATCCACGGTAACAATAAGGTCGCGGTTTGAGCTTCCTATAACTAATACTTTCTTCATTTATATTTGTTTGATTGGTATACGACAAAATTCTTCCGGACAGCCTAAAACCGGGGTCTCAACAAGCTATCCTGAAAAGTCGCTTTGCCGTGCATAACAGGTTTATTTAAGTTCATTTTTTTCCGGTTTGTGCATCATCAGGGTCTCGATCTCTCTGGTGAGGGCCTCCAACTCCATTTCCCTGACCAGGCGGATATGCGGACCTTCCGGGTCGTCTTGCCAGCTGCTTATGCCCTCTTCGGTTGCGGTAAATTTTCCCCGTCTTGCTGAGAAATACGGCTCAAAGCCTCTCGCAGCAGCCAGTACAGCCGTCTGATCCCAGCTGGGCCTGCCCTTTTTATCTATACGCCGCACTGACATGCCTTCCCTGTAAGGAATGGTTACCGGGGTCTGTTCTCCTGACTTGATCAGCCTCTTCCCCGTAACCACATCTTTTCCTATTTCAAACCCGCTGAAAACTACAGGGGTCGGCCAGTGACTGATCGCATAGTGCGATGCCTCCTGGTCTTTCCTTACATTAGCTTCTTTCCCAGTCTCAAAATTCCCGGCCATAGCCACCCATTTTTTTACTTTTTTCGTCACCAGCTCTTTTCCGTCCAGGCCCGAAATTGAATCAGGGGGTGACTGCAGCAAATTCTTCATGTTCGTCAGATAGCCAACGGTAACAATAGTAACCGACGTATCGGGCTGGCTGCTGAGCAGGGAACGATATACCTGTACAGCCCCGGGCACATCATTGTTGCTCTTTATGGTGTGAGGGAACCTGGCTACCAGGGTATCCGGCCAGCGCAGGTTCCTGGAATCCTGGCTTGTACCGGATATCTTCGGGGCACCTATGGGCAGGCCGGGCCTGCCGAAATAGGTATTGAGAACTTCAATGGTGGGTGCTACCAGCGGACTTTGGTTGGAAGCCACGGTTCCGAGAATCCGCACTTCTCCCCTGTCGGCCAGCGCATGCAGTACGGCCATGGCTCCTACATCGTCATAATCCCCGCTGATATCCGTATCCATGATAAGGGTAACAGGCGCTTTCCCGGTACCGGAGTCCGGCTCCTGCCCCTTTTCGGCCTTTTTTGCATCCGACTGACAGGAACAGCTCCCCAAGCCTACCATACCGGCCGATAAGAAAGACAACAGGATTGAAACATTTTTTTTCATTTTCTCTATCCATTTAGATTTAAACAGGCAGGTGATCTTCCGTCACTGCATTGAAAACAGGTGTATTTTGATTTATCAGAACAAAAAGAACAACTTTATTAGCACAAATATTAATTTTTGTGCTAAAAATATAAAGAACATGTTTTTAACAAAAGCAACATCTTTTTAAAACAAAAAAGAACAAATACACATTAATACAAGCTACATTTAAGTATTAATTCAATTTTTTCAACTTATTTTAATCATTTAATCAAAATATACCTTTATTTTTCGCTAATATATATCAAAGATTTTTCATGAACAAACGTTTGTTCATATTTTACTATAATAACACCTAAAAGTTAATAATCAAACAGGAATATAATTTATTGGTTTTATGTCAATTATAGTAAATAACCCATTTCCATCCCTTTATAAAGAAAAAAATAGAACAAATTTTGCGCAAAAATAGGTCATGATTTAGTATCTTTGATGTTGTAAATAAATTTCCGTTATGAAAAGAACAAGTATCACGGATATTGCCAAGGCAACAAATCTTTCCATATCCACGGTGTCGCGGGTTATCAACGGAAAGGCCGAGGAATACCGCATCGGGAAGAAATCTCAGAAACTGGTACTGGAAACTGCCAAAAGACTTAATTACAAACCCAATCACGCAGCTGCTCATCTGCGCTCCGGAAAGAGCCGTACTATTGCATTGCTGATCCCTACGCTGGACAATCCTTTTTTTGCAAGCCTTGCCAGCAAGATCAATAATGACCTCAGGGAAGAGGGGTATACCACTATTCTAAGCGAAAGCGGTGAAAACCTGGAACGTGAAAAAGAGATTTTGAGAAACCTGTTGTCCAGAAATATAGAAGGATTGATCATGGTGCCCTGCGGACAGGAGTTTAGCCATATCCTGGAATTGAAAAACAAGGAATTGCCCATTGTGTGTATGGACCGGTATATTGATGAACTGGACCTGCCATATGTTTCGACCGACAATTATTTCGGGGCTTTTGAAGCCACAAAATTGCTGATTAACTCGGGGCACAGGAATATCCTGGGGATTCAGGGCGAATTACAATCTATCCCTAACCAGCAGAGGGCACTGGGTTTTACAGCTGCCCTTAAAGAGGCAAACATAGACCAGGTGAACCTGAAAGGTGACAGCTTCAGTGTTCAGAACGGTTACCTGGAAACAAAACTGGCATTGCAGAATGCCGATATTCCTACAGCTATCTTTGCTTTTAGCAATACCATAGCCCTCGGCTGCCTGAAAGCGCTGAAAGAGGACCGTTTGAGCATACCGGGGGATGTGTCTTTAATATGTTTTGACGATCATCCCTTTCTTGAATTTCTGTCTGCACCGATAACCAGTGTGGCCCAACCGGTGAGTGATATTGCCAGGCTCTCTACGCGGTTCCTGTTTTCACTGATCGGCAAGGATCCGCTGGAATCACAGAAAATGCTGTTTAAACCCCAGATCATAATACGCAATTCCATAAAGAAGATATAGCATTGCCGGGATCTCGCAATGAATGCCGGACATCTTCGGGCGTTTCAAGTTTTCTGTATGGTCAAAATACAGGCTGTTGAAAGTGACTTTACCTGTAATATTCGGGGAAACTACCTATCTTTTTCCGGGGGCCAGCCTTTGTCCGTCCTTAAGCAATTGTTCTTTTAACGCGTCATACGGTACATCCTGAACTGCCTTGTCCATATCAACTGCCAGTACTGCCGCAGTTGCAGCCGATTGTCCCAGGACCATGAATACGGGTTCCATCCGGATCGATCCGAACGCAATATGTGACGCACTTAAACAGACAGGGACCAGCAGGTTTTCACATTCTTCTTTTCCCGGCACTAAGGAACGATAGCTTATGGGGTAGGGCTTGAAACCATGAGCTTCGACATTACCTTCATTCTGCACATACCCGTTGGCATCTACATACCGTTGTACATGATGAGAATCCATGCCATAGGCTGCCAGTCCGACGGGATCTTCTGCAACTTTTAATCCTTCACAGTGGTGCTGGGTCATCACATAGTCACTGACCATCCGCCTTGCTTCCCTGATATAAAGCTGTTGCTGCCATCCGTCGGCACTTTCAAACTCGTCTTTTGCCGTACCCCACCGGGAGACTTCCTTGCGAACTGCTTCCGGAATCCGGGGATGGTTGGCAAGCGTCCACATCAATCCCATCGTATAGTGTTTATGGTCTTCCACTATTTTTTTCCGTTCTTCATAAGAGGCCTCCGGGTAGTGATAGTTCATCCCGATATAGTCGGTAGAGAAACCAAACCTGTTGTTCGTATCGGTTTTCCGGTTCGGCATCCGTGAATTTATCCAGGGGATGATTCCGTTCCCATAGCTGTACATATCTTTCAAGGCCCCCTTCCGGGCTTCGAAATTCCTGAACAACAATTCGTAATCTTTCTCGTCGTAACCGGGGGGTTTCTGAAAAGGAATACGGTTTTCCGGATGATCGGTAAGGCACATCCTAAAGCAGTAGGCCTGTATTTTATCATCTCCCTCACCGTTGAGTCCCGGCTTTTGATTAATATTGGGCAATAAACCACTGGCAGGGTCTCCCTTGATCACATAGGGGTCTACCCCCGGGATCAGGTTGTGTTTGGAGGCATTATGGGAAATCAGGCCGGTAAGGGACTTGTTGATTTTGTCCAGCTGCACCCCGTTCAGCGACTCTCCGTACATAGCATTGCTCTCACGCCCTATGGTATAGCTTATCCCCGCAGCGGCCATCAGGTCGCCCTCATAGGTCGCATCGATAAAGACAGTGCCCGTAAATACTTTTCCGCTTTCCATGGTTACGGAGCGTATTTTCCCGTCAACTTTCTCTACCCCGGTCTCCCTGTTCAGTTTTTCGTTATACACCAACCCGATGTTCTCCTTCGCTAACATTTCCCTGTAAATGGCAAGCGCTGCCGAAGGCTCGAAAGTCCACATGCTGTTCTCTTCTTTTCCCGTCCTGGTCTGCCCGCCGTCGGAATACTCCGATTTTTTCTGCCATTTCCAGTGTTCCGGATTGTCGTAATATTTTCTTACGTTTTCGTAAAATTCCCTTGAAATTCCGCCTATAGCCTGTTTATTACCTATATCCGTCTGCCCCAATCCGCCGGTGGTGAGCCCGCCTATCCTGTTGGTCGGTTCGATAAGAACAACTGATTTTCCCATTCTGCTGCATTGAATGGCAGCAGCGACTCCTGCCGAGGTACCCCCGTAGACGATGACTTCTGCCGTTACCCGGTTAAGTGCCTGCTGTTGGGATTTACAGCTTGTCGTGGTAATAATGGTAAATAATAACAGGGCGACATGTTTAAAATGATATGTATTCATGCTTTGGTTTTTAGTAGTATAAAAAATTTAGTGTGTTGTTGAATTTCCCTCTAATATTTTGTGCAATTCGTTTTTCATTTTCCTTACCCTGCCGGGATATTCTGCTGTAAGATTATGACTTTCGGAGGGGTCATTCTGAAGGTTATAAAGCTCGTAACGGGTACTCCCTCCTTTTTCCGGGAATTGTATGAGCTTCCATTGCCCCTCCCTGAGCCCATAGGCATCGCTACTGGATTGTACCACTATGGAGGTCCTTTTGTGTTCGCTTTTTCCTTGAAAGGCCTCCAGGAGATTAAACCCGTCCGTCGTTGTTCCGTTCTCAAGTTCATACCCCGCTACAGGCGCCAGTGTAGCCATGACATCATTAAGGCCGAATAACTGGTCGCTCTTTATTCCAGGGGGGAAATGTCCCGGCCAGGCAGCGATAAGGGGGGTCCGTACGCCTCCTTCATAGGCGGTCCACTTGCCTCCCCGCAAAGGGAAGTTGGGCCTGTGCTGAGTGCTATCTACTACGGTACCTCCGGGCACCTTATCACCGGGATTCCCGGTCACGAACTGGGAGCCGTTATCGCTGGCAAACAGTACAATTGTATTTTCCCTGAGCCCTGATCTTTCCAGTTCGTCCAAAAGCCGCCCTACATAATGGTCCAGCTCATGTACATAATCGGCATAAGCCCCGGCTCCGGTTGTACCGATAAAATCCGGATGCACGGCAAGCGGGATATGGGGTACATAGGGACTGAAATAGAGAAAAAAGGGTTTGCCGTCTCGCTTTTTCGAATACTGCCTCAGGTAGTCTATACTTTTTCCGGTAATAAAAGGCAGGTAATCTTCCAACGGGATCTTTTCCAGATCTTCCGTACCGGAAGCGGCATCGATCGTATATTTGTTGTGAACAACCGATCCCATAATCCTGTTACCGTCGAGAATCCAGCATTCGCTGGGACTACTGAATCCCAGCCAGTGGTCGAAACCCCGGTCTGCAGGTCCATCGCTTACTTCCTGGCTGACATCAATATTTGCTCCATTATCCCTGGTATAAAATGCTCCGTATCCCGCAGGTTTTTTACCATCGGTCGTTGGAAATAAAGTTCCGAGATGCCATTTTCCGAAACCTGCTGTTTCATATCCTGCCTTTTTGAGCATCTGTGGTAAGGTAAGCTGGCCGGGAGCTATCATGGACCGCTCATAATTTTTCATCGCCCCGGATTTGTTCCAGCTTCTCCACGGGTAGGTGCCTGTCATAAGGGCATAACGTGAGGGGGAGCACACGGCAACCGGGCAATACGCTTCCGTAAACATGATTCCCTGGGATGCCAGCCTGTCTATATTGGGCGTAGGTACTTTGGAATGCTCGTTATAGGCACGGAGGTCTCCATATCCCATATCATCTGCAAGGATAACCAGTATATTGGGCCTTTCGGGGCCTTTTTCGGAAGTGTGCCCGCAGAAAAGTACCAGGGGAAGTACCACAATCCCGATACCGTATTTTATCCGGGAAGAAAGCATTGACCGGAACCCCGGACTCTTTTTTAATAGTTTCATTTGTTAGTCTTTATACCCTTGTTATCTTTTAAAATGCTATTCTCCTCAACACGCTGTTGCAGCGTTTTACTTAAACGGCGAATGGTATCCCGATAGGTTTCGTTTTTGGCCAGATTGTCAAATTCCCCCGGGTCACTGATCTTATCATATAGTTCTACGCCCTTTTTCCCCTTATCCCATTCCGTATAGCGCCATCCGGGAGTGCGGAGGCTCCGCCCTCTCAACTGCCACCCTGCTCCCGGGGTCCCTTTTTCCACCCGGCGTTGAACAGCCGTACCGGCCATTCCGCCAAAATCTGCTTCGGGATCGTCCAGTAACACCTTAAAACTCCTGCCCTGCAAATAGGAGGGAGCTTTTAATCCGGCTACATCGGCAATCGTAGGATAGATATCCGTAAACTCTATTATCCTTGTCGTCCGCTTGGATGCGCCCTCCATTCCGGGTACGGAAATGATCACGGGGGCATTAGTGGCTTCTTCAAAAAGGTTACGCTTCTGCCACATGCCGTGTTGCCCGAGACTGTAACCATGATCGCTCATAAAGATCACTATGGTGTTCTCTTTTAATCCCAATTCTTCCAGTGCACGCATTACCTTACCGACCTGTTCGTCCATAAAAGAGATACTGGCGTAATAGGCCCGGATAATTTCACGCTGCTGTTGTCGGGTCATTCCCATATCTTCTTTATATACCCGGCGGGCGAGCCCTGGAATATCATCCCTGTCGCCGGGAGGATTATACGGGAGGTTTATTTCATCGGGTGGGTATAGGTCAAAAAACCTGAGAGGGGCAATATAAGGGCAATGCGGACGAAAGAAACCGGCAGCGATAAAAAACGGCTTATCCTTGTGTTCTTTAAGGAGTTGTATCGTTTCGGCTGCAACAAGTTCGTCGGTATGAAGTGCGGCAGTATCAGGAACTGCCAGATATGCGGCAGCCGACCCCAAACCCATCTCCGGAGTGAAATTGACCACCTTGTTTTCCAGTGCAACATCCACCCCTTTCGGATTTACCACCGTATTCCAGGAACGGGGGTCGTCCAGGCCGCTGGTCCCGATATCTCCCGGCACCCCCATATGAAAAATTTTACCTACCCGTCCGGAAAAGTATCCGTGCTGTTTGAACAGCTGTGGCATGGTTACCGCGTCGGGAACTTCATCGCGGAAATATTCCTTATTGCCCGGGGTTTTGGTCACGTCCGGGCTCAATCCCGTAAGAATGGCCACCCGGCTCGGGCCGCACAAAGGTACCGTACAGTAGGCATTTTGCAATAGCAGCCCGTCTTGGGCCAGAGCGTCTATATTCGGGGATTTTACCTGGTTATTTCCGAAAGTATTCAGATCTATGCTCAGGTCGTCTGCCATGATGAGCAGTACATTATAGTTTTTCCCGGACTCCTTCTTTTCCTGGGCATATGACACCAGTGTAATTCCCAGAAGAATGCATTTTAACAGGTTGGTTTTCATATATATAAATATTCATCAAAGCTGTGGTGAACGGGATTGATTTTTTGGTTAATAATTCCTTTTAAGGAGCCCTGCTTACATCAGTTGCTCACCTGTGAAGCATGCTTAGCTAAAACGCTCCCTTCTTGTTCTGGTGATCGGCATTTTCTCCTGATCCCGGCATCTCCCCGCGTTTCCCTGCATTCTCATATATCTTTTCGCCTGTGTCCCGGGTATACCAGTCTTTGGTGAGCTGTTCCGACACGTTATCGCCGGTCTCTTCCATCCATTCCGTCAACACACGTCTGAGTTGACTAAGCACCAGTTTATTATGAACATCGGATTTCTTCTCCTTATAGGGTTTATGGTCGAGGAGATTGTCTGTTTGAAGAGGATCATCCTTTAGCAGGAATAATTCTTCATCGGGTCTTGGAAACAGAAAAATATCTGATTGGGCCGAAGTCAGACGCCCGGCTTCTTTGGCCCCTGCCAAAGCGTGGAAAGAAGGACTTTTTACAATATCCAGAGGTCCCTGATTGGGAAGTTTCGGACGGAAATTACGAATGTACAGATGATCTTTTGTCCTGACCATTCGTTCGTGAGCTTCATAATCGTGCCAGTTATGTTCGGCAAAGGCATAAGTCCTGAAGTCTCTGTCTGGATGTTTCAACAATTCCTTAAAACTCCTTCCCTGGAAAGATTCGGGCGACTTAACTCCGCAAATATCCAGGATGGTAGGAGCGATATCGATACTGCTCACCAGGCTGTTGCTCACTATTCCTCTGTTTATATACTCCGGCCAATGGATGATCAAGGGGGTTTTTATCCCCGAATCGTACATCCTGGTCTTGTCTCGCGGAAAAGGGCGGCCGTTATCAGACATAATTATGATCACCGTATTTTCATAAACTTCCTGGCGCTTTAACTCCTTTACCACTTCTCCTATATAAAAATCAAACCGACGGATCTCATCGTAATACCTCGCAAGATCGGCTCTTGTGGTATCATCGTCTACCAGGGTAAGCGGCACTTCTATATCTTCGGGATCATGAGTGCCGGTAAATTCATTTTCACCCCAGTCTCTGTGGGCGTCTATAGAGGCGAACCAAAAGAAGAAAGGTTTATCCCTCTCTCTTTCTTTAAGTGATGGAATCCATTTGGCCTCCCCTCCGTCTCCATTTTCTCTGCCATTGGCATATATCTTATCAAAACCTCGCCTCAATAGTTTTCCCATGTGCCACTTTCCGGCCTGCCCGGTGTAATAGCCTTTTGTTTTAAGCCTGGAAGCCACAGATTCGAAATCAACCACGGGCTGTGTATGCAGTTCTGCCGCACCTGTATTATGAGGGTATCTGCTCGTCAAGATGCTTATACGGCTGGGACTACAGGAACTGGTCGTTAAAATGGCATCATTAAACCTGATTCCTCCCCCGGCCAATGCATCGATGTTCGGGGTTTTTACCACCTGATTGCCATAGGCCCCGAGATCGTCAGCGCTCACATCATCGGCTATAAAAATGATGATATTGGGAGTATGGGGAAGCGCTTCCTGCCCTGTGATATAACAGCTGTAAAGACTCCATATCAAGAAACAGAAAAGCGATTTGTTTTTTAAAGTTTTAATTGTCATAATACCTTTTTTAAGCATTCCGCGAGCACCGGTCAACAGGCAGGGACATATATTATGCCTGCGGTTTTTATTTTTTCTTTTGCCGGGACTGATGTTGCAGGTATGTCTTTAAGTAACGGTTCTGCAGTTTGTCGGAATCTCCGTATTGCCGGCGGAGTTCTTTTAACTTCTCATGGAGTTCTTCCCTTACTGTGGCATATCGGGGATCGTTATAAATATTGTGCATCTCTTCCGGGTCCTCTTCCAGGTCATACATTTCCCATTCATCGATATCGTAATAAAAATGCATGAGTTTATACCGTTTGGTAGCTACCCCGTAATGACGTTTTACCATGTGTACCGACGGGTATTCGTAATAGGTGTAATAAATAGCATCACGCCACTCACCGGTTTTACCGCCGGCCAGTTTCCGGAAAGATTCACCCTGCATGTCTCCGGGTGCTTCCACATCGGCATAATCCAGCAATGTAGGTGCAAAATCCAGGTTTTGTACCAGTTCGTCAATTACCGTTCCCGGGGCAATCTCCTTCGGATACCTCATCAACAACGGGGTACGCAGTGATTGTTCATACATAAAACGCTTGTCGAACCAGCCGTGTTCGCCAAGATAGAATCCCTGATCGGAAGTATATATGACAATAGTATTATCGGCGAGGTCATTTTCTTCGAGGTAATCGAGCAGCTCCCCTACTCCGTCGTCTACAGATTTTATCGTCCGCAGGTAATCCTTGATATAACGATTGTATTTCCACAGTGCTATTTCCCTATCCCGGGCTTTGTCATCACCGAAACGCTCCTTATCCGTAAAATACTTTTCTATGAAAGCCTTGTTTTTAGGCCCGTATGCCGCTTCCCATTGCGATCGCTGCTGTGTATTGAACCGCTTTAACTCCCGGTCAAAACCGGTCTTTTTACCCTCCGGACTGGTCAGGAACTTGAAATCGTGCCCCCATTGGGCGTGACGGGCAACTTCCATCTCCTGCGTCCGGGCAGCAGTACCGCGCCCTTTATACCCGGTTTCCGGATCAAAGAAGTTATCGGGGGGCGTAAAGTTTACCTCATCGTACAGGTGAAGGTATTCGGGGGCCGGTTTCCAGTTACGGTGAGGTGCTTTCTGATTGTAGATCAGGAGGAAGGGTTTTTCCTTATCCCGTTTTTCCTTCAGCCATTCCAGGGCGTATTCGGTAGTAATATCGGTCACATAACCTTCAAAACGCTTTTTTTCGCCGTTAACGATAAAATCGGGATTGTAATAATGGCCCTGGCCGGGTAAGACCATCGAAAAATCAAAGCCCTGGGGAAGTCCGTGAAGGTGGATCTTGCCGATCATTGCAGTAGCATAGCCCGCCTTTTGCAATGCCTTGGGGAAATTGTCCTGATCCCAGTCAAAGGGCTGTACGTTATCTACTTTACCGTTGATAAAACTGTGTTTCCCGGTAAGGATAACCGCCCTGCTGGGGGCACAGATGGAATTGGTTACTGTTGCCCTGGTAAAAATGGCACCTTCATCGGCAAGCCTGTCGATATTCGGGGTCTCATTCAAACCATGTCCGTAGGCACTGACCGCCTGATAAGCATGGTCGTCACTGACCATCAGGATAATATTCGGCCTTTTATGCTTCTCCTGTCCGTTCAGGACAGAAAAACACATACACACCATAAGGCATGACAGACATAGAACGGAATTTAACTTCATTACTGATAAATTTTTCATGGGCAATTTAATAATGTTTATACTAAGGGCTGTACTGTACTGTACTGCCCGATATGAATTCTATAATTTCCCGGCCCGGTACAGTGCAGGACAGATAAAATAAGGAATGGAAATATATTTGTGAAAATGTATAAATTTATCTGTATGTCTACAAAAAAAACAAGAATAATCTGCCTGAATATCTCCATTCTTTTCCTGGTCCTTTTTTATCAAAAAAGTACTGCTCAGGAAAATATAATTTATAAAAAAACGGATACGACCACCTTAACAATGGATATTTATTATCCGGAACCACTGATTAAGGGAAAAAAGTATCCGGTTATGGTTTTCTTTTTCGGCGGGGGATGGGTTACGGGTAGCAGAGTAGCATTTAAACACCACGCAAAATACTTTTCAAAAAGGGGCGTCATTGGTGTATTGGCAGATTACCGGACCAGATCACGCTACAAGACATCTCCTTTTGAATCTTTGAAAGATGCCAAGTCTGCTATCCGCTTTTTACGTTCCAATGCAGAAAAATTTCACATTGATCCGGACAAAATTATAGCTTCAGGTGGGTCTGCCGGGGGGCACCTGGCTGCGGCAACGGCTACTATCGACAAATACAACGATCCGGGAGACGACTTGAACATCAGTCCAAAAGCCAATGCCCTGGTTCTTTTTAATCCAGTAATAGATAACGGACCGGGGGGATATGGCTTTGAGCGCATAGGTGATCAATATCACGATTTTTCTCCGCTCCACAATCTCCATAAGGGAGCTCCTCCCACTATCATATTTCTGGGGACCAAGGATCACCTGATACCGGTAGAGACAGCACAGTACTATAAAAAGGTCATGGAAAAAGTAGGAAGCCGTTGCGATCTGTATCTCTATGAAGGACAGCCACACGGTTTTTTCAATTACAAATACAGGAAATACTACAACAAGACCATAGCCCGAACAGAACAGTTTCTTGTGTCACTGGGACTTATAAAAAAACAGTAAATTACCCAAAACTACATTCCTCATCAACAGGTATTTACCTCACATCTTACGCTCTCAGGTAGAGATTCCGTATACAGAACATGGAAATCAAATATTTTCTTGACTGTCCGGAATTGGTGCTCTCCTGTCTTTTCAAAGTCATTTCAGGAATAGCACCGAATCGCTCTCTATGGCCTTTAATACGGATAATCACAAACAGTTTTTATAGGATTGCTCCCGGGTGATACCTATCAGATTTGCCGGGTCAAAGTAGAAAACAGGCAAACAGACCGGATATAAAAAAGACCGCCTAAAACTTTTTAGACGGCCTCTGTTCCTGTTTACACAGTTTATGAAATCCTGCTGCGATGGGCAGTACCCGGGATTACTTATGGTATTTTATTGAAAAGTACCCCAATCTGCTTGTTCCGCCCGGAATAGCTGTACTGCCACCGTTTACCGATGTACTGTTGATATTCATCAACCTGATTTTGATGTTTGGTTTATTTAATAACACGTCAGGTAATTTATACGTATACATCTTATACCCGGCAACAACATGTTCCGATTGATTTGGCGCAATCTGTCCTGTAAGCTGGTAAGACGCTATCTGGTTCCAGTTTTCACCGTCGAGTGAATATTCGACGATAAAATCCCTGGGGCCGTTACCGGTACTGCTGTTAGCTTCGAACTGCAGGGAAAGTGACGAAGTAATTCCCGTGGTAGAAACATTATCCATTACCCAGTACCGTCCTGATCCCCAGGAGTTCACATTATAGGAGGACCTGCTGATAATGGTATTGCTACCTGGTTTGTCTCCCCTGTACTTATCAATCAGGAATACGCCATTGGCAGGAGCGCTACTGAAGTGGAAACCGGCACTGTTGTCCTTTTGCAGCGTAGCTGTTGATGGTCCTGTTGTGGGGGGCAGGTTATCAACACCGTCTGCAAACTCTCCAGACACCCAGGCTTTCTCCCATTCTACCAGTATTTCCGAAAACCCGTTTGCCGGGTCAGTATCGATAGCAATATCCGGTTCTTCAAGGTGACGGATGGAAAATTCTCCCAGATTACCGTATGCACTATTCGTTATCTTCACTACGACACCCGTAATTGTTCCCGATCCCCCTGGTACTGAATTTCGTCGATATTCTACCTCTCTGTTGGTGATAAGGTACATGTCGTTCCCCTCTATGTCCCGTATCGGGGCGGGGTAGTGTTTCGTCGCATAATCAGCGTAAGACTGCGTTACATAATATTCATGGAAATTGGTATATCCGCCATGTGGCACAGCAAATTCCACATCTTGTAGTGTTACAACGGCCAGGAGATGATCCTCCGTCAAATCACCTATGTGCACAGGCTGCGGCGCAAAGCCCGCATCGGCTTCCTGTGCCAGTATACTGGCCGTACTTATACCCCTTATAATTCTATATTCGGTACCGCAATCTTCAAATGTGCCTATTTCGCTGCCATCCAGGAGCAATTGTACCTTATCGTATTTATCGAAGATAAGGTTGTCGGCAGATTCAAATGCTATCGCCCTGCTATTTTCATCCTGAATAATATAGGTGTTATTCCGGAAATTACCGGAACTGCCTGTGGAAACGATATTTCCCTCCACAGCTATATTTTCATCTATTCCACCCAAAGGTAGCCCCTTGACATAATCAAAATCTTTCATTTCCGGCGGGCCGTCGTTTCCTGCAGCCATTTGTGTCACTGTTATTTTATCCCATACTTCCGTATCTTCACTTTCCGTATCTTCGTATGACAGGATAATATTCGCAACCCTCTCCTCGTCTGTCGTATTCAGTGCTGTCTGGAATTTAAATGTTCCAGCTTCCACACTAATACCAACTACCCAATCGCTACTTTCTTCTTTTTCGTATACGATTTCTACAGTTATGGCTTCTGCCGGGATATTGCTGTTCAGCTTAATTTCATGATTTCTGGGCCTTGATCCTGCTTCTATTTCATTTTCTTCCAATGTAATAAAAGGATCACTCGACAATTGTGTGAGTTTTACTTTATGATATACTCCGTCTTTAACCGTTACGACGAAGAATTCTGTTGCCCTGGCCTGGACAGCCTCATTCTCATCACATGACAAAAGTATTTGTCCATCGCCTGTTCCTGCCGTGTTTTCTACCGTCAGCCAATCGGCCTCAATGGTTCCCACTTTCCACGTTGTATTGGAGGAAACATCGACAGATACCGAACTTCCGTCTGCCTTGACAACAGGGTTCAGATTACTGACTTCCAGTGTTTCGGGAGCTTCTATGTCTTCTTTGTCACACCCTGTAACTACAGCGAGAAAAAGAAGCAGGGGTACTGCCCACAGGACAGAGGACAATACCTGTTTGTAGTATTTTTTCTTCATGATGATCGTTTTATTTTTTTATTTCGATATATGTAGGGTAATGATCGGAAAACGTATCGGTATATATCGACTGAATAATATCGGAATAAACTACTTTGTTTTCCGTGTTATCACTTACGAAAATATAGTCTAACCTGGCACCTTCATTAGGTCCGTTCGACGCCACATTATCTACTGGCCACGAAGGCTTAAACGTATTGTTTAGCAAGGGATATGTATCGTGAAAATCGTAGGTATTCAGTGTATTGGTAACCGTGTGGTCTCTATCGGCATAACGGTATCCGGCCCCGTAACTGTCCCGGTCAAATTCATTGTGATCGTTGAAGTCCCCTCCGATTACCACCGGAGCACCTGTATACCCTGCAGCATCATCCATGATAATTTTAATTTCGTCTTTACGGGCAATGTTATGGATGTTCCGTTCATTGTCCAGTTCATACGGGCAAAGATGAACGGAAAACACTCTTATACCTGAGGTTTCACCGGTTACATAGCCGTGATGCAGGACTCCGGTTTGAACTACTTTCCGTATATCTTTAATTTCTTCCCTGGAAGTAATGCCTGTCGGAATGCCCGTCGTTTTTGTCAAAACAGCATGGTCATGCCCATAGGTTCTGGCGAATGCTGCAAAGGAGGCATCGGTAAAGTGCATCATCTCCTGAAGTAAAATAATATCAGGGTCATACTGCTTCACCCAGTTGGCAAATTCCTGTCTTGACCGGGCATCATTTTTAAAGCCTTCCTGTATGTTATAACTCATCACCTTTAGCACATCCTGCTCACCGAGGGTAACAGGGATATTATTATCCTGCTTCTCTTCGAGGTCAAGCGCTATTTTCTTGGAGTTGTATCCCGGGGCAACAACAGTTGCATACCCGGTTGTAGTATGGCTCGCATCTTCAATTTGTATTTTCCCTTCTTCATTGGTAAACCCTTCGCCCACCCGGAGATGTTTTGGTGCCAGGCTTCGGTAAGACACTACATAGGCACTATCGATGGGGGTACCTTCCCCGTCGGTCACATGGAAAGTGAGTACTGTTTTTTCTTCATCGTCTCCCTGCGCAAAGGGGCCCGGGTCAAACGCTGCGTTGCCTTCGCACCCTACAATTGCCATCAATACAAAAAAGGTAAATGGCATTATATGCTGTATTTTCATTTTCTCGTTTCTTGTGTTCATCATCCTGTCTTCTTATTCAGCCCAGCCCGGATTTTGGGTCAGGTTTTGATTCAACAATAATTCATCGAGTGGTATCGGGTACAGATAATCCTTATCCTCATCCCACGTTTTCGTAATATCCGGCAAATTGACAATACGCCCTCCATTCAGACCGTGCTCCAATACCAGTTCTCCAAGACGCTGATACTGTCTGCCCGGCACGGGAGCAGGAGCACTACCCTCATAGAGCACCAGGTCAATGGTACCATTCTGGTCCAGGTCATACGCTCCTGCACCGGGAAAATACATCCCATAAAACGGCTCTGCAAGTCGTTGTCCTTCCTTCCATCGCATAAGGTCGCGGTAACGATGTCCTTCCCTGACAAGTTCGATCCGGCGTTCCCGCCGGATCTCCAGGATAACCCCCTTGTCTGCTCCGGTGCTTACATTCGGATATTCGGAAACGAGGTAGGTATCGGGATCGGCATTGGCCGCATTTACATCGAGGTTAGGCATGTCTACACGATCGCGCAACAGTTTAATGCTGCGATCAATATCTGTCTGGGTGAGTGCTCCCAGTTCGGCCTTCGCTTCGGCATAGTTCAGCAATACCTCCGCATAGCGGAATATCGGCATATCGTTGGTATTCCGGCCAGCATCATATTGAGCAGACAAGACGTATTTCACATATTGGTATCCGGTGACACAGGTAGCAAAGTCCGGTACACTTGCCTGGTCGCTTCCTATACGTTTGTATCCCGGAGTACGGATGGTTTGCTGCATACGGGGGTCCCTGTCCCGGGTCTCTTCGTAAAACTGCATGGTCTTATATCCGGGGAGGTCTGTAAAACGGCTGCCGTCTTTCATGAGGTAGCTGTCTACCACCGATTTTTGCATGCCCGGCCTGCCGAACGAAGCGGAGAGGGTATAAAAGTTGGCCGAATGCACCAACGGAATATTTTCCGTATACTGACGGGCCAGGATCATTTCGTCCACGATGGCATCTTCGGCAATAAACAACTCCTGATATGCCGTATTCGGGTCACTGGTATAAATACTATACACACCGGCATCCATAAGCTCTTCTGATGCTTTGACGCATTCCTGAAGCATTTCCTCCCAATTGTCCAGACCGTGATATTTACGGAATGTCCCTTCAAACAGGCACATGCGTGACTTCAATGCCAGGGCTGTCCACCTGGTAATCAATTGTGCACTTTTTTCCTGCCGGCCATGTTCTATGGCAAAATCTATATCCTCCAACATTTTTTCAAATACAAATTCCCGGGAATCACGAGGTTTCTGCAGCCCTTCATCGTCTACTCCGAGGGCACTTTCATACCAGGGCACATCTCCGAAACGAACAACCTTATCGAAATAAAAATACGCCCTGAAAAACCGGGCTATCCCATCGTATAACAGGCGGGCCTGTTCATCTGTACATTGGTGTGAGTGCTCCAGGTAAATATTGATACGGCGTAATGCACCCCAGGACCATCCGCCTCCGTCACCAGGGGTGATACGTGTTCCCCTGAATTCATCCGGCAGGGTGTTACGGGCCTCATCATCGGCCTGATGCGGATTGTAATAATGTATATCCAATGCGTCAGGCAGTTGATTATAAAAGGCATTTGTATAACTCTCTAACTCCTGTGCATTTCGAAAATAGTTTTCCGGTGTTAGTTCTGCCAGGGGATAATGCTCTAAATAATCATCATTGCAGGATGCTGTGAGGCCAATTATACTTAATGTAATATAACGGAATATTTTTTTCATCATCTTTAGTTTTTAATGCTGTTTGCCTGATTAGAAAGTCACCTGTAAGCCACAGGAATAGGTTCTTCCCATAGGATATGTCCGTCCTGTAGGATCAGACATGACTTCTTCCGGATCCATATAATCCGTTTTCAACTTTGTCCAGGTATGCAGGTTTTCACCTCCCACATACACCCTGAGCCGGGTAACCTTGATCCGGTCCATCCATCGTTGCGGCAATGTGTATCCGATGGTAAGATTACGCAGTTTTAAATACGCTAAATCCTGCAAATACATGTCATTAGGAACCGAAAGTTCAGCATTCTGTGCAGTATAGCCCCGTAAAAACGGGAAATAGGCATCCGGGTTTTCGGGCGACCAGACCTTGCCTGGAAAGTCGACGGGAATAAATGAATGGTACGGACGTGCGTAAACCGACCAAAACGCCTGGGCTTCCAGATTGGGATACCAGTTTTGTTTACCCACGCCCTGGAATAAAACCGTCATGTCGATACCGTTCCAGTTTGCTCCCAGGGTTAACCCATACGAGTAACGCGGCAGACTGTTTCCGATAACTTTCCGGTCGCCGGGATCATCCAGGGTATTGGCGCCGGTGTTGATTATTCCATCTCCGTTAAGGTCCAGGATCTTGATATCTCCGGCCTGTAACATACGCAGTTCTTCTGTGGGTGCCTGCACCCTTCGTACATTAATCTGATCCTGGTTCACGATAGAAGCCCAGGCCTGGGCTTCTTCTGTGGTTTTAAAGAAACCATCGTAAGAATACCCCCAGATTTCGCCCCAGCGTTTGCCCTCATAATGGGAGCTGAGATGTCGGTCGGGATTTTCAAATTTTGTAATATGGGCCACGTAATCAGACAGCACTCCTCTCACGTTATAAGAAAAGGGTTTTCCTGCCAATTCGAACTGGTCATTCCACCCGATGGCAAGGTCAAATCCTTTCGTACGGAGGTCGGCGGCATTAACCCGTGGCTCAGTCGCCCCGAAAACACCCGGCAGTTTCTGGCCCAGGCTAAGCATGTCACGTGTATCCCGGATATAGAAATCTGCTTCTACTGACAGGCGGTTTTTCAACATATTGATATCCAGACCAAGGTTACTGGTAGTGATGCTCTCCCATGTCAGCGTATTCGCTACCGGAGACGGAGCATTGGTTACCGGCAGCCGCTGGCTGTCAACTCCGTAATTGATCTGGCCGGTACCCATAGACGAAATATATGAATAGGTATCGACTTCCTGGTTTCCAAGCGACCCGTAGGATGCCCTGATCTTCAGATTGTTTATTACCGGTCGCAGTTTATCGAAAAACGGTTCTTCACTCAGGCGCCATCCTGCAGAAAAAGAAGGAAAGAAACCAAATCGGCTACGTTGGGGAAAACGCGATGTGCCGTCGTAACGACCACTCGCCTCGAAGAGGTATTTTCCGGCAAAATTATAATTGGCCCTGTAAAAGCCTCCGCGCACTGCCCATTCGTTGGCACCGCCCTTGAATTGTTTATTCCCTACGACCAGGTTTAAGTCGTTCAGTGTTTCGGAAAGTAAATTATCACCTATACCTCCGATCAGTTTGTAGGTCCGGTCTTCCTGGTTAAAACCTGCGGTAACACTGAGGTGATGGTCGCCAAAATTTGTTTCGTAGTTTCCAAAAACATTGATAAAGTTCCAATGGGTTTTGGTCATATGTTCATTCAAGCGATCCGAACTGAGTGCTGCAAGGTTATGGCGCTCCATAACACCGGGGAATTTTGAATAATACTGTGGTGTTGAACGGTATGAATACTCTGTACGGTATTCGCGATAGGAGTAATTGGCTGTTACGGTCAGGCCTTCTGCCAGCTTGAAGACTGCCTCTGTCGTATTTGTCAGTTCTGTTCCATTATTGTACCCCTTCATGGTACCGCTTTCCAAAGCATTGTGCAGCCCATACCCGATGGGGTAGCTGTTGACACCCGAATAACCCGTCAGTGTACCGTCAGGGTTCCGGGGTACATACGCAGGGTGGTACTGATAAACCGGATCGTTACTCACATTGTTTGACACTGTATTGAAATTGGTAGACAGCCCATGCCAATCGTATGAGGATTTAAAGAAATGGGTGTTGTTGCTGACGGTCAGCCAGTCTTTCAACTCACTTTGCACTTTTGAGCGCAAATTATTCCTCTTGTAATAGTCGGGGCTAATATTAAAAATCCCCTGTTCTTTTGAGTAGCTTCCGGTTAACGAATAACGTGTTTTTTCATTTCCTCCGGAAATAGTGAGGTTGTGTTCCTGCTTCGGGCGTTTGTCGTTATATAAATAATTAAACCAGTCGAAATTCCCGTAATAACGATACATATCCTGTCCGCTGGCATTTTGTTTGACCACTACCCATGGCCTCTCGGGGTGTTCCGTCTTATCGTTAACCCGTGCCCAAAGCTCAGCGTAATCTTCCTCGCTGTAGCGCGTAGTTCTGTATCCGAGGGCATTGTACATCGCTTCATCAGTGATTTTAGCGTTCCAGTATCCGGATGTAATAAAATCGGTATTTACCGCATGGGTAGTGTAACTCAGGTTTGTCGTATACGTGATATTTGTTTTTCCTTCCCTGGCACTTTTGGTCGTCACCAGTATAACCCCAAATGCACCACGTGCCCCATACACGGCCGCAGCAGAAGCATCTTTCAGTACCGTAACGGATTCTACGTCATTTACATTGATCCGGTCTAATGTTCCCAGAACACCGTCAATCAGAATCAACGGCCCTCCCCCGTTTATCGAGGTGGTTCCCCGTACATTAACGCTACCACTGCTGCCCGGTCTTCCGGAACCAAAAGTGACGTTGAGGTTAGGTATTGCACCTTGTAATGCCTGGGTAAGTTGCGTAACCGGGCGTTGTTCGAAATCTTCACCCGAGACCTGGCTTACTGCTCCTGTAAGATTAACTTTTTTCTGCGTTCCGTAGCCCACCACTACCACGTCGTCCAGGAGCGTGGCATCGGGTTCTAACTGAATGGTTATCTCCGACTGTCCGTTTACCGAAACTTCTTTAGCGGAGTATCCCAAAAAGGAAATTTTAAGAGTGGCATCGGCATTGACCTCGATCGCAAAGTTTCCATCGAAATCGGTTATTACGCCGTTTGTGGTTCCTTTTTCAAGAACTGTGGCACCGGGTAGCGGCGCTCCGGTTTCATCGATTACTTTTCCCGTAACCTCAATTACAACAGGAGGTTCGGGTTTTCTGACCTCTTCCGGAATCCTGGTCACAGAAATACTATTATTGATTCTTTTAAACTTGAGCCTGAATTCTTGGGAAAGAAACTGCAATACATCGTAGATGGTTACGTCTTCGTTGTGAATAGAGAGTTTTTCATCCCCGTCTTTTATCTTGTTGTCGTACAAAAAACGGAAGGAACTCTGGCTTTCAATATGCTCGAACACCTCTATGATCGAGCCCTGTTTTATATTAATGGATATTTTTGTGTCTTTCAGTCCCTGCCCGTATGAAGAGGCAAATAGCGGATTTATAAAGACTACCAGTAAAATATAAATTGATAATTTAGCCAGCACTTTAATTAATTTTAATAAATTGCTTTTCATAAAAAAAGTTTGATGGTTTTGCTTTTTCAGCTTAATTAATCAGATGCTATGGCAGTCTGTACTACTCGCCAAAGTACTTTGCAGACTGCCTTTTGTTTTTGCTCATTTATATCATAGGCTGTTGATTTTATGGTCCTGATTTTAATCGGTGCACTTTCCCGATAATACTATTACGTTGTTCTGTTCTCTTTGAAATACCAGGCCTTCCTTGACAAAGACCAGACCTTCCAGAATGGTCTGTAACCCTTCGTTATTGAATTTTCCGGTAAACCTGCATTTTTTGATCTCTTCATTTTCAAACTCAAATTTTACGTTGAACCACCTGCCCAGTTTTACAGCGACCTCTGCCAACGTACTGTTCTCAAATCTCAGGATACCCTCTTTCCACTCCAGGAAGGTTCGTATATCAATTGTTTTCTTTGAAATTGTACTGGATGACTTGTCAAAAATGCCCTGCTCGTTAGGAGTAAGAAAAGCCTCATTGTTTCCCGACTCGATTTTTACCTGGCCTGTGGCCACTGTTACAGCGATTTTCTCATTCCCGGGATCGGCATTGATATTAAAGGAAGTACCTAATACCGTGGTTTTAAGATTTTCGGAGCGTATTACAAATGGTTTTCCGGGATTCTCTGCCACATCAAAAAAAGCCTCCCCGTCAAGCTCTACTTCACGGATGCTATCATTAAAGGTTTCAGGAAACTTTATTACACTTCCCGAATTCAGTTTGATCTTGCTGCCGTCGGCCAAAACAAGATCGAGTTTTTGTCCCCAGTCGGTTGTTTTTACAATTTTTGCCGCTGGTTGAGGTTCATTATTAAATATATAATAGGCCAATACCCCCAAACCCAATAATAGTACAATGCTTGCTGCCACCTTCATCACTGAAAAGACGGGTCTTACCTTCTTCTCTTCCTTTGGAAGGGCCTTAAGTATACTTTTGCGGATTTTATTACTGTGCCTTGAATCCCATTCCTCTTCCAGAAAGAACCTGGAGAGCATTTTCTTGTCGAAATCTTCCAGGGCCCTTTCTTCTCCGGGCTCAATGGAACGATTTAAAAACTTTTTCAAAAAATCTTTAAAATGTGAAGCTTGCATACTGATTGACTTTCATTGGAAGGAGTCAAAAAGGCATGACAACTCACACAACAAACAAGATAATTAACAATTTGCCAATATATAGGTGTTTTATTAACATAAAGTTAATTTTAAAGAAGCATCTTTACGAAATGTACCAGGTCTTTTCTCACTTTTTTTAGTGCTATAGACAATTGATTTTCGACCGTTCTCTTCGATATTTTTAGTTCGGATGCAATTTCCTTGTTGGAAATACCATTCAAACGGCTCATTTCAAATATCTCCTTACATCTTTGGGGCAGATTTTCCAATGATCTGGTTATGGATTCCGTCAACTCATCGTAAGAACAGGAAGTGGTATCAGAGTTCTCATTATGATCAAATTGAATTTCCTTTATCACTTCCAATTGTTCCGTCCTGATCTTATCCTTGCTCAGAGACTTGTAACATGCATTTCTAAGGGATATAAAAAGATATGCCTTGATATTTATCACCTCCATCTTTTCTCTCTTCACCCAGTAACTGGCCCAGACATTTTGCATCAGATCCTTGGCCAGGTCATCATCACCCAATATGGCCCTGGCATACACAAACATCGGCTCCCACAACATATTGAACAACTCTATATACGCCTTGTGATCGGATTGTTTAATCTTTTCAGAAAGTATGGAATATTTTTTTATATCCTCCTTCATAAAACGAGAGATCTGTCTATGCAAAATAAGCAAAAAACTATCTGGTCAATATTACTTTATTGTAAAAGATGTGCCGTAAAGCAGACATCAAAAACACAATAAACTGAAATTCAATGATTAAACTCTTGAAATGGTCGGTTACGTGAAAAGCTCATTGCGTGATATGTACAGGGCAGCATAGGTCATTGGCTGAATAATATCGATAATACTATCCAGTCACAAGATTTCCTGCAAAAAATGCATTCAGAAATTTAAAATAGTACAATTCGGATTTTATAACAGTGGATTACGTCAGATATTTGCAGTATAAAAATTTATTTTGTTATGGAGACACAGGCAAATATCAATTATGGCCGCATTGCCAAAGCAATTGATTATATCAAGGGAAATTTCAAATTACAACCTAATGTTGATGAAGTGGCACAGAGGATAGATGTAAGTCCGTCGCACTTCAAACGACTGTTTACGGAATGGGCAGGAACAAGCCCAAAGAGGTTTTTACAATATATCAGTGTTGAACACGCAAAGAAAATTCTTAAAGAAGAACAGGCTACCCTCTTTGACACGGCGTTTGAAACAGGACTTTCCAGCACCAGCCGTTTGCACGATTTGTTTGTGAACATAGAGGGAATGACACCTGCTGAATATAAGAACGGAGGGAAAAACCTGCATATCAATTACAGTTTTGCCGAAAGTCCTTTTGGTTCCTTGATTGTCGCTTCTACCCATAAAGGGGTCTGTTATATGGCATTTGAAGATAACGAAGAAAAGGCATTGAGCAACCTTGCGGCAAAGTTTCCAAACGCTGAATTTCAAAGAAAATTAGATCTGTTTCAGCAAAATGCCTTATTTATCTTTCAGAACGACTGGAGCAAACTCAATGAAATCAAACTGCATCTTAAAGGCACGGATTTTCAATTGAAAGTTTGGGAAAGTCTGCTGAAAATACCATTGGGGAGATTATCAACCTATGGGAATATTGCCGAACAAATCGGCAACCCAAACGCATCAAGAGCTGTAGGGACAGCTATCGGCTGCAATCCTATCGCATTCCTAATTCCCTGCCACCGTGTCATTCAGGCTTCGGGCAAATTTGCCGGGTATCATTGGGGGACCACACGAAAAACCGCCATAATAGGCTGGGAGCAGGCAAAAATAAATCTGTAATTTATTATGATACGGATATAGATAGCGAACATTAATGATGCCCAACAAATTTGGCCAAGCTGACAAAACCCGCTTATCGTTATCCGTATTAAAAACCAGCAGGAATGCACTATGAAAGATATTATCCAAAAAATAGAAAATACAGATTGGCAAGGTGTTAGTGAAACAATGTACCTAAACGGCTATGCCCTTATGCCAAACCTGCTGTCGGACCAACAATGTGAAATACTGAAGGTGGATTACGACAACCCTGATCTGTACCGGAAAACAGTGGTCATGGAACGTTATCGCTTTGGCCTGGGCGAATACAAATATTTCAGCTATCCACTTCCCGACCTAATTCAGACCATAAGGACAACCATTTATCCGTATCTTGCACCCATAGCCAATGCCTGGTTTAAGGTTTTGAATCTTGATAGGCAATTTCCACTGGAACACGCAGAATTATTGGAGCAATGCCACCGGAACGGACAGCAGAAAGCAACCGTTTTGATTTTGAAATATGGCCAAGGTGGCTTCAATACGTTACATCGGGATCTGTATGGCGATGTGTATTTTCCAATGCAGGCCGTTTTGTTTCTGAACGAACCGGACAGGGACTTTACAGGGGGTGAATTTGTGCTGACACAGCAAATCCCGAGAGCACAATCCAAAGCCATAGTGCTAAAGCCCGGGAAAGGCGATCTATTGATTTTTACAACTAACTTTAAACCTGAAAAAGGCACAAAAGGTTATTATCGAGTGAACATGAAACACGGGGTCAGCGAGGTCAGAACAGGCGAACGCCATACTTTGGGCATCATTTTTCATGATGCTACCAGTTAGGATATGATAAAACATCCGGAAATTTCGGACTGTGAATTAAGAACCAGAATCCGAAGAAAGGAAATACGCTTAGGCGGTAATAGTAAACTGAAAATTTACGGTGTATTGGGCTGTACTTCGGGCAAAAGAATGAAAAGGGAAAACAGGGTTTTCTTTCCATCGGAACGGGAAGCAATAAAAAATGGTTTTCGTCCCTGCGGACATTGCCTGAAGGAAAAATATCTGAAATGGAAGAATGAAACTATTTGACGACAGCATAGACAGAACAAAAAACCGGTTGCCAAAAGACGGAACGGTAAACTATTATGGCAAGTTGTTTAATCAAAAAGAAGCCGACAATTATCTGGAAAAGTTGCTTACCACTATTGAATGGCGAAATGATGAAGCCATTATTTTCGGCAAGAAAATCATTACCAGACGAAAGGTAGCGTGGTACGGCGACAAATCTTTTGAATACACCTATTCCAATACCACCAAATGTGCTTTGCCCTGGACAAAAGAGCTATTGGAATTAAAAGCATTGATTGAAAAAGAAACAGGTGAGCACTTTAATTCCTGTTTGCTCAACCTGTACCATAATGGTGATGAGGGCATGGCATGGCACAGCGACGGGGAAAGCGATTTGAAAAAAGACGGTGCGATTGGCTCTTTGAGTTTTGGTGCAGAACGAAAATTTGCCTTCAAGCACAAACAAAGCAAAGAAAAAGTAGCGTTGCTTCTGGAACATGGAAGTCTGTTAGTGATGAAAGGTGCTACGCAAACCCATTGGCTACATAGATTACCCCCCACTAAAAAGATAACCGAACCGAGGATAAACCTGACATTCAGAACGATTGTAGAAAATGAAAAAGCCTACTGATCTTTAATCCCTTAGCTGTGTTTCATGATCCCATCTGTCCGTTTCGTTGTTTGGGCTCCCCATTAAAAATGTTCCTCCAGCAATGTCCACCCATTCAATTTTAATTTTTGTAGCTGTCATAGAATTTTGCATTATTGATTTTTGGAACCAACCATAACGAATTATATAAATGAAGCAGAGAATTTGTTGCTTAATGGTTGAAAGAAACAATTCCGGTTGAAGCTTGTTTAATTACTATTCAGGGTTTTCCTAAACTCGCTTGGGCTTACTCCTGTTTCTTTTTTGAATAATCTGGAGAAATAAGGCAGGTTCTCAAAACCAAGCCCGTAGGCAATTTCAGAAATGTTCAGCTCTTCGGTTCTTATTCTGTTTTTGGCTTCATTGACCAGATAAATATGAATGTGCTCTATGGCCGTTTTCTCTGGCTTCCTGCTCGGAAGTTTCTTCTACGGTGCCGAACAGACCATAGCCTGCATTATTGATAAGGACATCGATCTTTCCGAAATTTTTTTTTGCTTTTTCTATCGCTTTAAAATCTGCAGTTCTGTCCGTCACGTCTAATTGTAAAGGGAGAACTTTGTCTCCAAATTCTTTTTTCAAATCGCCCAAAGCATCAATGTTTCGAGCGGTTGCGACCACATTGTCGCCTCTTTTCAGGAATGCTTCCGCCCATAATTTGCCCAAACCCCGGGAAGCTCCTGTAATAAAAACTGTTTTTGCCATTTTTTTTGATTTTAAATACAGGACAAATTTAGGAGCTGAGAGTAGCCAGGCAGTTATACATAACTGAGTAATAGTGATACGTTTTTACGGAATCCTGTCTATCGGACCGAAAAAAAGAGTTAATTAAACCCCGTCCGGAATTCCAATGGACTTTGGTTGACTTTATTTTTGAATAGTTTACTGAACGACTGTATGTGTTCGAAGCCCAATTGATAAGCAATTTCAGTAATTGATAAATTAGTGGTAGAAAGCAATTCTTTGGCTTTTTCTATCAGCTTGTTGTGTATGTGCTGTTGTGTGGTTTGTCCGGTAATACTGCGCAGCATATCGCTTAGATAATTAGAAGAAACATTCAGTTGCTCTGCAATATACTGTACCGATGGCAGTCCTTTTTCTGAAAGCTGCTCATCATTAAAACAATCGCTTAACAAATTTTCCAGTCGAATTAATATTTCCTCATTTCCTGGCTTTCGGGTAATAAACTGACGATTGTAAAAACGGTTGCTATATTGCAGAAGTAACTCAATTTGGGCAATAATCACATCTTGGCTGAACTTATCGATGTTAGATTGATACTCGGCTTCAATATTCTTCATTATATTTTCAATGACCGCTTTTTCCTGTTCCGAAAGATGTAACGCTTCATTTAATTCATAAGAAAAGAAACCGTAATTTTTTATGGTTTTTGCCAACGGATAGCCGGATAAAAAATCGGGATGAAAATTGAGCGCAATACCCCCATCTATGGTTTTCGATTCGCCAGGTTCGTGGGATAGTACCTGGTTTGGCGAGAAAAAAGACATTGTTCCCGAATCATAGTCGTAATACCGTTGTCCGTATTTGAATTTTCCGGCACCTTTTTTTATGGCAATGCAATACATACCGATAACCATACTACCAAAATATTTTGGCGCGTTTTCAAATCTGTAAACGGTAATTAATGGGTGTTTTGGTTTTGGCAACCCTAAAATCCGGTTCAAATCGGAAATGGAACTTGCTTTTATGGGGATATTTTCTTTTTTCATTTACACAAAATTATCAAAATTTCCCCCACAGATTCTGATACGTTTAATCAAATCAATGAATACAGATTATAATTTCATAAAAAATCAGTAAACCCTGTTTACATTCATCTGTGGGAAAAATACTTTACAACGTAGCCATATCAATTACAAAACGATAGCGAACATCTCCTTTTTCCATTCTGACGAACGCTTCGTTGATGTTTTCAATGTCAATCAGCTCAATATCTGCAACAATGTGATGTTCTGCACAAAAGTCAAGCATCTCCTGTACTTCTTTTAAACCGCCCACACCAGACCCGGTGATTGACTTATTGCCTACCACAACAGAAAAAGAAGATATTTGCCAGGGTTCCGGTGGCAAACCAACGTTGATATAAGTACCGTTTGTTTTTAAAATCCCCAAATAAGGGTTGATATCGTGATTAGCCGATACGGTATCTAAAACGAAATCAAAAGAATGAAAAACCGATTTTATTTGTTCTTCGTCTTTTGATACCACAAAATGATGTGCTCCTAATTTCTTTGCGGCGGTTTTTTTATTGGGTGAGGTACTGATAACCGTTACTTCTGCTCCCAAAGCCACACCAAATTTCACCGCCAAATGTCCTAAACCTCCCAAACCTACGACCGCCAATTTATGCCCTTTTCCAACTTTCCATTTTCGCAATGGCGAATAGGTGGTAATACCTGCGCACAATAAAGGTGCAACGGCAGCTAAGTCTAATTTTTCAGAAATATGGAACGTAAAATCTTCATTTACTACAATCGTATTTGAATAACCTCCATAAGTAGGTTTTCCACTTTTGTCTATGCTACCATAAGTTTGCACACCTTCAGGGCAGAATTGTTCATATCCGCTTTTACATTCTTCGCATTCCCTGCAGGAATCCACGCCTGTGCCAACGCCAGCGATATCCCCGACCTTAAATTTCTTAACCTGATTGCCAATGCTTATCACCTTACCCACAATTTCGTGCCCGGGTATGAGCGGAAAAATGCCTGCTCCCCAATAGTTTGTAACGGAGTGTAAATCTGAATGGCAAACACCGCAATACAAAATCTCGATTTGTACATCGTGATTATCCACTTCCCGTCTTTCAAAATTCCACGGGGCTAATTTTTCATTGACAGCCTGCGCTGCATATCCTTTTGCTTGTATCATAATTTTTAAAAATTTATAAGGTAAATTTCGTTTAATTATCAGGGCTGCATTTAGCCAAATCCCGGATTATTTCAGTCAAAAAAACTAAACCACTAAGGACTTGAAGTCCATAGGTTTGCAGCAGACTTTTAGAACCCGAAAAGAAGATGCACTGAAGTGCATAGTTTTAAACTTTTTTTGAGACCAATAAAATCCGGGCCTGCTCCTTTTTTAGGCCCGAAATCGCTCAAACACCATTCACATGTTAAGGAGATATTTAGTTTGTCGAGACAACACCCTTAATTTGGCTACAAATGTCCTTGATTCTACTACAGCGGTAATATTTTCAACTCCTAATTTTACATTATTAATTAAAAATGAGCGTCATGCAAACAGAAAAAAACAAAATTGCCCTTGTAACAGGAGCAAATACCGGAGTTGGATTTCAGATAGCCAAAGCCTTAGCAGAAAGTAACTATACCGTGTACGTTGGGGCCAGAAATTTAGAAAAAGGGGGAAATGCTGCGGCACAACTTGGAAAAAATGCCGTTGCTATTGAATTGGATGTTACGAAGCAAGATACAATAAATGCCGCAGCAAAGGAAATTCAGGAAAAACATGGAAAACTGGATCTCCTGGTAAACAATGCAGGAATTTCCCATGCAGGGAAACCCGGCAGGACAGTAGAAGAAGTAGTGGCAGCGAATAGACCGAGTGTGGTCTCTTTGAAGGAAATGCGTACCGTCTGGGAAACCAATGTGTTTGGAGTTGTAGCGGTAACACAGGCATTTTTACCATTATTAAAAAGTGCCCGGGCTCCGCGTATTGTAAATGTTTCAAGCGGTTTAGGATCACTCACTTTAGGTATGGATCCTAACAATCCCTATAGGTCACATTATGATGTAGTTTACGGAGCTTCAAAAGCTGCAATGAATGCTATTACGGTAGCTTTTGCAATAGAGCTTGAAGAGAGTAATATCAAAATAAACGCCG
This sequence comes from Sinomicrobium soli, assembly GCF_003285545.1. GTDB lineage: Bacteria > Bacteroidota > Bacteroidia > Flavobacteriales > Flavobacteriaceae > Sinomicrobium. Next base: position 17,821 of record NZ_QLNV01000018.1, on the reverse strand, counting down.
TAAGCCCGGGGTATACGGCAACGGCACTCAATAATTTTCAAGGAACAGATACGGTAGAAGAAGGCTCAAAGGAACCTGTTCGTGTTGCATTAGATGAAAGTGGTGTAACCGGGCAGTTCACCGGACCCAATCAGGAACATTATCCCTGGTAAAATGGTAGTTAAATATCTCTAACCTATGAGGTTTTTATAACTTCATAGGTTTTTATTCTTTAAGTTTACAAAATGAAAAAGGAGAAAGATTTCATCCGATTCCGCACTATTTCAGAAATTCATGATGCCGCTGGTTTACCCAAACCGCAACATCCTTTGATCAGTATGACAACATGTGGTGGAAATACTAATATTGATTTGAGTAATGGTCCTGTGTATGATGTGCTGGATTTTTATAAAATCGTATTGATTACGGATCATCGAAAGGGAAAAATGAAATACGGACAAAGCCATTATGACTTTAACGAAGGGAGCCTGCTATTTTTAGCTCCCAATCAGGTGGTTGGATCTGTTGAACAGGATTACTCTGCTAATACACGAGTTTTATTGTTCCACCCTGATTTTCTTCTGGGATTTCCATTAGCTCAAAAGATAAAACAGTACCAATATTTTTCGTATTCGGTCAATGAAGCCCTGCACTTGTCCGATCAGGAAAGAGAAGTGATGCTGTCGTTGTTCAAAATTATGAAGGAAGAATTGAGCAGCAGGATCGACGAATTCAGTCAGGAAGTGGTCATTGCCCAATTGGAACTTTTGTTGCATTATGCCAATCGGTTTTACAAACGCCAATTCATCACCAGAAAAGGGGTAAATAACGATTTGTTACAAAAAACAGAAGCTATTTTAGATGCTTATTTCAGTAATCAACAAACGTTGCAACAAGGAAAGCCAACGGTACAGTTCCTGGCAGATCAACTCCATATTTCTGCTGGTTATTTAAGCGATATGCTCCGCTCATTAATCGGGCAAAGCGCTCAGCAATATATCCATTTCAAACTTATCGAAAGGGCTAAGGAACGTCTTTCTACTACCCAGCTTTCCGTTAGCGAGATTGCTTTTGAATTGGGGTTTGAACATCCCCAATCATTTAGCAAATTATTTAAATCGAAAACCAATCAAACTCCACTGGAATTTCGTACAAGTTTTAATTAATATATTTTATTCAAGAGTGCAAATTTAAATTTTGTCTCAACTTGGTTCGAATCCATTTTTAGCCTAACTCTCTAAAAAAATCGAACCGTCTATTAAAGAAATATTATTGATACTTTTTAAAATAAAAAGAGGCTGTCTAAAAAGACAGCCTCTTTTGTGAACGATATGGTACAAAACTCGAACCAATTAATAGAGGATTTAAAACTTCTGGTAGATATGTTGGCTGCTTAATCGGTAATGGGGTCATTCAAAACCATTGATAATGAACAATTTATTTGTAATCAAAAAATTCATGGCTACATTGCGGCCCGTTTGGCCCCTTTATGACCCCATTGCTGTTTGTGTTCGGAGAATATAAGAAGTTCCCTTACCAGTTGTTCCTTTTCTTTCAATGAACTCTTTATTTATCAATTTCTGTAAATCACGGATAGCCGTTCGTTTGGAAATAGTCGTTGATATTCTGCATTATTTATAGAACCATGTATGGATATCAAGGTTTAGTTAATGGTTGCATTAAATCTATAAAAGCCTGTGCAACCTAGACTGTATTATCACTTTTTGTTGATTTTGGAAAATTATTCATTATTTAAACCCGCTACCACAGACGAACATTTTTTAAGTATTATGCGGGGTCACACACTCCTAACTATTTCTCCCTTTTGAGCTGTTCCCTTAATTTTTGCTGCGACTTTAAAATATACTCAGCCTTGTTTTCTTCGATTTCATCAAAAACCTTATTTTGATTTTCTGTAGGCGAGAATCTTTTCCCCCATAAAACCATTTCAAAAATAATAGGTATAAGTGCAATACCTTTTTCGGTCAAAAAATAATTCTTCTTGGACTTTTTAATTGGAGAATCTCTTTTGATGATAAATCCTTCACTTTCCAGGAATTTCAATCTGTTCCCCAGGATATTTGTAGCTATTCCTTCATCTGAATCTAAGAATTCATTATATGATTTCTTATCTGAAAATATCATGTCCCTGATAATTAATAAACTCCATTTATCCCCTATAAAATCTAAGGAATAGCTGATAGGACATCCCGAACGGGATTGTAAATTTTTCATAAATTTTTATTTAACTTGTTTTTTGCAAGTTGTTTTATATACATTTACATTGCAAAACACAAGTTAATTATTTTGTTGAAAAAATTCATCATATGAAAGCACTTATTTATCAAAACGCAAATACTCTGGACGATTTTGCAATAAAATTGGCAGAGGTAACAGACCCCACAATGAATGATAACGATTTGCTTATTAGGGTAAAATCATTTTCTGTAAACCCTGGCGACACAAAGATCAGGCGTGCCGTGAGTGCTCCGGAAGACGGTCATATAATTTTGGGATGGGAATTCTCGGGAATTGTCATAAAAACGGGGAAGAAAACCAAAGGTTTCACAGTAGGAGATGAAGTATATGGTGTGGGAGATGTATCCAGAGACGGTAATTATGCGGAGTTAGTTTCTGTGGATTACAGAGTCGTGGCACATAAGCCGGCTTCTTTGCAATTCTACGAAGCGGCAGCGGTTCCTTTAACCTCCTTGACCGCATTAGGTGCCATCCTCGATGAAAACTTTCAACCTTACCCCAATGTAAGTTCCATTCTTATCATAGGAGGTTCCGGAGGAACGGGCTCAATAGCAATACAATATCTCAAAGCACAGACCAATTTAAAAATTATTGCAACCGCTTACGGAAAAGAGTCCGAAGAATGGGTAAAATCAATGGGAGCCGATTTTGTGGTTGATCATTTTGGTGATGTAAAACAACAATTACAAGATATCGGCTTTCATCAGGTTGACCAGATTTTTTCTACAAGCCATACCGCCGAACATATGCATTGGATTCTAAAAGTGTTAAGTCCATATGGGCATTTATCATTGATTGAAAGCCCCGAAGCTTTAAGCCAGATTACCCCCAATACATTCGCTTTCTCTATTCACTGGCAAATGATATTCACAAGGATATTAAAAGAATACCATCCCGAATTGCAATCTAAATTTCTAAATCAATTAAGCTCCTTAATAGACTCCGGTAAAATAAAGACGACGGCCAAAACCCGATTGATAGGTTTATCGGAGGAAACTATAAAACACGCACACACATTAATTGAAAGTGGAAAAAGTATAGGAAAAATCGTCATTGACGATATCGAGTAAAAATTTTTAAATGATAAAATATTAATAATCAGAATTAAAAAATAGAAGCTTAAAAAAATAAAAGCATTATGATCTCTTCCCTTTAGACCTGATTGTTTAAAACTAGTGGATTTCGGTCAGATAAATATTTAATTTTAAATAGACTATTTGCTTATGAAACGATCAAAATATACTGAGTCTCAGATCGTGTTTTGCCATCAAACAGGTAGAAACAGGCGTTAGGTTACAGGAAGTCTGCTATAAATGGGCATTAGCGAAGCCAGGGAGTCAAGAAGTCCACTAGCCTTTCATAATCATTTATATGATAAACCCAAATTTGGTTGTTAATTAACTGGGTTTCGATTTTTAAATATATTAGCACATATTCATCAGAAATATTTAATCTTAATGAACTCAAAACATTCACGAATAATTAGTTTGATATCCCGATATATTTCACTTGAGGAAACAGATATCGACCTTATAACCCAAGTTTTTGAACCCATATCTGTAAGAAAAAACACATTGCTTGAGGATACAGAAAAAATTGTACAAAACCTTTACTTCATCAATAATGGATTTGTACGAACTTATTATATGGATAATGGAGAAGACAAAACGACTCAAATTAATTGCCCTTCAGGGTTCATTACTTGTTTTGAAAGTTTCAATACCCGTACAAAAGCTTTTGAAAATGTAGAGACCGTAACCGATTGTGAATTACTTCAAATCACAAAATCCAATTTGGAAAACCTTAGAAAAAAAATTAAAAAATGGCGTGTTTTTGAAGAAAAGGTCTTTGAACAATTGCTTATTTTTAATGAACAACGCAACAGGGATATGATTATACTTACGGCAAAGGAGCGTTATTTAAAACTTATTGAAAATCAGATTGATATTGCAAAAAATATCCCTTTACAATATATTGCCTCTTTTATAGGTATAAAACCGGAAAGCCTTAGCAGAATAAGAAGAAATTTGGTTTCCTAACAATTGTCAAGTAGTCTCAAGTTTGTTTTTTGTCCCTTTGCACTATTAACATTGATATACAAAATGACAAAATTCCCTTATAAAACAGCATTAATTACTGGAGCTTCTTCTGGTATTGGTAAAATCTTTGCTTATGAATTAGCAAAAAAAGGTATAAACCTTGTTCTTACGGCACGTTCAGAAAATAAATTATCCCAAATATCTTCAGATTTGATTTCAAAATTTGAGATAAAGGTATCTTATATCATTGCCGATTTGTCAAATCCTACTTCAGCAAAAACAATAGTCGATCAACTAATCAACAAGAATATCATGGTTGATCTACTGGTGAATAATGCAGGAATTGGACAATGGGCCAATTTTTTGGATGAATCAATGGAAACCTATACTTCTACCATACATTTAAATATAACTTCTCTAGTATCTTTAACACATTTATTACTTCCCCAAATGCTACATCATAAAAATGGGGGTATTGTCAATATAGCTTCTGGAGCAGCTTTACAACCAGGGCCATATATGGCCGTATATGCTGCAAGCAAGGCTTTTGTGCTCTCTTTTTCTGAAGCTTTATATGGAGAATACGTGGATAAAGGAATTACCGTTACCGCAATTTGTCCCGGTAATACGCCAACCGAATTTCAGAAAACTGCAAATGCCAATACTGAGGGCATACCGGGTACAACGCCTGAGCAGGTTGTTAAAGATAGTGTTAAGGCATTGCTAAAAAGAGAAAGTAACAAGATCGTTGGTACTTCAAATTATCTCTTATCATTTGTTCCAAGAATACTTCCAAGAAAGACAGTTATCAATCTTGTTAAGAATATGATGAACAAAAGAGTAAATCCATGAAGTATAAATCGGCATTTTTTAAAATAAAACCGGTTTTCTATACTTGTAGTAAGGATCTATTACTATTTTGGCCTAAGAATACAGAGAGATTTTGGAATAATCAATAATATTTCAATTTACCAAGTAAAAAATATGATTTCAGAAAAATTGATACAGCAAATTGCATTCATCAAGGAAATTGATAAGCTAAAATACATTCAAAGAAAGACTAAACTATTTTATAGCGATCGCAATGAGAATGATGCAGAGCACAGTTGGCACTTGGCGATGATGGCAATTGTATTAGCAGAACACTCAAATAAGTCCATTGATATTCTTAAAGTTGTAAAAATGGTTTTGATACACGATATTGTGGAAATTGATGCAGGCGATACTTTCATCTATGACACCACTAAAAACCATACAAATACCGATGAAGAGCTTTTGGCGGCAAAACGGATTTTTGGATTATTGCCAGCGGAACAATCTAACGAATTAATTGAAATTTGGGAAGAATTTGAAGCAGGCGAAACCAACGAAGCTAAATTTGCAAGAGCCATGGACAGACTGGAACCGCTCTTGCAAAATGCATCTAATAATGGTGGCACTTGGGCGGAGTTCAATGTTCCTTATCAAAAAGTTTATGATAAGAAAAAAGTTATCAAAGAAGGTTCTGATACGATTTGGGATTTTGCAGAAAAACTTATTGATGAAAGCGTAGAGAAAGGAATTTTAAAGAAATAAACACTTAAGGAATATATAAGGGGTTCATTAGGTTTATAGGTTTAAAGATTTTTAATGGCATCGATTAAAAGCCATATAGCTACGATTGAGAGAGAAATACTAAAGATGTAATTTACTATTTTCTGAGATTTTTCGTGCTTAATAAATTTTGTAATAGCATTCCCTCCAGTTACCCATATAATGTGACAGAAAATTGCAAGTATGAGCAACATTAAAACCATAGAAAGAACTTGAATTGCTTGATTCTTATTTGGATTTAAAAACAGGGAAAACATTAAAAAAAGCATTAAAATACCTTTAGGGTTGAGTAATTGCAAAATCAGACCATCGTAGAAAGTATATACTTTAGTATTTGCTTTAGCTGAATTAAAATTCTTTATTACTAAAAATTTATAAGAAAGGTAAAAAATATAAACAATGCCCGCCATTTTAATTCCAAAAAGTAGTTTTGGATAACTCCGAAGGAATTCACCCAACCCTAAACCAATAATTAGGGAATAACTTACAATTACTGTATTTATACCAATAATTAACGGAATGGAGTTTTTAACTCCTTGTTTCATACCTGCTCCTGCCAAAACAATATTGGCCGGACCAGGGCTAATCATCAAGGGCAACATTACTCCTAGCCATGCTATAAAAGTATCTATATTCATAGCTTTTCATTCATATTTTTAATGGTTCTTGTTTTATAATCTGCCGCTTCCATCTGGGTTTCCATATCTTTTAAAACTTCAAAAATCAATGTTTTACCCTTGGTAAGTTCCTTCATAGTCATGTTACAAGCCTTCCAACATTTTTGTAATAGCGGAAGTACTTCTTCAGCCTTAGTTGTCAATTCTAATAAAGATCTACGTCCATCTTGCGGATCTGCAGAAGACTTTAAATATCCTTTGGCTTTCATTTTATTGGTAAGCTGCACTACTGCTGGATGAGATAATTTGGTTTCCAACGAAAGTTGACTAACTGTCATTGGGCTCTTTTCTCTTAAAAGAATAATAATCATGCGCCAACTAGGCTCAACATCTAAACCTTGTTGTTTATAAAATTGATTTGTACTATATAGGAGGGCATCGCTTAATCTTTTAAGCCTACTGCTCAGGGCAGCATATCCCATTCGCTCTAAAAAATCATTTTCCATAGTTATGTAAGTGCTTACGCAAATATAGGTAAGCGCTTACGCATATGCAAATAATTATTTGAGATGATTCCTTATTTAATTTTAAGCGATGAAAAAAATTGAACCAAATCTTTTAACAATTGACCTGATTTGCAAAGTTATTCATCTTTTTACATTGCAATTTTGTATGGTCAATAATGACAATAAAATTTAAAAAGTATAAAAATGAAAAGAACAGCAAAAGCACATTGGGATGGCAATGTAAAAGAAGGAAAAGGTAATTTAACCACACAAAGTGAAATTCTAAACAAAACCAATTATAGTTTTAAGACCCGTTTTACGGAAGAAGAGAAAGGGACAAACCCGGAAGAATTGCTTGCCGCAGCACACGCAGGATGTTTTACAATGGCGGTAGGCTTTGCCTTGTCGGAAAAAGGTTTTAATCCAGACGCATTAGATACTGAAGCTTCTGTAATAATGGAAAATTTTAAAATAATTTCGGTACACCTTTCCATTACGGGTTCTATACAGGATATCAGTGCTGAAGAATTTGAAGCCATTACAAAAGGAGCTGAACAGAATTGTTTAATATCTCAAGCATTAAGTATTCCTGTCAGTTCTGAAGCTCATCTTGTTCAATAAATAGTGAATACTATAAATGTGAGTAATAAACTATATTATTAAAACCCATTCAACATATTTTCTTACTTTAGTTTATGTTGAATGGGTTTTATCGATTAATGATCAAATCCTTAAAACATCACAGATATAATGGTAACTGATTATAGAAAAATAGAATTATTTGGAAAGACTTTTATTCAAAAGGTTAGCCTGAAACCCCCTTTTGAATTCACTTTTCCAGTTGCAGAACAGGCTTGCTTTTTATATATGCGAAAAGGTGAAATGCAATATCAGTCAGATAATGACCATTTAAAAATCCCTAATCATCATTCCTTATTGTTAAACTGCATTAATTCAGGTAAACAGATACAGAATACAGATTTGGAAAACGATGGTGAAGTCATCATTGTTACTTTTCATACTGATATTTTAAAAAAAGTCTATAACAAAGAAATTCCTTTAATATTTCAAAAAAGTAATCAAGTAACCAACCAATCCAGAGGAGCTATTAATAATGATTTTTTAATTCAAAAATACATTGAAAGCCTTTTGTTTTATTTTGAAAACCCTTCATTGGTAAATGATGAAATTTTAATTTTGAAACTAAAGGAAATCATTCTTTTATTATCACAGACCCAGGATTTTGAAACAATACAAGTTATATTATCCCAGCTTTTTTCGCACACGACCTATACGTTCAAGCAAATTATAGATGCCAATCTCTTTTCACAAACCAGCGTTGAAGAATTGGCGCAAAAAACAAATTTGAGCGTTTCCTCATTTAAAAGAGAATTTAAAAAATTATACAACGACTCTCCAGCAAGTTATATAAAAAACAAACGTTTGGAGAGAGCAGCGGAACTGCTTTTAGTTTCCGATGAACGTATCACAGACATAGCCTTTGATTGCGGGTTTAATGACCTGGCCAATTTTACAAAAAGTTTTCACAACAAGTATAATGTATCACCTTCATCTTATCGTTTGAATGCAAGTAAATAGTAAGCGGTTTGACCTAAATTGACAGGTAATTGGACTTATTCACAAAATACTTTCTTTTCTTGAATCGCAACTTTGTATAGTCAATAATGACCATAACAATTAATAGTTCAAGAACAATGAAACATTTAAAATTAGCATTTGGATTAGCCATATTTACCTTACTATTCTCGGTAAATACCTTTGCACAAAGTTCAGCAAAAATCATCGCAGTTGTAAACAAAGCCAGTTGGTGCAGTGTGTGTAAGTCGAATGAAGAAAGAGCAATGGCTGCATTTAAGGAAAATAACAAAGACGGCGCTTATCAGTTTGTAATCAATAACCTCTCTGATGCCGAAACTGCCAAAAAATCAGCGGCAGAAATCAATAAACTCGGTCTCACCAAATTAATGAAACCCTATAAGGCAACAGGTATCGTGTGTTTGTTTGATGCCAAAACCAAAGAGCCAATTAATCAAATACTCATGTCTTTATCCACCGAAGATATTGGCCGGGCTATGGCTCATTTTAAAATGGATAGATAAATCCAATTATTAATCTTCAAAAGCAACCCGGACATAGGTTTGTTGGGTTGCTTTTTAATTTCAAACAAATTAAATCATGTTATCAACAGGAAAAAGAATGATTCTTTTTTCAATGCTGTTTGTATGTCTCTCATTCGTAAAAGGTTTTGGGCAAATACAAGAAAATCCGGTACGTTGGGAAACAAGCATTGAGGAGGGAAAAAGAGATACTTTATTAGTTAGCCTAAAAGCGACTATAAAGGACGGATGGCATATCAACAGTCAATTCAATGCTATCAAAGAAGGACCACTTCCTACCGTATTCAAGTTTGAAAAATCACAGCAATATACCGTAGTGGATAAAGTGGTCGAACCCAAACCACTTAGTAAAGTAGAAAAAGCATACGATAACAAAAAGCTGTATTACTTTGAGCATGAAGTTGAATTCGTCCAAAAAATAATCCCAAAAACTACAGATAGTATTACGGTAAAAGGAGCGGTAACCTATATGTCCTGTAGCGATACTATGTGCCTGCCTCCGGAAACAGAGGATATAGCCATAACATACAAACCGCAGCATGCAATCAACGCAGTAAACCTATCTTCAACTTCGGAAGAGAATACTAATATAGGTTGGGTGTTTTTAGGTGGACTTTTAGGCGGATTTCTGGCTTTACTTACACCTTGTGTGTTTTCTATGATTCCGCTAACGGTAAGTTATTTTACCAAGAATGGTGGCATCAAAAAAGCCATTACTTATGCCGCATCCATTATCGTTATCTATGTTGCACTAGGATTAATTATTACGCTTACATTAGGTCCGGATGCTCTCAATGCCTTTGCAAGTAATGGAATTGTAAACCTCATATTCTTCTTGATATTCGTGGTATTTGCACTCTCATTTTTTGGTGCATTTGAAATAACACTACCCAACAGTTGGCTTAGTAAATCAGATAAAATGTCAGATAAAGGTGGATACATTGGAATATTCTTTATGGCATTTACATTGGCTCTGGTATCGTTTTCCTGTACAGGTCCCATAATTGGAAGTTTATTGGTACAAGCGGCAATTAGTGGAAGTATTGTTTCCCCTGCTGCCGGAATGTTCGGTTTTGCGCTTGCTTTGTCTATTCCGTTTATGCTGTTTGCAGCTTTTCCCAGTATGCTTAAAAAATTGCCAAAATCGGGTAGTTGGCTGGGTAAAGTAAAAGTGATATTGGGATTTTTGGAGTTGGCATTAGCCATGAAGTTTTTATCGACATTTGATTTGGTGTACCAATTAGGCTTTTTAAAGAGAGAGGTGTTTATAGCGGTTTGGATTGTGATATTCACCTTATTCGGCTTTTATATGCTCGGAAAATTGAATTTTGCTGAATATGAGAACAAGGTAAAAACGTCCATCAGTGGATTTATTTCCTCGATCGTGATTTTTAGTTTTGTAGTCTACCTGATTCCGGGATTATGGGGGGCACCAGTAAAATTAGCAAGCGGATTTTTACCACCATCCTTTTACAAAGAATGGAATCAAAATACACAGGTTTTAGATACCGGTATAAGCAATCATTCTAATACCGCAACCGCTGATACACATTCACAACCCTGTCCTCAAAACCTGAATTGTTTTCACGATTATAATGAAGGGGTTGCTTATGCTAAAAAAATAAATAAACCTATTCTGCTTGATTTCACCGGGTGGAGTTGTGTGAACTGTCGCAAGATGGAAGATAATGTATGGAGCGACCCGATGGTGTGGGATAAACTAAACAACAATTATGTACTGATTTCTCTCTATGTAGATGATACTACACCATTGCCGAAAGATGAACAATTTGTTTCAAGAACTACCGGAAAGAAGATCAAAACCATTGGAAATAAATGGAGTGATTTCCAGACCACGAAATTTAAAACCAATTCACAGCCCTATTATGTTGTAGTCGACACTAATGGAGATATGCTTCATCAGCCTATAGCATATGAGCCTAACGTTAAAAAGTACGCCGAATTTTTACAGGTAGGGATAAATAAGTTCAAGTAAATCGTGTATCAAAACGGAACAGAAACAAAACCTGAACCAAATCGCCAAACAATTGGGCTGATTCACAAAATGTATTCTGTTTTTGTATCACAATTTTACACTATCAAAATGGTATTTTATGAAACCTGTAAAAATAAATACTTACGCCCTATTCTTTAGTCTATTTTTCTTAGGCTTGATTTCATCAATAAGTGTGAAAGCACAACAGAATTCCTCAGAGAATACAGGAATTATTTTTAGTAATCTTGCCTTTAAAAAAGTTATAGAGACAGCTAAAACCGGTCACAAGAAAATATTTGTAGATGCTTACGCCACTTGGTGCGCACCCTGTAAACAACTTCAAAAAACAACATTCAAAGATGCAAAAGCAGCAGCGTATTTCAATAAAAATTTCATCAATGTAAGTATCGATGTCGAAAAAGGGGAAGGAGTTGAATTGACTAAAAAATGGCAAGTAGATGGCCTGCCAACACTTCTTATTCTTGACGAAAACGGAAGTGTATTGGCCAATCATACCGGCTATTTAGATGGCGGAGGGTTACTTGAATTCGCTAAAGAAACAACTGGTAAATGATTACTCCAATTCTTTTAAGAAGAAGTATCAGATTCAAATACCAATTTTAATAAAATGAAAGGGAAAATATTATTATACACCATTCTGTTTTTCTCGGTCTCGGGATTTGCTCAATCGCAAAAAACTGTAACCACCAAAACCGATACCGCGACCTTTGCATCAGGCTGTTTTTGGTGTATCGAAGTCAAGTTTTCACAACTCAATGGTGTTTTGAAAGTAACATCAGGTTATACCGGCGGCCATGTAGCCAATCCTACTTACGAACAAGTGTGTACAGGTAGAACAGGTCACGCCGAAGCGGCGAATATTGTTTACGACCCCCAAATCATATCTTATGATGAACTGCTGGAAGCTTTTTTTCTGTCGCATGATCCCACACAACTAAACCGACAAGGGAACGATGTAGGCACACAGTACCGTTCTGCCATATTTTACCATAACGAGATGCAACGCCGGAAAGCGGAATATTATATCGCAGAGCTTACAAAACAGAAAATTTATAGCAAGCCTATCGTCACCGAAGTAAAACCGTTCACCAGGTTTTATAAGGCAGAACAATATCATCAGGAATACTATAAAAAAAATCCGAATCAGGGCTATTGCCGATATGTAATCCAGTCGGAATTAGAAAAATTCAAAAAGATATTCAAGGATAAACTGAAAAAATAAATAAGCAATGAAGAGAATAATTTTTGCCTGCCTGCTGGCAATACTTTCCGTAGGCAGTTATGCACAGAATGAAAAATCAGCTATGGGGCATGAAAATAACCCTTATTACTCAACAACAGATACTACAAAGCTCAACGTATCGGATGCCGAATGGAAAAAAATACTACCTAAAGATCTTTATCTGGTAGCCAGGAAAAAACATACGGAACGGGCATTTACCGGTAAATATTGGAAGAGTGATACCAAAGGAACCTATTATTGTGCGGTTTGCGGAAACTTGCTCTTTAAATCTGATGCCAAATTTGCCAGTAGTTGCGGTTGGCCGAGTTTTTTTGAACCGCTAAGAAAGAACAGTGTTACTTACGAGCAAGATAATTCTCATGGAATGACCAGAACGGAAGTGCTTTGTGGGCGTTGCGGTTCTCATTTGGGGCATATTTTTAACGATGGGCCTCCTCCCACTTATAAAAGATATTGTATGAACTCCATTAGTCTGGACTTTGAACCGGACAAGAAATAACCACACATATATTGCAGACGTCTTAGGCTGTCCATTCTTAACAGTTCTCAATCATTTATGATAACATGATAAAAAATAATATTAAAATACAGATATGTATAGGGTTAGTCCTACTTTCCTATAACATCCACGCACAGAACATGGTTAGTATGTCTTCTTTACATCCGGAGACAGATACTGCAGGTACCGATAAGAGAGAATTGGCAATTCGTTATCCTGATTTAAGGCAATTCGGGGTATCGGCTACTCATTTTGGCTATAGTGATTTTGATGCAAAATTAAATGACGCCGATTTTGCCGGTGGAAAAATAAGAACCGAACGTATCAATACTTTTTTTAATACACCGGCTGTTAAATGGAACGGCAATTCCTTGTCTGCCAGCATTAATTATACCTATACATCTACAGAGCTAAAAGATATTTCCAATACACTTCCGGATCAAGAACTAACTCCCTTAACGAGAGACAAAAGTAACTTCGATTTGGCTCTGAATTATTCACGGTCGGCAAAAATATTTAATCATCCTATTATTTACTCATTGGTAGCGAGAGGAATAACTGACGGAGTGAATAGTTTTCGTCGCTTTAATTTGAATGGAAGTTTTAATTTACCTTTAAAGAAAACAGAATACACCTCTTTCTCCGTTGGGTTGTTAGTCTTAATTGATCCTTCCGCACCAATTCCCGTAGAACCAATCATTAACTACTACCATAAATTCAATTCTTCAGGGATCGAATTGATTGTTGATCTTCCAAATGGTGTGAACTTGAAAAAGGAAATTGCAAAAAATGCATGGTTTAAGATTGGTTCCAACCAGCGTTCCTACACAACTTTTTACGACCGTCATAATGCTTTCTTAGACGGAAAGGTAAGCTACAATACCATTGAACTGAAAAGCGGAGCAGCCTTTGAATACCTTTTCGCAAAAAATATCATATTAACCATCGATGGTGGATTCAACAGTTTTTTATCTGCCAAGCTGTTTAAAGATGGAGAAAACTACCGTAACGCATCCTTCGATAGCGATAATAAAGGTACCGGATATGTAAATGTAGGATTGTCTTTATTGACATTTTAAAAAGCGTGGCTTCCAAAAGTTTAGCGATTTATTTGAACCAAATCCTCAAATAATTGAACCAATCTGCAAAGTTATTCTATTATCTGTAGCGCAATTTTGCGGTATAAAAAACAAAAAATATGGGACTATCAACTTTAGGTATTTTTCATACCATTATCGGCATCGTTGCAATTATTGCCGCCATTATTTCTTATGTGCGGTTTGGTAAAATCAACCTGCAACATGTTACCGGTAAAATCTATTTTTATTTTACTGTAATTACCTCGCTAAGCTCCTTGGGTTTATTAAAACACGGTTTCAACCCGGGGCACATTTTTGCTTTATTCATTGTGGCTTTAGTTGTTATTGCCTATTTCCTGCATACAAAAAAACAAGGAAATAACAGGAGCAGATATTTTGAAAACTTTTTGCTTTCATTTAGTTTTTTCTTTTCGTGGGTTCCTACCATCAACGAAACTTTTAATCGTGTTCCTGTCGACCACCCGTTGGCAAACGGCCCCAAAGACCCGATAATTGCAAAAACACTTCTTGTATTTTTCATTCTGTTTATCGTTGGTTCGGTCTTACAGTTTAGGAAACAAAAGAAAATTAATAAGGGAGTATAAAACCATCCACTTATTTGGAAAAAAGGTAGATAGGGTATTGTATTTCATCAGTATAGAAAGGATATGCATTGAATAATTTGACTAATGTCATCCTATGAAATTATTACATATCTATTGAATTCACTAATTTTGCAATATGCCGGAGACCAAAAACATTGAAGCGTTTTATACGCATAAATTCGATAAAACACCAACACTTCCCCCTGTTGGTGCTGGGGATTTTAATGTCTTTCAGCTATCTGATATCAATGGTAGCCGGTCACAGGCCCCTTATGTGCGGTATAATTTTTACAAAATTATGCTGATTCGCGGGAAGCATCGTTGTCATTATGCTGATAAGAGCATCGCAATTGATGGAAGCACACTGCTTTTTTTTAACCCAGCTGTTCCCTATCAATTTGAGCGTCTGGATAAAAAAGCAACCGGATTCTTTTGCCTTTTTAAGGAATCTTTTTTCACAGAAAGCCATAGAAACGGTATACACGACCTACCTATCTTTCTTCCGGGCGGGAAGCCGGCGTATCGATTAAATGAAAAGCAAGACCGGGAAGTGGCGACTTTATTTGAAAAGATGGTGGTGGAAAACCGTTCAGATTACCGGTTTAAGTATGATTTGTTACGCAATCAGGTATCTGAGCTAATTCATTATGCGATGAAAATGCAACCGGAAGAACAACAGTATCAGCATCCCGACGCCAATGCTCGCATTACTGCTATATTTACCGAACTACTGGAAAGTCAATTCCCGATAGCCTCGCCGGAACAAGGTATCCGTATGCGTTCCGCCGGCGATTTTGCCGAAAGACTTTCCGTTCACATCAATCACCTTAACCGAGCGGTACGCTTAACCACCGGAAAAACAACTACTGATCATATAGCGGAACGTTTGGTAGCCGAAGCAATGGCCTTATTGAAACATACGGATTGGAATGTATCAGAAATAAGCTATTGCCTGGGCTTTACACAACCCGCCCATTTTACCTACTTTTTTAAGAAACACACCCATACCACGCCTACCTCGGTTCGCCTTGTTTGAATTTCGATAGCATCCGTTTGATTTAAGTAAACAATTAACCTGGATCCCGTAATACCTTTGTTCGAACAAAATAAAGGATATGGAAAACAAAAAAGTATGGTTTATCACAGGAGCATCAAAAGGGCTGGGCTTAGCGGTTGCCAAACAACTCCTGCAAAAGGGAGAACAAGTAGTTGCCACCAGTAGAAATGTAAAGGCATTAACAGCGGTATTTGGCAACGATTACGCTGCAAATTTTTTGCCTCTTGAAGTTGACCTGACCAGTTCAGCTTCAATTAAAGCTTCGATGAAGGCTACCGTTGATAAATTTGGAAAAATTGACGTTGTAGTCAATAATGCCGGATATGGGACAGGAGGTGCGCTGGAAGAATTGAAAGAAGCGGAAATTCAGCAAAGCTTTGACGTTAATTTCTTTGCCGTAATCAAAGTCATCCAAGCAGTACTCCCGTATATGCGAAAGGAAAAATCCGGTCATATCATTAACATCTCATCCATAGCAGGCTTTGCTCCGGGCTTGGGATGGTCAGTTTATGGGGCCGCCAAAGCGGCTATTAACGGATTGTCCGAAGGTTTGGCAAACGAACTGAATCCTTTGGGCATCCAAGTTTCTATTGTCTCACCAGGTTGGTTCAGGACTAGTTTTGCCAAAGAAGAATCGATAGCTTTGAGTGAACAACAACTTCCCGATTATGAACACATCAGAACCGCTCACAAAAAATTCAAATCTACAGATGGAAAGCAAATTGGCGATCCCAATAAGGTAGCAGCTGTTTTTATGGACCTTGTCAGCAACCCTAATCCACCGGTACAACTATTTATGGGAAGCGATGCCTACGGCAGGGCGACTTCCAAGGTGAATGATCTGGCTCAAAATATGAAAATTTTCCAATCTCTATCCGTTTCGACGGATTTTTGAACGTAGTTTATAGTTAACAATTAAATATATGAATATATCAAATAATAAGATTTTAATCACAGGAGGTTGCAAGTGGCATCGGTTTGGGATTGACAGAACGCTTTATTAAGGAAAACAACACTGTCATTATCTGTGACCGGCGACAGAATGCGCTCGATGAGATGATGCAAAAATTCCCCGGCGTAATCACCCTTCAATGGAGATTGAAGAGGAAAGAATCACCTTATTTGAATGGATATCCCAAGAACACCCTGACCTGAATGTCCTGATCAATAATGCAGGTATCCAAAACTGGATGAAAGTGACCGAAGATCATTTCTTTGAAAGGTCAAAACAAGAAGTGGGCATCAATATACTTGCACCTCTTCATCTGACAAGTCTTTTTCTACAGCTTCCATTATTGACAGCCCTTATCAACGTGACTTCAGGACTGGCATTTACTCCATTATCCAAGGTCCCCGTATACAGTGCGACTAAAGCATTTTTCCGATCGTTTACGTTATCACTTAGACGTCAATTGCGAAATACAGGGGTTGAGGTAATTGAGATTATCCCGCCTAAATTGAATACAGATCTAGGAGGAAAAGGCCTGCACGATGATGCCCCGCCGTTAAACGAATTTCTTGAATCCATCTTTGAACAATTAAAAAATGGTCAGACCGAATTGGCTTATGGTCTTAGTGCTAAACACCTCAAAGAAAACAACATCACCATAAAAGAGCATTTTAAAAAACTGAACATGGAACAAAAAAAATTACAATAAGTTTATGATTGGAACTGATCAATATTTTGATAATGTTAAAATATATGTAAAAACGTCTGGAGCTAATAATAGTTTGAAAATTATAATTTCTACCATTTAAAATAAATAGCGATTTTCAATGAATTTAAAGAAAGTTTATAATAATTGAAAATGAACATCAATACCCCTTGGAGTGGCTGGGTTTATTAATCATGATCACCCCTC
The DNA here is from genome assembly GCF_003285545.1 of Sinomicrobium soli. Taxonomy (GTDB): domain Bacteria; phylum Bacteroidota; class Bacteroidia; order Flavobacteriales; family Flavobacteriaceae; genus Sinomicrobium. The sequence continues at coordinate 328 of NZ_QLNV01000018.1, read as the reverse complement.
AATCCAGCAAAAACAAATGTAAGGGCAATTACTGATGAGCAACTATACAATAGTATTAATCGTATTCCAGAAGAAAACCTACCTCTTCAAAAACTTATTAAAACTCAAACATTTTCCATCACTAAAGAGGATGAAATCGCTTTACTAATCAAGCAGTATCACTCTTAGCTAATTGTCCTACTTGATCAGACATTGGAAAATCAAAAGGAGTTATATCTCAAAATATCGCTTTAAAGAAGGTATATAAGATTTGGATATCTCGGATCAATTAGTGCCACTAAAAATGGCGTGTTAGTGCCAGGCGTTTCGGTTTAAACAGTGCCATTAC
>NZ_QLNV01000017.1 GCF_003285545.1 Sinomicrobium soli | reverse complement strand
AGAGCTGAAGGTAAAGACATTGCTTTTACAACCCAATACGAAGAAGAGTAACCAGGTGTAATTGCCCGGACGGATACCGTACATAGTTCTTAAACAGGTTACCACCTTCGATACCCAGTAATGAAAAGCCTTTCGAGAGATCGGGAACTTTTTTATACTTGATTTTCTGATTGGGCATAACATAGTTATGACACTATTTACCCAAGCAAATCAGCCATTTCAGATTCTCTTTAAAAAGTCTCCAAGTACATAACCTTCCTTCCCGTTCTCAAGTTTAATATGCACCCAGTACTTTGGTATTACTTCAGAACGTATATTTACCAAAGTACCGCTTGAAATTGTTGTTACAACCCGGGATGTTCCATTAGGAAATACCCTCATATTAACATCATCAGGAGAAGTAATAATGCCGTCCGGCAGTGATAAATCGCCCAAAGCCCTGCGCACAACCCTCAGAGTACGGTCTGCATTGATTACGTCGGATTCGCTATAATTAACCCCGCTCACCCCATCTTCATCCGGTATCAAATCCCTGTAATAGCTTTCTCTTATGGATGCTATTTTCCGGAAATGTCCTTGGTTTACAGGATATCCCACGTCTATAAGGAATTGTACCACTGTCGGTTCTGTATAGTAGGAATCCAGCGCTATTTCCATAAGGTCTTTTTTTTCCGTTTCCCCTATAGGAGAGGAGTACACTATACCATCCGTGACACTCATTTTGCCCCGCTCCCAAAAGCAACGTACTTCTTCCCCGGTAAAGCGGGCATCTTCTGCATGGTCTGCGGAAAGTATTTTTACTATAAACCGTTTGCGGATAACAATGTCGTAGAGGTCAAGAGCATCCAGCATATCCCTGCATCTCCGGATAATAACGGACTGTTTTTCATAGTTAGTCAATACCTTCTGTTTATCGGTTCTTAGCTGGGTAAGGTAATTTTTCCCGAAATCATTCCGATATGCTTCCATTGCCTGCGGGGTATCGAAATACGCAATAGTTTCCTTTCCATAATACCCCCCTCCGTTCTGGTTGGCCTGGTACCACTTTTCACAGATCATATCTATATATTCCTGCTTTATCTCTATACCGTTATCAGCCAGGTCTTTTATTTTACCAGGATTTCCGCTGTTTATGGCAAAGCGCCAGAGATTTTCCCGGCTATCCGGCTTTTCTCCTTTAACCGTGCCGTTCTTTCCTTCCAGAAGGACAATACGTTCCATCAGCTTGCCGAGGGTCGGCATAGGCATCTCCCTGCCATCGGGAGAAAACATTATGCCTCCGGTCAACTGACTTCTGGCAAACCAGGCTTCCCCGTAGAGGCTACCATCGGAGTAATATCCTATCCAATTGCCTTCTTTAAAGCCGTTTTTATAGGTACGCTCAAATCGTTTCCCGCCCTTTTCATCATACCAGGCCCATGAACCATCGGGTACATTACGCTGAAAATGTCCTTCCGCAAGAAGCTTCTTTTCTCTATTGTACATTTTCCATTTCCCTTCCTTTTTCCCGTCCTGGTATATGCCCACTGCTCTTAAATCCCCGTTCTTGTAATAAGCGCGCCAGAGGCCATGACGTGTACCGTCTTTCCGGGCCCTGCCGGTTTCCAGGACGGCGTTGGAATCCGGGAAGTATATCGTATCCTCCAGAGGGCCATTCTCAAAATCCATATACCTGCTTTATATTAACAACCTTTGCCCTGGTGATTTTTATTTGAGACCTTTGAAGATATCTGCAATTTCCGGGTTATCAGAAACTATCCCAAGGTCATACGCACTCTGCCCCACGGCGAAGAAATCCGGATCGAAAACCTGGTTTTCATTACAGGGCAGAAAAGCCTCTTCCTTCCGGGTTGCCAGTTCAGTCCGGATATGGTTCACATCTATTTTTGAATCCGAGGAAAATTGACTCCCTTGTAATATCCACCACAAGAGGGTAATGTTACATTCCTTATGAAGATCGAAATGTAATTGATCTACAACGATCTTTAATGTTTTGTAAGAGGGAGAATAATCCGGGGACCATCCGAGAATAACACGCTTAATTTCATCAGGATCAGGATGTGCACCCGCATTAACCAAAAACTTCACAATATTGGAACCCGTATTTTGAATAGATTCCAGCAATAGATTATCCAATAATTTCTGCTTGTTATGCTCTTTGTAATTTTCGAGCAGAAATTCCAATATTAGTTTTGATGTTATATAGCCATCGCCGCTCCCATCCCTTTGCACCAGCATTAAAATATCTTCTTCTTTAATTATACTCCCTTCCTTAACCAAACCTTTGATTTTTTTTAAAAGCCTTTCTTCCTCAACGGAATCAATAAAAACACCATCTTTTCGGGATATATCAATTATATGGACAGATTGCAGTATAAAATAGGACAATGAATCTTGCCTTTTTATATTTTTTGAGTTTTTAAAGATACCTTCCTGTGAATTTTTTACGTTGTTTTTGGCCCCTTTGTTCCATTTAGGTGTTCCATGACAACTATAGGTAAACAAAGAAAATATCAAGAAAAAGCAGCTATACTTTGCAATCATAATTATTAGTTTTGCCCATTATCGGGTATTGCTGTACGTTCTATTATTTCATCTACAGGTAATTCTTCTTCAGCTGATTCTCCCTGAGCAGCTTCCTCAGAAATCCCAAGTATATGATCTACATCGGGCAGGGGATCTACCTTTACCCAAGCTTTATATTCCACTTCGATATCTGTGGGTTCTTCCATTTTTATTCTGGCATCCGAACTGTCCGTATTATCACTAAACCCCCTTCTGCCATAAATTCCTTTTAATTCCGGCACCTTTTCTTCTACCCAGGTATTTACTGCATGATATTTGTTTTTATAAACGGAATACCCCGTAGCATTATTGACATACCCACCATTTTCTGTTTTTACACCGTGGCAGCCTCTCATATCCTTGGATTTCCAGGGATCAAAGGAGGAAGCATTACGTTGGTCCGTGGGGATTGTGTTTTCCCCCACCTCTATATCTCTCTGCGTTAAAAATATCATATCTCCGTGTTTGTATTCGTTTGCTTCGGAGATGTCCTCGGCATTGTCCCCGCTCCCGGTTGTCCTGGGAAGATTGGAACTGTAATCTACTTCCGGAATAACCATGCGATAACGATACGAGACCTTACCATTATTCCTTCCTTCCCTAAACATCAACTGATAATAATCCGGTTGTCCATGCCTTCCCGTAGGAGATAGACAGGAACCGGTTTGGAAATAAGTTTTATTGGCATCAGGAGCCCCGCCGGAATGACGGGCAAAATAGAGGTACTCGCTTTCTGCCTGGTCCTTATTGTTATTGGCTATATCTTCTTCCAGTTTTTCTCTGGCTTTCCCTACGCCGTCGCCTTTATAAATATAGGCTTTATAGATCGGGAAAGTGGTTTTGTCTTTATTGGCCCCTGAACTGTTCTTCTTGGCATAAAAAGTACCGTCTTCGTCATACCCTTCAATTTCATTATAATACCCCACATCCGGCTGCATTTTGGCTGTTCCTTTATGTGTGGCACCTTCCGTTGCGCTTTCATAGCGGGGTTTGTCTAATTTTTTATGGGTTGCCCCTTCTGTTGCAGGGACATAGCTATCTCCCTGCAACTTGTGTGTGGCCTCTTCCGGAGAAGCAAGTTCATATTCAATTTTGATATGAGTAGCACCCTGTGATGTTGCCTGCCAGTCTATCTCAATCTCTTTGGCAATTTCATCGGTGATCCAGATAACGACTTCCTTAACAACGACTTCTTCTGCGCTTACCTCTTCCTGATCGTCATAGACGAAAGAGTTATAATCAATACTATTGCCCCTGTCCTGTCCAAAAGCTGTCGCTGCTTCCTGGCCGGGCATGGCATTGGCCATTTCTTCTTCCTCTTCCATAATACTTAAGAGCTATTATATGTGTTATTTTTCTCACTATGCAATCATTCCGGACAGTTTATTTCCACCGGGTAACTTTTCCATTCATCCGAGTCATTATGTGCTTTTACTTTAAATTCCCAATAGTGTTTTTCACTGCTACCTGTTTTTTGAAAAACGGCAATAATATCATCCAGATGGTCGGCTATTACATAATCACCAAAATAACTGTGATCCTCTTCATAATCTCTGGACATGCCCGAAGACTCTTTATAGAAAATCCGCATTAACCAGATAGAATCTTTTTCTATTTGGCAAAGATTAATCGTCGTATCATTATACTGCGATATTAAACTGGCTAATGAATCTGTATTTTTTGGAGGATTTGATATTATAATATATTCATTAATATCTTTATTACTACTATATTCTTTTCCTATTTCAGTTAATGGAAAAAATTCAGTTTTATTATTGCAACCAAGACATATTAAAACTAAAAGCATATAAATAAGATTGTTGTTCATGTCTGATAAGCTCCGTTAAACGTATTTTCAAATTCCATTTTTGTAATAAAGGGTTTGTAGCCCCTTAAATGTTGCAATACAAACCAAGCTCTGAAACCCTCCATGTAATAATAATTCTTTTCCAAATCCGGTTCATCCAAACCAAAATGATCGTATAAGGTTACTTTATAAGTGATCTTAAAATCTTTCTTTTTTTCTTCAAATCCGGTTATAGAAACCTCATAGGCCCAGGTATCATTAACTAAAATAGTGAGCCCCTTTTTACCACTCCACCCGTCTTCATTATATTTAAAACGAGGATGTCCGTAATTCATATCATATGTTCTGGGAGTATCACCATTATTACCATTATAAAATTTATGTTGAATAAGTGCTAATGCCCCATCTTCCTTTTTCAACCTTTCAACAATCATTCTTTCAATTTCTTTACAAAAACGTTTGGTAGAAGGATGTTCCTTTGCGTGTCTGGTCAGAACTGGATCACTAAACTCCGTTCCGGTATTTGCTTTAAAATGGGCTATCATTTTTAGGGCTACATCATTCAGTTCACCCCACGCAAATATGTCCAACACCATAGTGCTAAAAGTATCCCAAAGCCTGTCCTCACTCATTTTCATGGTACCCTTCATCATCCATCCATAAGATTCAATACGTTCTTGCGAATAGATTGTATGTCCGGTAGAGAGGTTTACTCCATCTCCATAGCACATATCATCGGCTATAATAAATAAGCCATTTTTAAATTGTTTTCCTTTAAAATTATACTTATCTATAAAAATTGGCAAGCCAATAATTTCAGTACTTACGCTAACCGATTCATTAAGGTCTTCGATATAGGATAATATTTCGATTTTCTTGCCTATATGTTCTTCAACATTAAATTTTAATCGCAGATGGTCTCCTGTACTTTTTAGATACCATATTTTTCCATCAACTCGAAACGCCCATTTAACAGTAGATTTATCTACCTGTTTTTCAGCAACATTATACTCGGTTACCTGATATTCTCCCGAAGAATTAAAAAGCACTAAAGAACCCCCCTCTACCTTAGTAACTCGATGTTCATCCTTTTCTTCAATTTCACTTTCGGTAGCCGTTTGCCCACTATCTGTTATCTCTATTTTTTGATTGCCATGAGGTAGACAATAATTTTGGGACTCCATCACTATTCCAGGGGCATCCTGTATCGTAACAGAAGCCGGTTTGTCCCATCCCTTCAGTTGGATAACACTTTTACAGAGAGGTTTCTTATCCCCGTATTTACCGTGGTTACAAACCCCGTCAAAGATCAGGTTTTGGGCCCCGTTAGTATCATTGATATTGGCCCAGAGCATGTCCTGTAATTTCAGGTCATTGGAGGTAACTCTGAGTTTGCCTTCCGGTTTGCTACATAAATCACATTTTATACGAGCGCCGTTCATAACGAACTTTTTACTTTCAGGCGGGGTTTTCTTATTTCTCTTTTCTTCACCAGCCATAGCATTTATTTTACTGTGCTTGGGTCATTTTCCGTAATTTATTCCTATCCTTTGCTCACCTTGACATCACTGCCTCCCTGGAACGTGGCCAACCCAGCCCCTTTAATATTCATATCTCCACTCAGAGTAACTATGGTGGCTTCAGATGAACTTTGCTCATAGGTTTCGGACACCTGAACCGTTTTATTCCCGGAAATGATCTCCAGAGTATTGGTCGTGGTCACCGAATGGTCTTGGGCGATCGTCTCTGTCTTGTTATTCCCTACCTGAATGTTCATGTCTTCCTGAACATTCAAGAGCAGGTTTTTGGCATTCAGGGTCATGGTCTCATTGGCCGTAACTTCTATATTGTTATTGGCCGTATCAATAAAAATACTGTTATTATTCTTATCAGTTACCGTGATATTTTCCGCCCCTTTGGTATCGTCCAGCTTAATGATATGCCCGCTGCGGGTATGGATCACTTTCACGTCGTTATCGGCCGTAGCATAACCACTAACCTCATTCCCGTTATACAGTGTTCCTGTAATATACGGCTTTTCAGCATTCCCTCCTTCAAAAGAGATCAATACTTCTTCGTCTTTTTCCGGGATAAAGTAAAACCCTTTCCCGCTTCCGCCATAGGGCTGTACCATGCGTATCCAGGTACTCTCATGCCCCCAGTAAAATTTTACCCGCACTCTTCCCATACCCTTGGGATCGTTATTGTCGATCACCACGGCAGGCTGGGTCTCGGCCGTACGGATAGTATGGAAGGGATCAGTGTAATATGGAACAGCCATATCGGCCGGAATGGCTTCGAAATTACAGCGATAGTCTCCCACGCTCCGGGAATGATGCCCCACCCGGATCACCAGGAACTCGCCCTGAATCCCGTCCTTGGTAATCGTTACTTTTCCCCCGAGCTGTAAGGGCAGATCACTGACCCCGGAATAGATCACCGTATTGGCTTCGGCCGCTTTCTGTATGAGTTTCTGCATTTCCTGCAATTCCCTGCGGTGACTGGCATGCGAGGCATACCGGTAATTCCTGTTATACCGGTTGTACACCTGGCGCGAGGATTTTTCCGCGGCATTCCGGGCAAACAGACTGCGACTCCCTGCTTCCCTGCCGGGGTGCTGCTCTGTCAGGGCTTCCATATGCTCATAATCATAAGCCTTGAGGTTCACTTTGCCCGGAATCACATGGCTTCCGGGAATAAAATGATGCAGGTTTACATTATGGGTCAGGGTGGTGTGATAGGCGTTTAAGATGCCGAATTGTATTCTCGTACCGTCGTAATAAAACCACTGGCCATACCTTCGGGCCATACGACAGACAAAGGCAAAATCCGTTTCGTTGTACTGTACCACATAGGCCGGGGTATCCGGGTAGGTACTGGCTACCCTTTCAGGCTGAAGTTCTGCGGGAACATCGCGGGTAGCTTCCTTGATGATCTCGTCCAGGGATTTCTCTATAAATGTCTGGCTTTGCGGTATATCATCCATCACCAGCGTCAGGCTTTTTCCGTTTACCGCATATCCCGTAGCACCTGTGGGGTGAATACTGGTGACCATCCCGGCAAATACAAGCTCCTTTACTTCCCGGGCTCCGGCACTTTTAAACTTTATCAATACCCGGCTTCCCAGGTACTTCTGAATAACTTCGGCCTGCTCCCGGAAATCTTCCACCGGGGCCTCGCTGTAGCGCCAGGAAAATGAGAACCCGTGATGTGTCCCCATCTGCTGGTTCAGGCTCATGTCTTCATACTCCACCAAACGGTCGAAACCTTCGATCTGTACGGTGACCTTCCCGATCAGGTTTTGGGTCAAGGGGTCCATTGCTTCCTGTATCATGGCCTTTGTATTATAAGTTATAAATTATTGTTTGACCTCTTGAGTAAACAATTTAGAGATCGGTTAAACTATAAACTCAGAAAATTTAAAAAACTACTTTCCTTTCCTCTGTCTTTGACATTTATTTATAATAAATACATGTTACGCCTCCCAACCCCACCTATCGGTAAAATTATTCCCGTCAAGGCTACCACTGCTGCTATTCTTTTTAATCAGTCATAAACAATCATTTACCTCCTATCTTATTCATATACGAATATTCTTTATAATACATTCGGTCACAATCATCCCCAGTTGGGGTTATTCCAGGTCACTAACCACAAGTGCAGGGCATAAAACCCGAGAATACTCACAAATAAATACAGATACAGAATTATGGCTCCTACCCTTTTGTTTTTCCTGTTCTCTTCTTCGAATTCGGCTATAAACCGCTTCCATTTCTCTTTGTAGGTAAAGAAAAAATGATTGACCAATAAAAAAATGACCATAAAAATTCCTATAGCTATTTTACTACTTCCGGAAATATATTTCAGCCACATATTTTCTCCAATAACAATCCCCACAAGATCAAATAGCACCAGACCCTGGAATAATATAGTTACGGCCATAACCAGCATGGCACTATACTGCGGGATATCACTGCTTAATCGCATTGTGAAATGGTACAACTTGTGAAACAGGTATCGATAGGGCTTAAAAGGCTTTATTTTTTCTAACCAGTTCATGTTAATGAATCATGATATTTTTTATGGGATGCGGTATTCGCAATTCCGTATTGTCCTGTCTTCGTTCCAAAGTATTTTCCAATAGTTCCTGTCTGGAAGTTTTGGGCAGTTTAATTTTAAATTCAATAACAGGTGCTTCTTTTAAATGTTGATTCCATTCGTCATGATTCATCAGTTGACCATTTTGGCGTAAAAGTTTATGATGTCTTAATTCTTCATGAGTGTAACCACTGGGTCTTCCCCAATCACTTAAAGGGTCTTCTATAAAATATAATGTTGAAACAGTCCATCCCACAAACCCCGTTGACACACCTACCACTGCTATACTTATATCGATTACAGATTTGGCAGCAACTCTTCTCCAGTTACTGTCTTTATTCACTATTGCCTCGGTACCTTCATAAGCGGAAAAACCTACACTCACAACAACAGTTGCTCTTCCCAAGATTCTGAAGGGTTTGGCTCTTATATATGCATTTTTTGCTCCTATTTTATGTAATCCCGGGCCCGGGCCTGTTCTTTGAGCGGATAAAGAACGAGTTATCCCCTTTTTATTCAGGTACCAGCCCATATTATTTTCAAGGCTCACACCCGGTAACAGTTGTCCTACCTGCCTATACTCTAAGGCTCCAGCTACTATCCCCAAATAACCAATTCCCGTTTTTGAAGATTGAAAACAAGGATCTTCCCAATACGCAAACCGGTTTTCCGGTTCCGGTGTACCCGTTCCGAAGCCATCTTCCATCTCATCGGGGAATATCCCGTAGGTACTCTCGGTCCGTTCTATGCCCGGTGTGGAAGGATCATCAAATATACGAAGCCTGTACCCCGTTTTCGGATCGGTGGCATATACCCTTACCGCCTGGCCATAGCCATCGTCCATATGAATGGTGGCTTCTTCAGACAGCTCTACCCACGTACTCCCGTCAAAAACCTTATAGCCGCTTTTACCGAAATCTGCCGGGCGTACATAGTTCTGAAACGGGTTAGCAGGACCACAACTGCCGGACTCCATGATATAATGATCCAGATCGTCCAGAGTATAACCCTGGTTCTGGCAGTCGATAGATTCTGTTATTGCAGCTATGTCATGCTTTCGCATAACCAGCTGCTCCCGGAAAAGAGAGGTGAGCACCGGGAAAGGATCGAGCGTCCCGGGGCTGCACGACCGCAGCATGGGCCGGGCCCGGCTTTTGGCCTGTTCCAGGCTGGGTTTCAGTACCTGGTAATGTAATTTTTTGAGGTCGTCCTGTATCATCCGGGGGCGTTTAAAGGTTATACCCAGGTATTCTCAAAAACCACATCCTCTACCTTCATTCGTCTGGCTGACAGGGTCAGATAGGTTTGTAAAGGTGAGGTATTCTGGGCGTTGAAATGTTCCTTGAACTGTATACAATACGCCTTGCTGAACTCTATACGGTACAAACGGCTCATGGCATCACGTTTAAAGAACGTAATGCTGCCGTCTTTGGTCTGGGTGGGAGAGATCATCCAGTGAAGAAAATTGGTCTTCCCGCTGGCCTCCAGTAACAATTGTATAATACCGCCACGTGCCGTACCTACCGGTTTGCGGTTGTGGTCGGTTTCCTGGTGAAAGGAATAGGAACAATCGAGTATGTTATACTCCATCCCGTCTACTTTTAACTGCGCCAAAAAACTCATAAGCTGTTTTTTTTGTCCGGCTCTTCAATAACCGCTCCTGAAAATAGTATTCCCATAAACGGTAAAAGCCCTCATTATGCTAATATGCCTGCTTTGATTCACAACAAAATTTTCCCCCTGCCACAAAGACAAGGGAAAAATTCCGGATCGGTCTGAATTTCGATGGGGTCGAAAAAACAATACATGGTTTACTCCGTAGTATGTGATCCGTGTTTATAATATCACACAAAGATGCAATGGGTTTTACACCCATTCATTGATATGTTCTCCGTCGCCGCTCTTAATAACACGACAGGAGATGGCAAAGGTCTCTGTTAAAGGATTTCTCCCGGAAGCTTCAAAGTTTTCCTTGTATTTTACCAGATAGCCTTCGGTAAAGTGTACTTCGCGAAGTTTGGCATCGGTATCCCGCTTCAGGTAAGTGATCACACCGTTCTTGCGTTCGAAATTGTTGGTCATCCACTCAAAAAAGAAAGAGTCCCCGGTGGATTCAACAGTCAGGTAAATCCGCCCGCCACGGGTTACCGAAGAGGGTCTCCCGGTGGCATCTACCTCCTGTGCTAAGTCATAATTGGCGTTGAGAATGTTTACTTTCTTTCCGCCTACTGTTAATGTGGCTTTAAATGACATAATACTTAAAATTTAAGGTTAACAAATAAAATACCTATTAAAAAAATCGATCTATTTACAGTTGACAAGATATTAAATATCAATATTATAATCAAAATTTTTACTGTTAATAAAAATTTTTTCTTTCCGTTTTGAAGGTAAATACGGTTTTAATTGTAATATATAACACGCATACATAAAAGCGCTGATCTCAGGAAACAGAGGCTTTTCCCCTCGTTTCTTCTGATCTTTTTAAACGGCTCAATAACAATATACTTATAACCCCACCGATACAGAAACCTGCAAACAGGAATAAGGCAAAATACAATTCAGAATAAGATAATGAAGGGCGGACAGCGTCGTCCAGACGCAATGAAGACATCGCTTCCCATTGCTTGTTGAGCTGAAAAATCCTGAATTGCCAGCCCACTAATCCTGCAATCAACATGCACCCCGTAGAAATCAAAAAAGTTTTAACTGTCAGGGAATGGAGTTTCACAACCTTGTTTATGCCCCATTGAATCCAGGGAATAGCCCCCAGCGCCAGGCCAAAAAACAGCCTGTTATTAAACCGGGACGTCATTGAAGTGGCTGCAATATTTGCCTTGCCGAGATCTAAAAGGGAAATGGAAAATTCCGTAAAGGCATCACCCACTACCCATCCGGCAACGGTAAGCACAAGGGATATCACGATATGTATCAAAATTCCTCTCATGTCCGGTTTAAAATAAAAGTTGCCCGTATCCGGGTCCCGCCTAAAATTTAGAAACCTTTACATATTTCAGCACTCCGTGTATCACGGTGCGTGCCTCTTCGTCAGAAGCGGGATATTCATAGTGTATCTCCAGGTATGTATTGTTCCTGCAATAGGTTTTTGCCACTCCCCTGACCCGGTCCTGTACCTGTTCTTCTTCCTCGTAAAAAATATGGTTGAGCCCGTTGGTGTACGAGGGCAGTTCCTGCAATTCCTCCTTAAAGGAAGTCTCGTCTTTTCCGGTTTCTTTCTTCAGGGTGTATAACACTACCTTTCCTCCGGGTGACGGGTATTCAAAAGAGTAATCCCCGTCGAATGGCCGTTCGGAAGGTTTAAGGGGAGTGTCTTTCAGTTTAAGCCGTACCTCGTCTCTCATGGATTCCGATGTAAAGTAGATTCCCTGGAACGGATCTTTCCAGAATGTTTCCCGGGTATCCCTTGTTTCCAGGTCTGCTGTTATTGCCGTTTCCCAGTCCGTAATGTCCAGGCCCAGTGCCCGGTTTACCTCTTTCAGCTTATCCAGTACTGCGAGGGTATCTCCCTTATCTGCAGGAATGGCTACCTCGAAAACCAGCTGTCCTTTTTGACAGAATCCTAACAGGTAACGAGTGCCTCCAGTCAGTGCCCAATACACGGCATTTTTTCGGTTGCCGTCATATGTGCCGTATATCCCGGTTTCACGGAGGCTGCTGCTATTGGTCCTCATTACGGCATCTACCCCACCAAAGACCGGGCTTCCTGTCGCCGAATAGTGATCTTTCAGAAAAACCTCCCCATCTTCAAACAGCAAAACGGCATTGACAAAGAGATCTCCCCATTCCGGGTCCTGGTACAATACTGTTTCCTCCCGGTAAATGGTTCCCGTACCATCATATGCATAATTCAATGCTTCAACGGCATTGTTATATCTCCCCATAAACGGAAATACCTCTTCCGCATTGGTAAAGACAATCTTGTCTGCATCCGTCTGTTGCAGTTCATTGGAAAAAGGCGATTTACGCAACCATTGCCCGAGATTTTTCCCGGTGAGTTCGGCAATTCCGGGATCCCAGGCGAACTTCTTCCCGCTATTCCCTGTATTACAGGACGAAAATGCCAGGGTTACCGTTAATACGGACACCAGTAATAACCTCGCTGTTCCTTTCATATTCACAGATCTTTTCATCTGTTTAAAATTTTATGCACCGTCAAAATGTGCAAAAAATTTCTGCACATTCAGGAACCGCTGCGCTCTCACATGAAAAATTTTGATCATTGTCCTTTGAGAATAAATGATTAAAATTTATTCATGCTCGTTTCAGATAACCGATCATACAAATATAGCCCTATAATACCGGGGGATATCTCCCGGAAATCAAGTATATTTCCCGGGGAGAACGGCCTGTTCACCGTATCAGGTTTATGGTTTTCGCAGGGGTTTCTGAAGTTTTCTGACCACTTTCCTGCTTCCTGCAAACGCTTTTTTATCCGATCTCATATAACGGGAACTCAGGATCACCAGAAGCGCTACACAAGCCGTGGTTCCCAGGGCTCCGCCATATCCTTCGAAATACTCGCTCGTATGAAAAAGAATGACGCTGTAAACAACCGCGGCCAGCCCTATACCAAGATAACTCGTGGTCTGCCTCGATGAAACCATTCCGATAAATGTTGCCCCTATAAAAACGACCGGTATGGTTTGGTTGAGATAAGGAGATACAACATCGGGAAAAACCTTGAAGATCAAGGCCACCACCATGCTCAACAGGGCTGAAGCTCTCACCGGAGACCACATAAACCGCCGGCAGCAGTAAAATGTTGACAATGCTCCGGCCAGGGCAGTTACTATCAGTACCACAATTTCCATAGGTTCATCAATTGATATATCACCGAAGCTGCCACTACTCCCATAAAGGCCAGTGTGCCGAGTTTTCCGCCTACTCCGTGCAAGAGGTTTTTGGAAAACATCAGCAAAACAGCTGTAACGGCCGACGCTATTAATATAAAGCTGACCTCATGGGTTACTTTCGGGGCAGACATCCCGATAAACGCTCCGCAGTAGAGCATATCGGGCAGGTGGGACAGATACTCAGACCGCCTGTCGATACGGGGAATACAGGATGCTGCAAACCCGGTAACGGAGCCTCCCAGCACCGGCCCCAATCCCAGCTTCTGATTAAGATAAAACGCGATCAGCCCCCCCACCGGAACCCAAACTACCAGGCGCCAGGAAAAATAATTAAACCCTTCTGCATGCAGGGGTGATCTCAGATAGGAAAACAGTGTTGTACACAGTAAAATGCCTATGAGTACAAGAATGTATGAAGGCGCTTTGGATTCCAGTAAAATGAAAAACAGGAAAACGAAATGGATCAGAAAAAACGTTCCTGTCACGCCATTTCGCAAGAGCTTGTGTTTTGAGGAAAAATTCATCCCGCAAAAGTAAAAAGCAAACTGCAATTCCCGAAGAAATTCCGGTTACTGTTTTTACGTTCTCCGCATTTTTTGTGACATCCGTAATGCGACAGTCCCTCACTTCCCCTTCAGTCCCAGCAGGAATGCTACTACCCGCACGAGGGCAGCCATTCCTGCCAGACACGCATGGCCTATCAGTCCGTAAATCCATATCAATGCCTGCCCCAGGTTACCCTGGGGGTCACGGGATGCTTCTTCCCGGTAAGAAAGGAGCAGGATGAACAACAACAGCAAATGCCCCGAAATAAGCAGGAAAAAGAATATTCTGACCGGAAAACGCCATTTCCTCCTGCTGAAAAAGGGCCAGGCCGACAATCCCAGTCCGAGCAGCATAAAGAAAAAATAGGCGATATACATTATCATGTTTTCGTGCATGGTATATTAATTCATGTATACGAAAATACCTTTTTTTGAAAATATAACCATACTGCTTCATATCTCCTCCTGAACCGAAACCGGATTCATGTTGTTTTAGTACCTTTGGAAAAAGACCAGCATATATAAAAAAGGGAGATTTTTCCCGCAAACCGATAATTATGGTTACCGAAAAGGATATTGCTTATTTAAAACAGGCTATGAACCTGGCGCTTGAAGGTGTTGAAGAAAAGGCGGGAGGTCCCTTCGGATGTATTATCGTTAAGGACGGACAGGTCGTAGGAAAGGGATACAACCGCGTAACTTCCGACAACGACCCCACAGCCCATGCCGAAGTCGTGGCCATACGGGATGCCTGTAAGAACCTCGGGGCCTATCAGCTCGAAGGATGTACGCTTTATACCTCCTGCGAACCCTGCCCCATGTGCCTGGGCGCCATTTACTGGGCGCGACCGGAACGGGTATTGTATGCCGCAACACGGTTTACCGCAGCAGATGCCGGATTTGATGACGACTTTATTTACAGGGAGATCAGCCTGGAAGATCACAAACGAAAAATTCCCTTTATCCATTGCCGGGAAACAAATGCCTCGGCACCATTCGAATACTGGAAACAACAGGCCGGTAAAAAACTGTATTAGCAGGATGACAGCACCTCAAAAAAACATCCCCGGCAATACATTGCCGGGGATGCCCTGTTTGCTTATCCGAAACGGTGCTTACTTCTGGTGTATCATATCGATCACCTCCCGGTTTATCTTTTGAATACGTTTAAGGTCCATTTTGTCCTTTTTCCTGTCGTAGGTCATCAGCCCGTTTACCTCTCCCTCTACATCCGTGGTCTGGGTATATACTGCCGCAGAGAAACCGCGTACGATCAGTTTTTTGAGTTTTTCGGCATACTTTTCGTATTCATCGGTAACTTCTTTGGAGTTTTTAAACTGTACATAGCCCCAATTGTTCTTGTTTTCCCACAAATGTCCTTTCAATGGCAAACCTATTCCCCCGTACTCTCCGAGTACCGTAACGCGTTTGGCATCGTAAAGATAAAGATCGGGGCCGGGATAATTGTGAAGGTCCAGGATATGTCCGGTGTCAAAATGATTTCCCCCGCTGGCCGAATTTACCAGGCGGCTGGGATCGTAATCAACGGTCCATTCGGTAATTTCAACAGTCTTGAACTGCCCCCATGCTTCATTGAACGGAACCCATACCACTATGCTGGGATAAGAGTACAGGTAATCCATGATCCCTTTCCATTCTTTCCGGTAGATCGCTTCAGACTCCGAAGTCCGTTGCAGTTCCTTTCCGTCAAAATACTTCCGCATCTGCCACTCCTTCTGCTTGTCTCCGTTCGGCATGTCCTGCCATACCAGGATGCCCAGTTCATCACAATGCGTATACCATCGTGCAGGTTCTACCTTTACGTGTTTACGGATCATGTTATACCCCATTTCCTTGGTGCGTACAATATCGTATTTCAGCGCTTCATCGGTAGGGGCCGTATAAAGCCCGTCAGGCCACCATCCCTGGTCGAGCGGACCGAAGTGAAAATAGTCCTTGTTGTTCAGCTGCATCCTGACCACCCCGTTCTCATCGCGACGGGTAGATATCTTGCGCATGGCAAAATAGCTTTTGAATTCGTCGGTCACCGTTCCGTTGCTTCTCAGTTTAACCGTGGTCCTGTAGAGAAAAGGAGATTCCGGCGACCACAGCTTGGGGGATTCCAGGTGTATATCGAACGAACTGCCGGCAGCAGCTTTAACTGTTTTTACCTCTTCCGATCCGTCAAATACCGTAACCTCGATAATATCGCCATGAGCGGCATTAGCGATATCCGCTGTAAAGCGTACCGAATTCTTATCTATATCCGGCACTACCCGCAGATCTGTGATATGCTTTTCATCTACCGGCTCCAGCCATACGGTCTGCCATATCCCGGTAACCGGTGTATACCATATCCCTTCCGGTTTTTTAACCTGTTTCCCTCTCGGTTGCGGCCCCTCATCAGAAGGGTCCCATACCCTTACCGTAAGCTCCTGGTCCCCACCATCCTTCAGGAAAGGGGTAATATCCAGGGAAAAAGGTTCAAAACCTCCCGTATGCGTAGTTACCTTTATATCATTGACCCACACATCGGCCTGCCAGTCTACCGCCCCGAAATGCAGTACGATATTTTTTCCGCTCCATTCCGAAGGTACCGAAAAACTCCTGTTGTACCAGAGTACATTGGCACTCCCTACCTCTTTCATAACCCCGGATAAAGCGGATTCTACGGCAAAAGGCACCAGTATCTTTCCTTCCGCAGCATCGGGCTGTGCCTTCTCTCTTCCTGAGATGCTGTAGTCCCACAACCCGTTCAGGTTTTTCCATTCGCCACGTTCCATTATAGGCCTGGGGTATTCTGGCAATACATTATCCGGATCCACTTTTTCTGCCCACGGGGTCCTGATCTTGTCTCCCTGGGGTTTCCACTGGGCATGTGATACCTGAAAAGTCATAAGTACCGACATTAAAAACAGCTTCGTCAAACTTCCTTTTTTTAGCATGGTGTTTAAATATTAATTAAATTGATTATTCACTTACCGTATATTCTAAATTTACAGTTTCCGCAAACCCGGTACTGTCCGTTTAGAAGATTAAAAATATGACGTTTAAAATAATCAGATTTCGTCGTAATCCCCCGTCATTTTTTATCAAAAACTAATATACCTCATCCTTCTGTTTACCATAATACACTTTATCTCATTTTCTGGTAAAAACGGCTCATTTTACGACATCGCGGCCTATTCAGGACAATTTGTGCATATCCTGACACAAAAAGACGAACCGGCGAGGCCGTATTTCCTGAACCACCACAAGGGCAGAAGGGGATTGCCGAAAGAAGCCGGACAGATAAAACCCGTCATCTTTTTTCTGTTAGTCCGGGGCTTATGCTTACTTTTGTATCCGGTTAACAATTCGGGGAGCAGGTATTCCCGGTAAAATTTTTTTGACACAGACGTCGGAGTTTAAACCCCACTTAGTGAGCAACCCGAAATATGAACCTTCAGCTGCAGAAATTCCTGGAAAGCACCGATTTTATCCGGGCCGTAAAAGTAACGTTGGCTGCCGCCACCCCGGTAGTCCTGTTTTCGTACCTGGACATGTTTTCGGTCGGATTTACCATAGCCCTGGGGGCGCTTTTTACCTTTATCAGTGATATTCCGGGAAATCTTCGCCACCGTATCAACGGAATGCTTATTTCCAATGTTATCGCTGCCGGAAGCACAGTGGTTATCAGCATAGCCACGGTAAGCGGATGGATCTTCTACCCGCTCTTCCTCGCCCTGATCTTCTTGTTGTCCCTTATCGCGGTATACGGACAGCGGGCAACACTGGTTTCCTTTTCCGGCTTAATGGCCATGTCCCTGGCCTTCGCCCACACTTATACGGGACGGGAGCTGATCGATCATGTATTACTCATGCTGTCCGGAGGTTTTTTCTACCTCGGGATCTCCATGATCTTTTACTATATAAGACCCCTCCGCTATGCCGAACTGCAAATGGCAGAGTGCATTCTGCTTACTTCCCGCTATCTCAAACTGAGGGGGTGCATGTGGAATGAAAAAGCCAACAGGAAAAAAATTACCAGGGAATTGCTGGACCTGCAGGTAGAACTCAATGAAATTCACGAAAAACTCCGGGAGACCCTCATACGCAACAGGACGAGGGGCGGTTCTTCCAACCAGAACCGCCGGCTGCTTATCGCGCATATAGAACTGGTAGAGATCCTGGAACTGGCCATGGCCACCTCTTTTGATTACGAAAAAATCCACCGTGCCTTTCACCGGTATCCTTACGTACTGAATGCCTACCGGCATCTCGCCTATAACCTGGCCAGCCTGCTGCTTCATCTCGGGCAAAGCGTAGAGAAGAACAAAAAATATACCGCTACGCTACATCCTTATAAGGACCTGGAATCGTTTAAAAAAAACATAGACCGCTTCCGGAAAGAGACCAATGCGGCAGACCATCCGGGTACGGAAGAAGTACTGGCATTGGTCAATATGTTTAACTATGTAGAGCAACAGGTAGAAAAAATCAGGGTAGTGGAATACTCCTTTACCGGCCTGGTCCCTCCGAGACAAGAGGTAAAACGGAAAGACCGCGAACTGGAGAAACTGCTTACCCCCCAGCATTATTCCCTGATCACCATAACGCAGAACCTCAGTTTTTCTTCCACCATTTTCCGCCATGCCCTGAGGCTTACACTTACCGTATTTGCAGGTTTCCTCATAGGCAATATGCTGACCATTCAGAACACTTACTGGATATTGCTTACCATTGTGGTCATTATGCGTCCCGGATACGGCCTTACCCGGCAGCGTTCCTTTCACCGTACCATAGGAACCCTGGCCGGAGGGGCTATTGCATTCGGCATCATTTCCGTGATCCACAACTCCACGGTACTCGGAATTATGGCCATGACCTGCATGGTACTGGGATTTTCCTTTTCCCAGCGCAATTATTCCATAGGGGCTACCTTTATTACCCTCTATGTCATTTTCGTGTACGGTATGCTCACTCCCGACATACGGGAAGTTATATTGTTCCGCATTACAGATACCCTTATCGGTACCGCACTGGCATTTGCGGCCAACCATTTCCTGTGGCCCAGCTGGGAATTCCGGAGCCTTCCGGGATTTCTGGAAAATTCCATACGGGCGACCCGGAACTATATCGGGGAAATCTCGGTGTATTACAACCGTAAAGGAGAGGTCCCCCTCTCCTACCGTATCGCCCGGAAACAGGCTTTTATAGAGATCGGCAACCTCATGGCCTCCTTCCAGAGAATGGCCCAGGAACCCAGGTCCCGGCAGAAACAGCTGGGACAGTTTTACGAGCTTGTGGTACTGAACCACACCCTGTTGTCTTCTGCTGCTTCCCTGGGTGCCTTTATACAATCGCGCAAGACCACCAAGGCATCCGAAGCCTTCAACGCTATCACCAAAGCTATTGTGCAGAATCTCGACCGGGCCGTGACACAACTGTCGGAAAACCCGGAACGGCATGAAGAACACACCGAAAACAGGGAACAGCTCAACCTGCGCTTTACGGAATTAAAAGAGATCAGGGAAAAGGAAATAAGGGCATCCGGCGGTATGCACGATGACAATTTCAAATCCAGAATGGAAGAAGGACAGCTTATTATAGAACACCTCATAGGGCTCACCAATCTCTCCGAGAATATCGGCAAGGCCGTGGGGAAAATAGAAAAGACAGGAAAGCCGTCGGGAATACTCCACTTTTAATTTCCATTCCTGCATAATCCGGGGAACACCCGGGCAGAAAACAACACTACGGTTTTCATTTAGTTTATTAGTTCGTAGTTCTTAGTTCGTAGTGTGGGCAAGTTTTGACTCTGAACTGGTTCATAGTTGTCATTCCGACGATAGGAGAACCCCGAAGGGCTCAACGCAGTTAAATCCCCAGGCATTCCGTGATGTTGTTGAGGTTCCTTTGGACCAGGGTGGAAATTCTTCCCCCCGACCAAGAGCCGGGACAGGCACTTCGGTCTGAATGACAACTTCCGACTCCTCACTTCCGACTCCTCACCATTTTCATCATTTGCAAAAATCCCGAAAAACAGGGATTTTCGGAATCCTGTAAAGCCGCTATATTTGACACTACTTTGAAAGGAAAGCGGAACTATGATTATTCCTACTAACCCGCTTTCCGGGATCAGTAAAGTTTGGGGTAATGAAATAGCCACAGGAACAGTATTCCAATTGTTCCGTGGCTATTTCTCTTTTCTTCCCCTTATGTTCCGGACAGTATGGCTCCCAGTTCCTGCAAGGTTACTGCCTTCTGTTCGCCGGTCTCCATGTTTTTGAGGGTATAATGCCCTTCCCTGATCTCGTTTTCCCCGGTCAGTACGGTATAGGGAATACCCCGCTTATCGGCGTACTGCATCTGTTTTTTCATTTTGGCACTGTCAGGATAGAGTTCGGCCCTGATCCCCTGTTTCCGCAATGCCATCAGTGCCCTCAACCCGTAACGGGCTTCTTCTTCTCCAAAATTGATAAAGAGTGCCCTGGAAGTCAGGGTTACCGCCTCCGGGAAGAGATTGAGTTCCTCCAGAACGAGATATATACGATCCAGGCCAAAAGAGATCCCTACGCCACTGATACCTTTCAGCCCGAAGATCCCCGTAAGGTCGTCATACCGGCCTCCGCCACCGATAGACCCCATGGCCACCCCGGCAGGGGCAGCTACTTCAAAAATGGCACCCGTATAGTAATTCAGGCCACGGGCCAGGGTTACATCCAGGTCAAGCACCGCAGTCTGTAGTCCGTATTCCGCGATGGTATCACAGATAAAACGCAGTTCTTCTACTCCCCTTTTTCCCTCTTCAGAAGTGTGGAGCAGTCCGGAAAGCTGCTCCAGCTTATCGGCTATAGTCCCCTCAAGGCCGAACAGGGGCTGCACCCTTGCAATGGCATCTTCGGCAATCCCCTTTTCCCGCATTTCCCTTTTTACACCGTCTTCCCCTATTTTGTCCAGCTTGTCCAGGGCCACGGTAAAATCGATCAGCTTGTCCTTCGCCCCGATCACCTCTGCTATTCCCGAAAGTATTTTACGGTTGTTCAGTTTTATGGTCACTCCTTTCAACCCCAGGGCAGTAAACACCGTATCATAGAGCTGTACGAATTCCACTTCCTGCCACAGGGACTGCGATCCTACCACATCGGCATCACACTGGTAAAATTCGCGGAACCTTCCTTTCTGCGGCCGGTCGGCCCTCCATACGGGCTGGATCTGGTATCGCTTGAAAGGAAAGTCTATCTCGTTCTGATGCTGTACCACATAACGTGCAAAAGGCACTGTCAGATCATATCTCAGCGCTTTTTCAGAAATATTCGCGGTCATACGCAGACTGTCTTTCTGCGCGTACAGTTTGTCGTCTACCTTACCGAGATAATCTCCTGAGTTCAGTATCTTAAAGATCAGACGGTCGCCCTCTTCGCCATATTTCCCCATCAGGGTGGAAGAGTTTTCAAAGCTGGGGGTTTCTATCGGCTGAAACCCGAAAAGCTCAAACTGTTTCCGGATGACGGCAATGATATAATTTCTTCTGGCGACCTCTGCCGGTGAAAAATCGCGTGTCCCTTTGGGAATACCTGGTTTCTGTGCCATGTAACAGGTCTTGTGATTACAGTTTTTACTAACTATCGGAAATACCCGGGCCATTCAGGTCACGCGGGTGTTATCCGAAAACAAATATCATAATTTTTAGCCATTTCAGGGCAGGATATCACGTATAAGTTCCCTATACCACAGTTGTCTACAACATCCCGTCCCTGAGGATATCGTCGAACCAGCGGTACAGTTCTCCCTTAGTGATTACCGCTCCTTTCTCTATCAGCTCAAATTTATCCCGGTTCCTGTCTTCCGAATATGCTTTGGCGGCGGTCATGATCTCCACCATATCAGTCATAAAATGCTTTTTAAACCAGCCAAAACCCTCCTGTGTCGTGAGGTCTATATCCGGGTTCAGCACCCGGATACCGATCAGTCTCATCTCTTTGCCGGTCAGGTGGAAGAGGTTCATCTGCCGTTGCGATATATTCTCGAGGTAGTCCACTTTCTGCAGTACCCCCTCCCAGATAAGATCACTGAAAACATCTACTTCCTGTTCTGCGGTCTCCGGCTGCTCCTTTTTTATCCTGTCCCACTCTTCTGCGGTAATCGACTGTGCAGCGAGGAAATTGATAAATTCCCGGTGCAGTTCTTCCAGTTGTTCCCTGGTAAGTCTCCTGTACTTCATACTTAGATCAGATAAGTCCTAAAAAAAGAAAATCGCCTAAAAAGGATCTTTTAGGCGACTTCCGGTATTATGATAACCTGTAAATTACTTTGCTTCGGCTACAACTTCGAAAGGAAAGTCTACTACCACCTCCCGGTGAAGCCTGATCACAGCATTGTATTTCCCGGTACGCTTTACGCTTCCGCCGTTAATGCTGATGTATTTGCGTTCGATGCTTTGCCCTTCTTTTTCAAGAGCTTCTGTGAGATCGATATTGCTTACAGAACCGAAGAGTTTATCCCCGGCACCGGTTTTGGCAGCTATCCTGATCTCCAGTTTGGAAAGCGCGTCTGCCACTTTTTTGGCGTCTTCAACGATCTTCTGCTCCTTGAATGCCCTTTGTTTAAGGTTCTCAGCCAGTACTTTTTTGGCCGACGGAGTGGCCAGTACGGCAAATCCCTGGGGAATAAGATAATTGCGTCCGTAACCGTTTTTAACAGTTACGAGATCATCTTTAAACCCTAAATTATCTACGTCTTTCTTCAGTATTAATTCCATTGTCTGCCCTTTTTTATTTTAACAAATCAGCTACATAAGGCATCAAAGCCAGGTGACGTGCCCTTTTGACGGCCACAGCCACTTTTCTCTGGTACTTCAATGATGTTCCGGTAAGTCTGCGCGGCAGGATCTTACCTTGCTCATTCACAAATTTCAGCAGGAAATCCGGGTCCTTGTAATCGATATACTTGATCCCCGACTTTTTGAAGCGGCAGTATTTCTTGGCTTTAGTGGTCTCTATATTAAGCGGGGTAAGGTACCTGATCTCCCCGTCTTTTTTTCCTTTGGCCTGTTGTTCGATAGATGACATAATTTCTAAGCTTTTTGGTTTAACTTATTCCTTCGTTTTTCAGCCCAGGCTACAGCGTGCTTATCCAGCGTTACAGTGAGAAAACGCATAACCCGCTCATCCCTTCGGAATTCCACTTCGTAAGGATTGATCGCCTCTCCGTTTACTTTAAACTCGAACAGGTGATAAAATCCGCTCTTTTTGTTCTGAATGGGGTAAGCCAGTTTTTTAAGCCCCCAGTCTTCCTTAGACACAAACTCTGCTCCCCTGGAAACCAAGAAATCCTCGAACTTCTTTACTGTTTCCTTTACCTGCGTATCAGATAAAACGGGATTAAGAATGAAAACAGTTTCGTAATGATTCATAATTATTTTATTTTTAAGGCTGCAAAAATACTCTTTTCAGTTTTATTAACCAAATCTGCGGTACTGATTTTTGCTTCAGGGGGTGAAGGTTGGTTAATAAGTTAATCAGTTAATAAGTTATTTAGGCAACCCGCATTAACCCAATAACCCAATAACCCAATAACCCAATAACCCAATAACCCAATAACCTAATAACCCAATAACCCAACACCAAAAAACTTTAAATAAGCCCGTTCTTTTTTTCTCACAAAATTGGTGAAAGCAAAAAAAATCAGTAAAATTGTCCATTATTTTCGCCCTGATTTAACAAAATTCCTTATTCTGGATATTACCCCGTCCTTTACAGAGGGATTTCCCGTATGGAAACAAGAACTTAACCGAAAAGACGAGATAGCATCATGAAGATGAATTGTATAATTGTAGATGACTCCAACATACAGCGCATGGCCGTGGCCAGACTGATCAAAAATACTCCTTCCCTGGAACTCGTCGCCGAATACGGAAATGCCATGGAAGCCAAAAACGGGTTGAAATCGAAGAAAATAGACCTTATTTTTCTCGACATCGAAATGCCCATCATCACCGGCTTTGACCTTCTTGAGTCATTGCACGATCCTCCGCAGGTGATACTGATTACGGGCAAGGCAGAATATGCCCTGAGAGCGTTTGACTACGATGTTACCGATTATCTCCACAAGCCCGTTTCCTCCGAACGCTTTGATGTAGCGGTAAAAAGGGCCATCAAAAAACACAGGCTGAAAACCGTGGCCAAAGAGGATGACGATCATATTTTTGTAAAGAGCAACCTCAAGAAACATAAGGTTTTCCTCAATGAGATCAAATGGATCGAAGCATTGGGCGACTACGTAAAACTGGTTACCGATGAAGAAGGCATCATCGTACTCTCTACCATGAAGTCCTTTGAGCAGGAACTCCCCCCGGATCGTTTTATGCGTATTCACAAGTCCTTTATCATAAACCTGGACAAAGTAGACCGCTACAACAGCAGGGAAGTAGAGGTAAGCGGCACCAAACTTCCCCTGAGCCGGAACCGGAAGGCCAGGCTGGCTGAAATACTTGGTAAATAGGATGTAAGACGCAGAATTACCGGGCGCAGGATTTATAGGACCAGGGCACGGTTCTAATAACAATCCACATCAAAAATCAGCCGGGTACTGCGATATGCCGGTATAGCAGAAAAACTGCCGTGTATACGCCACAGTATTTCCTTGACTGTTTTGAGTGACTGTCCCCGGGGAATCTTGATCATGATATCCCTGATATACTGGTTCCTTATGCGGCCTATGGCAGGAGATTCCGGACCGAGAATACAATCGTCTTTCCATCCTCCGGAAACAAGGGAATTCCTGACGCTTTTTGCAAACCAGTCTGCCGCCTCTGCTGCTGTCGAATAATTCCGGTGCCTTACGGATATCCGGATCAGCCTGAAAAAAGGCGGGTAGGAAAACTGTTTCCGGTCGTTCAGCTGGTCGGTCAGCATATCCCCGTATTTGTTCATGGAGGCCTGCTGCAGGATCTGGTGATACGGGTTATAGGTCTGTATGAGCACTTTCCCCCTTTTTTCCGTCCGCCCCGCGCGTCCTGCCACCTGTAAGATCAACTGAAAACTCCGCTCGAACGCCCGGAAATCGGGATAGTTGAGCAGGCTGTCCGCATTCATGATGCCCACAAGGCTCACCTTCCTGAAATCCAGCCCCTTGGTAATCATCTGTGTCCCTACCAGAATATCGATCTCCTCCTGTTCAAAAGCGGTGATAATCTTCTCATAACCGTACTTGCCGCGGGTGGTATCAGAATCCATACGCCCTACCCTGGCGTCGGGAAACAGGTTTCTCAGCTCCTCTTCCACCTGTTCCGTGCCCAGCCCTTTCGTATCCAGGGCATGGCTTCCACAGGCCACACAGCTTCTCGGCAACGCCATGGAATACCCGCAATAGTGGCACCTCAGTTGCTTGCGGGTACGGTGGTAGGTAAGGCTCACATCGCAATTGGGGCACTGCGGCGTGTGCCCGCACTCCTTGCACTCCATCACCGGGGCATACCCCCTCCTGTTCTGAAAAAGAATCACCTGGTCTCCTTCAGACAGCACATCTTCTATCTCCTCGATCAGCCGGTCGGAAAAATGACCTTTCATCCGCTTCTTTTTCGTTCGCTCCCTGATATCCACAAGTTCCATTTCCGGCAGCATCACATTCCCGTATCTCCGCGTCAGCCCCACAAGGCCGTACTTCCCTGTCCTGGCATTATAGCTGCTCTCCACACTGGGTGTAGCCGATCCTAACAGTACCTTTGCCCCGTACATTTTTCCCAGCACAATGGCCACGTCCCTTCCGTGATACCTCGGGGCGGGGTCGTATTGTTTAAAAGAGGATTCGTGTTCTTCATCCACCACAATCAGCCCCAGATCGGAAAACGGAAGAAACACGGCCGACCGGGCCCCGATCACGACCTGTGCCCGGGAAGAACCGTTCAACAGGTGATACCAGACCTCGATACGCTCATTATTGGAGTATTTCGAGTGATACACGCTCACCTTATCACCAAAATAACGCTGCAGGCGACCGATAAGCTGGGAGGTAAGTGCGATTTCAGGCAGGAGGTAAAGTACCTGCTGCCCCCGGGCTATCGCTTCTTCTATCAGTTTGACATAGATCTCGGTCTTTCCCGAAGACGTTACCCCGTACAACAGGGCCACATCCTTTTCCTTAAAATATTCCTCTATCTCCTTTAATGCCTTGTCCTGATATTCGTTTAAAGTGACGGAAGCCTCTGTATTCCCGCCACTATATGCCACCCGGTCTGTCTGCAGGTAATAATCTTCCAGGATATCCTTGTCGAGCAGGCTTTTGATTACGGCGGGAGAGGCCCCGCTGGTTTCCTGTAGTTTTTTCAGTTTTACGGGCTTCCGGGTAGTCGCGGAAAGAGAGAAAAGCGACAGCAGTACTTCCCGTTGCTTCGGGGCCCTGTTCATAGCATCGAGCAACTCCCGGAGCGCATCTTCACCGGCATAGCGGGAAGCTATCCGTACAAAACGCAGCAGTTTGGGCTTATACCGCTCCTGGATTTCTTCCTTCACACGGATCACCCCTTTTTCCAGGAGGCGCTTAAGCACCGGAAGGGTATTTTTCCGGTCCAGTATGGCGGCTACTTCAGCTACTTTCAGGACGGGCTGGTGCTGTAGCGCTTCGAAAATCAGCCATTCGTCATCCTTCAACTCCGCTTCAGACATCTCAAAATCATCATTGCGGAGCACTATGGTCTCACTTTCTATCAGGAGGGCTCCGGGAAGGGCCGCACGAAAAACCTCCCCGGCAGTACACATATAATACGAAGCCATCCAGAGCCATAATTCCATCTGCCTGCCGGTAACCAGCGGAGTTTCATCCAGTACCTGGTGAATATCTTTTGCTTCGTATAGCTGCGGAGGGGTGTGGTGCAGGCGAAAGGCCAGCGCCGTATATATCCTGGATTTACCAAAGGGAACGGCAATCCGCATCCCCGGCTTCAGGGCGTGGTATTCCTCTTCCGAAACCCGGTAGGTAAACTGTTTCTCTACAGGTATGGGCAGAATAGCATCTACAAAATACTGTTGCATGAAGCAAAGATAAGAAAGGGACCTGGTTATCGGATTACCGGGTTATAAAAAATCAATCTGCCCGGAACCAGTTCTGGGTACGGTATAAAAATGCCACATATCCCCTGACATTCAGTTTTGCGGGATCTTCCTCATCTACCCATATCCTGCATTTGTATTCCTTTCCCTTATTCGGGTCCAGGATAATTCCCCCGGAATACTCGTCACCGTCCTTTTCCAGGCCTTCGATGATGACCATATTAAGAATAGATTTGTCTTTTTTCTCCCCCTTGCATTTGTCACAACGGGCATCCAGCCTATCCTTGTTCAGTATCTCTACAACCTTCCCGTATACTTTTCCGTCCTGTTCGTAGATCTCCACTATCGATTTTTCCTGCCCCGTTTCATCGTCGATAGTCTTCCACTTTCCGAAAACATCCTGTGCCCGCACCGGTAAGATCGCGCATACACATAGTACTGCAAAGCATATTCCTGTTATCTGTTTCATAATTATTGGGTTATTAAGTTATTGGGTTATTTGGGTTACGGGTTGAATAGTTCTTGGTTTGTTATAGTTCATTCCGACTTCTGACTTCCATCCATTTCGTGATTTGCCAAATAACTTTACAGGCGCCTGCAACCTGCAACCACCCCCATAAAGATATCAAAATTTCCGTTTCAGGCTGCGAAGGGAGGCATTAAGTTCAAAGCCGAGCAGCAGGATATTGGAATTGAGCCATATATACAGCATCAGGATAAGAAGGGCCCCTATGGAACCGTAGAGCTCGTTGTACTGGGAAAAATTCTCTATATACACCCCGAAAAAATAAGAGGTAAGCACAAACAATACCGTAGTAAGCAATGCCCCCGGCGAGAAAAAACGGGTGTTTTTTCCTTCGATAGTACCGTAATAGTACAGTATGGAAGTAAACAGGTAAGTGATAAAGACAAAGAAAAGGAATTTGATGACATTAATCCACTGTTCCGCATTTTCCACATACCCTTTATTGCTCAGCCTTTCTATGATATCGGTTTGCAGGAACACCAGGACCACTACAGACAGGAGCAAAAGCAAGGCCATGATCACGGCAACCCCCAGCGCTACAAAATACTGTCGCACCACATTGCGGTTAATACGGACGTGATAGGAATTTTCAAACCCACCGAACACCGCATTGATCCCGTTGGTCATCAGGAAAACAGACAACAGGAAGACAGAAGAGAGCAGCCCTCCCCGTTTCTTGTCGGCAATATCACTGAAAACGGGATTGAAATAAGAGGCCGTTTCCGGGGGCAGCAGGCCGTCGATAAAGTGCAGGAATTCCATCCGGAAATCATCTGCCGTCATATCCGGCAATACAAAAGGAATATAGGGAATAAGGTTAAGCACAAAAAGCAGGAAAGGAAAGATCGCCATAAAGAAACTGAAGGATATGGCACTGGCCCTGTAGGTAAGCGCACCTTTTACGATCCCCATGGCATACATCTCCAGCAGGTCGTACACGGAAAGTCCTTCAAATGTTTTGAGCTTGATCTTCTTAAAAAAGATAACCAGTGAACGAACTACCGGTATTTTTTCCAGTTTTTCCTCGATTTCTATAGACATATCAGGTCTTGATTACAGATCACGGCTACGGGATCCGCAACTATTATATAACATCGTGCACATCGCCCTCCTGTTCCCCGACAGCTTTCAGGCTGAGATCCATATTGTAAACCGAATGTGTGAGTGCCCCGGAAGAAATATAATCCACGCCGCATTCGGCATACTTCCGGATGGTACTTTCATCGATCCCGCCGGAAGATTCGGTCTGGCACCGGCCCGATATACGCCTTACGGCTTCCGCGGTTTGTCTGTAATCAAAATTGTCCAGCAAGATCCGGTACACTCCCTCGTTGCCCAGTATCTCGTCCACTTCATCCATATTCCGGGCCTCCACGATGATCTTCAGGTCTTTCCCCCTGGATTCGAGGTACTTCCTGGTCTTTTCAAGTGCCCTGCTTATCCCCCCGGCAAAATCGATATGATTGTCCTTAAGCATGATCATGTCGTACAGGGCGAACCGGTGATTTTCTCCCCCTCCTATCTTTACCGCCCATTTTTCAAGAGCCCTGATCCCCGGGGTGGTCTTTCGGGTATCCAGGATCTGTGCTCCCGTACCCTCAAGCAGTTTCACATACTTTGCTGTCTTGGTCGCAATGGCGCTCATACGCTGCATGGCATTGAGCACCAATCGCTCTGCCTTCAGGATAGCCTGCGAACTTCCCTTCACATAAAACACGATATCTCCGGGTTTTACCCTGGTGCCGTCTTCCATAAGTACATCGATCTCCAGGCCGGGGTCCACATGTTTAAAGACGCGCTGTGCAAAATCAACCCCCGCCACAATCCCGTTATCCTTTACCAGCAGCCGGGCTTTTCCCCTGGCGGTTTCCGGTATGCAGGCCAGGGAACTGTGGTCGCCGTCCCCCACATCCTCACGTATGGCATTGACTATGATCAGGTCGATCTCGCGTTCGAATTGTTCTTTTGATATCATCGGTTTTTCCGTTTGCGCTAAAATACTAATTTCCACCCCTCTTACAATCTCCTGCACCAGACAGGGGCCCGGGCGGTCTCCGCTCCGGAATCAAAGGTACGAACTGAAAACCGGTGAAAAAACATATCCCCCGATATTTTTTATTTGCCGGCAATACCCGCATTTGAACAAAAAATCCTTGCACGGTAACCCCTGCTCTGCTTACTTTGCCTTTATGAACATCAGACTGCTCGCCATAGGAAAAACAGACAGCAAGACACTGCAATCGCTGGTACAGGAATATGAAAAGCGGCTCGGGCATTACGTCCGCTACTCCGCCGAGATCATTCCCGACATTAAGAATTCGGCCAGAATGAGCGAAGCACAGCAAAAAGCCAGGGAGGGCGATCTGTTACTGAAAAAGCTTCAGCCCGGAGATGTGCTCATTCTTCTCGATGAAAAGGGAAAAGCATACCACTCCGTAGGCTTTTCAGAGTTTCTTCAGAAAAAAATGAATGCCGGGACCAGGCAGCTCGTCTTTGCCATCGGTGGACCTTACGGGTTTTCCGATGCTGTTTATGCACAAGCCGGGGGGAAAGTATCGCTGTCGCCCATGACCTTTTCACACCAGATGGTACGCCTCTTCTTTACCGAACAGCTGTACCGCGCCTTTACCATACTGAACAACGAACCGTACCACCATCGTTAGAAAAATCCGGAGGTACCAAAAAATACACGATATGAAACTGGTTTTTGCCACCCATAACCTCAACAAGTTAAAAGAAGTACAGTCACTGCTTCCTCCTGATATCACCCTGCTGAGCCTCGATGATATCAACTGCCGAGAAGACATCCCGGAAACAGCCGATACCATCGCCGGAAATGCCGTGCAAAAAGCGGATTATATCCGGGAAAACTATGGATACGATTGCTTTGCAGACGATACCGGGCTCGAAGTTGAAGCCCTTAACGGGGCGCCCGGAGTGTATTCGGCACGCTATGCGGGAGCAGCAAAAAATGCCGAAGCCAATATGGAGAAACTGCTTTCGGAACTGCAGGACAAGGAAAACAGGAGTGCCCGGTTCAAGACCGTTATCGCCCTTCATCTCAGGGGAGAGACCAGGCTCTTTGAAGGTATCGCAGAAGGGCAGATCACGGAAAAGAAACGGGGAGACCAGGGCTTTGGTTATGACCCTGTATTTCTGCCTGACGGATATACGGAAACTTTTGCCCAGCTTACGCTGGACACCAAAAACCGTATCGGGCACCGGGGAAAGGCCATCAGGCTTCTTATAGATTTCCTGAAAGGCTGAGATCAGCGCCGGTTATGCTTTACCCGTACCCGCCTTTAAAACGTTCCCACTATACCTACGGTCCCGGCACCTACATTAAAATTCCAGGAGATCCTGTTTTTCTTTTGCGCATAGGGCGAATCATACCTGGAATCCAGGTAGTGGTCTATGGCCTCTACCGTAGCCACACTGATCGCCAGGCTGAGCACCACGTCGGAAAGCCAGTGCGCTCCTTCCCATAACCGGGATACGGGAGGAATAAGCCCCACGGTATAAATTCCGGCCTTGGCCCAGGGGTTGTTCACAAGTTTGGCCAGGGCATAAGCATTGGTAAACGATAATATGGCATGCCCCGAAGGGAAGGAATGATAATCGGAATTGTCCGGAAAAGGGTCAAAAGTATCTTTCGACTTTCCCGTTCTGGGCCTTGCCCGTCCTACCGCCAGCTTGCTCACCTGCTGCAACAGCCCGGCCGTACTGGCCGAAGAGATCAGCAGTACTCCCGTACGCCTCCATTTCTCACTTTTGGTAAACAACCCGGTAAGATAAACAGCTCCCGTAAGCATATAATTGTTCTGGGGGCTGCCGTAATACCAGCCGTAATCCCTGATCACTCCGGGAACATCATCGGCCTGTCTCATAAAAAAATCACTGGTCTCCCGGTCGGCCAGAAATACCAGTCCCGTTCCGGCCATGACACCACCGAAAACCAGCCAGTCATCCCCTTTCCAGTGAAAAGGACGGCTATATGCATGCCCCATTCCACCAAAAATACTGGCACCGTCGTATTTGAACATCTGCCAGAAGGTTTGCTCTCCTGTCTTTTCTTTTTCGGAAGGTTCTTCCGGAAAACGGGTTTGGGCATACCCTGCAGTATCTGACAAATAAATTCCCAATACAGTGACAAACGAGAAAAACAGTATAATTACTCTCATAACAATGCGATCCTTTACCCTTACGAAAAAAGTGCTGCAATATACGATAAAGCAGTAATGATTATTCCTCCCTTCCCGAAAATTTTGGCCGTCCTCCCGACTCTGCCAACCCGAAAGGGCAGACAAATCCTTACACCTCCGCAGCCGTCCCAGGTGTGGAATACCAGGAGATAATCCCGTGTTTTTTAACACATAGAACAGGAATTGTCCATCTGTTCCTCTCCCCCATATTTTTGGTCCGGGCCGGAGACCATGCCTGCCAAAAGCAAAAAAATCATTGTCGAAAAACATATAACTATATCATAAACAATACCTTTAACTTCAAAAGCCGCGGTTAAATTATTGCCAAAAAAATAGTCATTAAACGCGAATAAAGAGTACCTTTGCCCCTTATTTTAATTTTATTTATGAACAGATTTGAACAATTAGGACTTGGCGAAGAGCTTTTAAGCGCTATTGAAGACATGGGATTCGAGACTCCCTCCGAAGTACAGGAAAAAGCCATTCCAGTCCTGCTTGCCGACGATACTGATATGGTAGCACTGGCGCAAACCGGGACCGGAAAGACCGCAGCATTCGGCTTTCCGCTGATCCAGAAGATCAATTCCGGAGACAAGACCACGCAGGGACTCATACTGTCTCCCACACGGGAATTATGCCTGCAGATCACCAACGAACTTAAAAACTATTCCAAATATGTCAAAGGGCTCCGCGTGGTGGCCATATACGGAGGGGCCAGTATCACCGAACAGGCCAGGGAAGTAAAACGGGGGGCACAGATTATCGTAGCTACTCCCGGACGAATGCAGGATATGATCAACCGCCGCATGGTGGATATCACCCATATCGATTACTGCATACTCGACGAGGCCGACGAAATGCTGAACATGGGATTTTATGAAGATATTTCTTCCATCCTCTCCCATACCCCTGCCGAAAAAAACACATGGCTGTTTTCGGCGACCATGCCGAAGGAAGTGGCTGCCATAGCAAAGAAATTCATGTCGCATCCCGAAGAGATTACGGTAGGCGCCAAAAATTCGGGGACCGATACGGTACAACACGAGTATTACCTGGTTCACGGCCGCGACCGGTACCTGGCCCTGAAACGCCTGGCCGACGCCAACCCGGACATATTTTCGGTAGTTTTCTGCCGTACCAAGAGAGACACCCAGAACGTGGCGGAAAAACTGATCGAAGACGGGTATAATGCCGCAGCGTTGCACGGCGACCTGAGCCAGAACCAGCGCGATATGGTGATGAGGTCTTTCCGGACCCGGCAGATACAGATGCTGGTGGCTACCGATGTTGCCGCAAGGGGAATTGATGTAGACGATATTACCCATGTGATCAACTACCAGCTTCCGGATGAGGTGGAAACCTATAATCACCGCAGCGGGCGTACCGGACGGGCAGGTAAATCGGGGATCTCCATGGTTATCCTGGCCAAAAGCGAATTGCGGAAGATCAAGGCCATCGAAAAGATCATCAAGAAACAGTTCGAAGCCAAGAAAATTCCGAGCAGTATGGAGATCTGCGAAATTCAGCTCTACCACCTGGCCAGCAAGATCAAGAACACGGAGATCAACGAAGAGGTAAACCACTACCTCCCGGCCATCAACGACGTGCTCAGGGATATCGACAGGGAAGAGCTGATCAAGAAAATGGTATCGGTAGAATTCGGCAGGTTCTTCAATTACTACAAGAAGGCCAAAGACCTCAACGTAAGCAGCAACTCCAGAGAAAACGCCCAGGGCGGTGACCTGCCCCAGGAAGGAAGTGTCCGTTATTTTATCAATATAGGCGAACGCGACGGCTACGACTGGAGGACCCTCAAGGATTTTTTGAGGGCTACCGTAGAAGAGCTCGGGCGCGACGATATTTTCAGGGTCGATGTCAAGGAAAGTTTTTCCTTCTTCAATACCGGTGCCGAATACACCGAAACCATACTGGGGATCTTTACGGACTTTAAAATGGACGGGCGTTTTATCAATATCGAGATCTCCCAGAATCCCGGTGGCGGAGGACGCAAAAACCGCGGCAAAAACAAAGGCCGGGGAAAATCTTTCTCCTCAGACCGCGGAGGGTTCGGCAAAAAAGGGAAAAAAGGGAAAAAACGCAAATGGTAAGCCACCGGAACCGGTTATTCCGTACCTTTCCCCTATAACACTGTAATACCGGCAGGGTCGCAAAGCATCCCGACCGTACAGATACAGACAGCCGTGAACCCTATATGGTGATTGCGCAACCCGTAAAACCGACGGTTCACGGCTGTTAATTGTATATTAAAAAAGTAAAGGTTTATCCTCTTTTTTAATTTTCGTTTAGTATTTTTAGCCCCGGGACTAACCCCGGTAAAAAGGGCTTTTCAGGAGAAGCAGGGTCCTTGTGAAAAGATCACGACACCGTCCTGAACCCCCCGGGAAAAACTAATTGATCCGTGAATAAGACCATTTCTTTCATTATAACCTTGTTATGTACTGTCTACTGTTTTTCACAGGAAAGCGGAAGTCTTCACGGGGTGGTATTCAACACCAGTACCGATGCCCCGCTGGACAACGTACACGTCGTGAACCTCAACCAGGTGATCGGTACGGTGACCGACGGCAGGGGGACCTTCGATATTCCTGCCAGCGCCAACGATACCCTGTACCTCTCCTTCCTGGGGTTTAAATCCATCAAGGTCAGGGTAACCAACGACATGCTTAAATTCGGCAACACCCGGATAGGGCTCACCGAGCTGGCCTATGCCCTCGAAGAAGTCGTGGTAAGGCCCTACAGGCTCACGGGATATCTCGAGATAGACGCCAAAAATATTCCTATCAATACGGCAGGCCGCTACAGCATTTCCGGACTGCCCAAGGGGTATGAGGCGGGTAGTGCCAATCCGGGAGCCATTTCGAAGGTACTCGGGGCCATATTCAATCCTGTCGATTTCCTCCATAATGTCTTCGGAAAAAAGGCAAAGGAAATGCGCAAACTGAGAAAAGTAAAGGAAAATGATGAAATAAGAAACCTGCTGGCCTCAAAATTTGACCGCGAAACCCTGTCGGAACTGTTGCAGCTCGAAAAAGTGGATATCGACGAGATCCTGAGAAACTGTAATTATTCCAAAGACTTCATACGTACCGCCAACGACCTGCAGATCCTCGACGCCATTCACGATTGCTATGAAGAATACAAGGTATTGAACCGTATAGACGAATAGCCAGGGTTCAATCTTCCCGGTAATACCTCTTCAGCACATCATCTATACTTAGGTATGCACATCCACCCACTTCTGGGCGCCCATGGCAATATTCTTGTCGAGCCGCTTGCTGAACCGCTCTTCTATGATGTGTATGTCCTGTATTCCGAAAACATCACAACTGCGTATTACCGCACTGGCATTGTGCATCTGGAACACATCCTGCATGGCTATGGTAAAATGCCTTGTCCTCCGGGACAGTATTTCCCTGAATTTCGCCCTGCGCGCTTCGGTTAAAAAACCCTCCAGGTATTCCAGTAAAGCCAGATCTGTCATGATGTATTTCTGAATGTTTATCAGATTTCAATCAGAATCAAGTCAAGTTCCTTAATTTTAGAAAAACCTTTGTCAGCTGTAACTAAAGGAACTCCATAAACCAAAGAAGTGGAAGCAACAATAGCATCAGGCAATTTAATATTGTATTCTCTCCTCATTTTAATCGTCTCTTCTTTGATCTTCGCGTTCCATTCAATGCCAAAACAATCACCTATAAGTCGTTTTAACTTATCTTCTTCAGATTTTGTAATTCCATTAAATCCCAGCAATTCAACCTCGGAAACGAAGGAGATACCAAAATCATACTCCAAAAAAGGTTCGATTATCTTATTCCCTTCATGAACATAGATCAAAAAATTTGTGTCTGCAATAAAATCAATCTTCATTTTCTCTTATTGCAATTTGATATTCTAATCCGTCAATTTTTCTTTTCAACTTTCCATAATGGTTGGCTAAGTTCCCTTTTTTATTCTTCCTTTTTAGCTTTTCAGTTAGGATCTTAGTCACGTTTTTGGAGTTATTTTTAGTGATTACTACCGTCATCTCCTTAATGTTTGTTTTAAGTTGAGGATATAAATCCTCGAAATTGTATTACAACTACTTTAGTTTCCATAAATTTTCATAGACAGCCACAGAAAATAAATTTTTAATCTACCCGACAGACTTGAACAAGCAATAAGAAACTTATTTATCAAATTTACCAATTATTTTAATATCAAATCCATTTCGGCTTATGATTTTAAGAACCAATACAAGTCACAACGGGTTCAGAAATACATGAATCCCATCGCTATCATATTAAACGTGAACGCCTGTTCGAACACTGTCGCTTTTTTTTTTAATTTTATCATCCCAGGGTATATTTTAAAACCTGGAGAGAATAACGCAGGTATGAAAACGAAAGCAGATAAAATAGTAGTCCTCACCGGTGCGGGGATCAGTGCCGAAAGCGGGATCAGTACCTTCCGGGATGCCAACGGGCTCTGGGAAGGCCACGATGTCATGGAAGTGGCCTCCCCGGAGGGGTTTCGCAAAAACCCGGCACTGGTCCTGGACTTCTACAACAAGAGAAGAAAACAGCTGCTCGAAGTATCTCCCAACCGGGCCCATCACGACCTGGCAGCCTTACAGGAGGAATACCAGGTATGTATTATCACACAGAATGTGGATGATCTTCACGAAAGAGCCGGCAGCCGGCATGTCATACACCTTCACGGTGAACTGCTAAAGGCCAGGAGTACCTTTGACGGGGACCTGGTATACGACTGGCGAAAAGACATCCTGCCCGGTGACTTCTGCGAACACCTCCACCAGCTCCGCCCGCATATCGTATGGTTCGGTGAAGACGTACCCATGATCCCCGCCGCCATTGCGGAAATTTCGCAGGCAGATATCGTCATGGTCATAGGCACCTCCATGCAGGTCTATCCCGCAGCCGGGCTTATCGGTTATGCCCCCGGGGGGATTCCCGTATACTTTATAGACCCTGCCCCCAATATCGATACCAGAAGCTTTCCCGGGCTTATCGTAATCCCCGAAAAGGCCACTACCGGCGTAGCCCGGGCCATTACACACCTCAAAACACCAGATCGATGAGCAATCTCATTTACGACAAACTCACCTGCGTCAATGCCCTGAGAGAAAACCGGAAAAAACTCTCCGACGAGGTCCTGGCCACCCCTGCCCTCTTCCCCGAACTGCTGGCAGCCTGTTTTTCCGGCGATCCGCAGTATGCTGCAAAAGCCGCATGGGTGTTGGAATTCGTATGTATTAAAAAACCGGACCGGATACTCCCCCATATCGACATTTTTATCGGCGGGCTCCGGTCGCTGAAAGCCGACGGCGCCAAACGTTCCTGCGGGAAAATATGCGAGTTGCTGTGTGACCGTTACTTTGACCGCAAACCGAACACTGTGAAAAAACGACTTACCCGCCAGCACCTGAATACGCTTGCCGAAGTGTGCTTTGACTGGCTGATAGCCGATGAAAAGGTAGCCCTGAAAGCGTATGCCATGCACTGCCTGTACCTCCTCGGTACCAGGATATCCTGGATACATCCGCAATTGCGCCCCGTCCTGGAACAGGGCTATCACCACCACACTGCGGCATACCGGTCGAGGGCAAAAAAAATCCTCCGGAAATGTCCGAAAAACATCGAAACGGGTGAATAACCGCATTTAAAGACCGGACTAATAGCCCGATTTTCTTTAAATTCGCATGGTAGACCTTTCCGGCGGGAAAAGTCAGCAAACCCACAAAGGCTATCCCCGGGCTGTTTCCGGGAAAAACAAAAATACGGGGCAAAAGGAATATGCGAAGGGACGGGCGGAGTGAACCGAATACACACTAAACACTAAAATAGCGAAAAATGTCAAAAAAAGTAGTTATCGTATCGGCGGTACGGACCCCTATCGGGAGTTTTCTGGGAGGGCTTTCGGGCATCCCGGCCCCAAAACTGGGGGCCCTGGCCATAAAGGGAGCGCTGGAAAAAATAAACCTCGACCCCGCCCTGGTCGATGAAGTCCTTATGGGCAATGTGGTGCAGGCTGGCAACGGCCAGGCCCCCGCAAGACAGGCAGCCATATTTGCCGGTATACCCAGCAGTACCCCGTGTACTACCGTAAACAAGGTCTGCGCCAGTGGTATGAAAGCCGTAATGCAGGCCGCCCAGGCCATAGCTCTGGGCGATGCACAGGTGGTCGTGGCCGGAGGCATGGAAAACATGAGCGCCATTCCACATTACGTACACATGAGAAAAGGCGTCAAATTCGGCCCGGCCACCCTGGAAGACGGTATGCAGAAAGACGGCCTTACCGATGCTTACGACCACAATGCCATGGGCGTCTGCGGCGATGCCTGCGCAGCGGAATACGGTTTCTCGCGGGAAGACCAGGACCACTTTGCCATACAGTCGTACCAAAGATCGGCCGGCGCGTGGAAAGAGGGAAAATTTGCCGACGAAGTAATCCCGGTAGAAGTTCCTCAGCGCAAGGGAGACCCGGTAGTCATCCGTGAAGACGAAGAATACAAAAATGTGATCCTGGAAAAGATCCCTTCGCTGCGCCCTGCATTTACCAAAGACGGTACCGTAACCGCGGCCAATGCCTCCACCATCAACGACGGGGCTGCCGCCCTGGTACTGATGAGTGAGGACAAGGCCCTGGAACTCGGGCTTACTCCCCTTGCGGTGGTCAGGGGATATGCCGATGCCGCACAGGAACCGGAATGGTTTACCACTGCCCCGGCAAAAGCCCTTCCCAAAGCATTGGACAAGGCTGGAATAGCACTGGAAGAGGTCGATTATTTCGAGTTTAACGAAGCTTTTTCGGTAGTAGGCCTCGCCAATATGAAGATACTCGGGCTGAGTGCCGACCGGGTCAATGTAAACGGAGGAGCGGTATCACTGGGACATCCGCTGGGATGCTCGGGAGCCAGGATACTGGTTACCCTGATCCACGTGCTGAAACAGAACAATGCAAAAACCGGTGCCGCCGCCATCTGTAACGGAGGCGGAGGCGCCTCGGCACTTATCGTGGAAAGGCCGTAAACAAACAGTATCATCCCGGGAGTATTCCGGAAACTCCCGGGGGATATATACCCCGGAAATTAAAAACTGATTTTATCATACATGCAATACGGAATTTGTAATCTCAGTGTCGTTCCCCTGCGGTCAACCCCTTCAGACCATGCCGAACTCAGCTCACAGGTACTGTACGGGGAGCACTTCAAGGTACTTGAAAAACAGAAATACCGGAGCAGGATCCGGCTTGCATACGACCACTATGAAGGATGGATAGACAACAAGCAATACCTGCTTATCGAAGAAGCGGTCTATACCTCCCTGGACAAACAACCGCCGGGACTATGTGCAGACATGGTGGAATTCATTACCGATCACAACGGACAACTCATGCCTGTTCCCATAGGATCGCACGTAGGTACCGCCCCCCTGCTGTCCCACAGTTTTGACGGCAGGATACAGCAGACCGGCGACAACAAGCAGAACCTCATCCCCACGGCATACCTCTTTCTCAACGCCCCTCACCATCAAGGCGGAAAAACCCCCTTCGGGATCGATGCGGCAGGACTGGCACAAATGGTATACAAACTGAACGGTTACCCCCTGAAACGCGAAGCCGCCCAGCAGGCCACCCAGGGCGAACCCCTGAGCTTTATCGAGGAATCGGAGCCCGGAGACCTTGCCTTTTTTGACGATGACGAGGGCAATATCGTACATACAGGCATTATCATGCAGGACAATTATATTATCCACACAGACGGTAAAGTCCGTATCGACCGTATCGACCACACCGGGATCTTTAACGTGGATACCCGAAGGCATACCCATAAACTGAGAGTGATCAAAAAGATTATCTGACTTTAAAACATAAACTCTTTCGCAACAACAACTTGCGGATAAAGTAGGCACCACAAAAAGCTATATTTCCCGGATAGAAAATAATGCAAGTGATATCCGGCTTTCGACTTTGATGCGGATCATCAGGAAAGGATTGGGCGGGAGCCTGAAGCTATCACTGAATATCTGAGAGGCTATCTAAATAAAAAAGAGATCGAAACTGCGTTTATAAAAAAATGCTTTCCGATCCCTTTGAGTTTACGGATACGGGATAATTACTCCCTGATCAGCTTCTTGTACTTAATGCGCTTGGGTGTAACATCAGTCCCCAGGCGTTTTCGTTTGTTCTCTTCATAATCCGAGAAGCCGCCTTCAAAGAAATATACTTCCGAATTGCCCTCGAAAGCGAGGATATGCGTACAGATCCGGTCCAGGAACCAACGGTCGTGTGAAATGACCACGGCACAACCGGCAAAGTTTTCCAGTCCTTCTTCCAGGGCGCGAAGGGTGTTCACGTCCAGGTCGTTGGTAGGCTCGTCCAGCAGCAATACGTTTCCTTCTTCTTTGAGGGTCATCGCCAGGTGCAGCCTGTTGCGCTCCCCGCCCGACAGGGCAGATACCTTCTTGTTCTGCTCACTTCCCGAAAAATTAAAACGGCTGAGATACGCACGCGAGTTCACCTGTCTGCCCCCCATCATGACCAGCTCCTGTCCGTCTGAAAAATTTTCCCATATCGATTTTTCAGGATCTATATTGGCATGTCGCTGGTCTACATAAGCGATCTTCGCCGTATCGCCCACGATAAATTCTCCCTTGTCCGGTTTTTCCTCTCCCATGATCATTTTAAAGATCGTGGTCTTACCGGCGCCGTTCGGGCCTATGATCCCTACAATCCCGGCCTGCGGTAGTTTAAAATTGAGGTTATCGTACAGCAATTTATCCCCGAAGGCCTTGGCCACTCCCCTGGCGTCGATGACATTGGTCCCCAGTCTTGGCCCGTTGGGTATATAGATCTCCAGTTTTTCGTCCAGCTGTTTCTGGTCTTCGTTGAGCAGTTTGTCGTAGTTGTTCAGACGGGCCTTTTGCTTGGCCTGCCTTCCCTTGGGTGCCATACGCACCCATTCCAGCTCCCGTTCCAGGGTTTTCTGCCGTTTGGAGGCCTGTTTCTGTTCCTGGGCCAGGCGCTTTGCTTTCTGGTCGAGCCAGGACGAATAATTCCCCTTCCACGGTATACCTTCCCCACGGTCCAGTTCCAGTATCCATCCGGCTACATTATCCAGGAAATAACGGTCGTGCGTTACGGCTATAACCGTACCATTGTATTGCTGCAAATGCTGTTCCAGCCACAATACCGACTCGGCATCGAGGTGGTTGGTAGGCTCATCGAGCAACAGGATATCGGGCTGCTGCAACAACAGTCGGCATAAGGCTACCCTGCGGCGCTCTCCCCCGGACAATACCTTTATCGGGGTTTCAGGATCGGGAGTACGCAGCGCATCCATGGCAATTTCCAGCTTGGTGTCGAGTTCCCAGGCGTTGGTGGCATCTATCCTGTCCTGCAACTCCGCCTGCCGGTCCATCAGTTTCTGCATCTTGTCGGCATCCTCATACACTTCGGGCAGCCCGAACATATCGTTGATCTTGTTGTATTCGTCCAGAACGGTAACCACTTCGGCAACGCCCTCCTTTACGATCTCCAATACGGTTTTGCTTTCATCCAGCTGCGGCTCCTGCTCGAGGTATCCCACGGAATACCCCGGGGAAAACACCACATCGCCCTGGTAGTTTTTCTCTACCCCGGCGATAATTTTCAGCAAAGTCGACTTTCCCGAACCGTTAAGCCCCAGGATACCGATCTTGGCCCCGTAGAAAAAACTCAGGTAAATGTCTTTAAGTACTGTCTTGTTGGTACTCTGGTACGTCTTGGAAACACCCGACATTGAAAAAATGACCTTCTTATCGTCTGACATTATATGATGTTTTATAGTTTGTAGTTTCTTAGTTCTTAGTTCTTAGTTCTTAGTTGTTAGTTCGTTGTCATTGAAGTTGTCATTCAGAACACAGCGCAGTGGAGTGAACCTGCCTGCCGGCCAGGCAGGGAATCTCCCCCCACGATCAAAGGAACTTCAACAGCATCTCCGAAAGACCGCAGATTCCTCCTTCGTCGGAATGACAACTCCCGACTCCGGACTCCGGACTTCCGTCCATTTTCTCGTTTGCAAACTCACCATGGTTTATGGTTTCAAATTCTTCCTTTAAGCGCATTAAAAATCCACGACATGGCAAAAAAGCCGATCCCCGCCACCGAAAAACCTATGGCGTAATCCCGATACTTCAACACTCCCAGGAGCACCAGGGCGGTACCCACGAGAAACATGATCAGGGATGCCCAACCGAATATGGCATTTTTATTCATTCCCATTACTATCTCTTTTAAAGGGAAGCAATTTACGGAATATCCCCGGAAATTAGAACTTCGCGCTTCTTTTTGTATTTTAGCCACATTCTAATCGAAAGGCATGGACATCAACTTCAACAAGAACGAAGACCATAACAAACTGCTGGTATCGGAATACCGGAACAGGCTGGGCCGTATCAAGAAAGGAGGCGGACAGCAACGTATCGACAAGCTGCATTCCGAAGGGAAAATGACGGCGAGAGAGCGTATCGATTACCTGCTGGACAAGGACAGCCGGAACATAGAGATCGGCGCCTTTGCCGGAGACGGCATGTATGAGGAACACGGTGGCTGTCCGTCAGGAGGGGTGGTGGTGAAGATGGGATATGTAAAAGGACGGCAATGTGTTGTGGTGGCCAATGATGCCACGGTAAAGGCAGGTGCCTGGTTTCCCGTTACCGGGAAAAAAAACCTGAGGGCACAGGAGATCGCGATGGAAAACAGGCTGCCCATCATCTACCTGGTAGACAGTGCGGGGGTATACCTGCCCATGCAGGACGAGATCTTTCCCGATAAAGAACATTTCGGGCGCATTTTCCGCAATAATGCCCTTATGAGCAGCATGGGCATTATACAGATCGCCGCCGTAATGGGCAGTTGCGTGGCGGGAGGGGCCTATCTCCCCATAATGAGCGACGAAGCCCTTATCGTAGATAAAACAGGCAGTATTTTCCTGGCCGGAAGCTACCTGGTAAAAGCCGCTATCGGGGAGACCATAGACAACGAGACCCTGGGAGGGGCCACTACGCATTGCGAGATCAGCGGGGTTACCGATTACAAGGCAAGGGACGATAAGGATGCCCTGGATACCATAAAGAACATCCTGGATAAAACCGGGGAGTTTACCAAAGCGGGGTTTAACCGTACCGCCCCTGCCCCTCCTTCTGAGAACCCGGAGGATATTTACGGTATCCTGCCGCGGTCGAGAGCCGACCAGTACGATATGAAGGAGATCATAAAACGGCTGGCAGACCGGTCTGAGTTTGAAGAGTACAAGGCCGGCTACGGCAAGACCCTGCTTACGGGATATGCCCGAATCGACGGCTGGGCCGTGGGTATCGTAGCCAACCAGCGGAAAGTGGTAAAGACCAAAAAGGGCGAAATGCAGTTCGGGGGGGTTATTTATTCCGACAGTGCCGACAAAGCCACCCGTTTTATTGCCAACTGCAACCAGAAAAAAATACCCCTGGTATTCCTCCAGGACGTTACCGGTTTTATGGTAGGCAGCAAAAGTGAGCACGGCGGCATTATAAAAGACGGCGCCAAGATGGTCAATGCGGTGAGCAACAGCGTGGTCCCCAAGTTTACCGTAGTGATCGGCAATTCGTACGGAGCCGGGAATTATGCCATGTGCGGAAAGGCTTACGACCCCCGGCTTATCTTTGCATGGCCCAGTGCCGAACTGGCCGTTATGGGGGGTGCCCAGGCTGCAAAGGTACTGCTCCAGATAGAAAAGGCTTCCCTGAAAAAAAAGGGAGAGCCTATCACCAAAGAAAAGGAAGAAGCGCTTTTTAACGATATAAAATCGCGGTACGACCGGCAGACCTCCCCCTACTATGCAGCAGCAAGATTGTGGACCGATGCCGTGATAGATCCTGCAGATACCAGGAAATGGATCAGTATGGGAATAGAAGCCGCGAACCATGCCCCCATTGAAAAATCTTACAACCCCGGGGTTATACAGGTGTGAGAGGAAGCTCGAAGCCGGGAGTTCAGAACTAACAAACTACGAACTAAGAACTAAAAAACCATATCGCTACTAAACAAAAAATACTTATGAAAAGAATTTTCCTTCTG
The DNA here is from genome assembly GCF_003285545.1 of Sinomicrobium soli. Taxonomy (GTDB): domain Bacteria; phylum Bacteroidota; class Bacteroidia; order Flavobacteriales; family Flavobacteriaceae; genus Sinomicrobium. The sequence goes on along the minus strand of NZ_QLNV01000017.1, from coordinate 31,373 downwards.
GCCCTGATACTCGCCGGATTTCAGCCCGCCAGGGCACAGCTTATGCAGGAAAAAGACAGCTACACCCGGGGCGATACCCTGAGGGGGTCGCTGCGTACGGAACGCAACTTCGACGTCAGGGAATACCACCTTGACATTACCGTAAATCCGGAGGCAAAATATATCTCCGGGTACAACCGCATAGTGTTTATCCCGCAACAGAAGTTAAACACCATACAGATCGACCTTTTCGAGAACATGGAGGTCGATTCTGTTATCTGCCACGGAAACCAGCTGGCCTATCGCAGGGAGTACAATGCCGTGTTTATAGATTACCCTTCCGGGTTCCGAAAAAACAGGAAAGACAGCATTACCTTCTATTACTCCGGGCAGCCCATTGCAGCCAAAAGGGCGCCCTGGGACGGGGGATTCGACTGGAAAACGGACAAAAACGGCAAACCCTGGATCGCTACCGCCGTACAGGGTACCGGGGCGAGTGCCTGGTGGCCCAATAAAGACCACCAGAGCGATGAACCGGAAAACGGTATGACCATTAAAGTTGCTGTTCCGAACGGCCTGATGAACGTTTCTAACGGAAGGTTTACCGGGAAAAAAGACCTCGGCAACGGTTATACCCGGTGGGACTGGAAAGTGATAAACCCCATCAACAATTACGATGTAGCCGTTAACATAGGTGATTATGTTCACTTCGGCGAAACCTATAAGGGCCTGGACCTGGATTTTTATGTGCTGAGTTATAACCTGGACAAGGCCAGGGAACACTTTCAGGAGGTAAAGCCCATGATGGACTGCTTCCAGGAAAAATTCGGGGAATACCCCTTTAAGGAAGACAGTTACAAGCTCGTGGAGACCGCTCACCTCGGGATGGAACACCAGAGTGCCGTGGCTTACGGGAACCGGTATATGAAAGGGTACCTGGGGCGCGATCTCTCCGGTACAGGGGTAGGGAACAAATGGGATTTTATCATCATTCACGAAACCGGCCACGAATGGTTCGGCAACAGCATTACCTCTTCCGATATTGCCGATATGTGGATACACGAAGGGTTTACCACCTACAGTGAAGCCGTATATGTAGAATGCCGGTGGGGCTATGAAGACGGACAAAAATATATCAACGGGCTTCGCCGGAATGTGAGCAACGACAGGCCCATTATAGGCGATTACGGGGTCAATAAGGAAGGCTCCGGTGATATGTATCCCAAGGGAGCCCTTATGCTCAATACCATCAGGCATATCATCAATGACGACGACACCTGGTGGAAACTGATAAAAGACTACAGCGAAACCTTTAAACACATGATCGTGGATACCGAGATGGTAGTCAATTTCTTCGAACACGAAACCGGCCTGCACCTGCAACCGGTCTTTGACCAGTACCTCCGCTACAAGGACATTCCCGTACTGGAATTAAAGAAAAAAGGGAACGGAACAGTATACCGCTGGGCAGCCGATGTAAAGGATTTTGACATGCCCGTAGACATCACCGTAAACGGCAGGGAAGAGCGGCTGCAGCCCACTACCACATGGCAGAAACTGGCCGGTGCCGTAAACCCCGAGGATATCGAGGTGGCTACGGAAAGGTTTTTTATCAAGGTGGGGGGTTAGGTTACTAAGTTATTGAGTTATTAGGTTATTAAGTGGAATACTCAATAACCCAATAACTTAGTAACTCAATAACTTACTCCCTGTTCTTCACATATTTCTCCAGCCATTGGTCCTGTTCCCACAATACGTGCAGCACGGATTCCAGGGCGGAATAACCGTGACTTTCCCTGGGCAGCATGACCAGTCTTGCCGGGGCGCCGAAGCCTTTCAGGGCATTAAAGTAGCGCTCGCTCTGCAACGGGTACGTTCCCGAATTGTTATCAGCAGCACCGTGGATTAGCAGGAGCGGGGTCTTCATTTTATCGGCGTGCATAAAAGGCGACATCCCGTTATAGATTTCGGGGGCCTCCCAATAGTTCCTTTCTTCACTCTGGAACCCAAAAGGGGTCAGCGTACGGTTGTAGGCACCGCTACGTGCTATACCGGCGGCAAACAGCTCGGAATGCGTCAGCAGGTTGGCCGTCATAAAAGCCCCGTAAGAGTGACCGCCCACACCTACCCGGTTACGGTCTATATACCCCAGGGCATCCACGGCATCTATGGCCGCTTTTGCGTTGGCTACCAGCTGCTCCCTGAACGTATCATTGGGCTCTTCATCTCCCTCTCCTATGATGGGAAATGCCGCCTTGTCCAGCACCGCATACCCCCTGGTGATCCAGTATACGGGCGAACCATAACTCGGGTAGGTAAACGAATTCGGGTTGGAAGTCGTCTGTGCCGCACTGTTCTTGTCCTTGTATTCCCGCGGATATGCCCACAGTATCATGGGAAGCTTTTCCTTCTTACCGGTATCATACCCGGGAGGAAGATACAGCGTACCGCTGAGTTCCAGGCCGTCATCCCGCTTATAGGTGATCACTTCCTTATGTGCATCCGCAATGCTGGTAAAGGGATTTTTGAAATCGGTAACAGGAATGGGGGCCATTCTCTTCCGGAGGTTCCGTATAAAATAGTTGGGATACTCGTTGCCGGACTCTATCCGAACGAGGACCTCGCCCTTTTTAGCATCTATAACCGCACTTATCTCTTCCAGTTTGTCGGTAAATGCCGACTGATACAACCGGTCTGTCTTAAGACTGGAAAGATCTATTTCATCCAGGAAAGGAAATTGTCCCTTTTCGGAATATCCTTCCCCGATAAGATAAGCTTTGGAACCCTCCATTTTCAAGACATTAACCCCGTATTCATTCTTTTCGGTCTCGAATTCGCCGGGATCGCTGTAGCTGTCCTGGTAATTCCGGTCAAACACTACCCTGGCCTCTTCTCCCGGGGCGGAAGGGTCGAATACGTAAGTTTTGGTATTCCGGTCATTCCACCAGTAATCCGTAAGTACGGCATAGCGGTTGTTACCCCAGGTGATATCGGAAAAACGGTTGATGGTCTTTACCAGGGATACCGGCTCACCGCTGAACGGGGCCCCAAGCGTAAACAATTCATCCCGGAAGGGGACCTCCTGTTCCGGGTCGCCCCCGTCGAGGGCCTCTACCCATACCAGGGTCGAAGGCTGGTCTGCCCTCCAGCTGATATTCCGTTTTCCTGTACGTGTCGCCATAAACCCTTTCGGAAGATCTTCTACAAGCGGGGTTTCCTCTACGGTCTTTACCAGCTTGCCGCTGGTGTCATACACCGCAGTAGTCATGGGAAAACGGTTCAGGGGAACGATATATGAAAAAGGGCGCTGTATGGTGACCACTTTAACATATTTTCCATCCGGTGAAAAGCTTTCGCTGCCGTACATGGCTTTTTCCTTCCAGAGCGTCTTACTGCCATCCGGGCCCACCTTGTAGAGTTCGGAGGTAGCCAGTACTTCAAAATTAAATTCGTCGTCCTTGTTTTTCAACAGGTCTTGGTATGTCCTGTTCTGGGCCAGAATACCGCTGCTCACGGTCACCGTAGGGCCGGCAGGAACAGCTTCCCCGGTATCTATAAGGGGAGGACGGTCTTCCGGGAGCATCCGTACCAGCAGCGATTTACCATCCCTGAACCAACTGACAGGATTGCCCATATTGGCATTGGCCGTGGCACCGGTCAGTTTTTTGGCCGTAGCCGATGCAATATCCAGTACCCATACTTCCACACCATCTGCAGTAGTATGTGTAAAAGCCAGTTTCTTCTCGTCGGGGGAAAGACGGAGATTGGCAAGCCTGGCATTTTCCGGCAGTCCCTGTACCGGGGTTGTTGCTGCAGCCTTCAGTTTTTTGATCTCGATGTTATTGTAATATGTAGCCCTGCTGGAGATATTGGTTTTCGGGTTAATGCGCAGGCCCGCCAGGCGCAGCTCATCTTCGGAAAGCTCTGCAATGGTCTTATAACTGTTGCGGTATAAGAGCAGCATATTTTCCTTCCTGCTGTCTGTAATCACCTGCGGCGGCCTTTTGATATCCACCAGTTCCACAATTTCCTGCGGTGGTTTCTGATACGTCAGGTGTTCCTGTGCCACAACGGGCATCATCAGGCCGGCACACAGGGTGTGGAGTAAAAATAATCTGAACTTCATATGATTTTTTTATCTATCTCTTATCCGGTCATAAAACTACGAAAAAACCAGTTCGGGCCAACCTCATACTTTTATTTTCGGTCAATGCCCCGTGCAAACCGTATAATTAATGTAATGACCGGGTAGAATCCGGGGGATGCCAGCGGGGTCTCCGGGTCAATACCTCCAGATATCGTCGAACCCTCTTTTCAGTTCGCCTAATTCCCGGTCGGAAATCCTGCCCGTCCGTTTTACCAATCGCTCTTTCGCTATGGAACGGATATGGAACATCAGGACCTCAGACTCCTTTTCCAGTCCGTTCCCCGGATCGGGCGCCAGCACAAGGTTGCCCTTGTAGTTTTTTATCCTGGAGGTAAGCGGCATAACGATAACAAGGTTCAGGTAAGTATTGAGCATATTTCCGCTTACGATGACCACCGGCCTGTAGCCCGACTGCTCGTTGCCCCTGACCGGATTCAGGTCGGCATACCATATCTCGCCCTGCTGAAAATTATTCGTCATTTTCCGTGCGTTTTATATCAGACAGATAATCCGTCATCCCCTCTTCCGCCATAAGCAGAATATCGGTATCTTCGGCCATCCTTTTATACGACTGTATATAGGCGGCTTTATTGAGCTGATCGAGATAAATTCTAAGGGCCTTTTCTATAAGCTTGTTTTTCGGGAGTTTCAGCTCCTTCGATTTCTGATTCAACTGAAACATCAGGTCGTCCGGTAATGTACTGGTAAATGTCATCATGGTGATTTATATTTAAAATATACAAATATAATTTATATTTATAAAACATGCAATAGTACGGAGGAGAGGTTGAGGGATCCGAAGCCGGGTTATTCAGGTAAACTTAATGAACAACAAATTGCTTAATTTAAAAGAAATATTTACATTTGCACCCGATTTCAGATCAACCTCTGGCGAAGGACGTGAATGTTGGTTCGAATAAACGTTTATAAATCTTTTAACCATGGAAGATCTTGTAAAATTTGTACAGGACGAATTTGTGACCCGGAAGGATTTCCCGGAATTCTCTGCGGGAGATACCATTACGGTATACTACGAAATCAAGGAAGGTGAAAAAACCCGTACCCAGTTCTTCAGGGGAGTGGTTATTCAGCGAAGGGGAAGCGGAGCTTCCGAAACCTTTACCATCCGTAAGATGTCCGGCACTGTGGGGGTAGAACGTATATTCCCCGTCAACATGCCTGCATTACAGAAAATCGAAGTAAACAAAAAAGGTAAAGTACGAAGAGCCCGTATATTCTACTTCAGAAATCTCAGAGGTAAAAAGGCAAGGATCAAGGAAATCCGAAGGTAATTTTTTGTTCCTTCGCAAAAGATCAAAAAGGTCGTCTTCCCGGAAGATGGCCTTTTTTATTAACCATTGTTAATAACCCCGGTTCATAACATGTTGATTTTTAATCTCCTGTTTTCTTTTTTCCCGTCTTATTTTTTCCTAATTTTATATCATAAACAAACCAAGACACGTTCTTTAATAATACACGCTGATCAAACGGTAGTTCCGTTGCAGGAGCAATTCATGGAATTGTCTTAACGGAACAGCGACATTGAAAATACCTGCATTTTCAATGATCGCGGCAATACCGGATCGCAATGATCCGGAAAAGCAGTTACCGGAAAGCGTGAGGAAATATTCCCGAAACAGGATTTCAGGATATTTCCGCAGGAAATGGTGAGACGGTCCGGCAACCGGAGTTTGCAATCCTGGTAATAATACCGGGAAAAACAACAACCGAAACACTGTTTCCGGAAGCCATATCATTACATGAAGTAGTGATATGGCTTTTGTTTTTTACAAAGACACCCTCCTTTTTTACGTTATAAGAAACTGTTTAAAGTTTCTAACAATTTCACCGTGTTTCCTGCCATTTTTTGAACCGTTTGCCCCCGCCATTCTTACATTTAATTGTATATTTGCTATCGCTTTAAAAGCGTCGAATACATATTTTTTCACACAAATTACCTTTCAAAATCATGTCGAACACACCCAAGATAATTTACACAAAAACAGATGAGGCTCCTGCCCTCGCCACACGTTCTTTATTAGCCGTAATTCAATCGTTTACAAAATCTTCAGGAATTGCCATCGAGGTTAAGGATATCAGCCTCTCCGGACGCATACTGGCCGCTTTTCCCGACTTTCTCACCGAGGGACAACGCGTAAGCGACGACCTGGCGGAACTGGGAGAGCTCGCCAGGAATCCCGATGCCAATATCGTAAAACTGCCCAATATCAGTGCCTCGGTACCACAGCTTGCGGCAGCCATCAAAGAGCTACAGGGCAAGGGATTCGCCATTCCCGACTATCCCGACGACCCTGAAAACGACAGGGAAAAAGAGATCAAATCCAGGTACGACAAAATAAAAGGCAGTGCGGTAAACCCCGTATTACGCGAAGGCAACTCCGACCGGAGGGCCCCGAAAGCCGTCAAGAATTACGCCAGGAAACACCCCCACTCCATGGGAGCCTGGACGGCAGATTCGAAATCTCATGTGGCCACCATGAGCGCAGGAGATTTCATGCATAACGAGAAATCGCTTACCCTGTCTCAAAACGATACGCTAAAAATAAGCCTGAAAAAAAATGACGGCAGTGTACAGGTGCTCAGGGAAAGCCTCCCCGTATTGAAAGGAGAGATCATAGACGGTACGGTCATGAGCCGGAAAGCACTTGTCGCCTTCCTGCAACAACAGGTTGAAGAAGCCAGGGCACAGGGCGTACTGCTCTCCCTCCACATGAAGGCCACCATGATGAAGGTCTCCGACCCCATCATCTTCGGGCATGCGGTAAAAGTGTTCTTTGCTCCTGTATTTGAAAAATACGGTGATTTGCTGGATAAGGCCGGCGGCGACCCCAATAACGGCCTGGGTGATATCATTGCCGCAGCCGAAAGCCTTGAGGAAGCAGACCGGAAAGCTGTTCTCGCAGAAATAGCATCGTGTATCGCCAACGGCCCGGACCTGGCCATGGTAAATTCCGACAAGGGGATCACCAACCTCCACGTGCCCAGCGATGTGATCATCGACGCTTCTATGCCGGCCATGATAAGAAATTCGGGACGTATGTGGAATGCGGACGGCAAACCCCAGGATACCAAAGCCATCATACCCGACAGCAGCTATGCCAGTGTTTACGAGGAAACCATAAATTTCTGCAAGGAACACGGCGCTTTTGACCCTACCACTATGGGAACGGTTCCCAATGTAGGGCTTATGGCCCAGAAGGCCGAGGAATACGGATCGCATGACAAGACCTTCGAGATCCCTGCAGACGGCACGGTGGAAGTTACCGACGGTTCCGGGGCGGTCATTATGTCTCACCCCGTGGAAAAAGGGGATATCTGGCGGATGTGCCAGGCCAAGGATGCCCCGGTACAGGACTGGATAAAACTGGCCGTAAACCGCGCCAGGGCCACACAGACCCCCGCGGTCTTCTGGCTGGATGAAAAACGGGCACACGATGCCGAACTGATCAAAAAGGCAAAACAATACCTTCCCGGGCACGATACGGAAGGGCTCGACATCAGGATACTTTCCCCTGCCGAAGCCACAAAATTCACCCTGGAGCGTTTAAAGGCCGGGAAAGACACCATTTCGGTAACAGGAAACGTATTGAGGGACTACCTCACCGACCTTTTCCCCATACTGGAACTCGGTACCAGTGCCAAAATGCTTTCCATCGTTCCGCTGATGAACGGCGGAGGGCTGTTTGAAACGGGTGCCGGAGGATCTGCCCCGAAACACGTACAGCAATTCCTCGAAGAAAACCACCTGAGATGGGATTCTCTCGGAGAGTTCCTGGCCCTGGCGGTTTCGCTGGAACACCTCGGGAACAAATACGGTAACGACAAGGCCATTGTGCTCGCCGAAGCACTGGATGTCGCTACGGAAAAATACCTCGAAAACGACCGTTCTCCTTCGCGCAAGACAGGTGAACCCGATAACAGGACCAGTCATTTTTACCTGGCGCTGTACTGGGCACAGGCCCTGGCGGGGCAGGACAGGGACAGCGAACTGAAAGCCGAGTTTACCCCGCTGGCCGGTGAACTGCAGAGCAAGGAGCAGGAAATCGTTGGCGAATTCAATACCATACAGGGCAAGCCCGTAGACATAGGGGGCTATTACGAACCCGATGACAAGCTGGCCGACAGCGCCATGCGCCCTATCAGTGCATTTAACGAGGCCCTGGCAAAACAACTGGAAGTATAATTTTCTTATATATTCGTAAAAACGGCCGCCCGGAAATTCCGGGCGGCCGTTTTTTTATCATATGAGGCCATTGATATAAAAATGGTTTTACATTACATATATTTTCCTATTTTAGCAACAACCAAAATATAAACAATAACATGAAAAAAGACAACTTTTCCAATATCGGACTCGCCCTGCTCCGGATCGTTCCTTCCATACTGATGATGACACATGGTTACGGCAAACTGCAAATGCTGCTCCAGGGAGGAGAGATACAGTTTCCGGACCCCATAGGGGCAGGAGCCAGTGTTTCGCTGGTCCTTGCCATACTGGGAGAATTTATCGCCCCCATATTTATCATACTGGGCTTTAAAACGAAATGGGCCAGTATCCCGGTAATCATCACCATGGCTACGGCCGCCTTTATCATTCACGGCAGCGATCCGCTCCAGAAAAAGGAACTGGCACTGGTATACCTGGTTGTTTTTGCAGTTATCGGACTCTGTGGAGCGGGAAAATTAAGTCTCGACGGAGCACTGGGAAAAAGATCTTCCTACTAAGGGGGAATACTTTCCTGTAAAAACCGGGGGCTCGCACAGAAGGTAAGCAAGCGATCAGTTCATGATCCTGACCAGTAATTCCTTCAGCAGGTCAGACTGCGGCATATTGGCAGCCCCCACTCCTTTTCCTTTCATGTCCAGTTCCCGCAATGCGGTTACTGCGGCACTCACCTGTTTCATCGGGTAATTTCTCGCGGCAGCCTCGTATTCCTTTACAAAAAAGAGATTGATCCGTAAGGCCGATGCCGCATTTTTAGGAGATTTATCACTGAGCCCGTGATACTGTAACAACTGGGAAAAGAAATTAAACAGCAAGGCTACGGTTACTACAAAAGGGTTATCCCTCGGGTTCTGTCCGAAATAATGAATGATCCTCGTCGCCTTGACCACATCCCTCTCCCCCACGGCCTTGCGCAATTCAAAATTATTATAATCCTTACTGATCCCTATGTTTTCCTCTATATGGACCGGGGTGATCTCGGTCCCGGGAGGCAGGACCAGCTGTAGTTTTTCCAGCTCATTGCTGATCTTCCCGAGATCAGTACCGAGAAATTCCACCAGCATGGATGCCGCCTTGGGATTTATACCGTATTTTTTTCCCGCAAGCACACGCCTGATCCAGTCGCCCACCTGGTTTTCATAAAGCTTTTTACTCTCAAACAACTCCCCGCTTTTCTTTACCGTCTTATACAGTTTCTTGCGTTTGTCCAGCGTCTTGTATTTATAGCAGATGACCAGCACCGTAGAAGGTTGTGGCTGCTCTGCATACGAAGCCAGGTTTTCTATCGTCCTGGAAAGTTCCTGGGCCTCCTTTACAATAACCACCTGCCGTTCGGCCATCATCGGGTATCTCTTTGCCGCTTCCACGATATCCCCCACACCAACGTCCTTGCCGTACATCACCATCTGGTTGAACCCCTTTTCTTCCTCAGAGAGTACGTTGCCTTCTATAAATCCGGCAATCCGGTCTATGTAATACGGTTCCTCCCCCATCAAAACATAAAGTGGTTTTATATTCCCGGATTTGATATCCGATACGATCCGTTTTACCTCGTCCATAATGTTTAATTATCAAGTTTAAAAGACCTGGGCCGCAATGTTAACGGTTACCTGTATATTTTAAGATAACGCCCTATATTTGTCACATGGAGCCTTTACATTTTCCACCGTATGACTTTCGCTTCAAAAATAGAGAAAATAAAACCTATATTTTTGATAGTATCCGTAAAAAATTCGTCCTGTTGCAACCCGAAGAATGGGTCCGGCAGCACGTGGTCCGTTTTCTGCTCTCCGAAAAGAACTATCCCGCATCCCTGGTCAACGTAGAAAAGGAATTACGTGTAAACGGCTTAAAACGGCGCTATGATATCGTTGTATATACCTCACAGGGAGAGATCACCCTTATTGTGGAGTGCAAGGCCCCTTCCGTACGGATCACCCAGGAGACCTTCGACCAGATCGCCCGTTACAACCTCACTCTGAACGGAAAATTCCTGATGGTCACCAACGGGCTCCGCCATTATTTCTGCCAGATGGATTACGACCGGGAAAAATATATCTTTTTACCCGATATTCCCGTTTATAGTCGTTAATTTGCGATCTTTGACCGATTAAAAATACATACAGACGAGAGTGCTCCCCATTATCAGGACCGCTTGCGCGTAACTATGAAGACAGCTATTGTTATACTCAACTGGAACGGAAGATCATTACTGGAAAAATTTATTCCCTCCGTACTAAAACACTCCGGAGGAGCCGATATATATGTAGCGGACAATGCCTCTACCGACGATTCCGTAACTTACCTGAATGCCGCCTATCCCCAGGTAAAGATCATCCGAAACAAGGAAAACGGCGGTTTTGCCAGGGGGTACAACGAGGCCCTGCGCCATATTGACGCCGACATATACTGCCTGCTGAACTCTGATGTAGAGGTCACGCCAGACTGGCTTGCCCCGGCCCTGGAGATCTTCCGGACGCGGGAAGACATAGGCATTATTCAACCCAAAATACTGGATTACCACAGGAAAGACACGTTTGAGTATGCCGGTGCTGCGGGCGGATTCGTAGACATGCTCGGGTACCCCTTCTGCAGGGGGCGCCTGTTCCAGACCCTGGAACAGGACACCGGCCAGTACGACGATACCTGTGAGATATTCTGGGCCACGGGTGCCTGCATGTTTATCCGCAGCAAGGTATTCCATGCCCTTGACGGGTTTGACGAAGACTATTTTGCCCACCAGGAGGAAATAGATCTCTGCTGGAGGGCGCGAAACAGGGGATACCGCATTCTTTACACCGGCAAAAGCCATATATACCATGTGGGCGGGGCCACCCTGAGCAATATGAACCCCAGAAAAACCTTCCTGAATTTCAGGAACTCCCTCTTTTCGCTAACCAAAAATGCCCCTGCAGCACATATTTTTCCGCTGGTTTTTGCCCGCTTGTTATTAGACGGTATTGCAGGCATCCGCTTTGTCTTTCAATTAAAATTCAGCCACTGCCTGGCTGTTGTAAAAGCGCATTTCAGTTACTACTACAATCTGAAAAAAATGCTAAAAAAACGAAGTAGGGGTAATAAGACAGGGCATTACTACGTTATTAAGTCAATAGTTTGGGCATATTACATTGCCAATGTAAGAGTATACCCCAGATTGGTTAAAGATTAACAAAAACAGCTTGTATAATAAGAAGATTTTAATACTTTTGGGAACTCATTTTTTTAACCAAATAATCACAATCATGAAAACAGACCTGCACAGGCAGGCATAAATTTTAGACAGATGAAAAAAATAGTTTTGTTAGGGGCAGGTATTGCCGTTTTCTTCTCTTCTTGTGTATCGCAAAAGAAGTATTCCGAACTTGAAGCGAAGCAAAAGGAGACTCAGGACTTGTTGAACTCAGCTACGGTAAAGCTGAATTCCTGTCTTGAAAGCAAATCGAGACTTGAAGCGGACAATCAAAGCCTGAGATCGGAAAAGAACGCACTTATAGACAATATGGGAAATCTTACTACCCTGTCTAAAAAAGGGGCGGAAAACCTGGAAAAATCACTGGAGAGCCTGAGGGAAAAAGACCTGCGTATCCAGCGTCTTCAGGATGCTATGAACAAAAAGGACTCTGTTACCCTGGCACTGGTTACCAGCCTGAAAGGCGTATTGGGTAACCTCAACGACGAGGATATAGAGATCACCGTTGAAAAAGGAGTGGTATTTGTTTCCATTTCAGACAAATTATTATTCCGAAGCGGAAGCTATACCGTAACCGACAGGGCCAAGGAAGTACTCGGAAAAGTGGCCAAAGTGGTAAACAACAAGCCTGATTTCGAGTTTATGGTAGAAGGCCATACCGACAATGTGCCGATCAAGCGTCCCGGTATCGAGGACAACTGGGATCTCAGTGTGCACAGGGCTACTGCAGTGGTACGTATACTGCAAAACGAATTTAACGTAGCACCTGCGCGAATGACTGCTGCCGGTAGAAGTTACTACATTCCTATAGACAGTAACGAAACTGCTTCCGGACGTGCCAGGAACAGGAGAACCCGAATCGTGGTGCTCCCGAAACTGGACCAGTTCTACGGCATGATCGAGGATACCATGAAAGACATGTCTAAAAATTAATAAGGACAACACCTTTTATAACTGAGAAAGAGCCGCTCCATGAGCGGCTTTTTTTATGGATACAGGTTAAACAGCCAAAGGCTTTTTTTTGTAAATTTAATACAATGAAAGTCTTGTGTACACATATCTGCCGGATCGTTATCCTGTTGACAGGGCTTACGGCCTGTAATACGGCCAGGGTAAATCATTCCGCCCCGGATGAAGAGACTATTTTCAGGTCTTCTACGGGAGAGCCGGTAACCATTGCCAACGACAGCCTGGAATACGAGATCATTATCATAGAGCCCGGTTTTGACGCCTGGCTCAACAGTGTGGCCCGCCCCGAAGGGTACTATTCCCAATCCTTCCTGGAAAACCGGAACCAGGTGTATGTAGTCAACTGGAATCAGCGTGTAAGGGAACCGCACCGTTACAATCCCGACCTGTACGGCATGATCATCGATTACGACCCCCACATAGACTACGGTTACGAGGTCAATTATAAGCTGTACTGCTATTTTATATACTTTCAGCGAAAATACAGGCAGCAACTGGCCGGTTTTATCCCCCGCATATAGATCGCAAGTCCCAAATCTTGGCTATCTTTGCGGTACTGCAACTGTCAAAAAAAGGTCAAAAGGGTATGAACAGATTAAAACAGCGCTGGGGTATACATTCCAACATACAACTTTTCATTATTCTTGTCGTATTTGCCCTTACAGGATCGTCTTCGGCAAGGCTTTCAGGACCGGTACTCGATTTTTTTGAACTACAGGAAGAAAACATGCACAGTGCATGGTACTGGTTGCTGCGCATAATACTCATTTTTCCGGTATACCAGGTATTGCTGGTCGTATTCGGATGGCTGTTCGGCCAGTTTGAGTTTTTCTGGAATTTTGAAAAGAAAATGCTAAAACGGATGGGGCTGGGATTCATGTTCAGAAAACCGTAATCTTTCCGGGTCAGGAGCAATATTTGCATATTCCGTTTAACAGCAGGGACGATTTCTTCACAACAAAGCCCTCGGGAGCGTGTACCCCCGGAATCTCGGTATTGGGAAGACAATAGGTCTGGGCACAAATATCGCATTTGAAATGTACATGGGCAGCTTTTCCCTCTTCTGGGGTCACGGCATATTTAACCCCTCCGCTACCGTCGTTAACGGCGTGAATGATCCCCTTGCCCTCAAAACTGTTCAGGGTGCGGTATACGGTAGATTTATCAAACCCGGGGCCCAGTTCCTCACTGATATCGTTATAGGATATGGCATGGCCGCTGTCCAGCAATAAAGACAGGATATCGATACGGGCCGAAGTTCGCTTAAGCCTGTTGGTCTTCAGTATATGATCTACTTCTTTCTCCATAATCACCTCTTTAATATCTCCGTTGCGGGGTTGGTTATTCAGGTGTGGTCAACAACCACAAACTATAAAACTAACTAAGAACTAATAAACCAAGAACTAATAAACTCTAAAGAGCAAACCCCCTGGCATCCCTGAGAATATAATTACAATGGTTTATATCCTCCGCATTGAGTTCCAGCACCCCGGTTATGGTGACCACTTCATCGGTCTTAAACGACGGGCTGTTCCTGAACTTGATCTCCATCACCGATTCCGGTCCGCCACCTCCGCAGAAAAAACAGGAAGCCATTGGGTTCTGGGAAAGCATGAATATTCCTTCTTCCGGGGCCAGGTTCAGAAAATACCCGGTTACGGAGATTTCCTTGCCTTCCAGTTCCTTTACATCCGGTCCGAAACTGGGTACCAGGAAATAGCCGTCCGTATCTCCGAAATACTTCGATGTAAACGAAACATCGGTAAGGTCTTCCCAGGTTACTTCCTGCTGTCCCTGTACACTACATATGCCCCATAATACCAGGGCCCCGCTGCATATCAACTTTTTAATCATCCTCAGCCAAAATTTTAGATACATTCAGATAAAAGACCGGTACTGCGGCCATTATCGTAGCAAATATCGTTAATATTACGGTAAAAATAAACAAAAATATCTCCTCTTTCATAATGCCTGCATTTCCGAGGGCATACCGGTAACTCTCCTCTACATAACTCCCCAGCACGAGCATCCCGAGCCTGCTGAAGATGATTCCTGCCAGAAACCCGGTAATACCGATCACAAGGCCCTCTACCATGACGGCCAGCAAAAGCTGCCCCCTGGAAGCCCCGTAGGTACGCAGCAGTGCCATTTCGTACTTTCGTTCCCTGACCGCCTTGTACAGGTTTACAAAGATACTGATGGCCGATACCAGCATGATGACCGCTGCGATAAACGCAATAGCCCTGCTTCCCGCACTGAGCAGGGTAGACAGTCTTTCGATCTCATAATTCGGCAGGGCGGCCTGCATATTGGTGTTATCATTGATCATCCGCGGAAGGCTTACCATCCCCATGGGGTTCTTAAACTTGATAAGCATGGAGGTGATCTCACGGTCCTCATCCGGAACCTGCCCGTGATCGTGCTCATGTTCGTGGTCGTGATCATGCCCTTCATCATGCTCATGCGGGTGCTCCCCTTCTTCTTCCTGATGCTCGTGAGGTTCTTCCCCCTGTTCCGCTTTTCCGCTCTCCGTCCCGTGATCGTCATGACCGTGCTCATGAACCAGCCATACGCTTTCCAGGTTACAGATGATCAGCTGGTCCGCAACCGTATTGGTAGGTTTTAATACCCCCACTACCGTAAGGGGATGGTGATCGTGGTGTTCCGCACTGTTCTCCATAAGTCCGTGAGACCCCGAAAAAGTACTTCCCACTTTCAGCTGCAGACGTTCCGCAGCCAACGCCCCGACCACGACCTCAAAAGGTTTTTCCCATATACGCCCCTCTTCGGTCTCCGCACGGTATAATTCCAGGAAACTCTTCTCTGTTCCGAGAATGCGGAATCCCTTGTAGTTATCTCCATAAGACACCGGTATCCCTTGCTTTACCAGGGGGTTGCGCGCAATTTTTTTCGCTTCGCCAAAATTGATGTTCCCGGTAGGGGCATCCACGTGCAGCACAGACGACAACACCAGTTGCAGCGGACTTCCCTTGGCGCCAAGCACCATATCTATGCCCCGGATATTGCCGGCCAGCTTGTTGTCCAGCTGCCGGGTTACCTGGAACATCAGCGAGATAAGACCGATACTCAACAACATCAATACAATGCTCAGCATGGTACTGAGCGGGTTCGACAAGGCGTTCTTTATACCTAACTTATAAATATTCATAAACGGATACTATTGGAAAATTGAGACGATAAACGATGATCATGGGTAATGACCAGCAGGCTTGCACCGGTCTGTTCGGCCTGCTCCCGGAGCAGGTCGGTAACCACCCTGCAATTCTTGTCATCCAGGCTGGAGGTAGGTTCGTCTGCCAGGATCACGTCGGGATTATTTACCAGTGCCGCCGCAATGGAAAACCGCTGCTTCTGCCCTTCGCTGAGATTTGAACCCCGGGCTCCGGCCTTGTTCCCTATATTCAGCCGTTCCAGGATCTCCCGCACCTTATCGCGGTCCTGTCCGGCCCCGGACAGGTGCTGTACGAGCAAAAGGTTTTCCTCTACCGTAAGCGCCTTTACAAACCTGGATTTCTGGAATACGATGCCGATGTGCTTTCCCCTGAACCTGTCCTGTTTCCGCTGCGAAAGGGAAGTTATATCCGTCTCTCCTATACGGATCGAACCCGCTTCCGGCCGCAACAGCCCGGCCAGCAAGTGGAGAAAAGTGGTTTTTCCCACCCCCGATTCTCCGAGTATCAGAAGATAGCCGCGCCTGTCAATTTCAATATCGGGAAAGTTAAACCTGTGTTCCCCGTCATACCCGAAACGGAGCCCCTTTGTTTTTATCATAGGATCATAAAGTTTGATATACGTTACAAATGTAAAGATATAAAATGCTTTTATCAATGCTATGTTGTTGCATTTAAAATTTATTTAACTACATTTGCATGAAGTTTAATTGCAACAATGTAGCATTTATGAGATTAACAAGAATAAAACCCTGGTACGATCACGTCGGATTTTCCGCTTCGCTGTTATGTGCCATTCACTGTGCGGCGATCCCTATCCTGATCAGCTTTTCCGCGCTGGGCAGCCTGGCTTTCCTGGCCCATCCCCTCGTAGAATGGACCTTTATTTCCATAGGGCTGGTACTGGCCCTGTTATCCTTACGCCCCTCTTACCTGAAGGATCATCATAAAAAACTCCCCATAATACTGGCCATATCGGGGTTCGTATTAATCGCCCTGAGCCGTATAGAAATACACGAACTGTGGGAGGCCATCCTCACCCCCGCAGGGGCCATATGCATAGCCGTGGCGCATTATTACAACTGGAAATTCCTGAAATCCTGCAAACACAAACACTGAGTCCCATACTTTTCTCATAACCTGGTATACGGACCTGCAGCCGGACACCTGCAGGTCCGGGGACTCGGTCGGTGAAATGTTCGGTCCGGGGTACGGTCAGTCCGCAAAAGCAGATAACCCTAATTCAATTCATCCGTAGTTTCCACCTCGATAATCTCCGGGTCTTCCTTTTTTATAACGTAGGTATAGAGCCATGTCAGGGTAAAGGTGGGCACCACATCAAATCCGGGAGCGAGTTCTTCCACCAGCGACACCACCGCTGCTATTTTACCGGTCTGCCCCTTGTACATCCTCGAGATCAGCCAGGCCGAAGCCGGTGCCCATATCACATCGGAGAACTCTCCCACCCCGGGAATTATAAAGGACAGGTATCCCACGGCATCAAACAGCAGCCCGAGGAACAGTTTTTTGTATTTTCCGGTATTTTTGTTGTGTTTTGTCATATAACATAAACATATTTTTACGAAAGATCAGACCCGATAAGCCTGAGGAATTCCGTTCTCGTTTCCACCTTTTCAAAAATTCCCCTGAACCCTGAAGTGGTCGTTACCGAATTCTGTTTCTGCACGCCTCTCATCATCATACACATATGGCAGGCTTCGATAACCACGGCTACCCCCTGGGGCCTCAGCGTGGTATTGATACATTCCAGGATATCATGGGTCAGCCTTTCCTGAACCTGCAACCGCCTGGCAAATACATCGACCACCCTTGGGATCTTGCTCAGCCCCACGATCTGCCCGTCCGGAATATAAGCTACATGCGCCTTGCCGAAAAACGGCAGCATATGATGCTCGCATAGGGAATACACCTCTATATCCTTCACGACCACCATATCGTTATAACCTTCGCGGAAGGTCGCCTCTTTCAGTATTTCTTCCGGGTCCTGGTGATATCCCTGTGTCAGGAACTGCATGGCCTTGGCCGCCCTTTCGGGCGTTTTAAGAAGCCCCTCCCGTTCCGGGTTTTCCCCCAGGTCGGAAATAATGGTCTGGTAGCTCTGTTTTATCACATCGGTAACCTGAAGGTTGTATTCCTCAAATCTCCTGTATCCCATATATTGTGTGTTATTTTATCTGTTGCGGTAATTTCCCGGTTATACCTCCCTGAGTTTTTTTCGGAACAGGGTATCGAGTTTTTTCAGCTTGGGCCTTATGACCACTTGGCAATAGGGCTGTTCCGGATGCAGGTCGTAGTAGTCTTTATGTTCCGTTTCCGCAGGATAAAATGCCCCGGCTTCCGTAATCTCGGTAACTACGGGACGATTAAACACACCCTCCCTTTCGAGCAGGGTTATATACTCCCGCGCTGTTTCCCGCTGCCGGTCTGTGGTATAAAAAACGGCCGACCTGTACTGTGTGCCCACATCATTCCCCTGCCGGTTCAGCGTGGTGGGGTCGTGTGTGGCAAAAAAAACATCCAGGAGCTCCCCGAAACTTATTTCCGCTTCATCATACTCCACACGAATGGCTTCGGCATGCCCGGTACGCCCGGTGCATATCTCGCGGTAAGCGGGGTTCTTTATGGTTCCGCCCGTATAACCGGGAATTACTTCCTTCACTCCCCTGAGTTTTTTAAAGACCGCTTCGGTACACCAGAAACACCCTCCGGCCAGCACGGCCACTGACAATTTCTTCTCTTTCATCTATACAAAATTTCACAAGCCATTGGTTTGGCTTTGTTTATATCAATTGATATTGGCCATTTTTGCTAAACCTGCCTGCCGGCAGGCAGGTGCCCATTATGGGCTTCCATACCTGGTTAAGATTAAGATTTAAACAAGTTCTTAGACCGTTTTAAAGGTAATAATAAAAAATCATTTCCAATTTCTCCCCCAACTGCCATATAAAAGTTATTTTTGGGCTTTCACGCCAGAAAAGCCGAAACAACAATACGATGATAAAAGCTGTCAATATCCACAAGCGGTTCGGGGATCTCGAAGTACTGAAAGGGGTTTCCCTGCATATCAACAAGGGGGAAATTGTCTCTGTCGTCGGTGCTTCCGGAGCGGGAAAAACAACCCTGCTGCAAATTCTCGGCACGCTCGATCTTATGAGCAATCCCGACGGAAAACTGCTGATCAACGATATGGAAATTTCAGGGCTCAGCGCACGTAAACTGGCCCGTTTCCGCAATAAACATATCGGCTTTATCTTCCAGTTTCACCAGCTCCTGCCTGAATTCACCGCCCTGGAAAATGTCTGCATACCGGCCTTTATCGCCGGAAAACCCAGAAAGGAAACCGAAGCACGGGCCGCTGAATTACTCGATTTCCTGAACCTCTCCCACCGCCATGACCACAAACCCAAGGCGCTGTCGGGAGGTGAGCAGCAGCGGGTAGCCGTGGCCAGGGCACTGGTCAACAACCCGGACATTATCTTTGCCGACGAACCCAGCGGTAACCTGGATTCGGAATCGGCCGAAAGTCTTCACCAACTCTTTTTCCGGCTCCGGGACGAATTCCGACAGACTTTTGTCATCGTCACGCATAACGAGGAACTCGCTGATATGGCCGACAGGAAACTCGTTATGGTAGACGGTAATATTCTCGACGGGGAGATGGGATAATGTGATAATGAGATAATTTGGCAATGGGATAATGTGCCGATGGCGATCTTTCGGGTGGGGGTGATTTTCCGGGGGAAGCCACTTTGGCACGCTCATTGATATGTCTTTGTCGTAACCGACCTCTATTTTCTTAATTTAAAAAAAGAAACCATGAGACGAATAATGATAATGATCACAGTCATCGCAATGAGCATCAGCCCTGCCCTTATGTCGGCGTCGGCTCCTGCCCATACGGCTTCAGCGAGGTATAACGATTCCTTTATTTTTGTAGAAGACGGTATTACCTTTTCGGTATTTCCCAACGGGGAATTCGATTTTTATATAGACAGCAGCCCTTATATAAGTGCAGGGGTCAATGTAGGTAATGTAAATATCAGCTTCAATTCTGGGTACGACTATAATGCCTATGTACAATACGACGATTACGGCGCTGTAATACAGGTACTGAACACTCCTGTTTTTTACGATTATTACGGACGTGTATCCCGGATCGGATCGGTAAATGTGTACTACGATACCAACCGGATTGTCCGGGTAGGCGGTCTGCATGTTTTCTACGATTCATACGGGGCCTTCAGCCGTTTTACAGGGTATATCAATGTACACAACCGGGGGTATGTATACAATCCCTTTCACCGTTACTTCGCAAGGCCGGTAGCCCGCTATTGCATCATAGATACCCGTCCTTACCGAAGGTACTATCACCCCGTACGATACAGCTATTACAAACCTTACCAGAACAATTCACGGCGTGTTTACGCCAAGGTAGGGAGAACATACCATTATAAGGAAAACAACAGGAGAAGCAGCGTATACGCCAACGACAGACGGGTCAAAAGACAGGAATACACTTCTTACAGGAGGGAACTGGCAAGCAGGAGCAGCAGGGAAAGCGGACCTTCTACGGTAAGGCAGACCAGCACCAGCAGAAGCAGTTATACTTCGCCCGACACCAGGAACAGTGCAAATTCGCGTTCCACTTACAGGAATACGAGAAGCTCCGGGGCAACACAGGCACAAAGAAATACGGCAACGCCACGTAACCAGGACAGGAGCACTACGGTAAAAAGGAGCAGCAATACACAGCGTCAGCCTTCGGCCACACAGCGGAATACCAACAGAACCCGGCAGAAGGCCGGCACCCCGCAAAGCCGTACCGTGCAGCAAAGCCAGAGGAATACCAACAGCTCTGCCAGGAACACTTATAATGCACCGCGTAAGGCACCGCAAAAACAAAGTGCCACCCCGCGAACCACAACCCGTCAGCGAAGCAGTGTCCAGAGATCTGCAGCGCCGAAACAGGCCAGGAGATCATCCGGTACTGCGGTAAAGAGACAGGCAACTACCCCGGGGAGGTCTGCTTCCTCTTCGGGAAGAAGCCGGAGATAAACGATAAAGTTAGTTAGTTTTTAGGTTAAAGATAGGAGCCTGCAGTACTACGGTCTGCGGGCTTTTTTTATAAGCCCGTTTACCGCTCCGGTAATATCTTCCGAAAGCTTCCAGTAGTATACCAGCACGAGATAAGAAAGTCCGGCCAGGACAGATTTAAGTATGATATTCACTATGGGATGAAATCCGAAATCCCAGAACCCGAATACCAGCCATACCAGGATTACAGCCCCGGTAGTACGCCATGTTCCGGGAGAGAACGGCTGTAATCCCATACTGAAATACACAAAGCATATTTTCGTGGCATTATAGGCCAGTACGGCCAGAAGCGTGGCCAATGCCGCTCCCTGTATGCCCCATAGGGGGATAAAGATCATGTTAAGGACTACGGTAAGTACAGCCAGAAAAACCCCGAAAAACAATATAACCCGGTAATAATCGGAGTTGAACAGGATCGCATTGTTGTTCCCTATCAGGTTTTCCGCAAGTTTGGCGGCAGCGATCATATATACCACGGGAATCCCTTCGCTGTAATTCCCGGGAATAATGCGGTACAGCATTTCTATATTAAGTGTGATGAGCAGGAAAAGCAGCCCGCCCGTAACATAGAGGGTCAGCGAGCTCCGGCGGTACAGTTGCCGCAATTCTTCCCTGTTTCCCTCATTCATCAACCGCGCCGTTACCGGGTAGGTGATCTGGTGCATGGCCCTGGAAGGGACCACAATAACCATCGCGATAAAGACAGCCACGTTGTAAAACGCCACATTGTTGATGATCTCGTACTGCCCTATCATAAACTTGTCCACGTCCAGCAGGATCACCGCTATGGAACCGGCCAGCACGATCAGGGCAGAGTACTTCCACACGGTCTGCGCATTTTCCGGAAAGGCAGGGATAAACCCCGGCGCTTTCAGTTTCCAGGCATACACTCCCATCCCGGCAGTCCGCAACAGGTACATGCCCGCAAGCCAGAAGATGAACTCCGAAGCATCAATCCACCCCAGGTAAAGCACAAAAAGCAGGACCATGACCACGGCCCGCGGAAACACTTCCTTCATAAAATTACCGAAAGTGGAGTTCATCTGCACCTTGGTCCAGGCAAAGAATACCTCGAAATAGGCCATGGCAAAGGCCACCAGGTAAATGGCCCAGACATAGTCTTCCACGATCCGGTTCTTTTCCGAAAGGAAAGCCACGATATACGTATACCCCATTGCCCCGAGGATACCGGCAGGTACCATAACCACCAACGGCAGTACAAACATCATGAACACAAATTTCCTGCGCTGCTTTTCATCGCTGTACGAGGAGAAAAATTTCACCATGGTATTGTGCACCCCGAATGCGAACAGGGGCATCAGGATATTGGCCGTAGACAACAGGTAGCCGACCAGCCCGTAATAGGCTTCGGAAAGGAAATGAGTATATAGAAAAAGTGTATTTATCGCCCCCAGGGCAAATCCCAGGTACGTGTTTACAGTATTTTTAAAGGTTTGCCTGAAAATTATCCCCATAAACGATCACCTAAATATAAACCGGCCGTGACGCATATCACTTCCCCGTTACAAAGATCAGTATTTATCTGTAATTTCAAACCGCATGTTTTTCCGAAAATTCCAGCACCAGGTTGGCCATGCGGTTGGCCAGCGACCGCCGGCTGTACTTCTGAAGCCCCGAAGGTGTCATGGCGTGCTTATGCCTCAGAAACCTTTCGTAACACCTGAAGATCCGGGTTTTCACCATTTCTTTCTGTCCGTAGGTATACGTGGGGCCCATTCCGGTCTCTTCCATAATGCGGGTGACGTCCCATCCTTCCGGCCCTATGGCTATAACAGGCCTCCTGGCATCGAGGTATTCAAAAAGTTTCCCTGGAATAATGGCCCTGGTCTCCGGCCTGTCGATCTCTATAAGCAGCAATACCGACGCCGCCCGCTGCAGTCTCAGGGCTTCCTCATGAGACACATACCCTTCCGGGCGCACATAAGGCTCCAGTCCGCAACGCCTTATCGTATCGGTCACCTCGGGGCTTACCGTTCCGGCCAGTTTAAGCACCAGATTGGCTGCGAGGTCTTTGTGTTCGGAAGCCAGTTCGGCCAGGGCTTCCCAGAGCATGACCGGATTCCGTTCCGTAAGCAACGAACCGATATGTGCTATGGTAAAGGTTTCGTCCGGCACTACTGCTCCGGTATATGTGGGGTCATAGCCATTGGTGATCACTTCTACCGCCCTTCCCGACTTTTCCCTGAATTCATCTGCAGTCGTAAAACTGGTAGCCACTACCCTGTCGGCCGTATGCAATACCTCTTTTTCCAGCGCCTCATGCCGTTTCCGGGCGTAATGCGACAGTTTCAGTTTCCGGTGATACCCTATGGTAGTCCAGGGATCGCGAAAATCGGCGATCCAGTGCACGCCGCACTGTTTTTTGAGCCGCATGCCAATCAGGTGCAGGCTGTGGGGAGGCCCCGTAGTGATGATCACCCTGATATTTTCTTTTTCCAGATATGATTTCAGAAAACGCACCGACGGTTTTACCCAGAACACCCGGGCATCCGGAATAAAGAAGTTGCCCCGTACCCACAACATCAGCTTTTCCGCAAACGACTGTTTTTTGTCCGCTATAACCCCGGAGCTGATCTCCCGGGTCTTTTTTCTCCCGGAGAACCAGGAAGCAAACGCATAGGGTTCGAATACCGGGTGTTTGAGGACTTCCATGCCAGGCGGCACCTCCTTCTCAAAACTGCTGTCTACCACCGGGTAACTGGGATTTTCGGGCACATAGACCACCGGCTCCACCCCGAAATCGGGCAGGTATTTTACAAATTTCAGCCAGCGCTGTACCCCCGGGCCTCCGGCGGGAGGCCAGTAATAAGTGATGACAAGTACTTTTGGTTTCTGATCGTTCAAAATAGCTGTAGTTTCCTTTTCGCTTGCCCCCTGCATGTGTTCCCGTACGGGTATTTCCTTCTTATTCCTTTTTGCGGATACCGTAAAAAACCCCTCCCAGCAGGGCCAGGAACAGGACAATATTTCCCGCAAGGGCCACCATACTGCCTTTTTTGACAATTTCCGGTTCAAAACGGAATACTATGGTGTGTGTCCCCGCCGGCACCTGAAGCGCACGCAAGGCGTAGTTTACCCGGAAAAAAGGTACTTCCTCCCCGTCTATTTCAGCCTTCCATCCGTGAGGATAGTACATCTCGGAGAACACAGCCAGGCCGTCTTCGGGATTTTCCGAACGGTATTCCAGCCTGTCGGGACGGTAAGCCAACAGTGTTACCGAGGCTTCCGGGGTTACCGTATACGAGGAGGTTCCGGGCACCACATCCCCGAAAGCATTGCGGTCGTATACTGCGGTATGCCTGATATCCAGGGTATCCAGTGCCCCCATTTCCCCGTCGGCATGCTCCACGGGCTGCAATTGCCTTACGAACCAGGCATTTCCGGCAGCCTCCCCGTTCAATACGGCCCCCTGCTTACCTTCCTGGTCTTTCTGAAGGATATACTTTACATTGAGCATATCGAGCACCACCCTGTTGTTTTTTGCCATCTGGTATTCGAAGAGCTCCTGTAACCTTCCCGGTTTTGCCGCATGGTACCCTCCTATGGAATGATGGAAATAGGACGTACGGGCACCGTTGAGCCCTACGGCAGGTTCGAACACCCTGTAATAAGAAGAATCCTCAAGCACCTCCCGGTCTGCAGCCGTAGCCTGGAACGGCGTATCCATGGCCCGGGCCTGTACAAAGTCGTCGCGGTTTACATAGCGTTTGGCCACCCCGGCCAGGTCGAACAACATCAGCGCCATCAGGCCGGCAACGATCTGTATGCGTTTGGCCACTCCTCTCAGTCCGGCCCACAGCAGGGCAGCCGAAAGGAACACAAACAGCAGTGACCTGAAAAGGTCGCTGTTGTACATGGCCTTTCTGTCGGCCCTGATCATATCCACCACCTCATTGCCGTAATACTGCCGGTAGGCCTGGTCGTTGACCCCGCTGAAATCAAAAAATCCCCTTCCGGCAAACAACAGTACGATAAGCCCGAAAACAATGCCCGAAGCCCATTTGAGGGCTTTTACCTTTTCTTCCGGCGGCGTACTGCCATTCAGAAATCGGGCTACCCCCAGTATGGCCAGCGCCGGCACACAAAGCTCCAGGATCACCTGTATGGAAGACACCGCCCTGAACTTGTTATACATCGGGAAATAGTCGATCATAAGGTCGGTAAGCGGTGCAAAATTCTTGCCCCATGACAGCAGCAAAGATATCACCACTCCCGCAAGCAGCCATTTTCCGGTTCTTCCCTTTACCAGGAATATCGCCAGGACAAACAGGAAAAACACCACTGCCCCGATATAGGCCGGTCCGGCCACTATAGGCTGATCGCCCCAGTAGGAAGGCAGGTTATCGGCAAATTCCAGGGCCTGTACTCTCGGCACCCCCTGCCGTATAAGGAACTGGTATGTCTTGGAATCCTCTCCCAGCTTTTCCCCGTTGGAACCTCCGAAAAGGCGGGGCACAAACAGGTTCAGGGTTTCGCTGATCCCGTAACTGTATTCGGTAATATACGATTTGTCCAGCCCTCCCGACACCTTTTTGGGCGAGCCATCCGGGTTTACGGTAAGCTCACTGCTGCCACGGGTACTCCAGGCCGCATATTCGCGGGTAGCCATCAGGTTTGTAGCATTGGTAAGCAGGGCCAGTACTACGGCCGCCACCAGTATGCCACAGGTCCTGAAAAACGCGGGAAGCTCCTTTTTCTTAACGGCATCTGCCAGGTACACCACCCCGAGGGCAAGCACCAGCAACATCAGGTAGTAGGTCATCTGTATGTGATTGGCACTGATCTCGAGGGCCATCGCAAAGGCCGTGAGCAGGAACCCGGAAACATATTTTCTGCGGAATGCCAGGATAATACCGGACAATACCAGGGGGAAATACCCTATGGCATGGGCCTTGGCGTTGTGCCCCACACCGAGTATGATAATGAGATAGGTAGAAAAACCAAAAGCCAGTGCCCCCAGGAAGGCCAGTTTATAATCAACCCGAAGCACAAGCATAAAAATATAGAACGCTACAAAATACAGAAAGAGGTAATCTGCCGGCCTGGGCAGAAAACGTATGGCACGGTCCAGTTTCTTGATATAATCGTGCGGGTAGCTGGCCCCTAACTGGTAGGTGGGCATCCCTCCGAAAGCACTGTTGGTCCAGTAGGTCTCCTCCCCGGTTTCCTTTTTGAAATCGCGCTGTTCCTTGGCCATTCCGTTAAATTGTACAATATCACTCTGGAAGATCTTTTTGCCCTGCAATACGGGAGAAAAATATCCCACGGATATCATCGCAAAAACCAAAAGAATGACCAGGTGAGGAACTATATGTCTGATTTGCATGAAAATTGGTTTGGTTTCGGTTAGTCCACTTCTTCAAAATCAATATACTCACCCACCTTTTTTCCGGGTGATGAAGTCCTGTTCTCTTTGGTATTTCCGGACGCCTTATCGATCACCACTTCTCCTTCACGCCGTTGTTGTCCGTTATTATAAGCTGTATTTCCACGATATGGTCCCTGGTATTTTTCCTGTGCCTTTTTAGCTGCGTAACGGATGAGCATGGGGCCGAAAACACGGCTCAAAAACCGGATCAGGTAATAAAACACAACAATTACCAGTATTGTTCTCACTAACTGCATTCAAAACACGGTATTGATTCTCTGGTCAAAAATACAATTCTATTGCCTTAAAACCCCCCGTAATTTCATAAAAAAATAATAAAATCTATATATTTGGGCCATTATCACAATAGCACGCATACCCGTCTTTCCGACGGAAAAACCCGGAACATCACATATACCAGAAGTGTATCAACTGACGTTATTATAGTCCCGGACCATTGCATTTAACGACTATCGCCGTTAAGAAAACTAACATATTGACAGGCAACTCATGAAAAACATCCACATAAAGCATATCTTCACCATGATCTCCCTGTGTACGGGTTTTGCGGCAAACGCCCAGTACACGGATATTATCAATTCCGACCGTCCGGGGAAATCCATGAGCGCCTATGCCCCGGGAAAGGGAGTGTACCAGGCAGAAATAGGAGGTTTTTACGAACGGAGGGAACACAGCGGCCTACGGACCGAAAACAGCCAGTTCGGTACCGATTTCGCCATAAGGCTGGGCATGCTGGAAGAACGGCTGGAACTGTCCTGGAGGGGTATTTACCTATGGGACCAACTTACCCAGAACACCTCGAACGGGTCGTATTCGATAAACCAGAGCAATTTTTACGAAAATACCATTGGCGCCAAATACCTGCTCTTCGAACCCGAAATCCGCGAACCCAACCTGTACAGCTGGAGGGCAGACCATACCGCATTCAATATCCGGGACCTGATCCCGGCGATATCGGTGTACCTCGGGACCAACCTGTTTATCGGGGACAATCCTTTCTTCCCCGAGGAGTCGGGAAGCATTTCGGTCAAGGCAGGGGTGATTACCCAGAGCCATTTTGCGGGGAGGTGGGTACTCACCACCAACTTTTTTTACGACCGCCTGGGAGGCAGCGATGAAATGTTCAACTATATATTCACCCTCACCCATTCCCTTTATGACGGACGCTACTCTGTTTTTGCGGAACACCAGGGATATAAAAGCTCCGTGTACAGCGATGGCATCTTTCGCCTGGGTGCTGCCAGGCTTATCAACAGCAACCTCCAGGTAGACCTGTCTGCGGGGATCAATATCAAGGACACCCCTTCCCGGTTATTCGGAGGGGTCGGGGTATCGTACCGGCTGGATTATCACAAGGACGAACTGATACCGGGACCGGTGGAGGAAAATGACAGGAACGGTTCATTAGACAGCGAGAAAAAAACCGAACTGATAGACCACAAGGCCGGGAAAAAGAAAAAATATGCTTCAAAAAAGAAAAAAGAAGATAAACGCAAACAGAAAAAAGCCAGGAAGAAGAGAAAAAAATCCAACCCTTTCGACGATAATAACTAATCATGATAACGATCAAAGAAGTAAAAAACAAAAAGGACCTGAAGACTTTTGTGAAATTCCCCTTCAGGCTGTATAAAAAATCCCCATACTGGGTGCCCCCCCTGATCAACGAGGAGATGGGATCCTTCGACCCGGATAAAAACCCGGCATTTAAAGATTCGGAAGCCTGGTTATACCTGGCCTATAAGAACGGAGAAATTGCAGGACGTATTGCCGTAATACTAAACCACCTGGAGATCGATGAACTGCAAAAGAAAAAGGTGCGTTTCGGATGGTTTGATGTCATAGACGATGTCGAAGTGACCAGGGCCCTGTTGCAAAAAGCCGAAGAAAAAGGCCGGGAACAACAACTGGAATACATGGAGGGGCCTGTAGGTTTTTCCAATATGGACAAGGCCGGAATGCTGGTAAAGGGGTTTGATGAGCTCAGCAACATGACCACCATATACAACTACCCCTATTACCCCGAACACTTTAAGCAACTGGGGTTCCGGGAAGGGGCGGCCTGGGTGGAATACCGCATTCATATTCCCGATAAAGTTCCTGAAAAAATCGAAAAGTTTGCCGACATCATCCTCGAGCGTTTTGAGCTCAAGTTGTTGAAATTCAAATCTTCTTCGGAACTGGTGGCTTATGCAGACGATATGTTCGACCTCATGAACCGGTCTTTTAAGGATTTGCAGTCCTTTATTCCCATTCAGAAACCCCAGATCGAACTTTACAAGAAAAAATACCTCAAATTCATCCATCCCGATTTTGTAAAGTTTATCGTAGACAAGAACGGAAAGATGATCGCATTCTCCATTACCATGCCCTCTTTTTCAGAAGCGCTTCAGAAAGCCAACGGGCGCCTGTTCCCTTTCGGGTTTATTCATATTCTCCGGGCACAGAAAACGAGCAAACGGGCTTCACTGTACCTCATAGGCGTAGACCCGGCATACCAGAATAAAGGCGTTACCGCAGTTATCTTCAACGAAACCAACAAGGTATTTCAGAAAAGAGGCATGAAAATCGTGGAGTCCAACCCCGAACTGGAAGAAAACATCGCCGCGCAGTTATTGTGGAAACGCTATAAAAACAACGAGCAGCACAAGAGGAGGGTGACCTGGATCAAGGATATTTAGATTCGTGGAGAAGTAAGGCTACGGGGTATTTTCCGTTTACCGCAGGTCCTCACTGGCAGACCGGGCCACCTGTTCTACCGTACCGGGACCTTCGTCCTGTCCTGTTTCCCGTTTCAGGGCTTCTTCCTGCTGCTTTAGCCTTTCTCCGGCATACGCATGGCCCTGCTCCCACCAGGAAGCCATCAGCTTTTTATCGAATACCAGCGAATTTTCGGTAAGTTTGGTAGGTGTATAATACAGGTTGAGTTTTACATTTTTGTTGATGGCCGAGAGCTTGCCTTCCACGATATCGTGAAACTCCACCTGGTCGAGCAGGAAACCGAAAAGATTGACCATCAGTGAAAAAGGGTTTTTGCCCAGCACCTTGTTGTACTCCATATTCTCTGCCTCCAGGATAACGGCATCCACCTCCGTGGCCCCCCGCCTGATGGCCTCCCGTATGGGCACCACACACCCCAGGCCTCCGTCGGCATATTCGAAACCGTCTTTCCGGGCCAGCGACATAAACGGCACATAATTACAGGAGATCCATATCCAGTCGCAGAAATCCTCGTAATCGCATTCGTGGATCGATTTGTACTCCACCCTGTTCTTGGAAAGGTTAGACACCGTTACGATCACCTCCCTCCCCTGTTGCCGCAATCTTTCGAATTCTTCCCTGGTAAAATTCCTCTTGATATTCCTCCTGAGGTTTTTGCTCTCCCCGAAGGTCCGTTTCCCTTTTATTAACTGCCATGCCACATTAAAGTAGTTTATGGCCACATATTCCCGGCCTTCCTTCTTCCTGACCACAAAGGGATTGTTACTGAATATCTTACGCTGATTAACCGAAGTGTATATGTCGTAGATCTTCGGAATGTTATGATCGGCAAGATGGGGAATCAGAAGGCTTCCGGTAGAGGTTCCGAGAAACATATCGTATTTTTTATTCCGGTCTTCGAGAAGGTACTGTGCCACACCTCCGGCAAAGGCACCCTTACTCCCCCCTCCTGATATTACCAGGGCTTTCATAGTTTGAGTTTATTAGTTCTTAGTTCTTAGTTCTTAGTTCTTAGTTGCTGGTTGGGCTCAAATGTCATTCAGAACGAAGTGAACCTGCCTGCCGGCAGGCAGGGAATCTACCCCCAGGCACATAAGGAACTTCAACAGCATAACGGAAGCCCCGCAGATTCCTCCTTTCCCGATTCTCTGGACAGGCTGTCGGAATGACAACTCCCAACTTCGGCCCCCCCGACTTCCTGCCATCCCGTCGTTTACAAACTAACTATGTATGCAGGTTAAAATACAACTCTGAACCGGTTCATAGCCGTCATTCCGCCGCAGCACATATCCCAAACACCGTGCCAAAGCATTCCGAACTCCCTAAATCTCCGAGGCTTCGTGGTTCTTTAACCGGGCATAATCATAGCCGTTCTGCCACCACCTGGTCATTTTGTCTTTGTTAAAGATAAGGGAATTTGTGGTCAAAACGGTAGGTGTGTAATAAAAATTGATAATTGCCCCCTGGTGTGAAGCCACAAACTTTCCGATCTGGATATTCTGGTGTTCGATGCGGTCGAGCATATAACCGAACATGGTGGTCAGCAGATCGAAGGCATTGCGAGACGGCATCCTGTTCATATAATTCACTTCGGTATGCAGGATAATGGCATCGATCTCCTTTGCCCCTCTCCGTATCGCCTCTTCGATAGGCACCATGGTAGAGAGCCCGCCATCGGCATATTCACACCCGTCCCTGCGCACCAGGGTCATAAAGGGCGTGTAGTTGCAGGATATCCAGATCCATTCGCAAAAATCGTCGTAGCCGAAATCGGTGATCGACTTGTACTCCACCTGGCTCCGGGAAAGATTGGAGACCGTGATCACGATATCCTTGCGCAATTCCCTGAGCGCTTCAAATTCGTCCGGTGTCAGCGTTTTCCTGATCAGGGCTTTCAGGTTATGGCTCTCCCCGAACGTCTTGCTTCCCCTGAGAAAATTGCGTAAAACATTCAGGTGGTTAATGGCGATCTGCTGCCCCCCGTATTTCTGTTTTATCCGGAAGGGGCAATGACTGAAAATGCTCTCCTGGTTTACCGAAGTATATACGCCCTTGATCTTTTCCACCATCTTCAGTGCGAGGTGGGAAACCAGCAGGCTTCCCGTAGATGTCCCGAGGTATAACTGGTAGTCCTTCTGCATATCCTCGATAAGATACTGGGCCACACCGCCGGCAAAGGCTCCCTTACTCCCTCCGCCGGATATTACCAGTGCTTTCATAGTTTGAGTTTATTAGTTTGTAGTTCTTAGTTGTTAGTTCTTAGTTGCTGGTTGGGCTCAAATGTCATTCAGAACGAAGTGAACCTGCCTGCCGGCAGGCAGGCCCGCCTGTCCGGCCTTTAGATTTGTAAATATAAATAAAATCTATAATGATGATGTTGAAAGAGGGGGGGTCTGGGGGGAGACTAA
>NZ_QLNV01000016.1 GCF_003285545.1 Sinomicrobium soli | reverse complement strand
AACCTGATGCTAAGCTATGTTTTCAAGTCCGTTCGCCCGGAAAATCTCTATAACTAACTATATTTCAAATATTTCAAAGAACTTTTTCAGATTTTAATGGGACAGCAATGATTAGGTATGTTTAATTAATGTTTCATGGTATTTTAATATGTTGTACCTGTATATATTGAAACAGGGAGGATAATCATTGGAACAAACTCATATCCTGAAGTATATTTTTTTGGAATCCAGGAAGTAAGTAATATACCAGAACATAAAAAGAACCAGTAATGAATTGATAACCAGGATGATTTTTTCAGATAGCAGTAACGGGGCCAGTATGCCTTGCGTGAAAATCATTCCGAATCCTCTGAACCATTGTATCCCTACGGTTTCGGAAAAGAGATAGATAAAAATGGAATTGGTCCCGACCACGGCAAATATGCTCAGCCATTTTTTATGATTTTTCCTGAGATCGATACTCCAGTAGCACAGTGCTAGTACCCATATGGCGATTCCTCCCGAAATAAGTGTAAAAGAAGAGGTGGCTATCCTTTTGATAACAGGAGTGATATTGAGCTGGTCAAGAATAAGCCCTGCACATACGATGATCAGTCCGGCAGTGATAAAATACATCATTTTGTTACTATCTTTTTTTTCACGGGATAATAATATTTTACCACAGATCACTCCCCAGACCGTATGAGATGCAGTGGGGATAAAATTGATGAACACCCAATGCCCGCTGTTGGTTTTTCCCATAGTGAGAAGATCGGTAAACGTACCGAAATTATCTCCCCGACTATACGGGTCACCAGGATTATAAATCCGGTACATCATTTCGGTAAGCAGTAACAGGGCAAATGAGATGGCCCACTGTGCTTTTAAGGGGAGTTTCATAATACTATAGGCGATCAGAATGGTAAAAGCGAGCTGAACCAGTACATTCCACAGTTCCCAGACCAGGGTATGACTATAAACGCAGTGTAGCAGGACCCCGAACAGAAATAAAAGGAAACATCTTTTCAGAATATGTTTTGTTACCGCCTGTTGCGAACCTGTGGCTAATCTCTTTCTCAGGGAAAAAGGCATGGCAACTCCCACAATAAACATAAAAAAGGGCTGAATAAGATCCCAGAAACGCAGTCCGTGCCACGGGTGGTGAATGAGCTGTTCTGACATCCCGCTAAAGACAGTGTTTTTGGTCAATTCATAAAAGTGCTCGTGAAAACCGGCAGCTTCGGCAATAAGTAAAAACATGGTAGCTCCTCTGAATACATCAAGGGAGTATAGTCTTGCAGGTTTCTGTTCCTGGTGTGGTTGCATGTTTGTATCAGTTAGAGGGTTACACAGATAGATGAGACGGTTCTTCCGGTTTTATCCCGAAAAGATAGTGATTATATAAGAACCAAACCCGGCATAATACGGCTGTTTCTGCCTTAATATACCGGGTATTTGCAATACGTTCTACAAGTCCAGAAGAATAAAGGATCCCCCTTCCGGAAAATTGCCAACCAATCCCCATCCTTCGTTGAGTTCGGTGATGGCGAATCCTATGTTTTTTCCCAGACTGCCGAATTGAGATTTCGGAATACTGAATTCTATGGCATTTGTGTTTTCATCGATCGGCACAATGCCCGATACCATGAGATTGGAAGCTGATCCGGCGATAGGGTTCCAGGCCCAGCCTCCGTTCGGGTCGGCATGCTCATAGAAAGATCCGCCTCCGTTGTTTACTACAGGGCCTTCGAAAAGATAATCGGCACCGGAATTTTCGGGCCAGTCTGAACTCAGGAAACCTGTGGTAGCTTCTCCGTCACTGTTAATGTACATGTCAACGATAGCCAGCTGCATGTTGGTATTGCCTTCGAAATAAAAATTGAGATGGGTTTCCCCGGCCCAGAATTTCATTTTTTGAACAGAGCCGCCTTCTTCGGCTTTTTCAGCGGCAACCTCAACATCTTCCCATTCGTCGAATTCCCCGTCAATTTTGATATCTATGATAATTATTTCGGGAGCCTGAATGGTCTTGGTGATCATGTCAGATTCCCCGGAATCATTGAATACGGTGAGAGAGACGGGTATTTCGCCACCAATGGCATAGGTGTATACCGGGTTTTCTTCATAGGAATAGAATTTGAGATCTCCGAAATCCCAGCGGTAACTACTGGCATTTTCGGAGAGATTGGTAAACGAGAAAGTACTCTCATTACTGGTAAAAGAAAAATCAGCGACGGGAGCATTGGCATTTGTTCCGGAGCTGTCATCGTCAGAACAACCGAACAGCGTTGCCATTACGACGGTAAGGCTTAATATTTTTAAATTTTTCATTGTAGTTGATTTGATGTTAGCTGCTATTTTACGATAATGGTATGACCTATCCTGTTATATCCGCTATCCGCTTCCCAGGTATCCGTATTGGCCATTCTTATATGATATTCCGGCCGATCCTGCAGGCTTTCGGAGTGGTCTGTAATTTCCAGCAGTAATTCGTAATCTCCGGAAGGGATGTTGGAAATATTGATCTTTTCTGACAGGTCATAAGTGTTTCCCGGAATGATTTTGCGAACATCAGTCTCAAGTTCTTTTTTTATTACTGTATCGTCCGTGACCGACCTGAGTATCAGAAAGCTCTTTTTTTTACTGTACACCGGGGCAAATCCAAGATTCTCTATTCGCAGGTTCAGATTGAAGCTTTCCGACACTTCCTTGTCGAGTTCCGTTTCCCTGAAGACAAGTCTGTACCCGAGTTTTCGTTGAAAATCATCAAAGCAGTCTGCATTTCTCCACCCGTTGAGAACAGGGCCATAATAATCGAGATTCAAGTAGGTCCATTTGAGCAGTTTCATTTCGGTTTCAGCCGTATTGCAGTCGGCGGGCCCCACGTCAGTAGGCGGGCAGGTTTCTCCTCCGGTCGGAACGAAAAGAGCTTCTTTACTGATGTATGCTTTTTCCGTTTCGACGTCCTCATAGGTGCCGTAATCATTACTGCTGGCGAGGAAACAATCGTTGTGGAAACCTACGCGGGCGATATCGGAAACACCATAACCCGTCTCGGCATTCATAGCCTCGCTGTATTCGAAGATATGCTGTTTGTAAAGAGGGGTCCTCACTTGTATTTTAATGTTTTCCGGAATGACCTCCAGCATTTTTTCCAGAACAGCTTTCCTGTTTTCGGTAGTGGCCAGGCCATTAGAAGAAAAATACCATTCACCCCAGGCTCCGATAAAACCTGCCTGTACGAATGCAATAACGTCCTGATTATTTTCGAAGAATGGCTTAAGCTGGTCAAGATGTGTTTCTATAATGTCAAGCGGGGCATCGCTGCCTTCCTGATTGTCGGTGTAGGCAAAGCGTAACACGCATTTTATTCCGGCTTCCCTGATACGGGACATGTCTTCTTCCATAAGATTCAGTTCTTCCGTACTCAGGGAAGTATTCTTGAATTTCTCGAGATAGTACAATCGAAGTATCAAGGTTACATTTTTGTCTTTCAGACTCTCCAGGGCGCTTTTGTCAACAGGAGGACCTTCAGAATTCACCTGCCAGGAGTGCATAAAACCGCGCTCGGGGTTGCTGATAATATCTTGGGAAACGGAGTAGCTTATTTTTTGTTTGTCTCCGTCTCCCCCCTGGCCGTCATCACCGGAATCGCCATTATTACTGCTACAGCTTGATGTAAGCCCCATACAGAGGATCAATGTCAATAAATATGAGATAAAATGCTTTTTCATTTTTCAGATGTTTTGAGGATGGTTAATTGTAATGAGGGTTTTGTTTGAATTGCCCTTTCCCTTCGGATATCCGTTCTAACGAAAACGGGAATACTGTTTTGTATTCGGCACTTTCGCTGGCAACACCGTTGAGATCGTCAGCGTGCTCTACGTATTTTTCGTGTCGTATGAGATCGGCCCGGTATTGTCCGTTCTCACACCAGTACTCATGTGACCGCTCCAGTAATATCATTTCATTAAAACTTTCGATGTCATTGTAATCGGCAAGTTCTATAAGGCTTATATTGGCTCTTTCCCTTACTATGTTTACAAGATCGATTGCTTCTTCCGTAACGGTACTGTTTGCGTTTACCAGGGCCTCGGCTTTAGAAAGTAAAACATCGGCGTACCTATACATGATAATGTCTACCGTGGTAAGTGCAGTATTTCTGCTTTCATCAGTCGCTATCTTTAAAGGTAATGGACCGAGTTGCATATAATTACCGGGATTGCTTCTATTGTATACGACTCCGTCAGTACCTTCATATTCCGCAATAAGGTAGGTTTTTCGGATGTCGCCTTCCTCGAAGGTATCGTAGAATTTCCAGGAGCTCTGTATAGTACCGTACCCTCCTCTGCCGGGAAAATTATTCGGCAATACCATCATCTGCCATTGGTTTTCGGAAGTTCCTGCGTAGTCTGCGGGAATGGCCCAGATCACTTCCCTGCTTTTTGTGGGGGCCTCGACATCCCATAAGCTTACGTAATCATCTTCCAGATCGTAATAATTCATCTCCATGATGGCATTGGCTTGGGTAAGGACATCGTTCCATCGTTTTTCATGAAGATACAATCTTATGAGGATCATATGGGCCAAACCCTTGCTGAAACGCCCGTAAACAGCATCTTCAGGGGCGGGAAGGTCTTCTGCGGCAGCGAGGAGGTCCTCCTCTATAAAGCTGACCATTTCTTCATGTGAGAGCCTGGGCAGAGGTTCTTCAACTAATGGATTTTGCAGGACTTCCAGGGGCGCTACTACGATAGGGCCGTATAAGTCGAACAGTTCATAAGCCAGTAATCCCCGGGCGCAACGGATCTCGGCAATACCCTGCTTTTTGATATTGTCGTTGACCTCAGAATTGGTTATTCTGTCAATACTGAGTGTCATCGAACTTATCTTGTTATAAAAAGTATCATAAAACCGGGTGATTCCGGTTGTGGTGGGGTCATACCGGTGAAGACTGGCATCCTGTTGTATCCCGTAGGCTCCCTGAAGTATTTCGGTAGTGGCATCCAGTACGAACATCAAACCGTTTTCCGAGGTAGAGTGAATCCCGTTACTCCACGATCCGCGAAGCGGGTAATAGGCACCGATGACAAGAGCTTCTACATCGGCTTCGGAGGTTGGAAATATACTGGGATTTATCTCATCGTAATTCAATGATTTCAGGTCGGGATTACAACCTGCCGAAAATAATGTGGCAGCGGCAAGGATAGATATAGTAATACGATTCATGAGTTTGATTTTTAAAATTTCAAGTCGATTCCAATGGTGTATGATCTTACGTTGGGATATGCCGCGGTATAGGCGTCCGTTTCCGGATCGATACCGTCGTAAGGAGTGATAAGAAACAGGTTTTGTCCGCCTATCCGGATGCTGGCGTCAGATAAATATTTTCCGAACCACTCAGTGGGCATCCGGTAGGAGAGCGAGAGATTCTGCAGGCGGATAAACCAGGCATCCTGGAGAAAGAAATCTCCGGAATCGTAACGGGAATCACCGTAATGCGATGCCGGTCTGGAGGTAGATGGGTTTTCCGGCGTCCATCGGTCCAGAACTTCGCGGAGGGCATTGCGTCCGTTGGCTGCCACACCCTCTGCAGATACACCATAGGTGAAATCGGTCTGATCTATGATCTTACGGCCAAACATACCGTTAAAATTAAAACTAAGCTCAAAGTTTTTATAGCGGATCATATTGCTGAATCCCCCGATAAAATCAGGATCTGTAGATCCCAGCAACACTACATCGGCCTCGTCTATCCTGCCATCCGGTCCGCCGGTCCTCAGAAAACGACCGTTTTCGTCTACTACCGGGTCTCCTCCGTCATCTCTCACAAAACCATTGACGTCCTTGAGTTTGATCATTCCAGGAAGCAGCTCCGGCTGGGCTTCGACAACTTCGCCTTCCTGCATTATACCATCGGAAAGATACATGTAACGAGCTCTTATGGGATCCTGATCGTTTTGATATACGGCCGGTTTAAAATCTTCGGCTCTTTCTTTCCACCGGTCCCTGTACCGGGAATAGGTAAGGGTGCTTCTCCAGATAAGATCTTCTTTACGGATGATATCGGCATTCAATGTTACTTCCACTCCCTTGCTCTGGGTTTTTCCTATATTGGCCCATACCATATTTACTTCATGATAGGAATTTATGGGTTTTTCCATGAGCAGGTCGGATATTTCCTTACTGAACACTTCGACAGAACCATTGATCCGCTGATCGAGTAGACCGAAATCCAGACCAACATTGATCTCTTTTGTTGTTTCCCATTTCAGATCCGGATTTTCAAGACGTGAGGCCAGAACTCCTATGAGAATCGACTCGTCCGGGTCCAGCCAGGAAGGCTGGGGATAGTAGGCTGCCCTGGCATTGCCTCCGATGTCCGCATTTCCAGTTTCCCCGTATCCGATCCTTAATTTAAACTGTGAAACCTGATCGCTCCACCCCTCCATAAAAGGTTCTTTGGAAATATCCCACCCTATAGCTACCGAAGGAAATGAGCCGAATCTGTTATTTTTTGAAAAAACACTGGATCCGTCGCGTCGGAAAGTAGAAGT
Source organism: Sinomicrobium soli (assembly GCF_003285545.1). GTDB lineage: Bacteria > Bacteroidota > Bacteroidia > Flavobacteriales > Flavobacteriaceae > Sinomicrobium. The sequence continues at coordinate 83,419 of NZ_QLNV01000016.1, read as the reverse complement.
AAAAATATACCTGTCTTTGTACACGTAGTTTATACGCCCGAAAAATGAGGCCAGATTGTTTTCCGATTTATATGATCCGACAACTTTGGTTCCGGCTCCTGCATTGAGATTGTTCCATAAAAAGGCATCGGACAGGAAATCGCTGTTACCTGAAGAAGAACCTTCGGAATGATATTTTTGACGGGAATAACCTGCGAGGAGATTCAGGCTGTGATCTTCCCCGAACTCAACACTGTAATTAAGAGTGAGATCTAATAACTTGTCATTCTTTTTCCCATTGGCGATACTTGCCCTTCCATTTTCCTGAGCTCCGTGAAGTGTGGTCCGGGGCAGATAGGTGTTCCGGCTACTGAAACCCTTGTCGAAGCCGATCTGCATTCGTGCCGTAAGTCCGGGAATGGGCTTTACTTCCGCATAAAAATTTCCCAGAGTCCTGTCCACACTTCCTTCGTCTGAAACAGTAAGTAGCGAGTACGGATTGGGTTCCAGTGCATTATCCGGGTTTATGGGGTAATTTCCGTTCTCATCAATAGCTGGTATATAAGGACTTTGCTGAAGGGCTGACCGGATGATACCAGAGTTTTCGAACTGGTCCCCGCCGAGTTGTGAATTCTGATTCTTTATAGTACTGGTTGTCAGGTTCAGTCCGAATTTGACATATTTATTGAGTGTATGGTCAATATTGATCCGAAGTGAAGACCTTTCAAAGCCGGAGTTTTTAATAACTCCTTTCTGATCGTAGAAATTTCCCGAAAGGAAGTAAGTCGTTTTTTCAGTACCTCCCCTTACGGAAAGGTTGTGTTGCTGAATAGAGCCATCGCGGGTTACCAGTCCCAGCCAGTCAGTCCCCTTTCCGGCATTGGCTATTTCTTCGTCTGAATAATATCTTTTGAAAGGGACACCATTTACGGGGTCGGCGATAGCCTCCTCAAGGGTCCGGTCACTATATGGTGCTACCCGGTTTTGAAAAGCCCATCTCTCATAAGTGGCTTCGTTTCGGAGTTGCATCCATTCTTGTAATGGAAGAACCTCATAATTATTGATATAATCCTGGAACGAGTACGATGCAGAATAGTCCACACTTACCTTTCCGGCTTTCCCTTTTTTGGTCGTAATCAGGATAACTCCGTTTGCTGCCCGCGCCCCGTATATTGCAGTAGAGCTGGCATCTTTCAATACATCTATGGATTCAATATCGTTGGGGTTAAAGGAGTTGAGGATACCCTGGGTTCCCCCATCGTAACGGTTTCCCGAATCCGGTTGCTGGAAATCGGTAATGGGAAAGCCGTCGACAACGATGAGAGGCTGATTGCTTGCATTTATGGAAGCAGCACCCCTGATGAGAAAGTCCAAACCTCCCCCAGGCTGGGCACTGTTCTGTACGATTTGCAGCCCTGAGACTTTTCCCTGTAGAGCCTGACCGACAGAAGGGGTGGAGGCGAGGATCAGTTCCTCACTTTTTACCGATGAAATGGCTCCTACCAAATCCTTTTTTTTCTGGGTCCCGTATCCTACGACTACGACTTCATCCAGACTTTGAGTATCTTCTTCCATTCGTATGGTTATCCGGTCATTGCCTGTAATATCCATTTCCCTGGTCAGAAAACCCATGTAAGAGATTACCAGAGTATTATACCCGTCCGGAACCGTAATGGTAAAGTCTCCGTCAAAAGATGCAGTGGTTCCGGATGACGTCCCTTTTACCCTTATCGACGCTCCGGGAAGAGGAATATCATTCACATCTGTAACCACACCGGATATCACACGTTCCTGATAAAAGATTTTTGTCCCGTATGAGCGGGAAAAAGGCTGTAATACGAGCAACAGAAAGAATACCGTTGCACGGTCGCGAAGGCCATGACCAAAGCGGAGTTTTGATATTTTCATGTTTTGAGTTAGTTTGATTAATATGAGTTTGTTATGTTGTGGTATAAAATGTGTGTTCGAACACACATTTTATGCAAAAACCGAATGCTATTTGTTTTAATGCATAGAGTGAATTTTTAAAGAGTTATTGTATTAAACTTGTAATTTATGTCCGGAAACGTATTCCGGATTTTTCAATAAGTAAGGTATAATCTGTGTTGTAAGGCAGTTTTCGGGGTGAAATGATATGTTTTTATTAGTTAATAAGTTAAATGTATAACAATATTTCTGTGCTAATGTAGTCTTTGGTTTTTAAAAAACAAAATTTTCATTGAAAAAAATGTTATCGACCACACTTTGTTGTTGATCTTTGCGGATTTCCTTTCTTTAAATTATTTTTTCTGTTGCTTCAGGAAGATATTTTTATCCTTCTACCTCGGAAAGAGGATATAAGAGCGGAGTAATACAATATTTTTTATATTTGGATGATAAATGTATGCGATGAGCAAAAAAAAATACACCATAGCCGATATCGCTGCCATGGCAGGTATTTCCAAGGGTACGGTAGACCGGGTTATTCACAAGCGTGGCAAGGTTTCCAAAAAGGCCCATGAAAAGATAACACGTATTCTCAAGGAGATCGATTATCAGCCGAACCTGGTGGCCAGGAACCTGAAGAAAAACAAGACCTATACGCTTTACGTACTGCTGCCCGATCCTGCGAAGGACCCCTATTGGGCTCCTTGCCTGGAAGGGATCACCGCAGCATCGGATGAATTTCAGGCTTTCGGTGTCATGATCGACACTGCTTTTTTCGATCCTTCCAGTATCAAAAGCTTTAACAGCAAATGCCGGCAAGTGTTAAAAAACAAGCCCGACGGGGTGGTATTTGTCCCGCTGTTCTATCAGGAAGCCCTGGCTTTTGCCGGAGACTGTGAGCGCAACGACATCACCCTGGCCACCTTCAACAGTTACCTGCAGGAAGGGCAGGCGAGCAGCTTTATAGGGCAGGATCTTCATCAAAGCGGAAGGATTGCCGGGAAGTTGCTGCACCAGCTGTTGGGTGGAGACCGGAAAATGGCGGTAATCCATGTAGATGAAGCATTCCAGAATGCCATTCACATGCAGGAAAAGGAAAAGGGGTTCCGGGATTATTACGGCGGACTGAACGACGGTTCGGAGGTGGTTACCCATACCCTGCCCCATAAGGATATCAGGAATGCCGGTAAATCTATGCAGCATTTTTTCAAGGCGCATCCCGATGTTTCCGGCTTGTTTGTGACAACCTCCAAAGGTTATTTGCTGGAAGGGGCACTTCCCGGGACCCATGCGCATATTCCCGTAGTGGGATACGATCTTATAACACAGAACATCGATGCACTGAAATCCGGAACACTCGACTTTCTCATTCATCAGAATCCCAGGCAGCAGGCCTACCTGGGCGTGAGCTATCTCTCGGAATACTTTGCCTTTGACAAGCAGATACCCGACCGCAAACTGCTGCCCATTGATATCATAAATTCGGAAAATTACATCCATTACCTGCAATAATCCGGGGGAGTATTGCGCCGTTAATGCAATACGGCAGGACCTGGAAACCGGGATGCGAATAAGCCCCGTTCCGCAAATATCCCGGGCTCAGGCGACCTGTTCCCCGGTGTTATATGTTGTGGATTTAACCGGAAAATGAAAAAAAATCGAAACAGTTGTTTGTTTATTACAAAAGTCTAGTAATTTTGTAGACTATTAAAAAGCACCGGTTAAAGTTAATTAAGATGTTGGAAAAGGAATTAGAGTTAAGTGAAACGGCCAGGAACGGGTATTACCTGAATTATCTGGATGAACTGGAGTCGGAGGCCATTTACGTGCTTCGCGAAGTATGGGCACAATTTCAGAACCCGGTAATATTGTTTTCCGGGGGAAAAGATTCCATAGTAGTTACTCACCTGGCACGAAAGGCATTTTACCCTTCCAGGATCCCGTTTGCGCTGATGCATGTGGATACGGGCCACAATTTTCCGGAGACGATGGAATTCCGGGACAGGCTGATCGACGAGCTCGGGGTGCGGCTTATTGTGGGTTCGGTACAGGAATCCATAAACAACGGACGTGTAGCTGAGGAACGGGGTAAGAATGCTACCCGTAATGCACTTCAGATCACTACTCTGCTGGATGCCATAGAAGAACATCGCATAGATTGCGCCATAGGAGGCGGCCGCCGTGATGAGGAAAAGGCCAGGGCAAAGGAGCGTTTCTTTTCGCACCGTGACGATTTCGGGCAATGGGACCCTAAAAACCAGCGTCCGGAACTGTGGAACCTGTTTAACGGCAAACACTACGAAGGAGAACATTTCCGTGCCTTCCCGATCAGCAACTGGACCGAGATGGACGTGTGGAACTATATCAAGAGGGAAGGGATCAATATCCCCTCGCTGTATTTTGCCCACCAGAGGGAAGTGGTATGGCGCAATAATTCCTGGATACCCAATTCGGAATTCCTCAAACTCGAGGAGCACGAAGAGATCGTTTCCAAACGGATCCGTTTCCGTACGCTCGGGGATATCACCATTACCGGGGGCATTGAGTCGGAGGCCGATACCGTAGAGAAGATAGCCGATGAGGTATCTGCCATGAGGCAGACCGAACGGGGAAACCGTTCGGATGACAAACGTTCGGAAACGGCTATGGAAGACCGCAAACGCCAGGGATATTTTTAATAAAAGAAAGAAGAAGATCATGCAACTTGATAACAGCCAGATACTGAGATTCACTACTGCAGGTAGTGTAGATGACGGAAAGAGTACGTTGATAGGGCGTTTGCTCTACGATTCGAAATCCATATTTGAAGACCAGCTGGAGGCCATAGAAGCGACCAGCAAGCGGAAAGGACACGAAGGGGTGGATCTGGCCCTTTTTACCGACGGGCTCCGCGATGAGCGGGAACAAGGGATTACCATTGATGTGGCCTATCGCTATTTTACCACACCCAAACGGAAATTTATTATCGCCGATACTCCCGGGCACATACAGTATACCCGGAATATGGTAACCGGGGCTTCTACGGCCAATGCCGCCATTATCCTGGTAGATGCCCGTCACGGTGTTATAGAACAGACCAGAAGGCATGCTTTTATAGCCTCGTTGCTGCAGATACCGCATGTTATAGTTTGTGTAAACAAAATGGACCTGGTAGATTTCTCGGAAGAAGTGTTTAACAGTATTGTGCGGCAGTTTGAAGCATTCTCCTCCAAACTGGCAGTAAAGGATATCCGTTTCCGGCCTATCAGTGCGCTTCTGGGGGACAATGTGGTCAACCGTTCCGAAAATATGCCCTGGTATGAAGGGGCAACCCTGTTGCATACCCTCGAGAATATGCATATCAGCAGCGATACCAATAAGATCGATGCGCGTTTCCCGGTACAGACCGTGTTGCGTCCGCAAAGTGAGGAACACCGCGATTACAGGGGATATGCCGGAAGAATAGCCAGTGGGATATTCAGGAAGGGCGATGAGGTTACCGTCCTGCCGTCCGGGCTGACCTCTACAATAAAATCGATAGATACGTTCGACGAAAGTCCGGGAGAGGCTTTTGCTCCCATGTCGGTATCCATCACCCTGGAAGACGATATTGATATCAGCAGGGGCGACATGATCGTGAGAACCAATAACAAACCCCGTATGGAACAGGAACTGGATGTCATGCTGTGCTGGCTGCATGCCGACCCGGCCAGGCCCCGGGCGAAATATACCATACGTCATACCTCCAACGAGCAAAAGGCCGTGATACGCGATATCGTGTATAAGGTGGATATCAATACCTTTGAACGTAATGAGGAAGACAAGGACATCGCGATGAACGATATCCTCAAGGTGAAAATACGCACCACCAAACCCCTGATGTTCGACTCATACCGGGGCAACCGCACGACGGGAAGCCTGATCCTTATCGATGAGGGGACCAACGAGACCGTGGCTGCAGGGATGATCGTATAAGGGTCACTCCGTTTTCATGCGTTTTACCCTGCTCGGCACCACCCCGAATTTTTTCTTGAAGGCCGTGGAAAAGTGTTGCGGGTTTTTATAACCGGTAATATCGGAAACCTGGCTTATGGTGTAATTGTGCTCCAGCAGCAATTGCCTGGCCCTGCTCATCCGGAGATCGTGTATAAAGCCGAACACAGTAGTGCCAAACAGGGTCCTGAAGCCGTTTTTGAGTAGAAATTCGTTAGTACCTATTTTTTTTGCCAGCTCGGGCAGGGTGATCTTTTTTCCGAAATTGAGGGAGAGATAGCTTCTGGCCCTGTTTATTTTTTCCCTGTCGGCTGGGGAAAATTCTTTTGCCGCTGCCGTTTCCGGTACACTGTATTGCCTGGTTTGAAGTACCAGAAGGTCGAGCATTCTGGCATACAGGAATGTTTTCTGCAGGGAAGAAGGCACAGGGCAGCTAAAGATATCGTTCAGGAGAATATCCATATCCGGAGTAATCGGGGAATTGCCGTCTGCCAGGCAGCAGGGCTGGTCTCTATTCACTTTTTTCCGGAAATGGTCAGCAATAATACTTCCCGGCAGAAACTTTTGCAGGAAACGGGATTCCGGCTGTATACAGATAAAACGGAGGTTCGTGGAAGCCGTATCGAAATATCCTTTTGTTCCGGGCGTATAAAGCAGGTTGTGGGAACGATGGGTAAAATGAATACAGGAAGGCTGACATTCAAAATACATGTCGAATGAACCCTGTAATACAAAAAACATTTCCATCGTCGGCCTGGCATAGGAGAAATGAACGCGGTATTTTTCCGAAATGGTCAGGTCGGCCACGGTGAGCTTGAAGTCTTCCAGTACTATTTCCTTTAACCACCCCCTGCAGGGCACCCCGTCAAAAATATGGCGGGTTAAAGATATGTTGCCGTTATGGTGAGGGATTACTTCGGGCCGTCCGAAATTATACGAGTTCTGTTCCCTGGCATCGATGTCGATATGCAGTTCCGGCATTTTCTCTCTTTTTTACCTTTTGCGTATGTTTTTCTCCTTTTTGCGTATTTTCTGGCTTGAAGGTTATACCTACCTTTGCGGTCCAAAGATAATTATTTGTATTAAATCTAAATAAATATTATTTCTGATATTTTCGATGCCACCAAACAAAAAATACCTTACACATTCTCCTTTACAGCGCTTTGCAAAGATATCGGCAGGCTTCCTGGGAGGGTATATGATTACGGAAGCATTCTTTATGGCTTTTGCCGCATGGCTGGACCCCGGCAACGCACTTATGACACTTCGTTTCGCAGGGGGGATCTTATGGGTCGGGCTCATGGTCACGGCTTTTCTGGCAAGGAACGGCTGGAAAATATGGGGGCTTTATCTGCTGATTGCCCTTTTCCTTACCCTGGTAACCTGTGCCGGTAAAATGAATAATCCATTGGTTTAAGATTGCATATGTCTCCGAGAGTTTACAATATTGTTTTTCACACGCATACCATCAGCGGTATTATTATAAGTGTGTTGTTGTATGTTATATTTTTTACGGGTACCCTTTCTTTTCTGAGGGATGAGATCAATGCCTGGGAACGTAACGAACCCATAGCGGAAGGCTATTTTGAGCGTATAGATTTTGACCGTACACTGAAGCAGCTCGAAGCGGAAACACAGCTGTACAGCCGGGATATCAATTTTTCGCAGCGCTTTTTTGAACGCAGGATAACCACTTTTATGTCGCCTCCCAAAGATACTACCCTTCAAAAGGAAGCCCGGCAGGGAGGGCGGCGGCGTAACTTTTTCTATCTCGATACCGAAGAATTCACCAAGAGAGATTACACCGGGAATTATTCGATGGGAGAATTGTTTTACCGCCTGCATTTTTTCGCGCCGTTGAATTTTTACAGTATATCGGGTTATTATCTTGCCGGGTTGGTGTCGTTGCTGTTTCTTTTTGCCGTGGTCACGGGAATCATTGTACACTGGAATAAGATCGTATCGGCTTTCTTTGTCTTCCGTCCCGGGGCAAAGTGGAAAACCATCTGGACCGATGCCCATGTGGCCCTGGGGGTGATCGGGTTGCCGTACCAGTTCATGTTTGCGTTTACGGGGGTGTACTTTATCGTGGGCTATTCCGTGATGCTCGCCCCGGTGAAGGACTTTCTCTTCGATGGGAATGCCGATAAAATGAACGAGAGTATGGTGTATGAAAAGAGACCGGACTATCCGTTTGAGGGAAAACCCCTGGAAAAGACCGTGTCCTATAATACCTATATCGTACAGGCCCGGGACAAATGGCCGGATATGGAGATCAACGGCATGCAGCTTATCAACTACGGCGATGCCAATATGCATGTAAAAGTCATGGGAGTGCCTTCGTATAACGATGCCCTGTCGGGAGGAGGGTATGTCACCTACCGGGTGAGTGATAACATCGCGGTAGACGAAAAGGACCCTTATGGTGATACCCCATACATACAGGCTTCCTCAAATCTGCTTGCACGCCTTCACTTCGGGGATTTCGGCGGGTATGGCATGAAAATAATATACCTGGTACTGGGGTTTATCACCTGTTTTGTCATCCTTTCCGGGGTAATGATATGGCTGGTGGCAAGGGATAAGAAAAATGTGTCCTCCTCCAAACGCACTTTCAATACCTGGCTGGTGCATATATACATGGCTGTATGTCTCGGAATGTACCCGGTAACGGCCTTTACCTTTATAACTGTCAAGCTCTTTGCCGATGATTTTCCCGATGACAGGAAGGGGTTTATTTACACCGTATTTTTCTGGAGCTGGCTGGTGCTGGCACTCTTGCTGCTCCTGAAGAGAAATACGGGGTTCACCAACCGGGCTACCCTTTTCCTGGGCGGTGCCCTGGGACTCCTGGTACCTGTCGCCTCCGGGATCAAAACAGGTAACTGGCCCTGGATTTCCCTGTCTGCGGGATACTCCCAGATCTTTGTGGTGGATATATTCTGGATCTCCCTTTCCGTTATCGCTTTTGCGGTGCTGCTGAAGATGAGAAAAAAAACGGGGACATAAGCTTGTGTATTTAATTCCGTTTTGCGTATAAAAAACTCCGTTTGACGTAGGCTCCGGGAATTATAGGGCAATACTTTTGCAAACTTAAACATATTAAGTCTAAATAAAAATAATTTTAAAGTGAGTTTCTCAGATAATATTACCCTGAAGTTATGGCTGGTGCTGTGCTGTGTTTTAACACCGTTTGCCGTGATCTCCCAATCGGGAAAAATATCGGTCAGCGGTACGGTAACCGGTCCTTCGGGACAGGGTATTTATGGGGCTACCGTAGCAGTGCACAATTCCGGTATCGGTGTTGTTACCGGTGAAAAGGGCGGTTTTGAACTGTCTCTTGAAGAAGGCACCTATACCCTCGAGGTATCGTATATGGGGTATAAAACGGCGTCGAGAACGATAGAGGTCGGGTCCGGGCAGGAGAGGATCAGCATAACCCTCGAAGAATCGCCTTACGAACTCCGGGAAGTGGTGCTTTCCGGTAAGAATATGATCCGGAAGATCGAGGAAAAGGCTTTTAATGTAAGTGTGGTCGATGCTGAAAAGCTGCATCATACCACACTGGATCTCGGGCATGCGCTCGACAGGGTTTCCGGTATTCGCGTGCGGGAAAGCGGAGGTGTGGGGTCCGAAATGAATTTTTCGATCAACGGTTTCCGGGGCAAACAGGTGAAATTGTTTATAGACGGGATTCCAATGGACGATATCGGGTCTTCCTTCCAACTGAACAACATCCCCATAAACCTGGCGGAACGGATCGAGGTTTACAAAGGCGTGGTGCCTGTAGGTTTGGGTGCGGATGCCCTGGGGGGAGCCGTAAATATCATAACCAATACCTACAAAAAAAGCCATATAGATGCATCCTATTCCTATGGGTCGTTTAATACTCACAGGTCTATGGTCAACGCGGTATATGTGGCAAAGTCGGGCTTTACCGCACAACTCAATGCCTATCAGAATTATTCCGATAATAATTACAAGATGGAAGTGCAGGCCGTAGACCTCGAGACCAATAAGTACTATCCGAAACGCACCGTGAGAAGGTTTCACGATACCTACCACAACGAAACGGTGATCGCCAATATAGGGGTGGTACAGAAATCCTATGCCGACGAATTGCTTTTCGGCATAACCCTGGGCAACAGCTATAAGGAAATACAGACCGGGGCCAGGGTAGAAAGTGTGTTCGGGGCATGGCACAGGAAGGGAAATATTATCATGCCGTCTTTGAAATACAGGAAAAAAGACTTTTTGGCCAGGGGGCTGGATTTCAGGTTAAATGCCAATTACAACCTGGGGCAGGAGAAAAATATAGATACGGTGAATGTGGACTATAACTGGCTGGGACAAAAAAAGGAGTACGATACTCCCGGCGGGGAACGCTCGTATTCACTGTATAAGTTCAGGAACCACAACGGGCTGGCCAATGCGGTATGGGACTACAAGTTCGGCAAGGCACATAAACTGACGCTGAGCAGCACCTTTAACACCTTTAACCGCAAAGGGAACAATACGCTGGAAGAGGATAGTGAATCATACGAGCAGCCACAGAAAACACTGAAGAACATAGTAGGGCTGGGATACCAGTTTGTTTCAGATAGCTGGAATCTCACCGTGTTCGGAAAACAGTACTTCCAGGAAAATAAGTTTTCTACCCGGATCGGAGGTAGCAATAATGAAGAATTAAGGTATGTAAAAGCCACCAAAAATTACAATCACCTGGGCTATGGCGTGGCCGGCACCTGGTTCCTGAATGAGGACCTGCAGTTCAAGGTCTCTTACGAAAGGGCGTACCGCCTTCCCGGAAATGAGGAATTGTTCGGAGACCTCATCAATCTGGCGGGTAACCTCAACCTCCGGCCCGAAGAGAGCTATAATTACAATCTTGGAGTCGGATACTGGTGGCAGCTCAGACCGCAGCACAGGCTTTATTTTGCTGTCAATGGCTTCTACAGGGATGCCAACGACTTTATCCGTACCAGGTTACAGACCAATGAAGAAATGCAGACGAAAGACAACCTGGGAAAAGTGAAGAATACAGGGCTGGAAGGCGAGATCCGCTATCAGTACGGAAACCGTCTGATGGCAGGGATGAACATCACCTACCTCGACCTGAAAAACAATTCGAAGGATGAAGATACGTACGGAGACCGTATCCCGAATATCCCTTATCTGTATGGAAATGCGGATGTCACTTATACCGTTCCCGATGTATGGGGAAAAGGCAACACCCTTAGCCTGGGCTATAACCTGCTGTACGTGGATTCCTTCTATCTTTTCTGGCCCAGTCTCGGTACCAAAAGCACTAAAAGAGGGATACCCGAACAGATTTCCCACGACCTGAATGTGACCTATACCTATAACAATAAACTGCAATTTACCCTGGAATGCAGGAATATACTGGACAAGAACCTCTATGACAATTTCAGCTTGCAAAAACCGGGAAGGAGTTTTTCAGCCAAGATAAAATACACAATTCTCTAATTTATTAAATGACAAATACTATACTATGAAAAGTACATCTTATTTTTTTGGCCTTTTTACCATGAGCATAGCTGTTTCCCTGGTAGGGTGTAGCAGTGATGACAACGGTGACGGTGGTGATAACGGAGGAGGAACTTCCGGAGAATCCAAATATATTATCGCGGCTACGCCACAGGTTTCCGAAGCGGTGGCCGATTATCTCCTTACCGCTGACGACCTCGGGCAGGGAACCATCACAACCAGGGGAAATGGTGTTGAACAGGACGGGACCTGGAGGTACTACGTGACGCATAACAATATGTTTTTTAGTATGTTGTATGGCCAGGGCAACCCCGGTGCGGTAACGGCTTATGAGCTCAATGCCGAGGGAGAACTGGAGAAATTGACAAACTTTCAGTCGGAAACCGTACAGGCTTTTGCGGTGGTCAATGACGATATATTAATGATCAAGATATCCAGGAATGCTACAGAGCCTTATGCGTATTGGTATCGGCTGGATATCAGCGACAAGGAGAGTATCGGTATCGTCGACGAAGGGGTTATCGACACTCAGAAACTCGCTGACACGGAAAACGGGGAACTCGCATTTTTCTCATGGATCACCCAGGTGGGCAATAAGGTCTATCTTCCCTATTTTACCATGAAAGGCTGCTGTAACGATGCCTGGGGTACGGAATACCCGGATGAGGCCAATATTGCCGTATATTCCTATCCGGAGATGGAACTGGAAAAAGTGATCCGTGACGACCGGACCAGTGCGATCGGGAGTTATTTTACCAACGGACTTACGGTTGATGAAAAGGGAGACGCCTATGCCTTCTCTTCGGCTACTGCTACTACCGGGGGTGAGCTCAGCAGTACCAAGCCCTCTGCCGTAACCCGGATAAAGAATGGGACCACTGAGTTTGACCAGGAGTATTATTTTGACCTGGAAGAAGCCACGGGCGGACTGTACATCACAGACCACGTATATGCGGGTAACGGAAAATTCCTGGGGATATTCGGGGTGGATAAGGCCTCGTCATCAGGGGTGAAATACGGGGTTATTGATGCCTATAATAAAACAGTAACTCCTGTTTCCGGGCTTCCCGAACCGGATGATATAGAGGTGTTTACCAATATGAATAACTATGTTTCTGACGGAGGGGCAACGGTAAGCACCGGGATTACTGACAAAGCAGGAGCAAGCTATATCTACAATATAGATATTGCCAGTGCCACTGCCACAAGAGGGTTACAGGTGGAGCAGGGTACCATTACTACCATAAGCAGGCTCGATCCTGCCGAATAATATGACCTGTCCTGATCAAGTGTATCGGGAACTATTACCGGGAGCAAGGTTTTGTAAAGAAGCGTTTTTTTACAGGACCTTGCTCTTTTTTATGCAGAACAGGCTGATGGTCCGGAAACCGGAAGGGCCTGGTGAATGTACCGTAAACAAAGCTGTCTGAAAAAACATGAGTCGTTTAGCGGTACGGGAATACGGATAATGGTATGCGGGTTATCCGTTTTATGGTATAAACAGGCCGTTTTTCGTCAATATTCCGGCAAATACGGGAATTTGAGTATATCTTCCCGGCAGAAGAAAGGTTTAATGCTGCTTTTGAGAAATAATTTATTACATTTGGACAGCTAACCGGATACCTATGATTACGCATATTCAAGGAAGACTAACCGAGAAAAACCCTACACATGTCGTTATCGATTGCAACGGCATAGGATATTTTCTCAATATATCCTTGCATACCTATTCCCAAATAACCAGTGAAGAAAACCTGAAACTTTACACCCATCTCCATGTACGTGAAGACGCACATACGCTGTTCGGTTTTGCCGACCGGTATGAACGCGATATTTTCCGGCTGCTGATTTCGGTTTCGGGTATAGGTACGGGCACGGCGCGTACCATGCTTTCTTCTTTAACCCCGGGACAGATAAGAGATGCCATAGCTTCTAATGACGTTTCCTCCATACAGAGTGTAAAGGGCATAGGGGCCAAAACAGCGCAACGGGTGATACTCGACCTGAAAGATAAGGTACTTAAAATTTATGACCTGGAAGCAAATGCTGTACCTCGGCAGCACAATAATGGTGAAGAGGCACTATCCGCTTTGGAGGTTTTGGGGTTTACCAGAAAACAATCCGAAAAGGTCATAGCGAAAATTACCGGGAAAACACCGGATTTAAGTGTAGAGGAGATCATCAAAAATGCGCTTAAAATGCTATAGGGATTTTGAGAACAATTACCAACCTGAAACAAATACCAAACACCGTTAGATGCCTGCTGTGGCTCTTTGCTGCATTTCTGGCCGTAACGGCTACGGCCCAGGAAACCGGGGACCCGTCCGATCAGGATTCTGTACAGCCTGCAGGTGTTCCGGGAGAGATCAGGTTGAAAATGCCTGCGGGTATTCTTGCCGGATATACCTACGACCCCATTATGGATATGTATATCTATGCCGAGACCATTGATGGTTTTAACATGGATTATCCGGTAATGCTCACCCCCGAACAGTTCAGGGAACTGGAACGCAAGGAGAGCATGAAGCGTTACTTCCGGCAGAAAATGGATGCCATATCCGGGCAAAAGGAAGGGATGGAAGATGCGCAAAGAGACCTGTTGCCGGGTTTTTATGTGAATTCGGGCTTTTTCGAATCCATCTTCGGAGGCTCCAATATCGATATCGTGCCCCAGGGTTCGGTGGCCGTAGACCTCGGGGTCCTGTACAACAAAAATGACAATCCCGCCTTCTCGCCCCGGAACAGAAGTACCATTACCTTCGATTTCGACCAGAGGATCAGCATGAGCCTGCTCGGAAAGATCGGCGAGAGGCTTTCGGTCATGGCCAATTACGACACTCAGGCCACTTTCGAATTCCAGAATCTTATCAAACTGGAATATACCCCTTCCGAAGACGATATTGTCCGGAAAATAGAGGTGGGTAATGTAAGCATGCCCCTCAACAGCTCGCTGATCTCCGGGGCCCAGAGCCTTTTCGGGGTGAAAACCGAACTGCAGTTCGGAAAAACAAGGATCACCGGGGTGTTTTCCGAGCAGCGCTCCGAAGTGCGTTCCGTAGTCGCCCAGGGGGGAGGTACCCTGGAGGATTTTGAGTTTTTCGCACTGGATTATGACGAAGACCGCCATTTTTTCCTCTCGCACTTTTTCAGGGACCAGTACGACAGGGCCCTGGAGCGCTATCCCTTTATACAGAGCCAGGTACAGATAACGCGTATCGAAGTATGGGTAACCAACAGGGGCAGGAGAACCGATAATATACGAAACATAGTAGGAATACAGGACCTGGGGGAGGCCGACCCGGAAAATACCCGGATAAATACCAATGCTCCCGGCGGTTTTTTTAATCCCGGTAGCGGCGAATTGCTTCCGAGAAACGAAGCCAACAATTACAATCCCAGGGAAATAGGGGGAACGTCGGTACTTACCGAACAGATCAGGGATATGGCGACGGTACAGGCCGGGTTCGGATCTGTGAATACCCTGGTCAACCAGGGGTATGACTACGCCATACTGGAGAATGCCCAGAAACTGGTACAGGGTACCGATTTTACCTTCGATCCCAAACTGGGATATATTTCCCTCAACCAGAAACTGAGCAATGATGAGGTGCTCGCCGTGGCTTTCCAGTATACCTACCGGGGGCAGGCGTACCAGGTAGGCGAATTTGCCAACGACGGGGTAAATGCCACGGAATATGAAACAGGTCCGGGAGGTCAGGTCGTAGCCGTAAACAACCAGACACTGGTGTTAAAGCTGCTCAAGAGCAATATCACCAATGTCTCCGACCCCATATGGGACCTGATGATGAAGAATATTTATGCCACCGGGGCCTACCAGCTGAGCCAGGAAGATTTTAAGCTCAATATACTCTATACCGATCCTTCCCCGATCAACTATATCAGGCCGGTGGAAGAATCTTCGTGGCCCTCGGGGTTACAGGACAGGATACTGCTGGATGTGTTTAATTTCGACCGCCTTAATGCCTATAACGACCCGCAGAACGGGGGGGATGGTTTTTTTGATTACTACCCCGGGATTACCATAGACCCCCGGAACGGGAGGATTATCTTTACCAAGGTAGAACCTTTCGGGTCTTATCTGCACGAACTGCTGGGAGGGGGCGATTACAGCCAGCCCGATACCTATAATCCGAACCAGGGCAAATACGTTTTCCGCAATATGTACGAACTGACCAAGGCCGCTGCACTCGAGGACAGTGACAAGAACAAGTTCCAGCTCAAGGGGCGGTATAAGTCGGAAGGGGGAGAAGGTATTCCTATCGGGGCTTTTAATGTACCGCAGGGTTCTGTAAGGGTTACCGCCGGGGGAAGAAGGTTACAGGAAGGTATCGATTTTACCGTGAATTACCAGACCGGGATGGTCAATATACTGGACGAAGGTATCCGGGCCTCTAATGTGCCCATAGAAGTATCGGTAGAAAACAATGCGGTTTTCGGAAGGCAGACCCGAAGGTTTGCAGGGGTAAACATAGAACACCAGTTCAACAAGAATTTTATGCTGGGGGCCACCCTGCTCAATATGAGTGAAAAACCGCTGACCCAGAAAGCCAGTTACGGCCTCGAACCGGTAAACAATACGATCTTCGGGTTCAACGGGAATTTTTCTACCGAGCTTCCCTTTCTGACCAGGTGGGTGAACAAGTTGCCCAATATAGATACCGATGCACCTTCCAACCTGTCTGTAAGGGGGGAGATGGCCTACCTGATGCCCGGCTCCCCGAAAAACGATAGCTTTCAGGGAGAAACTACCGTATATGTGGATGATTTCGAGGGTGCCCAGACCCTGATCGACATGAGGGCTCCCCTGGCCTGGTCGCTGGCCAGTACTCCCCTGGAATTTGTTCCCGGCGGGCAGCTTTACGGAAGTGCCCCGGACGATCCGGAAAACCTGAAAAACGGTTATCAGCGGTCTAAAATGGCCTGGTATACCATAGATCCCATATTCTATACCTCCCAGAAACCGTCGGAGGTCAGCAATGACGATATTTCTCTCAATGAGACCAGGCGGATCTATATCGATGAGATTTTTCCCGAGGTCGATCTCTCACAGGGGGAAACCACCGTACAGGCTACGCTCGACCTGGCGTATTACCCCCGGAGAAAGGGCCCCTATAACAATAGTCCGGCCTCCGATTTTGAAAACCTGCCGCCGGAAGACCGTTGGGGGGGGATCATGCGCGGATTGTCCAGTACCAATTTCGAGCAGGGCAATGTGGAATATATACAGTTCTGGGTCATGGACCCATACGTAGAGGGCATGGCAGACAGCGGGCAGGGAGAACTGGTGTTTAACCTCGGAAATATTTCGGAAGACATTCTCAAGGACGGAAAGAAACAATACGAAAACGGGCTGCCGGGAGTGGGGAGTACCGAACTGGTGTCGAACACCTCCTGGGGTAAGGTGCCTTCCGCCCAGTCGCTGGTCTATGCCTTTGATGCCGATACCGGGAACAGGGCCTTGCAGGATGTGGGGCTCGACGGAATGGACGATGCTTCCGAATCTGCCGTCTTTACCAATAACGCCGGGCCGGACCCGGCACTGGATAACTACGAGTACTACCTGAGTGCCGGCGGCAGTATCCTGGACAGGTACCTCAATTACAACAATACCCAGGGCAACTCCCCGGTAAATGTGGGGAATAATGACCGGGGGTCCACTACCGAACCGGATGTGGAAGACATTAACGGAGACGGTACCATGAATACCGTAAACAGCTATTACGAATACCGTATTCCCATAAAACCCAACATCCAGCGTTCCGACCGGTACGTGGCCGATATCAAGGAGGTGGAGCGCAGGACACCCAATAACCGGACCACAAGGGCAAGGTGGATACAGTTCAAGATCCCGGTCAGGGAGTTCGACAATGCTGTAGGAGGGATCTCCGATTTCCGTTCCATGAGCTTTATGCGTATGTATCTCACCGGATTTAACAATGATGTCGTACTGCGTTTCGGTACGCTCGACCTGGTGAGGGGAGACTGGCGGGCCTATACGCGCAGCCTGCAACCCGAGGTGGATACCAATCCCAATGACGATGGCACGACAGTAGAAGTAAGTACCGTAAATATAGAGGAGAACGAACAGCGCTCTCCCATTCCCTATCGCCTGCCCCCCGGAGTGGAAAGGGAGCAGCTTACCAACAACAATATGGTGGTGCGCCAGAACGAACAGTCTTTGTCTTTTGCCGTTTGTGGCCTGGAAGACCAGGATTCCAGGGGGGTGTACAAAAACGTGGAAATGGATATGAGGCAGTACAAGCGCCTCAAGATGTTCCTGCATGCCGAAGCCTATAAAAACAATCCGCTCCGGGACGGGGAGCTGGTGGCCTTTATGAGGCTGGGAACGGATTTCAGCGAAAATTTCTACCAGGTAGAGATCCCGCTGGCCGTGACCCGTACCGGGGCCTCCACCCCGGAAGAGATCTGGCCTGGCATCAATAATATGGATGTTCCCCTGAGCCTCTTCTCCAAAATAAAATCGGACGGTATTGCCAATGCCTCCCTTTCGGAACTGGTCTTTTATGACAGTGAGGGGAACCGGGTAGAGGAATTTGATCCCCGGGAAGCAGGCGAGCTCCGGGTAGGGATCAAAGGAAATCCGTCCCTGGGAAGTGTAAGGGCCATTATGGTAGGGGTCAAGAATGTCTCCGGCAACCGGGTATGCGGGGAAGTGTGGTTCAATGAACTGCGACTGGCGGAACTGGACAATCAGGGAGGCTGGGCAGCCATTGCGCAGATCGATGCCAATATTGCCGATTTTGCCAATATTTCGGCTACGGGAAGTAAAAGTACTCCCGGTTTCGGTGCGATAGACCAGAAACCCAACGAGAGAAGCCGGGAAGATGTGGTACAGTACGGGGTCAATACCAATCTTAACCTGGGGCAGTTGCTCCCCCGGAACTGGGGGATACAGATCCCGGTAAATTACAGTGTGTCTGAAGAGCTGGTCACCCCTGAATTCGACCCGGTATACGAAGACCTCAGGTTACAGGACAGGATCAATGCAGCCGTTACGCAAAGAGAAAAGGACGAGATACGCAACCGGGCGGAAGATTACACCAAAAGAAGGAGTATCAACCTTATCGGTGTGAGGAAAAACAGGGGAGAAGAGCAAAAACAGAAAGTGTACGACATAGAGAACTTTACCTTTAATTATTCGTATAACGAGGTCAATCACCGGGATTTTGAAATAGAGGAACTTCGCGACCAGAATGTGCGTACGGGCTTTGTGTATAATTATAATTTCAACCCCGTGCAGGTAGAGCCTTTCAAAAAGAACGACTCCATACTGAAGAGCAGGTACTGGCAATGGCTCAAGGATTTTAACTTCAACCCGCTGCCCACCAATATATCGGTCAATTCCAATATTACACGCAGTTTCAACCAGCAGCGTTTCCGGGGTGTGAATATCGAGGGGGTCGATGCCGGCGAGCAGCTGGAGCTCCCCACCCTGCAACAGCGCAATTTCCTGTTCGACTGGCAGTATAACATCAATTACAATATTACCAGGTCCTTAAGGCTCAATTTTACAGCGTCGAACTATAATATTGTAAGGAACTATTACGACCGGGACGGGGAAGGCAACCGTATCGTGCGGGAGGAAATGGACCTTTGGGATGGTTTCTGGAATACGGGCGACCCCAACAGGCATACCCAGCAGTTACAGCTCAACTACGAACTCCCTTTCAGCAAGATCCCTTTTCTGAGCTTTATAGAGGGAAACTATACCTATACCGGCGATTTCGACTGGCAACGGGGCAATGACGTGATCAATGAAGTGGCCGGGGAGCAGGTAAATACCGTACAGAATGCCTCGACACATGTGCTGAATACCTCTCTGGGCATGGACCGTTTGTACGGCTATCTCGGTCTCGAAAGCAGTTCCCGGAACGAACCCCGGAGACGGCAGCAGGGCGAAAGTGCTGCAGTGGATGAACAGGCAGAAAAAGACGGGATGGGCAGGCGCCTGGGAAATATAGGGCTTGACCTGCTTACCATGGTCAAGCGTATGGACGTGAGCTATACCGATAACCGGGGTAAGGTGCTTCCCGGGTATACCGAGTCTGTAGGGTTTATAGGTACGCTCCGGCCTTCATGGGGCTTTGTGTTCGGAAGTCAGTCCGATATCCGCTATGAAGCGGCGAGAAAGGGATGGCTTACGCGTTTCCCCGATCTCAACCAGCAATATATGGAGCGCAACAGTACCCAGCTCAATATTACGGCCAACCTGGAGCCGACGCCCGACCTTACGATAGACCTGGTAGCCAACAGGCAGTATGCAGACAGCTATGCCGAGAATTTCCAGGTGTCGGAAAGCGGGGGAGCATATGAGTATGAAAGCCTTCTCGGGAACCAGTACGGAGATTTCTCCATATCAACGGTATTGATCAAGACGGCCTTCAGCAAAAGCGATGATATAAACTCGGAGACTTTCGAGACCTTCCGGCAGAACCGCAGGATAGTGGCCCGGCGGCTGGCCGTACGCGACGGTATAGATCTGAATGATGCGGGCAACCTCGATGAGGAAGGTTATCCCAAAGGATACGGAAAAAACAACCAGTCGGTACTGCTGCCTGCGTTTCTGGCCGCCTATTCCGGGAAAAGTGCCGATAAGGTGGGGCTGGGAGTATTCCGGAATGTTCCTGTACCCAACTGGAACCTGAAATATACCGGACTGATGCGCCTGGAATGGTTCAAGACGCACTTCCGTCGTTTTTCCCTGGGCCACGGATACCGCGCCAGCTATAGTGTAAACTCCTTCCGCTCCAACCTGGAGTACGATAAGGGCAATCCCCTGAAAACCGACCAGTCGGGAAATTTTCTCAACGAATTGCTGTATACCAATGTGACTCTGGTAGAACAGTTCAACCCCCTGATCCGGGTTGATTTTGAAATGAAAAACTCTGTAAACATACAGGCAGAGATCAAGAGAGACCGCGCCCTGTCGCTCAGTTTTGACAATAACCTGCTCACCGAAACCACCGGGAAGGAATACCTCCTCGGGCTGGGATACCGCTTTAACCAGGTGCCTTTTACCACGAGTATCGGCGGAATGAGGCAGACGCTTAAAGGCGATATCAACCTCAAGGCCGATCTCTCCCTCAGGGACAATATTACCATTATCAGGAACCTGGACCTGGACAATAACCAGATCACGTCGGGACAGAAAATATGGAGCATACGTTTTACGGCCGATTACGCCCTGACCAAGAATTTTACCGCACTGTTTTTCTACGATCACACCTTTTCTAAGTATGCCATTTCCACGGCATATCCCCAGACCACTATACGATCCGGCGTCACGCTGCGTTATAATTTCGGGAACTGATGTTCCGGAAATCCGGGGCTCCTTCACCGGAAAGACAACCCGGTCATCTCCCGGGTACCGGGGAAGGGAAGTATCCCCGTCCCGGCTCCGCTGAAATACCCGTATTTTAACCGGGGTAACTTTTGGATGGAAATGGTTTAAAAGTTACATTTGTCACAAATTATAACATAATATCTGAATTATAATGAACATACCATCTGATTTGAAGTATACCAAAGACCACGAGTGGGTAAAGGTAGAAGGAGACATCGCCACGGTAGGGATCACCGATTTTGCGCAGAGCGAACTGGGGGATATTGTTTATGTGGAGGTAGAAACCCTTGATGAAACCCTGGACAGGGAAGAGGTCTTCGGTACCGTGGAGGCCGTGAAGACCGTATCGGATCTCTTTTTGCCCCTTTCCGGTGAGATCGTGGAGTTCAATACCTCGCTGGAAGAGGAGCCGGAAAAGGTGAATACAGATCCCTATAATGAAGGATGGATGATTAAGATCAGGATCGGTAACCCCGGGGAAGTGGAAGAACTCCTCAGCAGTGAAGCGTATAAGGAACTGATTGGAGGTTAGGAAAAACATAGCTGTTCTACTGGCTCCCCTATGGGCCCTGACAGTGGCGGTACTCAGCCTTATACCGCCATCGGATATTCCGTCGCCGGGATTTTTATTTCCGCATATAGACAAGGTCGTACACTTTGTTTTCTACTACGTTTTTTTTATATTGTGGTACTATGCGTGGAACAAGGGAGATATTTCGGTGGTCAGCAAAAGATCTGTACTGCTGTCTCTCCTTATGGCATTGCTGTTTGGTACGGTTGTTGAGGTATTACAGTATGTGATGAATATAGGCAGATCCGGAGATGTCCGGGATGCTCTGGCCAATACTGCCGGTGCCATATGCGGTTTTTTCACTGTTATTTTGATAAATGCCGTATACAAAGGGTTAAAAAGGAAAAATTAATTGTTCTCGTTTAAAATAAATAATTAAATTAGCGACCGGGAAAATAATTTCGGGAGGCATCGCAAAGTCTTTTTGATCGTCAGGATCGGGAGATGGCGATGATGGAACAACAATAAACCATAAAGAAAAAACTTGAATCAATGGAACCTAAAAAGAATCCAAAAGCCGATCTCTCCAGGAACAGCGGGCTCTATTTTGCCATAGGGTTGGCCGTTGTACTGTTCCTCACCTGGCAGGCATTGGAATGGAAAAAGTATGACAAGGATGAAGCATTCACCTATAAGATGAATGTGGATGACGAATTGGACGAGGAAATCCCGATTACGGAGATGTTGAAAACTCCGCCACCGCCACCGCCACCGCCACCGGCAACTCCCGAAGTTATCGAAGTGGTAGAGGACGATGAAGAGATAGAGGAAACCGTTATAGAGTCTACTGAAACCAATCAGGAAGAACAGGTAGCCGAAGTAGAGGAGATCGCCGAGGTAGAGGAACCCGTAGATGTCGATGTACCTTTCGCAGTTATTGAAGATGTGCCGGTTTTCCCGGGATGTGAGGATGCCAAGGATAAAAGGGCATGTTTCCAGGAAATGATGCAGAAGCATATCCGTAAACATTTCCGCTATCCGGAGATCGCCCAGGAGATGGGGGTTCAGGGAAGGGTAGCCGTGATGTTTACCATTGACAAGGACGGTAGTATTACCAATGTGAGAATGCGCGGACCGGACAAAAACCTGGAGAAAGAAGCGGCGCGTATCATTGACCAGCTTCCGAAAATGACTCCCGGAAAACAGAGGGGCAGGCCCGTAAGGGTTCCGTTCAGTATCCCGATAACATTCAGGCTGCAGTAGTCAGAAATAAATATCATATAAAGAACCCGTTCCGGAAGGAGCGGGTTTTTTATATACATTTGCTCAATATGACACCTGGAAAACAGGGGATTACACCGGTAAAGGTGCCTTTTAGCATACCTATTACCTTTAAATTGCAATAACAGATAATACCCGGAAAGAAAATGTTAAAGTTTTCCTTTTACAAAAAGAAATGCCTACATTTATAGGCATGAAACTACCCTGCTTGAGTAGTGATAAATATTTTTCATAATCAAATAAAGCCTCCCGGAATTTTCGGGAGGCTTTTTTTATGAGCCGGGGTATTTGCGGGCCGCCGTGGTAATCCCGGAGAGCAGCGTGTTCAGGTCTTCCATAGTGGTGAAAGGGTTCATCAGGGAAGTGCGGAGGTAAAAACTGCCGTTTAGCCTGGTGCTCACCAGGTAGAAAATCCCTTCTGCGGTAATAACGTCCAGGATATGCCTGTTGAGGGCATCTGCATTGATATCGGGGTGTTCCGTCCTGTACCTGAAACACACTATATTGGACTGAGGCGGAGTGGCCAGCTCGAAATCCGGATGCTGCCGGAGCCTGTCCGCAAATTCCGTAGCGAGCCCGTAAAGCCTGTCGACGATCTCGCCGTATATCTCATCACCGTATAACCGCATGGCAGTGTATACATGCATTATGCTCATGGGTTTGGTACATTCGAAAGTGCGTTTGCCGGAATGATACCACTCGTCTTCTTCCCGGCTTTCCCACAGGTAATCGGCCTTTTGGGAAAATGTGAGCAATGACAACTGGTGCGACCTGAAGATTACGGCGGTAGAAAGGGAAGGGGCCATCATCATTTTATGAAAATCCAGGATCACCGAATGTGCCTTTTCCGTACCCTTCAGCTTTCCGGCATGGGTTTCGGAGAATATCGCTGCGCCTCCGTGTGCACCGTCGACATGAAACCAGAGGGAATGCTTCCCGGCAAAGCCTGCGAGGGTTTCCAGGTCGTCATAAGACCCCGTTGCCGTGGAACAGGCACAACCCACAACGGCAAATATCTCTTTGCCTTCCCGTGAGGCCCGCGAATGAAGTTCTTCCAGAATGTCGGTATTCATGCTGAACCGGTCATCTGCCGGAACCTTGACGATATTCTCCGCAGGAATGCCCATAACGATAAAAGTGCGTTCTATACTGTAATGTGCCTGCTCGGATACCATGATGGATAACTGTTGATAATCGGCATCGGGGTGAGCTTTCAGAAACCACGCCCGTGCCGCCATGATTGCGGTAAGATTGCCCAGCGTGCCCCCCGAGGTTACAAATCCCGAAGCATCGTTCCCGAAACCGAAACGGCGGGCCAGCTTTCCGGTGACTATTTTCTCCATGGCATTGCCGGTCATGCCCATTTCATACACCCCCATACCGTTGTTCAGGAACGCCATCAGCGCTGCGGTCAGGATATTTACCGGAAGCACCGGTGGTACCTGGTGCCCGAGATAACCCCGCCGGTGCAGGTTTACCGATCTTTCGATAATGTTATTGACCAGTGTCATAAGATCCTCCGGAGGTGTTTTGCCGGAATCTTCTTCCCAGAAGCGGAGTTGTGCCTCGGGAGATTCGTAGGCAATGGTCCGGGCCCCGGGATCGGATATACCTCTTTCTATTTCCCGGGAAATACGTTTTGCCAGGGTAATGGCCTGCTCTGAAAAAGTACCGGTCTGAAAAGCTTGTGAAATTCGGGATTCCATAGGACAGTGTTTTTTACAAAGGAAAATCATATTTTTAATTAATAGAAATACTTATTTTGTATTGAGTAATAATAAAAAGGAATAACTATGAATATTGAAGTCCTTCGCAATTTTCTCGTACTTGCCGGTACCCTGCACTTTACCCGTGCTTCAGACAAGACCTTTATAGCCCAGCCTGCCCTGAGCCGGCAGATCAGGCAGCTCGAAGAAGAAGTGGGGGCACAACTGTTCTTCCGCAATAAGCGCAATGTGGAACTTACCAGTGCCGGGACTTATTTCAGGGGTGAAGTGGAGCGCATGCTGAGGCAGTTTGATTTTGCGGTAAGGCGTACTGAACGGTTGCACCGGGGTGAGGCGGGAGAGATCAGGATAGGATATACCCATTCGGCCATGCAGGGTTTCCTGCCGGGGTTGGTACATCGCATCCACGAAAAGCTGCCCGACATCAGGATCGTTCTGCTGGAATACAACAATGTGAGGCAGTATGAGGCCCTTAAGAACGGAGATATCGATGTGGGGTTTTCGACCAACCCGGAACCTCATCCCGATTTTCACAGCAAGCTTATGTTCCGCGAAAATTTTGCCGTGGCTTTTCCGGAAGGTCACCCGGCTGTGATGGACGAGATCGGAGAGCTTGCAGCGTTGAAGGAAGAATCCTTTATCATGCCTCCCAAGGCAGAGGGCCCCATGTATGTAGCCGTACTGGAATCCATATTCGTAGATGCCGGATTTCTTCCGCACATCGTTCACGAAACCCCGTTTGCCAGTACGGCGATACGTTTGGTGGAAACCGGTATCGGGCTTACGGTAGAGCCCGTTTCGAGTTTGCGCAGTTATAAGGGGATCAAGTATGCCGAACTAAAGCATATCCCCCAGAAAGTGGAGATCTTTATGTTGTGGCTACCGGTCATGGAGCAGCAGTTTCCGGAAATGATGGAATTGTTAAAACAGTGATCAGACAAAGTCCATCCAGTTGCTCCGGTCTTCATAATCGTCGAGCACATGGGTTCCTTTATGGTGTTCCATCAGGTGTACGAGGGTCGAGATCTCCTGTTGCACTACCTGTATGCAGTTTTCCGTAAGCTCCTGGTTAAACCCGGAATTGTTGAGTTCCAGTACATCGTTCAGCGAAACGACCCTGGCCATTATTTTACCCAGGTCTATTGATTTTCGTTGCGATAAGGTACCGTCTATGGTAAAGTCGAGTTCTTTTTTCAGTACTTCGGAGGCCATTTTGGTTTCCGCCTTTTTACCGGCATAGGTGCCGAAGTGGGGCGTTTTGGTTCTCTTCATTTCCTTCAGTACGATGTCTGAGATCTGTGTATACAGCATTTCGTTCGAGCCTTCGAAGATACGGAAAGGCCGGCTGTCCATAATTCCCCTTCCGCCGATATGGCTTATCCGGTATCCCTTGGCCCCGGACAGTTGCACATAGGTCTGGGCGGCATCCTGCATCAGGTCGGTTACCAGGGCTTTCATGCTGTTGGCCAGCAGTCCTGACGTAGCCACATCGTGGTCTATACCGCTTATCTGCGTACTCCTGGCGCACATGGCCGAACATATGGTGAACGAAGACTGCATGCGCGATAACTGGTGCTGAACCTGGTCCATGGAAAACAGGTTCGAATTGCCTATCATCCTGCCCTTACAGTGTGCGATAGCATCGTCCATAAGCCTTTGGAGGAATCCCATAGCCATTCCGGGAAACTGCATCCTGCTGCGGTGGAGCGTGTCCAGCATCATTTTAAGGCCGGTGGATTTCGGCCGGAGCTTGTTTTGCGACGGGACCCTGACATCAATTTCGTTCAGACCATAAGGGATCATGTAAAGCCCGGCATTGTCAAAGTATTCCAGTACCTTTATCTTTTGTTCCGGTTTGGATTCGTCCGTAACAAAAAAATCGATGTCCCGGGTCAGTTCTCCCTCATCGTTCATATGTCTTGAAGTGACCAGCCAGTACTTGGCCATCCCTGTGAGCCCCTGCCAGTGCTTAAGCCCTTTTATGGCGTATTCATCTCCTATAAGCTTGTTGTAGGTCTTCATGTTCAGCGCGTCGCTGCCGTGGCTGGGTTCGGTAATCATCAGGCCGCCCATGGCACCGTCGTCGAGAAAGCTCTTGTAGATCTCCGGTTTTATGGCATCCTGCCCGTATTTGGCCAGGGGTTCCAGGAACAGTGCGATATTGATCCCGAAGGTAAGCGATAAGGGGAGCGACTGATAAGAAGCCGCAGACAGTAATCCCAGGCATTCTTTGACCAGGACCCCTCTTCCTCCGTATTCCTGCGGAATAGCTACGGAGAGCGGTTTGAGTTTCATAATATCTTTCCATATCCTGGTAGGCAATCCCCTGGAAAGACTCAATTGGTTGATATCCGCCGTCTTGTTGAATATGACATCAAGGGAGTCTGAGAAGTTCCTGATGAACTCCTGGTATGGAGGATTTGAAGAAGAAAGAGATGTTGTAAAACTCATAAAAAATGTTGTTTAAAAAAAGATGGTAAGCGTTTGCGGGTAGTGCAATAAAAGAAAAATAAAGATAAGAGCCATGAAATACCTGAAAAATAAATAAAAAAAACGTGTTTATTTTTGTGAACGTAAACAGGACCGGTATTTATTAACGTTGAAATGAATCGGATATTGTGAGTATGATACTGGTTGTCACAACAGTGCGATCCCGTTACTTTTTTAATTCCTCCCGTAGTTTTTTCATGGCTATATACATCTGGGCTTCTACCGTTTTGACCGAGATATCCAGTTGTTCCGCGATTTCCCTGTACTTTTTTCCTTCCAGCTTGTTCAGCAGGAAGATCTTTCTGCACCTCGGCGGTAATTCACCGATCAGCTTTTTCAGCCGGCATATATCCCTGTCCAGTTTCTGCCTGTGGCCTGTCTCCTGTTCCTCCTGTATAAGGCCGGAAGTATAGAGGTAGTCGGCATGCATCGTTTTCTCGCGTTCTGCGGCCCGGTGATAATCCATAAAGCTGTTGTAGGCCGTACTGTACAGATATTTTTTTAGTGATGTGTGTATATTGATGGCATTCCGTCTGGTCCACAGTTTCAGGAATACCCCCTGGGCGAGATCCTCAGACAACACCATATCGCCGCTCAGTTTTATCAGGTAGGCGAGCACTATTTTGTAATACTCCATAAAAATAGTACGATAGGCCTGCCGGTTACCGCTTTTAAGATCCGATAAAAGCTGCTTTTCTGTCATTTAATTCAATTATCCAGCCTGGTCTGTTTGGATATTGCACAAATTTTAAAAAAAAATTAAGAAACAGTTAAGGGTTTTTAGACATTTTTACGTCTCGGTTGTAAACAGAGATAAATTGGCTTTGGAACACCTGATCATCAAATATATCAACAAGGAAATTTCAAAAGAAGAACTGGCTTCCCTGAAAGAAGGGCTCCGCGATCCTGAAGTGAGAAGGCAACTGGAGGATTACCTGGAGCTGGAGGGTGCCATTCAGTTGGGTATCAGGGATATTGACCCGGATAAGATCTACGGGCAGCTGGAAGTCCTGCTGACACCGGAACCCGGAGTCAGAAAAATAGCAGTGGGGAGAAGCTTTTTGAAATATGCCGCAGCCGTGGTCCTTCTCGTCGCATTGGCTGCCAGTGCCGCATTGTTCCTTTCACCGGGAGAAGAGCAGCTTCCCCCGGATAACATCATTACCCTCAGGCTGGAAGACGGCTCCGTAAAAAAGTTCGATGAAGAACAGCCTGTGATCTCTGCAGCCGATTTTGCCGTGCCCCGGCATACGCAAAACACAAAAAAGACCGCCAGTGCCGGTTATAATGAAATTAATGTTCCTTATGGCAAAAGGGCGACGATCCGGTTGTCTGATGAGTCACAGGTCGTTTTAAATTCGGGAAGTGTGCTTAAATATCCTTCTGCTTTTGACGGTACGGATCTCAGAAAGGTATTACTGGAAGGTGAAGGCTATTTTATCGTCACCAAAAATCCCGGGAAACCGTTTGTCGTGGAAACACGGGGAATGCATGTGAAGGTTCTCGGCACCGAATTCAACCTCAGCTGTTTTAACGATGATAACCAGATCGAGGCCGTACTGGTAGAGGGAAGCATAAGTGCCGAAAGTACTATCAGCGGTACAAGCGTTGTCGTGAGCCCCGGAGAAGCAGCGATACTGCGCCGTGAAACACTCTCGGTCCGGAAGGTGAATATCCAGAAGCATACCGCGTGGCTACACGGCGACCTGCTGTTTATGGACGACACTTTTGAAACGGTACTGAAAAAACTGGAGCGTCACTACAACGTGGAAATTGTCAATGAAGACCCTTCCCTGAACGAGGTACACTACAACGGAAGGTTTGATACCGAGACCGTGGAAGAAGTGCTGGAAGCCTTTAAAGTGAATACGCCCCTGGAGTATAGTGTGGAAAAAAACAAGATCATCGTAAAAAGACAAGCGCCTATGAAGTAGACATCAACTAAAAAGGGAAACGCGCCAACGTTTCCCCCCGTACTACCTTAATTGACATTAAAATAGATTTAAACCTCTTCAAAATTATGAAAAAAACACTTACGAAGGAATTCGTGTGTCCTGGTATTCTCAAAATCAGTCTGAAAATGAAGCTTTCTTTACTGTTGTTTGCCATTTCCCTGTTCCAGATCCAGGCGCGTTCCTATTCGCAGAAATCAACCGTTACCCTCAGCCTGAACGGTGTACAGGTCAGGGAAATATTCGATGAGATCGAAAAACAGTCTGCATTCAAGGTGCTGTACAAGACCGAAGACATCACCGCACTTCCGCCGGTAAGCATAAAGGTCAGCGATGTGAGTATCGAGGCCATTCTCAACACGGTACTCGGCGAAAGCGATCTGTATTACAGGGTATTGGGAAAACAGATCATTATCTATCGCAAACCCGCAAGAACTGATGAAATACCCGGCCCTGAGACCGGTGAACAGCAAGGGATTACCGTAACAGGAACGGTAACCGATGTAAACGGGGTCCCGCTTCCCGGGGTAACCATAGTAGTTAAGGAAACCGGCAAGGGAGCGTTTACAGATTATGACGGGCAGTACGAGATAAAGGTTTTAAAAGACCAGAGCCTGTCTTTCAGTTATATCGGCATGGAGACCGTTATTACCCAGGTCAGGGACAGAACGTCTATAGATGTTATCCTGAAAGAAGATACCCAGTCCCTGGAAGAGGTAGTGCTTGTAGGCTACGGAAGCCAGAAAAGAAAGGACATTACCGGCTCCGTGTCGAGTATAGATGCTGCCGAGCTCAATAAAATGGCTCCGGTAAACTTTGACAATGCCATTGTAGGACGTGCTCCCGGGGTGTATGTGGTCCCTTCTTCGGGCGCCCCCGGTGCCCCGGCTTCCATACGTATCCGCGGAATTACTTCCGTTCTGGGGAACAACGAACCCTTATATGTTATAGACGGCGTACCTATTGAGCTGGGACAGGGACAGGGAAACTCGTTTTACTCCGAGAGTTTCTCCAACTCCATTTCTCCCCTGGCTTCCATCAATCCGCAGGACATAGAGACCATCGATATCCTGAAAGATGCCTCGGCCACGGCCATTTATGGGTCGAGAGGGGCCAACGGGGTGGTGATCATCAATACCAAAAAGGGAAGTTATTCTTCAGTTCCCAGTATTAGTTTCAGTACGATGTCCAGTGTGTCGGACTTTCTGAATAAATACGATATGCTCAGCAGCGACGGGTACCACGAGCTGGTAAGAACGGCCTATACCAATGCCGGGGAAGAGGTGCCTGCCGACGATGAGCTCTATCCCTACGGGCCGGATGTAAATACCGACTGGCAGAAAGCTACCGACCAGACCGCCGTCAACATGAATTACTATCTGAATATGAACGGCGGGTCCATGAACGGGAATACCCTGTATTCGGTTTCTGCCGGTATTACCGATCAGAAGGGGCCTGTTCACAATACCTCTTACCGGAGAAACAACATAAGGGCAAAGCTGGAAACCAAGGCTTCGGAGAAGTTGAGGGTAGGGGTCAATTTTAATTATACCGATTCCAGGAACAAGGGGAGCAATACTACGTTTTACTACCAGACCATTCGCTACCGTCCCGATATTCCCGTCTACGATGAAAACGGGAATTACGGTGCGGCTACCGACAGTGTACAGTCTAATCCGTATGCCAAGGTGCGCTATCCTTCCGGGGTCGATTCGAAAAACCTGCTGGTCTCCCTGTTCGGGGAATACCAGCTGACCGGCGGGCTGGTGTTCAGGTCTACGTACTCGTATACCAAAGGCGATAACAAGAACTCCCGTTATACCCCCAGTTACGATGTGTTCGAGATCAGGAACAACCGTAAGGGAACCTTAAACCAGCGCGAAGCGGGTTTCACCTCGCGTATTTTTGACAATACTCTTACCTATAACAAAAGTTTTGACAAACACAGTGTCAATTCGGTGCTGGGAGTTTCCTACACCCAGAACAAAAGCGATTACCTGGATATCTCGGCTACGAATTTTCCCGATGATTTTGTCATGGTAACCCCCGGCGCCGCTTCGAGCCAGACGCTTGAAAGCGGAGGGACCATCAGCGGGCTTTCGTCTTATTTCCTGAGGGCCAATTACAACTACGACGATATCTTATACCTGACCTTTACCGGGCGTGCCGATAAGTCGACAAAGTTCGGTCCGGAAAACAGGTGGGGATACTTCCCTTCGGGAGCAGTGGCATGGCGGATATCCCGAATGAATTTTATGGAAGACGCAACCTTTGCCGACGATGTGAAACTGAGGGTGTCGTACGGGAAGACCGGGTCTGCCAATTTTACCGATTTCCAGTATGCTACCTTTTTTAGCCCGGGGAGTTTTTACAACAATCACAACGGCGTTGTGTCCAATACCATCCCGAACCCGGATATCCGTTGGGAAACTACCAACCAGCTCGATGTGGCTGTCGATTACTCCCTGTTCGACAGGAGGGTAAACGGTACCCTGGGGTATTTCAACAAGAAAACATCCGATCAGATCCTGTCCAGAGATGTCACCCTGGAAACCGGCGGTACCAGCCAGTTTGCCAATATCGGCGATTTTCAGAACAAGGGCTTTGAATTCCAGGTGGGAGTGGACGTGTTCCGGGAAGGCGCGTTCCAGTGGACTACCGAACTGAATGTCTCTACCATCAGCAGTAAGGTACTGCGCCTGAACGGCGGTTATTACAGGAACCTGATCGAAGGGGAACCGGTCAGCTATTTTTCCGGGTATAAGGTGGCCGGTATCTTCCGGACCAGTGAAGAGATCGAGGCGCTTAACGCAGCCTCTCCTACGGGCGTATATCAGACCGGGGGTACTGCGCCTGGCGATTTCAGGTATGTCGATGTAAACGGAGATGGTTTTATCGGTACCGACGACAATACCGTGATCGGTAAGGCGGAACCCGACTTTTTCGGGGGGTGGAACAACATTTTCAGGTTCGGGAATTTTGAACTCTCCACCCTTTTCAACTTCAGTGTGGGCAATTACCTGTTCAACAGCAACAAGAGAGACCTGCTTATCTTCGGGTCACACGGGTACAATTACTCGACGGATATACGGAATGCGTGGAGTACGGACAATCCCGGCAGCAGTATTCCCCGGGTGGTTGCCGGGAACCCCAACAGCAACGACAGGGATTCCGATTTCTTTATAGAAGACGCTTCTTTCATCAAGCTGAAAAACATACACCTGACGTATAAGTTTAATCCTGCGCTGCTGAAGAAACTGTTTATCCAGAGGGCCAGTGTTTCCCTTTCGGCCAGTAATGTCTTTGTGATCACACCGTACAGCGGGCTCGACCCGGAGGTCAATTACAATGCAGCCAACAACTTTAGCCAGGGATACGACAGCGCTGCGTATCCTCCTGTCAGAACATTTACACTCGGGTTAAATCTAAACTTATGATGATCATGAAACGATTTTATACAAATATATACACAGTACTGGCCGCTGCGATCCTGGCTTCTTCCTGCGAGGTTACGGATGTCACCGACGTAGACCCGGTATACCAGGTTTCGGAAGACAAGGTCATTACGAATATAGACCAGGCACAGACGGTGCTGTACGGGGTTTACGGAAGCCTTACCGACGGTCTGGACTATATCGTATACATGCCTGCCATGACCTCTATGATGGGTACCACGATGCAACCCGGCACATGGGGAGGTACTTCGGAAAATGCCTTTTACATCAATGACGTGAATCCGGACGATTATTACCTGGAATCCATGTATTCCAGGATGTATTTCCTGATCAACAATGCCAATCATGTGATCTCAAAAACATCGGCGCTCCATACCGATGATCCCCGTAAGGAAGAGATCATTGCTGAAGCCCGGTTTTTAAGGGCCCAGTCACACTTTTACCTGCTGAGGCTGTGGGGCGAGTTTTTCGACCCGGATTCCGGATACGGGATTGTACTGAAAGAGGAGCCCATCAGCAATGCAGACCCGCAGCCACGTGCCGGTGTGGCCGAAGTTTACAGCCTTATCCTGGAAGACCTGGACTATGCCATTGCGCACGCTCCCGCATTTACAAATACGTTCTACGTTTCCGGAATTGCGGCAAAGGCACTGAAAAGCAAGGTGCTGCTCTACAAGAAGGACTATGCTGCCGCGGCAACACTGGCAGAAGAGGTCATCAGTTCCGGGGAACGCCGGCTGGAAGACCCGTATGCGGATATTTTTATCAAAAAGATCGAAAATACGGAAGAAGTGATCTTCCAGACCCCTTTCGACAACCTCAATAACCGCAACAACAAGGCGTTTATGCTCCGGTCGTATTTCGGCCTTTCCGACGAATATGTGGCCCTGATGGAAACAGATGCCCGCCACGATGCGGCCATTGCCGTAACAGAAACGGGAAGCATCAGGAACAACAAGTTTAACGGGGCAACATACGGAGGAGAGCCCCTTACGGCCGATACGGAATATTTTATACGCCTTGGCGAGGTCTACCTGATCTATGCCGAAGCCGCATTGCGTGCTACAAAAGACCCGGAAGCTTCCAGGTCTGCACTTAACGCCATCAGGGAGAGAAGTAACAATCCGCTGGTCACTACCGGCGACTACAATGAGCTGCTGGGCGCCATTCGTGTGGAAAAGATCCTCGAACTGGGCGCGGAAAGCGGAGAGGAATGGTTCGACCTGGTGCGCTACCACAAGGAAGGGGATATCGATATCGACGATTATAAGGAGCTGTCTTCCGAAACGCGTCTTATCCTGCCGTTGCCCATACAGACGGTGGAGCTGTCGGAAAATATTGTCAAGCAGAATCCGGGCTACTGATCCCGGGTGATATAAAAAAACAAACATGAAAAATTTACGAATCGTTGCCGGAATACTCGGATTATGCCTGTTTCTGGCCTGTAAAACGAAAACAGAAAAAAGTGACCCCGCTTCCGAAGGGATCGATTTTGCGGAAGGGACCTTTCAGGAGATGCTCGACAGGGGAGCAGAAGAGGACAAGCTTATTTTTATCGATTGTTATACTTCCTGGTGTGCCCCCTGTAAATGGATGGAAAAGCACGTTTTTGTCAAGGAAGAGGTATATACTTTTTACAACGATAACTTTATCAGTTACAAGATTGATATGGAAAAAGGGGAAGGCCCTGAACTGGGAAAGCGCTATCAGGTAAATTCCTATCCTACCTACCTGTTCGTAAACGGCAGGGGGGAACTGATCCATCTGGCCAAGTCCAGAATGGAGGCAGAAGCCTTTATCGGGGAGGCTGAAAAAGCCCTGGACCCGGAAAAGGCCTTCGGGACGCTTGCCGGGAAGTATAAGGAGGGCAATATGAACCTCGACGAACTGACTGCTTATGCCACACAGCTGAACGAGTTCAGGGACCCCGCGGCAGACAAGGTATTGTCGGAGATCATGGAGAAAGCAGATGAGCAGTGGCTGCGCTCCGCATCGGGCTGGAAACTGATCAGCAGTTTTGTGTATGACGACAATTCTGAACTATTCGGGTTCCTGGACCGGCACAGGGCCCATTTTGAAAAGGAATACGGGGAGGACGCCGTATCCGGAGTGTATCGCAGGGCCGTACAGCGTAAGCTGTACCAGTATTCGAGGAATAATGAAAAAGAAAACTTTTTCCGTTACCTGGATTCCCTGAAGGCCTTACATGCCTCCCCGAGGGACATCGCCCTTTCACATTGCCAGTTTTACCTGCAGAATACCGATGAAAAAGCATTTGTGTCGGCTTCGGACGAATATGTGAACGGGCAGCTCCGGGACGATGAAGAGTCCATTGCCTTTATTGCCCGGTCGGTGCTCAATTCCCATAAAGACAACAAGGCGATGATGGAGCAGGCAAACAAACTGATCAGGATCGCTTATTCCATGGCCCCCGACAATTACGGGATCGTAAGCACCTATGCACAGATACTGGGGCATACCGGAGAGCGGGAAGAAGCCATTAAGGCAGGTGAAAAAGCTGTGGCCATGGCCGATACTATCAGTAGCAAGGTAAAGAAACGCGCCGTACAGAACCTCGAAGAGATCAGGGGGTTGAAGTAGGTTCTGCAATATATTGATTTAGCTGTTTATTGACGGGGCTGTCTTCCCCCGACCCCGGGAAGATGGCTTCCGTTTTTCCTGAAAACTTATCACGATGACCAAATTTCTTTTAGCTATGGGGGCGCTTATGCTGGTATGCAGCTGTGCCCCGAAAACCGACCATCAGGCTGCCATTATATCCGGGAGTATCCGGAATCACAACGATTCCGTCCTGACTATTGTTGGAAACGATTATTACAGGGATACCCTGAGGGTAGATGCCTCGGGCCGTTTCAGGGATACCCTTCAGCTGATGCCGGGGTCCTACCTTTTTTCCTACGGCAAGCTGTTCTGGAGGACTTACCTGGAAAATGGCTATGACCTCCGTATCACCTTTGATACCGGGCAGTTTGGTAAGTCACTGACCTATGAGGGGACGGGAAGTAAAGAAAACGCTTATGTATACAACAGGATCAGGGCACAGCGTTCCTCCATGGAACGGGTGCAAAAGGCCATGACCCGGCTCAGCGACTCCGTGCCGGGTCTGATTGAAGCACAGCAGGAAAAGGAACTCCGGTTCCTGGACGGGTATGGCGGACTGTCTTCTGCGTTCAGGACACTGGAGCGAAGAAATATCGGATACGGATATCTCCTGGACCTGAAAAGGCTCGAAAAACTCGATACCCTTCACAAGCTTGGCGGGCTCCGGGAAAAAATACGGAACCTGGAAGATACCCTGACCTTCGACCGTGCCATGGACTATTTGTTCTCTCCCGGGTACAGGCGTATGCTGGAAGAGCATTACCGGCGGAATGCGGAGCAGGCTGTCCGGCAGTCGGGACTGGACGGCGATATAGCCTATCTCAAGGAAATTTCCGGGATCACAAACGATACCATAAGGAACAGCCTGGCCTATAACCACGCGAGGTATGGTATCGCATATACCGGCGACCTTCAGACGTTTTACAGCCTGTTCCTCAAAACATCTACCGATCCGGCATACAACAAGGAAATTACCGATAGTTATACCGTGTTGGACAAGGTGGCCAAAGGATCACCTTCTCCCGGTTTCCGGGACTATGAAAACTATAAAGGAGGGACTACCTCGCTCAGCGACCTGGCAGGGTCTTACCTTCTGATCGATGTATGGGCCACCTGGTGCGGGCCGTGCAGGAAGGAGATCCCCTATCTGCAGGAGCTGGAAACCAGGTACCACGGGAAAAATATCCGGTTTGTCAGTATTTCGATCGACAAACATAAGGACCGGGACAAGTGGAAAAAAATGATCAGGGATAAAAAACTGGGAGGTATACAGTTGCTTGCGGACAAGGACTGGGAATCCTCTTTTGTAAAGGAATACCTGATCCGGGAGGTGCCCCGTTTTATCATTCTCGACCCGGAAGGCCATATAGTGGATTACAATGCGCCCGTACCCTCTTCGGGCAAGCTGCAGGATATCTTTGACGGGCTGGATATCTGAACCACTCTTATCCTGTCCCTTTCAGGTATCCCTCCTTTTCGAACCAGGTAATGGCATCGGTTATGGCCTTGTCGATATCGGTGTCCGGCATCTGCAGTTCGGTCTTTGCCTTGTGATTGCTGAAATAATTGTCGAGCGACAGCATTCTCATATGGGTTTTCAGCAGGCGTATCTTCCGGTAGGGAACAACGCGGCAGGCCAGGCCGAACAAACCTTGCAGTTGTTCCGGCAGGGGTAGCATGCTTTTTCGTTTCCCTGTAATGGAAGCTATTTTTCTGAAATAGGTAGCGTAGTCGAGGTTTTCGCCGGAAAGCAGGTAGCATTCACCTGTCCGTCCCATGCTCAGGGCGTTTGCGGTGGCCACTGCCACTGCCCGGACGTCGGCAAAGCTCTTGCCTCCGCGGGGGCAGAACAGCAACCGGTTTTTCAGGGCGTACAGCAACAGCGCCCCGCTGGACGGCCTGGTGTCGTAAGGGCCTACCAGGAAAGTGGGAGCTACTACAATGGCGGGGAAGTTTTCCCTTCTGCTTTTGCCGAGTATGTATTCCTGGGCCAGGTGTTTGCTGTAGGCATAGCCGGAATGGCGCAGCCAGGGCATAAAACCCGAAGCTTCGGTACCCGGCTGTTCCAGCGAACCGTTGGTAAAACAGTTGGCCGTACTCACCAGTACAAAACGTTTTATACCGTACCGCTCACCGGCTTCAGCCAGTAAACGGGTGGTGTGAACATTGACTTTCTTATAGAGGTTGAGGTCTGTGCTGTGCGGGGAGGTCATCGAGGCGCAATGAATGATATAGTCCGATTTGCAGACCATCCTGTCTATATCTTCCGGGTCGTCCAGCTGACCTCTCTCTATGGTACAATCCACTCCCTCAAGGCTCCGTATGTCGCTGTGGGGGCGGACCATGGCAATGACCCGGAAGCCTTGCTGCAGAAGGACCCTTACGATATGATTGCCGAGGAAGCCGTTGGCTCCGGTCACCAGTACGGTATGTGCCATGTCTTATTGCTGTAATTCGCGTTGCAGTTTACTGCTGAAGATCCTGAGCTGGAGATCCACAGGGATAAACCGTTGTAAAAAGGAACTGAACCTGTTCATTTTTCCCGGGATAATAATGTTTTCCTTATGCAGCAGTTTGTCCATACAGATACTGGCTGTCGTTTCGGCGGAAAGTATGGAAGACCGGATAAATTTTCCGTGCGAGCTTATTCTCCTGGAGGTGTCGCGGTTGGTGGCCATCCCTCCCGGGTGTGCTACGGCTACGTGGATATTGTGGTCTTTGAGTTCCGCATTCAGTCCGCGGGAAAAGGAATAGACAAAGGCTTTTGTTGCGGGGTATACGGTTTTGTAGGGCATGGGGGAAAAGGCTGCCAGGCTGGAGATATTCAGGATATACGACTGCTTCTGCTTTTGCAGTACAGGGAGTAATTTATGCGTGAGCATCACCATCGACCGCATATTGAGCAGCAGGATCTCATCGATATAGGTAAGATCGGCATCCATGAATTTCTTTGTTCCGCCTATCCCGGCATTATTGATCAGCACGTTTACATTGTACTTCCGGATATCCGAAACGGTCCTGGAGATATTTTCCTCCTTGGTAAGGTCGGTCTCATGGCAGATGACCTCCACGGTATGTTGCCTGGTGAGGGTCCGTGCAACATGCCCTATGTTCTCCCCGGGGAGGGATATGAGTATCAGGTTGTGTCTTCTCCGGGCACATTCTTCGGCCAGGGCCTTGCCAAGACCCTGGCTGGCCCCCGTGATTACGGTAAACGAATTTCTACGATGCATCATTGTCTTTTTGATTTTATCCGGACCTTGTTGCCGGATCTCTTTTTTAAGATAGTCAAAAAGTAAAGGATAAAAAAAGCTTTTCCCGTTTTATTGTCGTAATCGCGCTCAGGAGAGTCCGGTTTTATGGTTTTGAATTGATGCGTCGGGAGTTTTGAAGTTTGAGTCCGGGCTATTCGGCCGGTATTTTTGACATGTCCATAAAGAAGATCTCCCAGGTATGTCCGTCAAAATCCTCTATGGTCCGTTGTTGCATAAAGCCGTAGTCCCTTATTTCGTTGGGTTCCGTACCACCTGCCTGCAGTCCTGCTTCCATCATTTTGTCCATTTCCGCTACGCTTTCTACCGACAATGAGAAAAGTCCTGCCAAACCGGATTTGGTGTCTGCAATGGGTTTGGTTGCAAAGGTTGCAAACTTTTCCCGTGTCAGGAGCATTACAAAAATACTTTCGCTCCAGACCATACATTTTCCCGTGTCGTCAGAAAACCGGGGGTTGTTGGTAAAGCCCAATGCGGTGTAAAAGTCCATTGATTTTTGCAGGTCATTTACTGGCAGGTTGATAAAAACTTGTTTAGCCATCCTTATTTTGTTTTGTGGTACGTTACGAATATACAGGCGTTATTTTTTAATGCACTTTGCATAAGACAAGAAAATCGGTGATTCATTTATTCCCGAAGATCTGTTTTTCGGTCTATGGGCATTTATTCGTGAAACCTGGAGTATTGTCAGGTAGTTCTGAGCGTGGAGATAAAAATAAAAACCGCCTAAAAATCAATTCTTTAAGCGGTTTTCCGTACTCGGAGCGGGACTTGAACCCGCACGGACATTACTGTCCATTGGATTTTAAGTCCAACGTGTCTACCAATTCCACCATCCGAGCGGCTATATCAAAGACAAACCCGCTGCAAGAGCGGGTCTGAAGCGAAGAGCGAAAAACGGGATTCGAACCCGCGACCTCCACCTTGGCAAGGTGGCGCTCTACCAACTGAGCTATTTTCGCAGTTTTAAAAGCATTCCCGTGTAAGGATTATTGCGGATGCAAATTTAATGTTTTTCTGTTAATAGCAAAGAAATTTTTATAAAAAAGCACTTTCCCTTCACTGTTTATACGCCTTCCGGGATTGTGGTACGGGATTATTTTTTTCTGGTGAGCATGCGCTTTATCTCGTTCAGTTTCATCAGGGCCTCCACGGGGGTGAGGGTATCGATATCGGTATTCAGTATTTCTTCCCGGATATCTTCCAGCAAGGGGTCGTCCAGGTTAAAAAAGCTGAGCTGCATTTCGTCCCCTTCCGGTTTGAGGCGGTCCGTAAGCTCGTCGGAAGAATGCGACCGTTCCAGCTTTTTCAGGATTTTGTTGGCCCGCTGTATTACCTGCTGCGGCATTCCTGCCATACGGGCCACGTGAATACCGAAGCTGTGCTCGCTGCCACCGGGAACCAGTTTCCTGAGGAAGAGTACCTTGTCTTTCAGTTCCTTTACCGAAACGTTATAGTTTTTGACGCGGACAAATGTCTCCGTCATCTCGTTGAGTTCGTGGTAATGGGTGGCAAAGAGTGTCTTTGCCCTTGCGGGGTGCTCGTGCAGGTATTCCGAGATGGCCCAGGCTATGGAAATCCCGTCGTAGGTGCTGGTGCCCCTTCCGATCTCGTCCAGCAGTACCAGGCTCCGTTCCGAGATGTTGTTGAGGATGGACGCGGTTTCGTTCATTTCCACCATAAAGGTCGATTCTCCCATGGAGATATTGTCGCTGGCACCCACCCGGGTGAATATCTTGTCCACGATACCAATACGAGCCCCGGCAGCAGGGACAAAACACCCTGTCTGCGCCATGAGCACGATAAGGGCCGTTTGCCGCAGTATGGCCGATTTACCGCTCATATTGGGCCCGGTGATCATGATCACCTGCTGTTGTTCGCGGTCCAGGAAAACATCGTTCGCGATGTATGGCTGGTCCGGGGGCAGCTGTTTTTCGATGACCGGGTGCCTTCCGTTTTTGATCTCGAGCTCGAAGGTTTCGTCTATCACGGGGCATACGTAGTTGTTTTCCGAGGCCAGGCAGGCAAAGCTGCTGAGGCAGTCGATCTGTGCTACCAGGGAAGCATTGGCCTGTACCGGGGCTATAAACTGCTTTATCCATTCGGCCAGGCGGGAAAAAAGCTGTTGTTCCAGCTGTAATATCTTCTCTTCCGCCCCCAGTATCTTCGCTTCGTATTCCTTGAGCTCTTCGGTGATATACCTTTCGGCATTGACCAGGGTCTGCTTCCGGGTCCATGTTTCGGGGACCTTGTTTTTATGGGTGTTCCTTACTTCTATGTAATAACCGAATACATTGTTGGAGTCTATTTTGAGCGACGGGATCCCGGTGCGTTCCGATTCCCGTTCCAGCATTTTGTCGAGATAGTCCTTTCCGGAAAAAGCCAGGTTTCTCAGGTCGTCCAGTTCTTCCGAAAACCCCGGAGCAATGACATTCCCTTTCTGGATGTTTACCGGGGCCTCTTCGTTCAGGGTCTCCCCGATCTTCCCGCGGAGCGTGTCACATCCTTCCATTTTTTTCCCCAGGGCTTTCAGGGCCTGTTCCTCACTCTCCGACGCCAGTGTCTTGATCGGGACTATGGCTTCCAGCGAGTTTCTGAGCTGTATGACCTCCCTCGGGTTTATCTTGCCCGTGGCTACCTTGGAGATCAGGCGTTCGATATCTCCTATCTGCCTGATCTGCCCGCGTATCTCCTGCAGGATGCTTTCTTCTTTTGTAAAGTAGCTCACTACCCCGTGGCGCTGCCTTATGGTTGCTGCGTTCTTGAGGGGCAATGCGAGCCAGCGCCTGAGCATGCGGCCACCCATGGGCGAAATGGTCTTGTCTACGATGTCGATAAGGGTCACCGCATTGCCCGCGGTGGCGTGGTAAAGTTCGAGATTGCGAATGGTAAAACGGTCCATCCACACATACTCCTCTTCTGCAATACGGTGAATGGCAGTGATGTGTTGCAGCTGGCTGTGCTGTGTTTCCGACAGGTAATGCAATGCTGCTCCCGACGCGATGATGCCATCGGCGAGATGGGCTATACCGAAGCCTTTGAGGGAGCTGGTGTTAAAATGCCGGGTGAGGGTTTCCAGGGCAAAGTCTTCCTGGTATACCCAGTCTTCCACAAAAAAGGTATGAAAGTCATTGCCGAACCGGGTGGTGAATTCCTGTTTATATTTTTTGGATACCAGTACCTCGCTCGGATTGAAATTCCGGAGGAGCTTGTCGATATAGTCCGCCTGTCCTTCCGAGGTAAGGAATTCGCCCGTGGAAATATCCAGGAAAGCGATCCCCAGTTTTTTCCTGCCGAAATAAAGCGCACACAAAAAATTGTTGGTCTTGGCATTGAGGATGTCATCGTTAAGTGCAACTCCCGGCGTGATGAGTTCGGTAACCCCTCTTTTTACGATCTTTTTGGTGAGCTTCGGGTCTTCCAGCTGATCGCATATGGCTACCCGTTCCCCGGCCCTGACCAGTTTGGGCAGGTAGGTGTTCAGCGAGTGGTGCGGAAACCCGGCCAGTTCAGAACGGTCTCCCCCGTTGTTGCGGTGCGTGAGTACAATGCCCA
Source organism: Sinomicrobium soli (assembly GCF_003285545.1). Taxonomy (GTDB): domain Bacteria; phylum Bacteroidota; class Bacteroidia; order Flavobacteriales; family Flavobacteriaceae; genus Sinomicrobium. The sequence goes on along the minus strand of NZ_QLNV01000016.1, from coordinate 41,784 downwards.
GTATACGCGAGGTTTTTACGGCATCTTCCCCGAAGGTCTCGTAAAAATCCCCTATACGGAACAGGAGCAGGGCCTCCGGGTGTTTGGCCTTGATCTGGTTGTACTGCTTCATGAGCGGAGTTTCCTTCTTGTTCTTAGTCGCTGCCAAAGTTGTTTGTGGTTTAGTTTTTAGTTCTTAGTTTGTTAGTTGTTAGTCTGTCATTCAGAACGAAGTGAACCTGCCTGCCGGCAGGCAGGGAATCCCGACCCCGGCCCAAAGGAACTTCAACAGCATTCCCGAAGGACCGGAGATTCCTCCCCGACCGAAAAGGCCGGGACAGGCTCTATCTTCGGAATGACAAGGCCCCTGTCATTCAGACCGAAGGGAAGAATCTCTGCCCAGGCACAAAGGAACTTTAACACCTCCACCGAAAGACCGCAGATTTAACTGTGTTGAGCCCTTCGGGGTTCTCCTTTCCCGATGTTCGGGACAGGCTGTCGGAATGACAACTCCCGACTTCCGACTCCCGGCCACTTCATTGTTTGCAAGCTAACGATAGTTTATGAGTGTTACCGTATAGCGTATTAAATACCCGTCACCCTTTTCCCCTCGTCGCCCCGTCCCCGGAGTCTCCTTAACAAAGGCGAATTTATGAATAATTTTAGCTGTTTGAAATTTTTGTCAGGACCAAAACAAGTTTCTCCCGGTTTTCGTGTTGAAAGGCAAAAGTTTAACTTTGTCACCCGGATTCCGGAAAACACAGAAAACCATGCGAAAACTCAGGAACAGCGAATTGGGACGACTTGAGGTCAATGCCTTTAAAAATGTGGAAAAAACCCCGTTGATCATTGTACTGGATAATATACGCAGCCTGAACAACACGGGTTCGGTATTCCGTACGGCCGATGCCTTCCGGGTGGAGAAGATATATCTCTGCGGTATTACGGCCGTTCCTCCACATAAGGATATTCATAAAACTGCCCTGGGAGCTACCGAAAGTGTAGCCTGGGAGTATGTAAAGGATACGGTTTCACTGGTGCGGCAGTTGCAGGAGGAATCGGTTACCGTAATTGCCGTGGAGCAGGTGGAAGGTGCCGTGATGCTCCACGATTTTATTCCCGAACCGGGCGGCAGGTATGCGCTTGTTTTTGGCAATGAGGTCAGGGGGGTAGCCCAGGAGGTGGTGTCGGCCTGCGACGGGGCGCTGGAGATCCCGCAATACGGTACCAAGCACTCGCTGAATATTTCAGTAAGTGCAGGGGTAGTGGTCTGGGATGTGTTCAGCAAACTCGGCCGCTTGAAAAAATAAACTTTAAATTTCTATCGTTTTTCTTACTGTTTTGCGAGATACGCCTCGCTGTAAGGCGACCATATCTCGTAAATGGGATCTCCCTTCGAACTCAGTCCGCTGTGGTGCCATTTCCCGTCTTTTACCTCGTATTCAAACCCGAGCGAAGCCCCTACCCTGCTGTTATCCCGTGAGAAAAAGGTGATATTTTCGGTATATTTTCCATTCTCTGCCGTATAGGTCCCGCCGCCGGTCCCCATAAACTCCCTCGTGGCCGAGTTAAAGGCTATCCACTGAAAACGCCCCCCGCTCAGTATCTTGACGGTACGGCGGTCGCCCGGGGTCATTTCGCTTACTTTTCCTGCCGCATCAGCCCGCCCAGTGATCACCCAGTTCCGGGTGAGATCGTCTTTGGTGGCAGACAATCTTTTCCAGGTTTCCGTGTTCCCGTTTCCGGCAGTAACCGTAAAGGAATCCCCGGAAAAAGAAATGGCGGAGGAGTGTTTTTTGCCGATACGCCCGGTATCCGAAGTGTAGAAGTCCGGGGTTTCGCTATACCGGTCTCCTTCAAGCGTATAAATCCCGCCTCCGGCATCGGTAAATTCGTTTCCTTCAACCTGTTTCCCCCCGAAAGCAAAATAGCCGTCCTGGTATATTTTTATGTATTCTGTTCCGGATACCGCTTCACCGTTTTTATGCGTAAGTATCCAGGCACCTTCCAGGTCACGTGCAAAAGCGGGTGAAACAATAAAAAATAAGGCAAAAAGAGCAAATAGTGGTTTCATGAGGATGTTTTTTGGGTTTGTACTAAAGATAGAAAAAAATACGGATCAACATTCCCCCTTCACAATCCTGATATCCTGAGGGGCTACGGGCATGATAAAACCGTTTTTTTCGATGATATCTTTACATATTCCGTGCAGGATAAGGGGAGCGTCAAAATAGTTGGTTGGTAAGGTGTACGCCCTTACCGTCAGGTTTATACGGTCGTGGGTAAACTGTTCAATCTCTACAGTGAGCCTCCTGTCGCTCATAAATATTTCGTTTCGCCCGATGGCCTCCTTGAGCAATGGGCTTAGCCGGTGAATGTCTGACCGGTATGCTACGCCCACCACAATGTCGATACGGTAGGCGTCTTTTGCTGAATAGTTAGATAGTGCGGTGTTGAACAGCGGGGCATTGGGTAATATGATAAGTTCGTTGCGGGGCGAGCGGATCACGGTATTCAGGAGACGGATGTTTTCCACATAACCGATGTGTTCTTCCGTTTGTATCAGGTCGCCGGTCTTAAAAGGTTTGGTGAGGATGATCATGATCCCTCCGGCAAAATTGGAGAAACTACCCTGTAATCCCAGGCCGAGCCCTACGGCTCCTCCGCCTATAACAGCGAGTATGGAAGTGACCTTGACCCCTACATTACCTATAGCAACAATGATCACAAGGGTGTTGAGGATGATGCGGATAAAAGAACGCAGAAAATTCCGGGTAGAGTGTTCCACATCCCTTTTTTGCATCAGTAGAAAGAGAGACCTGCTGATAAGCCTTGAAAGCCAGAAACCGATAACCAGGATGGCTACAGCTTCCAGCAGGGAAATTCCGAAATTGATAAGCTTTTCGGTATAAATACGGGTTTCAAGATCGAGAAACTGTTCCATATCATACAAAAATAAGGAAATAATCCACATTGGCTTCGCGCAGTAGACCGGTATAAAATGAAAAGGCTTTTCTTCTTTGTATGGCAGGCGCCCCTGATTTTTTTTGAAATACCTGTAAGTACCCGGAAAAAGCTATTTTTGTACGAATAAAGATTGAGGAATGGTTTCTTCCGGTTTAAGAAAGGTTACAGTAACAAGATATATTGCCCCCCTGCGTGAAGGCGGGTCGCTGCCTGCGATGGCGGATGCAGATGACGGATTTACCTATGTGGTGAAATTCCGGGGTGCGGGACATGGCGTAAAGGCCCTTATCGCGGAATTGCTCGGGGGTGAGGTCGCGAGGAGACTGGGACTGAAAGTTCCCGAGATCGTGTATGTGGAACTCGATGAGGCTTTCGGCAGGACGGAAGGGGACGAAGAGATCCAGGACCTCCTGAAAGGAAGCCAGGGGCTCAATCTCGGACTGCATTTTTTGTCGGGGGCCATTAACTTCGATCCGGTGGCTGTGGAGGTATCTCCGGTACTGGCCTCAAGAATTGTCTGGCTGGATGCGTTTATCACGAATATAGACCGTACCTTCAGGAACACCAATATGTTGTGGTGGCATAAGGAGTTGTGGCTTATAGACCACGGTGCAGCTTTTTATTTTCATCATTCCTGGGGCAACTGGGAAAAGCAGGCGTTGTCGCCATTTCCCTATATCAAGGACCATGTGTTGCTCGGCCAGGCCTCGGAACTGGAGCGGGCAGACCGTGAGTGCCGGGAGGTACTTACCGACGGAGTGCTGCGGGAAATGGTAGCCCTGATCCCCGATGTGTGGTTGCAATGGGAACAGACCGAAGACAGCCCGGAACAGCTTCGGGAAGTGTATTTCCGCTTTTTACAGCGCCGGAGAGATCATTCCGGAATTTTTTTGAACGAGGCAAAACACGCGAGAGATGCTGTTATATGAATACGCTGTAATACGCATGGTGCCCAGGGTAGAGCGCGAAGAGTTCTTTAATGTGGGCGTCGTACTCTTCTGCAAGGAAAAATCTTTCCTGAAAGCCCTGTTTTATATAGCTCCGGATAAGTTCACGGCTTTCGGAGGGGAAATATCCCTGCACCAGCTCGAAGAGAACCTCAGGTCTTTTGAAAAGATGTGTAACGGGAATGCCGATGGCGGCCCCATAGCCAGGCTGGACCTCGCCTCCCGCTTTCGCTGGCTTACGGCAGTCAGAAGCTCGGTGATCCAGACCTCAAGGCCCCACCCCGGGCTCTGTGAGGATCCGGAAGAAACCCTGCAGGCTTTATTTGGCAAACTGGTACAGTAACCGGGACGACCGCTTTCCGGTTCGGGAGTTATACAACGGGCAATTTATGTATTACAATGCATTTGACGTTAAGTATTGTTTTCTTTGAAAAGGATCATTACTTTTTCTCCGTCAGATCGGCACTCACTTTCCTGACAAAATCTTCGGTAACGGCAGCAAAACCTGCAATCTCAAGAATGGTGAATTTTCCGGAGGCCAAAAGATTGCTGACAATATCGTAGCTTTTTTGCTGCGCTTTATGACGTTCTTGTTCAATCAGCTTTTGCGCCCTGGCACGTTCTTCCTTCCTTCCTTTTTCTACCAATAGATCGTATGTACTCATGACTTTATCTTTTATATCCGATGGCAATGTCTCTAAAATATCCTTAACCTGTTCTTCGGGCAGATCTACCAGCTCAAACCCGTAGATCACCAGGCTGACCTGTTGTGCATTACTCCCCTGTGCCAACCCTATGGAAAAAATTTCTGCAAGCCTGGATTTCAACCCGGGTTTGTCGAATGCGTGTTTAAGCAGTAACAATGCAGCGATTAGGAAACCGTTCTCTATCGCCCGGATCTCTTTATCAGACAAGTCTCTTAAACTGTGGTAAATATACTCATATTTGGGAAGAAACACAAGCAGGTCGGGGTCTAAATGATCGAACAAATGGTCCAATGTGCGGTATTTCCAGCGTTTTTTACCGTGATAGAGCAAGACGGGGATTACCGGTGTAAGGAGTTTCCGTTGAAGGAGTTGCTGCCGGTAGGCAGAGAAGAGATACCCTCCTATCTGTACCGGGGTATATGTGTCGGGAGCGCTTTTGTGCTCCAGTAACAGGGATATTTCCACCTTTTCCTTGCGGTCTTTGAGTTCACAGGTATAGACGATATCGGAAAAGGTCTGTTCGAGCGCTTTGGAGACATAGTTACCGGGACGGCGGTAAAGGGTGGAGAAATCGAGTTTACCGGCAATATGGGGAGGCAGGGCTGTTTTAAAGTAATCGGCAGCAACTTGTGTATCGGCGAGCAGTTTTTTGACGAATTTGTCGTGAATTGCGGTGATATCGGCCATGATAGACTTGTATAGTTGCTTATTCTTTTTGCATGGAAAGAATAAACTTACTAATTAATATCAAAACCTACAATTATTTATTTTTTTTCTTACATTGTCTGGAAACATATCTGCTCCCGGATATTACATCGGGAAAACGGGAATATAAAGCTTCGAATCCTTTCTGTGCTTCTCTGAGGTCCTCTCTGCACCTTTGTGAAATAACCCTCACCCTGTTATAAGTTCTGAATTCGGACTTATATTTTCTGTAACCTGCAACCATAAAAAAAGGGATCCAAAAGTATTGAATCCCGAAGGTTGGATTATGAAAAAGTTAGTTAGTTTTGCTCTATAAAGCGGTACTAATGTATAACAAGCTTTTTAAAAAAATGCAAAAAAGCTTAAAAAAGTTATAAATGCTGCATTTCATCGTGAAACCGGTGTATTTTGTCGATTATTTCCCTGAAGTCATTTTTATTTTGCACAAAATCCATGTCGGAAACATCGAGAACGAGAACATTTTGTTCCGGATTGTTCCTGATATGGTCCATATACCCCCTGTTTATTTTTTCCAGGTAGTCATAAGGCATGTCCTGTTCATAGGTGCGTCCCCTCTTCCTGATCTGTTGCAGCAGTCTTTCCGTATTCTGGTACAGGTATACATATACATCGGGCTTAAGCACTTCCCTGTACATCAGGTCGAACAGTTTGCGGTAGAGGTAAAACTCATCCTCGGGGAGGGTCACCCTGGCAAAGATCAGCGACTTGTGAATATCGTAATCGCTTACCATAAAGCTTTTGAAGAGGTCGGGGCGGGAGGTGTCGTCGGTAAACTGCTGGTAGCGGTCGGCCAGGAACGACATTTCCAGGGGAAAGGCATAGCGTTGCGGCTCCTTGTAAAACCGGGGAAGGAAAGGGTTGTCAGCAAAGCGTTCCAGGATAAGCTTTCCGTTGTATTCTTCCGATATCATGGTGGCCAGGGTAGTCTTTCCGGAACCTATATTGCCTTCTATGGCCAGGTAGTTCATGGCCGAAAAAAGAAGGTCTTTCCTCAGCCGGATACTCAGGTCCGTCCTGGTAACCTCACTGTCATCCGGGCACTCTTCCAGAAGCCTGGAAACGGGTACCTGGAGTCCGGGATGGATTTTCCCGGGTGCGATATCGGCCAGGGGGGCAAGGACAAACCTGCGTTTTTCCATCTGGGGGTGGGGGATGATAAGGTTTGTTTCCCGGATGATCTCGTCTTCGTAAAAAAGAATATCGATGTCAATGGTCCTGGGCCGGTATCCCTTTTCCTCCGATCTTATGCGCCCCAGCTGCTTTTCGGTGTCGAGGATGTATTCCAGCAACCCGGGTGCATCCAGGCGGGTGTCTATGGCGAGACAGGCGTTGAGGAAATCGTCGCCTGAAAATCCCCAGGCAGGGGTCTGGTATATTGCCGAGCAGCTTTTTACCCTGATCCCGGGATGGGCCTCCAGGCGGTCTGCTGCGGCCTGCAGGTGCTGTAGCCTGTTTCCCTGATTACTTCCGATAGACAGATATACGCGTTTCATGGTGCAAAATAAATAAAAGTAACCCATATAAACCGGCGATATCCCAAAAACCGTGCGGTATTCATTAAATCCCTGTCCCGGAGCAAATCGGGCATACTGCTGCGATTCCTAAACCGAAAAGATTATCTTTGTGGTGGTTATCACTGTCGCTTCCCGGAGGAGTCTGTCCGGAAAGGAAATATTTCTGCCCGGTAGCGGAAGGGCCCCGGGAGGAGTTCAATATGCACCTGAAGGGAAAACAGTGTGGCAGGCCATTGTTGTGAACATCTAACTATAAGATATGAAATTTTTAAGGAATCTTCTGGCATCTATTCTGGGATGTGTGATCGCTTTTGGTGTTTTTTTTGTAATGTTTCTCATTTTTATATCGCTGGCGGGAAGCCAGGAAAAAGCGATCAGTGTTCCGGAAACATCAGTATTGCTGCTGGAGATCGATAAGCCCCTGAAGGATTATGGCGGGAAGTTCGACTTTACCGATTTCGGGGTGAATTTTGAGCAGTACGACGGGCTCAACCGTATTCTGAGGGCCATAGATGCAGCGGCTGAAGACGACAGGATAAAGGGCATCAGTATCCGGAACAACTACCTTCCGGCAGGTATGGCGCAGACGGGAGCCCTCAGGGAAGCCCTGGAGGCGTTCAAGGCTTCCGGAAAATTTGTCTATGCGTATGGCGATGTCTATGCGCAAAAAGATTATTACCTCGCTTCGGTAGCCGATTCGGTATTTGTAAACCCGGTAGGGGATATCGATTTTAAGGGGCTGGCCTCCGAGGTGCTTTTTTTTAAGGACCTGCAGGAAAAGACGGGAGTGAAACTGGAAGTGATCCGGCACGGAAAATACAAGAGTGCCGTAGAACCTTTCCTGGACAATGAAATGAGCCCGCAGAACAGGGAGCAGATATCGGAACTGTTATTCTCACTCTGGAATACCATGGTCGAAGATATTTCCGTGAGCCGCGGATTATCTGCCGGAACGCTCAATACCCTGGCAGATACCCTGGGGGCAAGGACCCCTGATATGGCCCTCCGTGCGGGACTGGTAGACCGTATAGCCTACCTGGATGAATACGAATCATCGCTTAAGGCGGCCTGCGGACTGGAAGCGGACAAGGACCTGGAATATGTGGAACTGAGGGATTACAGCGAATATGCCGCCAGGCAGTCGTCAGCTTACGGTAAAGATCGCATTGCCGTGGTATACGCAGAGGGTGAGATCGTTTATGGCGACGGTAACAAAGACCTTGTAGGGCAGGGAATTATCCTGGAGTCGCTCCAGAAAGCAAGGGAAGACGACAGGGTAAAAGCTGTGGTGCTGCGTATTAATTCCCCGGGGGGCAGTGCTCTCGCCTCGGATATTATATGGAGAGAGGTAGCGGTGACCAAAAAGGAGAAACCGGTAGTGGTATCCATGGGTAATCTCGCGGCTTCCGGAGGCTACTATATCGCTGCCGGAGCAGATAAAATATATGCGGAACCCACCACGATCACCGGTTCGATAGGGGTTTTCGGAATGTTGCCCAATGTGAAGGAACTTGCCGGTCGTATGGGGATTAATGCCGAACACGTGGTCACCAATTCACAGGCGCTCGGGTACAGTGCCTTTCAACCCTTGTCTGAAGCCTACCGGAAGGTAACCACGGAGAGTATAGAACATATTTATGAGACCTTTGTGCATCATGTGGCGGAAGGAAGGGACATGAAGGTGGAGGATGTCGATGCCATAGCCCAGGGAAGGGTATGGAGCGGTGCCGAAGCGGTAGAGATAGGATTGGTAGATGAAATAGGGGGATTGAACGAGGCCGTAGCCTATGCTGCGGGCGAGGCGGGAACGGAAGCGTATGTAACGGTCGATTACCCGGTGTATTCCACCAGTATACAGGATGTGATGGACAAGTTTATCGGCGTATCCGTTACAAAAGGCAGGGAACAGATACTCCGGGAAGAGATCGGGGAAGAGGGATATCGCGTACTGCAGGCCATCAGGGTACTTGCACAACAGAAAGGGGTGCAGGCCCGGCTGCCTTATGAGCTTGTTGTTTATTAGACGCTTTCCGTATCCCGATAATCATATTTAAAATACCGTATGCAGCAGCATAAAACCGCATATCAGTTATACCTGTACCTCGCCGCATTGTTTATTACTTCGCTGGTAGTCTCCAACCTGATCTTCCAGAAATTCTTTTACTGGTATCCCTTCGGTGAAGTCACGCTTTTCGGGGCGGGAATATTTGAAATATCGGTGGGTATACTGCCTTACCCGGTGACCTTCCTGATCACCGACCTTATTTCGGAAATATACGGGAAGAAAAAAGCCAACCAGGTAGTGACCGCCGGTATCTTTGCTTCGCTGTTCTCGCTGCTTATCATATATGTCTCCGCCGCCGTCCCCGCAACCCCGTGGTCGCCGATAGGGGATGAGCGCTTTACGGAGGTATTCGGACGTACGGTGCTTGCCGTGCTCGCTTCCATGCTGGCCTACCTGGCAGCACAATATATAGATATCCATATTTATCACTTCTGGAAAAACTACACCGGGGGAAGACACCTGTGGTTGCGAAATAACTGCTCTACCATATCGTCACAGGTTATCGATACGCTTACCGTCCTGTTGCTGCTCTGCTCCTTTGATGTTATAGCCTGGGAGCGGTTTACCGGACTTTTTGTGGGAGGGGTACTGTTTAAAATGTTAATCGCCTTGCTCGACACCCCTTTTCTTTATTTTTTTGTATATATTATCCGGAAAAAATTCCGGTTGGGGCCCGGTGAGGAAATCCGTTTGCCCTGAAGTATCGTATTTAGAGTATATGAAAACCCGGCTGTATGCGTTATGTGTATGGCTGTAATAAAATAAAAGGAAAAGAATGAAAATCAAAAAGGGAGTTAAAATCGTATTGATCGTTCTGGGAGTGCTGATCGTATTGCTGGCAGTAGCCCCGATATTGTTTAAAGACAAGATCACGGCCCTGGTCAAGGAGAATATCAACAACAACCTCAATGCTACCGTAGATTTTGCCGATGTGGATATCAGCCTCCTCAGGGGGTTCCCGAAGGCTACGGTGGCCCTTCACGAGATCAGTGTGATCAATAAGGAACCCTTTGCCGGCGATACCCTTTTTTATGCCGATGAGGTTTCGGTACGGATGGGCATCGGCGAACTCTTTAAAGGCAGCGGCATGGAAGTGAGCAGTTTCGGGGTAAACCGGGCCAGGGTAAACATCCTGGTAAACAGCGAAGGTAAGGCCAATTACGATATTGCCAAGGAGAGTGGCAACGAAGAAGAGGCCGGGGCAGCTCCGGAAGAAAGCAGTGATTTCAGCTTTTCCGTACAGCAGTACGATATCAGCGACAGCAGGATCTCCTACCTCGATGAGCAGGCAAAAATGGAATTTGTGCTCGACGAACTGAACCATTCCGGAAGCGGCGACCTGTCGCTTACCACTTCAGAGCTGAATACCACTACCGATGCGCAGGTGTCGTTTGCAATGGACAGTACGGCCTATATCAACCGGAACAGGGTGAAGCTTGATGCGGTGATAGGGGTCGACCTCGAAAATAACAGGTATACTTTTCTCGACAATACCCTCTTGCTGAACCAGCTTCCGCTGGTGTTCGACGGATATGTGCAGCTCAACGAGGACAACCAGGAAATAGACCTCACGTTCGGCACCCCTTCCTCCGATTTCAGGAATTTCCTTGCCGTGATCCCCGAAGCCTATTCCGGAAGTATCGAGAATGTGCAGACCACCGGTAATTTTGAAGTGAAAGGAGAGGTCAAGGGCGTGGTAGACGATACACATATCCCCGCTTTTGATGTACAGATCAGTTCGGATAATGCCTCCTTCAAATACCCCGACCTGCCCAAATCGGTCAGCGATATCCGGCTGCTTACCCAGATCGTAAACAAGACCGGCCTTGCGAAAGATACCTATGTCGATATACAAAAACTGTCTTTCCGTATAGACCAGGATGTGTTCAATGCCAGTGCACGCCTGGACCAGGTAACGGAAAACATGCATGTCAATGCCCGTATTAACGGGAAACTCAACCTGGCCAATTTGTCCAAAGCCTATCCCTTTCCCCTGGAAGAGGAGTTGAGCGGGATACTGGTAGCAGATATTAGCACAGCTTTCGATATGGCCTCCATAGAGCAGAAAAAATATGAGAATACCAAAAACTCCGGGACCCTCGATCTCTCGGGCTTTAACTATGCATCTGCCGAAATGGCTCATCCGGTGAGTATAAGCAGGGCCAATGTGGCCTTCAATCCGAAAACGGTAAAACTGAATACCTTCGAGGCCAGAACGGGGCAGACCGACCTCAATGCCTCGGGGACCATCAACAACCTGATGGGCTTTATGTTCAACAAGGAAAACATGGAGGGGAATTTTGATCTTTCCTCCGACACTTTTTCCCTGAACGATTTTATGGTGGCCGACACCCCGGAAGAGGGAGGAAGCGAAGACGGGGAACAGCAGCAAAAAGAAGAGGCTCCCGCCGCCGGGACCGGGGAAGAGAAGATCAAAATACCTTCTTTCCTGGACTGTACCGTAAATGCCTCTGCCAATACGGTGATCTACGACAACCTCACACTGAAGAACGTGAAGGGTACACTGGTGATCAAAGATGAAAAAGCTACCCTGAAAGACCTCAGGTCCGACCTGTTCAACGGGCAGTTAGGGCTTAACGGGAATGTATCCACCAAAGGGGAGGTCCCTACTTTCGATATGAAACTCAATATGGACGGTTTTGATCTCGCGGAGTCTTTTAAGGGGCTCGACCTGTTGCAGGCCCTGACCCCCATAGCCAGTATCCTGGAAGGAAAACTCAATACAGACCTGTCCCTTTCCGGAAACCTGAATGACGACTTTACCCCCGTACTCATGTCGGTCTCCGGGGATGCCCTGGCCGAAGTGCTGACCTCGGGAGTGGATGCCAAAAACTCCAAACTGGTAAGTAGCCTGGCAGGGAAACTCGATTTTCTGGATGTAAACAACCTGAATTTTAAGGATATCCAGACCCATTTGTCTTTTGATAACGGCAAGGTAAACGTAAAACCCTTTCATGTCAAATACCAGGATATGGATATAGAAGTAGGCGGCAGTCACGGTTTTGACAAGAGCATGGCCTATACGGCTACGTTCAACGTGCCTGCGAAATATCTCGGCAAGGATGCCGGTAAACTGCTGGCACAGCTCAGCGAACAGGAGCAGGACGAAGTTACCGTGCCGGTAACGGCTACCATCGGGGGAACGGTCAGTAGTCCTTCGGTGTCTACCGACCTGAAATCGGCGGTGGCCGGGCTTACACAGCAGCTGGTGGCCAGGCAGAAAGACAAACTGGTCGGCCAGGGCAAGGATGCCCTTAATAATGCTTTGGGAAACCTGTTGGGAGACAAGGCTAAAGGCGACAGCACTACCACAGATACCACTGCTGTCAAAAAGGAGGATGCCGCAAAAAATGCAGCCAAGAATGTTTTGCAGGGACTGTTCGGCAAGAAGAAAAAAGACACTACCAATTAAAGTGCGAAGCTTGAAGCCGGAAGTATGGGGTGGCCGGTCTTTGGGGATTGTGGTGGGTAGCTTACCTGATCTTATAGAAGTATCTCATGCGGATTATCTGGTAACGGGAGATAAGGATTTACTGATTTTAGACCCTTTCAAAGACACAAGGATAATCTTACCAACTGAATTTGAGGCAATATTGGAACAAACATTCGAATAATTTTATTACTCGTATTTTCTTCTTACAAACCACAGGTCTTCGAGGCTTATGTTAAGAGTGAAAAAATGATAATTTTCTCGGATCAGCAGCGTCGATACCTGGCCTTTTTGTCCGTAAGAATAGGACAGGTTCAGCATAGAGCCTGTATTACTGCTGATGGGTAGTCCGAGTCCGGCAGTAACGGCATAGCCGCCTATTTTTTTGCCGTTGATGGACAGATACCCGTTGTCTGTGGTAAATCCGGCCCTGAACCGTATATGATCGGTGTATTCCATAGACCGGGTATTCCGTACGTATTCGGCCCCGAAACTTATGATGTCCTGGTCCTTGAAGGACCCGAGATTGTCATTTTGATGCGTGTCGCTCCACAGGTTTTTGCGGTAATCGGCATTTACCGAAAGGCCCTTGAAAGGTTTCAGGAGTATTCCCATCCCCATTTCTGCGGGAAGTTTAAATCCCGGTATGGCGTCTCCCGATTCATCCTCTACGGAGATGCTCTGCCCGTTGATGGTTTTCAGTACCGAGCGATCTGCACTTCCGCTGAGTTTGACGGGAAACAGTACAGTGCCTCCCAGTGTGAATTTCGGAGAGAGGTCGTACTGAAACCCGGCTCCCAGACGGGCTCCGTTGTAATAACTGGTTTTGCTCATCTCGAAATAGCTGCTTCCTATGGAGAAAAATTCATTTTCTTCGATACTGCCGAAAAGATAGGAAGCACTGGCTCCCAGTCTTAGCCGGTCGGATAAGCGGTATCCGTAATTGAGTTTTATGCTGTTCAGGCCTCCCGATCCGGTGATCGTACTTTCGAACTGCTGGTCAGACCCCTCTATGTTGGTGGTAACTCCCAGCATGGTATACCCCACATTGGAATAAGGGGTAAGGGTGATCCCCAGGACTGACCTGTCTGAGACGTGAAAGGCCATGGCGATGTTGGAGAAGTTGAAACTCCATTTGTTTTCGTTGCTCAGCCGGTTTTCAAAATGATTGTATTCTGACTGGAACCCCACATCAAAAAGGAAGGATTTCCCGTATATGGAAGCGTATGATGCAGGGTTGAGGTTGTTGATCCCGGTATCTCCGGGCAGGGCAATACCACCCCTCCCGAGGGCATTGGATATCCCGGTACCCGCCTGTTGCAGGCTTCCCAGGCCGTACATGGAATACGGAGACCCGGTAAGCCCTTCAGATTGTGCGCTGGCGGTGATGCCGGCCAGTGTGCAGAGCAATACCGGTAAAAATATCTTCTTCATGAAAACAGTTGTTTTTGTATTTCGGTTTATGTAGTGATAACAGTTCCGCAATTCCCGGGTTATCAGTCGTTATTTGCGTCGTAAATAGAGTACAGTATTTCGAGTGTGGCCCCGAAGTCTTCGTGGTCCTGCCCGTTGAGCACGAACCGGTCTGTCCGCGAGCCGTATTCGCCCGGGATCAGGATCAATGAACTTTGGTCCTCACGCTCGGCCGACAGTATGCTTTCTATGTACGAAGTAAGGGAGATCTCGTAATACACCTGGTTAAACTCCTGGTTCTCACGGTTAAGAATGGCGAATACCGTATTGGAAGACAGGTCTGTAAGCTGGCCGCTGATATCGTTGTTCAGGTCGGTTACATATATACTTAAGGTGTCCCTGAGCGGCATTTTTTTATCGTAATAATCCGGGGTGGGTTTTATCTTCATGGTGGCGGAGAGCAGTGTGCCTTTTCCGTCCAGTTCATACAGTGATTTTACCGAAGGAAAACGGATCCTTGTCGTCAGCCCCGTGCCGCCCTGTATATAGCTTTTGTTTCCCGCTTCTCCACTTGGCAGTACGGTTTCTTGATCGGTCAGGTTCGCAAAGGGGGTATCTTCATTTTCAGAAGTGATCCTGTTGAAAAAGGTAGCCGGAGCATTGCCGGTGGTGATGTGAAGATCCAGGGATCTTACCGTGGGCTCTTCGGTTTCGTGTGTGGCGTAATATATCCGCATGAAACTTTCGCCGGACGAGGTGGAAAAACCGAGTACGGCGCCGTCGTCGTCTGTTCCCGGCTGTAGGGTAATACCTTTGAAATATTCCCTCATTTGGTCTGCCGTTGTTATTTTTTTCTGTTGTATACGGTCGAATAAAGCTTCACCAAAGCTGTCGCTCAGCTTAATCTCAACCGAATCCTTACTTCCCAGGGGCTTCGGATAGAAGGTTGTTTGCCCCAGGTTGTCTTGTTGGTAGGGGATGATACTCGTGTTGTAAAAACTATCTCCTTTTGAAGGTTTTACTCTGGAAGTGAGCTCTTTAACCTGAATGGTGAAAGGCTGTAGGGTATCGTTGTAGTAATACCTGTCATAGTTCAGGAAAAGTGAAATACTGTCGTATATCCCGTCGTTGTTTATGCTGTAACTGTCCGGTAACAGTTCGAAAAAACTGGATGCCGTAGTTTTTCCGAATACGGTATCGGTGTACTGTCCCAGAAGTATACGGGTGGCGTCTGAGGTGATCAGGCTGTCGAATTTCACGGTAGACATATCTATGGTCAGGGAATCTACAGACAATACCCTGACGTTACTTCCCGTAAAATCCTGCCCGGCATTGAAATCGGTATCGTACAGGTTGTCGTCTCCGCAGGAACAGAAGAGGATGAGCAGCAATAAAAAATTCAGGTATTTCATGAAGTGCGATTTCGGACAAAAATAGAAGGCTTGACACAGGTCGGAAATGAAAATCGACCATGTGGTGATGTGGCTATACCAACAGAGGTTATTTGCCGATAAAATGCCTTAAGCCCTGTTGGTCTGTAAAAGAAGCTTATTGGTATAGAGATATGGCGGATTTATCTATTGTGTTCTTTTGCTGATGTCCCCGGGTATAGTTTTGCTTTCGAAAACCGGTGAAAACAGGAATGGTATTGGCCCGGTTGTATACAAGAGGCCGTACCTGTATTTCTGACTTTATGCCCTTCGGGCCTATCCCGGGGTGGTTGACTTATAATCTTTAAACCGTTTAAAATGAAAAGAACAACAGTAAGAAAACTTTGTATGGCCTTGTGTGGAGTGCTACTGGTATTTTCGGTCGCCTGTTCCAGGGATGACGAAGAAGATATGGGAAACTGGAAAATACGCTCGGTATTCGACGGCAAGCCCCGAAGCAGTTCTGCCTATTTTTCTATCGGGAACAAGGGGTATACCGGAACGGGGTATGACGGTGATAATTACCGTGTGGATTTCTGGGAATACGATATGGAAGGGGACTACTGGGTTCAGAAAGCCGATTTTCCGGGCACAGCCAGGAGTGCAGCCGTGGGCTTTGCCATAGATGATAAGGGATATATAGGTTCGGGTTATGACGGTGTTAATGAGCTCGGTGATTTTTACGCTTACGATGCCACGGCCAATACCTGGTCACAGATCAGGGATTTTCCGGAGAACCCCAGGCGTGAGGCCGTGGCCTTTTCGGTGAATGGTTATGGGTATTTCGGTACCGGTACCGACGGTGATAACGATCGTAAGGACTTCTGGAGATACGATCCGGCAGCAGATACCTGGACGGAACTCTTCGGTTTCGGTGGCGATAAGCGAAAAGGTGCGACAAGCTTTACCATAGATGGAAAAGTATACCTGGGTACAGGGGTTTCCAATGGGGTGTACCTCAAGGATTTCTGGATGTTTGACCCCGGTACGGAGAGCTGGACCAAGAAACTGAGCCTGGACGAGGAAGACGATTACAGTATTGTAAGGAGCTATGCCGCGGGGTTTGCCATAGGGAGTTACGGGTATATAGCCTGTGGTACCTCATCGGGAACACTGACCTCGGTATGGGAATACGACCCGGATTATGATACCTGGGACAGAAAAACGAGTTTCGAAGGGACTTCAAGACAGAGTCCTGTGGTATTTTTCAACGGGGCCAGGGCGTTTATAGGGCTCGGACGTTCCGGCAGCCTTTACCTGGACGACCTGAAAGAGTTCTTCCCCTGGGAAGAGTACAGCGATGAAGATTAGGGGGGAAGCACGAAGCATATGAAAAGGAAGATAGTGATACTCCCTGTTCTTATAATTCTCGGGATTGCCGGGGTTGTCGGGTACATACATAGAAGAGTGGTCCGTATAGATGTCGAGGTTTTTGAGGTAGGTAACGGATATGGCTACCAGTTGAAAAGCGGTGGAAAAGTGCTGGTACGCCAGGAAGTGATCCCTGCGCTTCCCGGTTCCGGTCCCTTCTGCTCCCGTTCCGATGCCCGTACAGCAGGTATCCTGGTGAGGCATAAAATAATGAACCGGGAATCTCCGGCAATTACTAAGGAAGAGTTAAAAGTACTTCGCGTGGATGTAAAATGTTTAGATTTAGCTGATTAAAAATGACCGGGATGCATATTCGCCCTGTTTACAGAAAGAAAAAGGTGGTCAAGGAAATAGCTGTACACGTAGCTATATGGCTGCTTTTCTTCGTCATTCTCAATTATCAGATATACTCGGAGATCGGTTTTATCCCGGGGGAGATACTGTATAGAAACCTGTACCGGTTTGTCATATATATCGGGCTGTTCTATTTTAATTACTACATCCTGGTGCCCGGATTCCTGTTGAAGAAAAGGTTGTTGGCCTACGCCCTGGTATCCTTGTCGGTGCTCGTAATGGCTTCGATGCTGGCAGGTAGTATGGCGCCCCGTCCGGTAAGTGCCGTTTTTATAACAGAACGGGGAAAAGGAGAGGATACGATGAGTAGAAAAGACAGCCGGGGATACAGGTTCCGGATGCCTTTTACCATTGGCCCGGCGAAGGAAGGGCCTGTACCGCCTCCTTTTATGCCGGGCGACACTACGAACCTGAAACAGCTGGAATACCACTTTCCCAATCATCCGGTACCACCGGATTCCTGGCGTTTCAGGTTTTTGATGCTGCTTCGCCCGGCAGGATTGATGGGCATTTATTTTATCATAGGGGCAGCGGTAAGGATATATATGGAATGGCGTAAGGGAGAGGCTGTGCGTCAACAGATACAATCGGAAAAAATGACTTCCGAACTGCAGTTTCTCAAGGCACAGTTAAACCCGCATTTCCTGTTCAACTCACTGAACAGCGTGTATTCCCTATCTGTTAAAAAGTCCAATGATACCCCGGAGGCCATTCTCACCCTGTCGGAGCTGATGCGGTATATGCTGTATGAAGCCAACCGGGATTTTGTTCCCCTGGGAAAGGAACTCGACTATATTAAGAATTATATAAAACTTCAGCGATTGCGACTGTCGGACGGGGAAAAGGTGACCCTGAATATTTACGGGAATGAACGGGACAAGAAAATACAGCCCCTGCTGTTTATTTCCTTTATAGAAAACGCCTTTAAATACGGGACGGACTATACGGGGAAGACCGTGGTCAAAACAGTGATCTCTATCAGGGACGACAGTATTCACTTTTTTATCAGTAACATCGTGGGAAGTTATAAGAAGGATACGGAAAGTTCCGGAGTGGGGCTTCAGAACATCAGGAACCGCCTCGATCTGTTATATCCGGATATGAATAAACTGGATGTCACAGATGACGGGAAAATATTTACGGTTAGTTTAACCCTTAATTTTGGTAGCAAATGACTTGTGTAATTATAGATGACGAACCTCTGGCCGTCGATGTGCTGAAAGAATACTGTGAAAAAATGAGTTTACTGGAAGTAGTGGGAACCTTTACCAATGCGCTGGATGCCATTCCGGTGATCAAGGACAGAAGGGTAGACCTGATATTTTCAGATATAGAGATGCCACAGATCAACGGGATAGATTTTATTCATTCCCTGGACAACCGGCCGCTGTTTATCTTTACCACGGCCTATCCCCAGTATGCCCTTGAAGGGTTTGAGCTCAATGCCGTAGACTATCTGGTAAAACCGATACCCTATCACCGTTTTGTAAAGGCCGTGGTACGCGCGAGGGAATTGCTGAGCTACAAGGAGAAAAATATCCCGGTCATGGGATATACCTCACCTTCCTGCGGTACCGGAGAAGGAATTTCGGGATATATCTTTGTAAAGTCCGATTACGAGAATGTAAAACTCAATACCGATGAGATTACCTATGTACAGGGACTGAAAGATTATCTCAAGATCCATGTTTCGGGAACCAATAAGCCTGTGCTTACCCTGTTGAGTTTCAAAGATTTCATGGACAAGGTGCCCCGGGGGCAGTTTTTGCGTATCCACAAGTCTTTTGTGGTCAATGTCGGGTATATCCGTTCCATCCAGAAAAACAAGGTCATTATAGGCGATAACCGTATTCCCATAGGAGAGAGTTATAAAGCAGGGTTTATGGAACGCCTGGGGCTCTAAACTGTTTATCAAACGATAACCAGGTCTACTACATAACCTTCGCTTCCGCGGACATTAAAGACCGTGCTGTCTTCGAAGAGGAGATACTGCCCCTTTATGCCCTTGAGTTTTCCCCTGTATTCGGGAGTTTTTTCCAGGTTAAGGCTTTTTACCTTTTTCGGATATTCAAGTACCGGGTATCCGATAGTGTATACTTTTTTGTTGGTGTCCAGATAATAGGGTTTTACTTCTTCCGGAAGAAAATCGTCGAGACGGTCCTTTTCGGCAACAAGATCGGCCGTGGCCAGGTCGTTGGTCAGTATTTTGCGCCAGTTGGTCTTATCGGTCATATGGGCCTTAAGGGCTACTTCCGTGATCCCGGCCAGGTAGCGGTTGGGTACTTCTACCACCTCTATGGCCTGGTGGGCCCCCTGGTCTATCCAGCGGGTGGGGATCTGTGCTTTTCGTGTAACTCCCACCTTTACCTCGCTGGAAAGGGCCAGGTATACCACATGGGGCTGTAGCTGTACCGCCCTTTCAAATTCCAGGTCCCGGTCTTCCTGGTCCAGGTGGGCCTTGCTCAGTTCCGGGCGCATGATCCAGTCTCCCGCCGAAGCCGTTTCGAAAAAACAGCTTTTACAGAACCCCTGGCGGTAGATGGGCTTGTCCAGATGACAGTTCAGGCATTCGTAGGAAACGAAAGAGATCCCGACTTCACGGTCAAGCAACTGGTTGACGTGAATAAAGTCGTTTTTGAAAACCAGGTAATAGTTTACGGGATCCGTATATTCGGTTTTCATTTTTATCAGGACGCCTTGGTACATGGTAAAGTTTTTTAGTATTTTTATTGCCTGTCAATATAGAAAAGGACTGTAAAAGTACACAAAAAATGTCGATCCCACTGTTTAATTCCATAGCATCCTGGTGGCTGAAAAAGCGCTTCTACCAGATGGAACTCTTCCTGAAATATCCGGAAGAAGTTCAGGTAGAACTGCTCAACCAGCTTCTCGGTACGGCACGCCATACCGAGTTCGGGAAACGGTATGGTTTCGAGTCCATTACCAACTATGAAGCGTTCAGGGACAGCATGCCTGTGAGCAGGTATGAAGATATGGAACCCTATATAGAGCGTTCGCGAAGGGGAGAGCACAATGTGTTCTGGCCCACTCCCATCAAGTGGTTTGCGAAAAGCAGTGGCACCACCAATGCCAAAAGCAAGTTTATCCCGGTAAGCACGGAATCTCTTGAAGATTGCCATTTTAAGGCCGGGAAGGATATGCTGTCGCTTTATTTTAACAATAACGAAGACTCCAGGCTGTTTACCGGTAAGAGCCTCCGGCTGGGAGGCAGCAAGTCGTTGTACGAAGATAACAATACCTTTTTCGGCGACCTTTCGGCCATCATCATAGACAATCTCCCGTTCTGGGCCGAAATGAGCAGTACCCCGAGCAACAGGGTGTCGCTGATGAGCGAATGGGAGACAAAACTGGAGGCTATTATCAACGAAACCATAGGGGAGAATGTGACCAGTCTTGCCGGGGTCCCCTCCTGGATGCTGGTGTTGCTGAACAGGGTGCTGGAAAAGACGGGAAAGGATGATCTCTTCGAAGTGTGGAACAACCTGGAGGTATATTTTCACGGGGGCGTAAGCTTTAATCCCTACCGCGACCAGTACGAAAGGCTGCTGCCCCGCGATCATTTTCAGTATTACGAAATATACAATGCTTCCGAAGGGTTCTTTGCCATACAGGACCGGAACCGTTCGGACGAGTTGCTGCTGATGCTGGACTATGGTATCTTTTACGAGTTTATCCCCATGGATACCTTCGGTGGTCCTGATGAAAAAGTACTCCCGCTATGGGAAGTGGAGACCGGGAAGAACTACGCGATCGTCATCACCACCAATGCCGGTTTATGGCGGTATCTCATCGGCGATACGGTGCGTTTTACGAGCACCTCTCCCTACCGGATCAAGGTTACCGGGAGGACCAAGCACTTTATCAATGTTTTCGGGGAAGAACTTATCATAGAAAATACGGAGGAAGCCCTGAAACGGGCGTGTAAGGCTGCCGGTTGCGAGGTGGTCGATTATACCGTGGCCCCCATTTTTATGCAGGGCCGTGAAAAAGGAGGGCACGAATGGCTGATAGAGTTCCGCAGGCACCCTGAGTGCCTGAAGCATTTTACCAGGGAGCTGGATGAAGGACTTAAATCGCTGAATTCGGATTACGAAGCCAAGAGGTATAACAATATGACGTTGAACATGCCCCGTATCAACATAGCCCGTAAGGGCCTTTTCTACGACTGGCTCAAGACCTACGACAAACTCGGGGGCCAGCACAAGGTGCCCCGCCTCTCCAACCAGAGAAACTATATGGAGGAAATGCTCGGTATGAACGGGACAGTGGTTTAATGTAAATGTTCCGATTGAAAAAATTGCAGTGTTGTATGTGAATGTGTCTGATTATTGTTACTGCAAATAAAATCGCCTGAAATCAGAATGGGATCTCCAACGTACCTTAGCTAAGGAAAATTACCGGGTCCGGCCGCAAAAAAAAAGCCGTCTCAGGGTATGAGACGGCTTTGTGATATCCGGGAAATACAGTACTACGACGCTGCTTTCAGCTTGCTTACTTTGGCTTTGGCCAGTTTTTCGCTGGCATAGGTGCGATCTACTTTCAGTTGTTTTTCGTCAGAACTGGGCAGATCGAACATGGCATCGGTAAGGATGGTTTCGCAGAGGGATCGAAGTCCCCTCGCGCCCAGTTTGTATTCTATGGCCTTTTCCACGATAAAGTCGAGCGCATCGTCGGCGACTTTCAGCTTGATGTCGTCCATGTCGAAGAGCTTGTGGTACTGCTTGATGATTGCATTTCTGGGTTCCGTAAGAATGGCCCTCAGCGCTTCTGCGTCCAGGGGGTTCATATAGGTCAGCACGGGAAGCCTTCCTATGATCTCCGGGATAAGCCCGAATTCCTTCAGGTCTTTCGGGATAATGTATTGCAGCAGGTTCTCCTCGTCTACGACTTCCTCGCCTTTGGTCGCATTATATCCTACGGCCTGCATGTTCAACCGTTTCGATATGATCTTTTCCATACCGTCAAACGCACCTCCGGCGATAAAGAGGATGTTTTCGGTATTGACCTCTATGAATTTCTGGTCGGGATGCTTCCGTCCGCCTTTCGGAGGTACGTTTACCACGGTCCCTTCCAGGAGTTTCAGCAGGGCCTGCTGTACCCCTTCGCCGGAGACGTCACGGGTAATGGACGGGTTGTCGCTCTTGCGGGCGATCTTGTCGATCTCGTCGATAAAGACGATGCCCCGTTCCGCCTTTTCGAGGTTGTAATCCGCTGCCTGCAACAGGCGGGTGAGGATACTTTCCACATCTTCCCCTACATATCCGGCTTCCGTGAGTACGGTAGCGTCTACGATAGCCAGCGGGACGTTCAGCATTTTGGCAATGGTCCTGGCCATAAGGGTCTTTCCCGTTCCGGTTTGCCCCACCATGATGATATTGCTTTTCTGGATTTCGATATCATCCTTGGTCTTGGGTTGCAGCAGCCGTTTATAATGGTTGTACACCGCTACCGAAAGCACCTTTTTGGTCACGTCCTGCCCGATCACATATTCGTCCAGGAACCCCTTGATCTCCTGTGGTTTTTTCAGGATAAGCTCAGCCGAGAGCTCTTCCGACTGCGATTGTTTGGTTTCCTCCAGCACAATACTGTGTGCCTGTTCGATACACCGGTCGCAGATATGGGCGTCCAGGCCGGCTATAAGCAAATTGGTTTCAGGCTTTTTCCTTCCGCAAAACGAACATTCTAATTCTTCTTTTGCCATTACAATTTTATTTGGTTCCGGGGGGCTGCCCTAAAGGTGTCTTTCCGGCCGAAGTGAAGGGCCAGGTCCCTTTCAGACAGCCTCCCGTCATTAATAATTATGACCTTCCGGTCTAATTTCTCGCCAGGATCTCATCGATCATTCCGTAAGCCTTGGCTTCGTCTGCCTTCATCCAGTAGTCCCTGTCGCTGTCTTTGTTGACCTTTTCAAAGGGCTGCCCGGAATGATTGGCGATAATGTTGTACAGTTCATCCTTGAGTTTCAGGATCTCCCGGGCTGTGATCTCTATATCACTGGCCTGGCCCTGGGCTCCGCCGAGGGGCTGGTGGATCATTACCCTGGAGTGGGTAAGTCCGCTTCGTTTTCCCTGGTGGCCGGCACAGAGCAACACGGCAGCCATGGATGCGGCCATTCCCGTACAGATGGTGGCCACGTCGGGTTTTATAAACTGCATGGTGTCGTAGATCCCCAATCCGGCGTATACGCTACCCCCGGGAGAATTGATATAAATCTCGATATCCTTGGAGGAGTCTACGCTGGAGAGAAACAGCAGCTGTGCCTGGATGATATTGGCGATCTGGTCGTCGATAGCCGTTCCCATAAAGATGATACGATCCATCATGAGACGTGAAAATACATCCATGGCCACTGCGTTCATCTGCCGTTCTTCTATAATGTTGGGCGTCATGCCCACGGGAGTCACCCTGCTTACGATCTTGTCGTAATACATACTGTTTATTCCGTGATGCCCTGTGGCGTATTTTTTAAATTCCTTAGTGTAATCCATAACGTTGTGTTTTATGATAAAAGGCGTTAAATGCCATATGATTTAACGCCTTAAATATAGTTATTTTTTCGTCTTTACTCACTAATGGACACGGGATACTCCCGGAGCATTCAGACGAAATTACTGGTATACCTCCTTGATGAAATCTTCAAAAGAGACCTCTTTTGTCTTGAGGTTTGCTTTTTCCTTGTAGAGTTCCAGCAGTTTTTTACTCATCAGCTGTTCGGAAAGGCGTTTGACTTCGTCACGGTTAGAGAGTATTCTCGCTGCAATGCTGTCCAGTTCTTCTTCCGAAGGATCGGTCTGTCCGAACTGTGCCATTTGCGTTTTTATAAAGCCCTTGGCAAAATCCTTGAGCTCGTCGAAGGAAACCTGCAGGTCATTCTCATTGATGATCTTGCTTTCTATGAGCTGGTACCTCAGTCCCTTTTCGGATTTTTCATATTCTTCACCGGCCTGTTCTTCCGTAAGCGGGTTTTCGCCGGTCTCGCGGATCCATTTTTTCAGGAATTCGGCAGGAAGGTCGAATTTGGTGTTTTCCACCAGGTATTCGGTAATATCGTTCAGCAGTTTCTGGTCTGCCTGTTGTTCGTACTGTTTCTCCGCATCTTCCTTGATACGCGCCCTGAGTTCTTCTTCCGAGGTTACCGTTCCGGCAGGGAAGAGTTTGTCAAAGAGTTCCTGGTTCAGTTCGGCAGGTTCTCTTTTGTTGATCTCTTCGATGGTGAAGCTCACCGCAATATCCAGGTCATGAGCCTCGTCGTGGTCTATCTTCAGGAAATGCATCAGGTCGTGCTCGTCCTGTACGAGGTTCTTGGTTTTCAGTTCGAGTACATCCCCGGCTTTGGACCCTGTAAATTTGTTGAGGTTTCTCTTCCCCTTGATCTTGTCCAGGGTAAATGTCGCCTTGTTGTCTATTTCCTTTTCTTCGCTGGTAAAGGTTCCGGTAATTTCATCTCCTTCTTCCACTTCTTCTTTCGAAATGAGCTTGCCGTATTGCTGGCGGACTCTGTCTACCTGCTCGTCCAGCGTTTTGTCGTCTGCAACGATATGATAATGCGTTACCGGTTTGCTTCCCTTGATCTTCACTTCGAATTCGGGAGCCAGCCCCAGTTCGAATTCAAAGGAGAAATCGTCCGCATCCCAGTCAAAGTCATCCTGTGGCCTGGGAAGCGGATTGCCCAGGACATCGATCTTTTCTTCGGTCAGATACTTGTCAAGCGCATTTTGCAAAAGTTTGTTCACCTCATCGACCAGTACAGCTTTTCCGTATTGTTTCTTAACGAGCCCCAACGGCACATGTCCCTTTCTGAACCCGGGAATATTAGCCTGCTTCCGGTAATCGTTAAGAACCGTAGCTACCTTGTCACTGTAATCATCCTTGCTGATAGCCACTTTTACTACCGCATTCAATTCGTCAATGTGCTCTCTTGTAATATCCATTTATTCTCTTTATAAATTAATAGGGCATATAAAAACCGGCTGCAAAATTAGAGTTTTTTGCAATTCCAACCAACTTTTTGAGCGTCTGAATTTTAGAGGGCGTTTTACAGGTTCCCCTGCTGTTGAAGTTTCTTTGATCGCAGTGATCGGTGTATCGAAGTCACCGGTCAGTCTTCCCCGTTATCCCCGATAAAGGAATGAAAAACGGATTGCAGGAACGACAACAACAGGCTGAACAGCAGTGCCCACCAGAAACTGGCCACCTGGAAGCCCCCTACCAGGCTTTCGGTAAACAGAATGACCACCGCATTGATCACCAGGAGAAAAAGCCCCATGGTAAGAATGGTGATCGGCAGGGTAAAGAGGATCAGAAGCGGTTTTACCAGCAGGTTCAGCAGTCCCAGTACAAGGGCTACGATAATAGCGGTAAGGTAACTGTCTACATTGACCCCGGGAAGTATTTTGGCCAGGATCACCACGGCAAGGGCGGTTAAAAGAACTCTCAGTATAAGTTTCATACAATGTGGTTTTAGGTTTGATCCGATGAGGTCTTTAACAAAGATAGGTAATTTTATGGTTAATGTGCTAATGTGCCAATGTGCCAATGTGTCAATGAGTCAATGTGCTGATGAGTCGCGGGATGATTTGTTATTTGATTTACAACATATACCGTAGGCGGACGCCTGCATAGTAATTCCTGGGTAGTCCCGGGTAGTAAAAGCGGGGTTCGGTATTTCCGAATCCGGTGGCATTGATCAGTACCGATGAGGCGTAAGTGCTGTTGCCCGCGTTGTTTATCCCCCCGGAGACCTGTAGTGAAAGCCGGCGGTACAGCGATGTCCTGAACCCGGCTTTCAGGTTGAATATATGATACGGATCGGTGTGCAGGGTATTGCCGGCGAAGGCGGGAGGCTGACTTTAGGTGTGATCATAAAACGTGAACCAATAAAGTTTCATTAAGGGAAACTTTAGTATATTTGTAATTTAGTTCTCATGAAGGTACATTTAATAAAGAAGCAAACGATTGAAGACTATATTGTAAAAAATGCACGGAGCGGGGTATCGTTTGCACACTGGTTAAATATAATCAGGTGGGCAGACTGGAAGGAACCCCGGGATATTATAAAAACTTTTAACAGTGCCGATATTCTGGGGAGGGGTACGAACCGGCTGGTGTTTAATGTAGGAGGAAATAACTATCGGATGATATGTGAGTATTATTTCGGAAAGACACGGGTACATCTGTATGTAAAATGGATCGGTACCCACGCCGAATATACCGGGCTTTGCAAGACCGGGAAACAGTATGATATTGATAACTATTAAAAAAATAATGATGAAAACCTTAAAATATACCGTAATTAAGAACAGGGAACAATACGATACGTATTGCAATATACTGGAAGGTTTGTTGCGTAGTAATGACGAAAAAGCGGAAGAAGAAATCGAACTCCTCACCCTGTTGATTGAAAAATGGGATAAAGAACACAATACTCTGGAAGATCAGGATCCCATTACACTGCTTAAATCGATGATGGCAGAACACCAGATGAAAGCCAAGGACCTGGAGCCTGTGCTGGAACTTTCCAAAGGAACAATTTCCAAGATTTTAAATTATCACAAGGGACTGTCGAAGGACACCATACGAAAACTGTCCGAATACTTTATGGTTTCTCAGGAAGCGTTTAACCGTCCCTATAAACTGATTAATGCTGTAAACCGTCATTTTCGCAATGCCAGCCTGATGAATACCCGTAAAAACATTGCGGAGGCCGGGTAGAAAACCAGGGGTTTGGACCAAGACGGCTTCTGCTTATAACATATACCGTAGGCGGACGCCTGCATAGTAATTCCTGGGTAGTCCCGGGTAGTAAAAGCGGGGTTCGGTATTTCCGAATCCGGTGGCATTGATCAGTACCGATGAGGCGTAAGTGCTGTTGCCCGCGTTGTTTATCCCCCCGGAGACCTGTAGTGAAAGCCGGCGGTACAGCGATGTCCTGAACCCGGCTTTCAGGTTGAATATATGATACGGATCGGTGTGCAGGGTATTGCCGTCGGTAAGCGGGATCTTTCCCGTGCCCAGGTAGTTGGCATAAAGGAAAAGCCCTTTCCGGTGAGTGAGCCGGAAGCCGGCACTGGTCTTGTAAGCGGGAACACCGGTAAGCGGATTGCCGGAATAATCGTTGTCCCCGTCCCTGAAGCGGATAAAACGGTGTTTGTTGACCGAGGTCGTCGCAAAAGGGATAAGGGTTACCGCGGGACTTACAGGGATGTGGTATGCTGCGGAAAGTTCTATGCCCCGGTGTTCTGTTTTGCCTGCGTTCTTTCCGATGTACTGGTCTTCACCCACCCTTTGGGCCACCAGCAGGTCCCTGATGTCCATCAGGTAGGCAGCGGCCGTAACCGAAAGACGGTCTTCCAGGAGTTTTAACCGTATTCCCGTTTCGTAGTGCATGCCTTTCTCCGGCCCCAGACCGGGATTTATAACCCCCTCGGGGGTAAGGGTTTCTTCGGTTCCGGGAAAGGAAAACCCACGGCTGATGTTGGCGTAAAACCTCAGGTGTTCGCTATAGCGGTAATCGATATCGAGAGATGGGGCCAGGATGGGGTCAAAGCGCCGGGAGGCGCTGGTATTGCCGGCGCCTTCGTTGTAATGGTCCAGGAAATTATAGGAAGTGAAATTGGCATTCAGCCCCAGCCGGGCCTTCAATCGCGGGGCAAGGGGCAGGGTAAGGGTGGTAAACAGGTTCAGCTGGTTCCTGTATTCCTTGTTGTCACTGAGTTGCCGGCCTTCCGCACTCCCCCCGCCTTCATGCTGCTGGTACAGGTTTTCTATGGTGCCCCATTGGTACACGTCCTTATACATCTCGGTGCCGAGTTGCACCTGTCCCTTTCTGCCCCCGAAAGTGAAATCCTTCCCGAAGGTGCTGCGTATACCATACCCGTTCGTAAACCCGGTAAGGATATTAAAGGGACGGGGTTCGTAGTGGTCGAGATAGGTGTAGAAAACACTGGTGGTATTTTGCAGCGATGCCGTGAAACGGTGGGTATAACTGAGCCCGGCCAGGGTGGCATGACTGTTCTTATAGCCCTGTGCCTCCAGCCAGTTGGACGCCGCCTGCCCGGGGTCTTCCTCCATGGCCTGCCTGCTGATGGAGCTGGGAATCTGTGCATTGTAGCCTATCTGGCTGAAAAGGAGTGAAAGGGTATTGTTCTCATCAAAACGATACGAAGCATTCAGCTGCACGGCATTGCGGTTATAGGCGCTGTTCTCGCGGTAACCGCCGGTTTCCAGGTGTTCGTAATTCAGGCCGAGGGACAGTTTCCGGTCTGTAACAGACAGGTGGGTGGTATTTTTAAGAAGCTGGTATGAGCCTGCGGTAAGGCTGGTGCTTACCGAAGATGTTCCGGGTGTGGCCGAGCGGAGT
Source organism: Sinomicrobium soli (assembly GCF_003285545.1). Lineage (GTDB taxonomy): Bacteria > Bacteroidota > Bacteroidia > Flavobacteriales > Flavobacteriaceae > Sinomicrobium. Next base: position 13,480 of record NZ_QLNV01000016.1, on the reverse strand, counting down.
AAAATGGTACCTCCCAGCGGCGCCCCGTAGGCCGTAGCCTTCGGCCCTTCGATAATTTCTATGTTTCCCATGTTTTCCGGGTCGAATACCTCCAGGGCGGTTTCCCCCATACCGTTGGTCACCGGGATGCCGTCGAGGTATGCTCTCACCTTATTGCTGCCGTAAGGGGTGCGTGCCCCCACGCCGCGAATGGTGATCCGGCTTACGTTCATCCCCCCCGAGAGGATAAAAACTCCCGGAATCCTGTTCATGGCAGGAGTGATATCCGCAGGGGCGTACTCTTCCAGTTCGCGTGCGGATACCGCCGCAACCGGGGTGATGGCAGTGCTGTCTGCCGGCGCCTGTACCGGGGTATGGCCGTGAACCGTAACTTCGGGGAGCTGCGTAGGCGCTTTTTCCTGGGCTTTTACCTGAAATATACAGAACAGAAAAAGGAGCAGGGGCCCAAAAGTATGACCTGTTTTCATCCGGGGTTTTGCTTTATGACCAAACCTACAGAATAATTTACAGACGGGCAATGGAAAGAAACGTTTTCTGAACGTTAAAAAAAGAGGCTGCCCATTCGGGCAGCCTCTCCGTATGTGCGGTATTTTTTCCCGTTTTAATACCCGGTATTCTGGGTGAGGTTCGGGTTGGATACCAGTGCTGTAGCCGGTATGGGAAACAACTCGCGGTAATCATCGGAAACTTCCTTGAATTCCCAGGCTTCCGTAAAGACCCCGAAGCGGATCATGTCGTTGCGCCTCCACCCTTCGGTATAGAGTTCCCTCGCCCTTTCGTCCAGCAGTTCGGGAAGGTCTATGGTACTGAGCGGGGTAGCCTTTCTCAGGGTGCGCAGTGCGTTGACCATGGTCGTGGGGTCGTCGCCCGAAGCCCCTCCCCGCAGGATCGCCTCGGCCTTCATCAGGTAGGCATCGGCATAGCGGAATACGATCATTCCGGTAGCCTCGGCCCCGTTGTCGGGATGGTATTTCAGTATTCTTATCCCCGTTCTTTCGTTATTCCCCACCAGGGCAGGGAAATCTTTGGTAAAGACCAGCGGGTTTCCGGCGCGGTCTTTCAGGGGAGTGCCGTCGGCGGCGTATTGCTGGCCTACCAGGAAACCGTATCCTATACCCTGGTCGGGAACAAATCCTCTTCGCTCTTCCTGTCCGGCACCTTCCGCATTGGTGTCGTCGGGCCCTTCGAACAGTTCGTAGATGCTTTTAAGGGTGGCAAAGCCATTCCATCCCCCGGAAGTTTTATCCGGGACTACCTGGTGATAGTGCAGCCCGGGCCACATCCGGGTGCCCACCGAAGCATCGGTATACCAGATGGTCTCGTTGTCTGCATCGTTTTTAAAGATATCGAAAAAGCCTTCCTGCAGTCCGAATCCGTCCTGGGCTATGGCATCTACCATTTCTATCACCTTGGTCATATCGGCCGGATCGGGAGCATCACTGCCCTGGTAACGGTATTTGTTGAGGTACAGTTTGGCCAGCAGGAAACGGGCGGCAGCTTTTGAAGCTTGTATGGTTCCGTTTCCGGGGCCTATGGCGGGCAGTTCGGGCAGTGCGGCTTCCAGGTCTTCCATAATAAAATCGAAAGCCTCGTTTGCCGTAAGTACCCTGGGGTCGATATCGACCCCTTCATCGGCATCCCTGAAGGGTACCTGGCCGTAGAGGTCCATGATATGGAACATGCTGTAAGCCCTTAAAAAACGGCCTTCCGCTATTTGTTGTGCGCTGGCTTCAGATTGCGGGGCCAGAAGCTGGTTGATCCGGAATACATTGGAATTAAGCCGGTTCCAGGTGTTCAGTATATCACGGTGGGTGGGGTCCCAGGTATGGGCGTGGAGCACACGCCATACCCCGTTGTCTCCCCAGTCGGTACCCCTTGTTGGGACAATAACCTCGTCGGTAGAGGCTTCCGAAAGGGCATACAGCCCTTCCTGTGTACTGTAGGTATCCCTGATGTCGTTATAGGCCGATTCCAGGGTCTTGCCGGGGTCTACTCCCCCGAAACCTTCATCGGTTTCCGGAATTACGATGGAATCGTGTTCCTCTACTTCGAGGTCTGTACAGGCTGTGGATAACAGCAGCACCCCGATGAACGCTATCCGTATATGTCTGGTGAAGTATCTCATGGATTCTTGTTTATGATTTAAAGTAAGTTTAGTGCTTTAAAACCTGGCATTCAGTCCCAGGGTAAATGTTCTCGGCCTCGGGTAGGAGGTATAATCGATCCCCAGCGAGGGTACGCCGTCGAGCTGCTTGTTTACGTTTACTTCCGGGTCGAGACCGCTGTAGTTTGTAATGACAAACAGGTTCTGGGCATTGAGGTATACCCGGAATGATTTGAAGAACTTCGAATGGTCGGCAAAGGTGAAATTATGCCCCAGGGTCACATTCTGCAGCCTCAGGAAATCTCCCTTTTCCAGGAAACGGGTAGAGACATCGGCGGCATTGAGATTGGATTCCGGGCTGTCCAGGACGTCCCGGGTGGTATTCTTGGCATTGCCCAGGCCCCCTGCCGTAAAAAAGGCGTTGCGTGTATTGTTGTAGATATAGTGCCCGAACTGTCCGGCGAAAAAGGCCGAAAGGTCCCATTGCTTGTACCGGACGCTGGTGCTGATGCCGAGATTGTATTTGGGCAGTGCACTTTTTCCCACGAATTGCTGGATGTCACCTTCTTCATACAGCGAAAGCCCGTTTTCGTCGTAACCGCTGAATTCCCTGAGGAAATAGGAGAACAGGGGCTGTCCGTCCACAATACGCTGGGCAAAGGCCCCGGTGAGTCCCTGCCCGTTGATGCCCCCGGTATCTACGGTGCCGTCGAAGTTTTCTACACTGTTGTCGTTGTAGGAAAGGTTGGCCCCGAAGTCCCAGCTGAGGTCTTCGGTGGTAATGATCCCGTAATTGAGGGTAATCTCAAAACCCTGATTGATCACATCGGCATCCAGGTTTTCGTAAACGAATTCCTGCGGGGCAGGCTGGGCCGACATGATCTGCATGAGCAGGTCGGTCGTATTTTTGCGGTACAGGTCGAGAGAACCGCTCAGCCTGTTGTCCCAGAAACCGAAGTCGACCCCTATATTGAATTGTTGTGTCTGTTCCCATTTGAGGTCGGGATTGGCAAAGGCTACATTGGAAAGCGATACGTTCTGTACCTCTCCGTCTTCCTTGATCGAGAGCCCGTCATAACGCGACCGGGTCTGGTACCGGTTGTGAGGGATCTCCTGGTTCCCGGTAATTCCGTATCCCAGGCGGAGTTTCAGGTTGGAGAAACTGTCGGGAATAAAGTCTTCGTCAGACAATATCCAGGCAAAGGCACCCGAAGGGAAATACCCGTACTTGTTATTGCCCCCGAATTTGGACGAACCGTCTGCCCGGAGTGTGGCGGTAAAGATATAGCGGTCTTTGAGGGTGTAGTTGACCCTTCCGAAAAAGGACTGCAGTTCATCCACGTAGTGATGCCAGTCTGATACGGCCGCCCTGGCCGGGGTAGCCCCCACGGTAAGCGCGTCGGTAGCCAGTTCGGGAAACAGCCGGTTTACAAAGCCGCCGTTAATACCGTAACCGTATTGCTGGTACGGGCCGGTTATGGCGTTGCGTATCGTGCGGTCGGTAGCTTTCAGGTCGCTGATCATACGGCCCATGTCGGGGTCACTGAACCCCCATCCCTGGTATACTCTTCCCTTGTTGGTAAATTCCTGGTAAGAATACCCCAACAGGGCGGTAAGCCGCGAGTCTTCAAAGTCGGCATTATAGTTAAACAATACCTCGAGAAGCTGGCTGCTGTTGTCCACTTCGGCAATAAAGGCCTTTCCGTTCTCATAGACACCGGACCCCATAAACAGCAGGGGAGACATGGCCCCCTCGCGGTCTGAAGCGGAATTGTCGAAACCGGTATTGACCTTGACGTTGAATTCGTCCGTAAAATCATAGGTGGCCGAAAGGTTGATGAGGCTCCTGTTGGTTTTGGTCTTGTCCTGGTAGTATTCCAGCAGTGAAAGCGGGTTCTGTGTAGACGTGGAGAACTGGAATTCCGGATCGGCGGGCCAGGTGGGGTTGGCGGTATAGGTAGCCCCCAGCAGGTCTCCTTCGTGACCGGCATTGTCCGTAATGAGAGGCGCTTCGTCATTGACCCTGGAGATGGTGACCTGTGCCCCGAGTTTCAGTTTGTCGTTAAAGAAACGCTGATTGAGGTTCAGCCGGGCATTGAGGCGTTCCATGGAAGAATTTTCGATCACCCCCTGCTGGTCGGAGTAGCTCAGCGACAGGCGATAGTCGCCGGTTTCGTGCCCGTTGGCATAAGACAGGTTATGGGTCTGTGAAAAGGCCGTTCGCGAGATCTGGTCCTGCCAGTCTGTGTTGTGCCCTTTGTCCTGTTCCTCTACATTGCCTCCGTATTTTTCAATACCCCGGAGAAACTGGTCCCGGTTCAGCAGGTCGTAAGTATTGGCAGGTGTCGAAAGACTGGTAGTGGCCGAATATTCCAGGGAGGCCTCCTGGCCCCTGCCGCTTTTGGTCGTGATGATCACGACCCCGTTGGCGCCCCGCGAACCGTAGATGGCAGTGGCGGAAGCATCTTTAAGCACGTCGATACTGGCAATATCGTTAGGGTTTATAAAATTGAGCGGGTTTTTGGAAGCCGAGGTACCCCGTCCTATATCAGAACCTCCTGCAGAGGTGTCGTCACCGGCAAGGGGAATGCCGTCGACCACGAATAGGGGGTTGTTGTTGCTTCTTACCGAAGATGTTCCGCGGATACGGATATTGATCCCCGCACCGGGCTCACCGCTCGAAGAGGTGATCTGTACCCCGGCGCTTTTACCCTGAATGAGTTCCTCCGGGGCTGCGATAACCCCCTTGTTGAAGTCCTCCGCCTTTACCGAAACTACAGACCCGGTAGCATCCCTCCGGGTGGTTTCGCCATATCCTATGATGACCACCTCATCCAGGGCCTGGGCATCTTCGGCAAGGGTAATGTTTATCGATGTACGGCCATTGACCCCGATTTCCATTGATTTATAGCCGATATAACTGATGACGAGCACATCGTTTTCCTGTACTCCCGAAAGGGAGAAGTTACCGTCAAAATCTGACTGGGTCCCGTTGGTAGTGCCTTTTACCAGGACGTTGGCTCCCGGTAATGGTCCCGAAGCATCAGAGACCGTGCCCGATACTGTAATCTGCCCGTATATGGTGCCATATAGGAATACGGCAAAAATAAAGGGCATTTTCTGAAAAATACTGATTTTCATAAATAGTAGTTTTATGGCGTTTTGATTATTAAGACAGTTAAATTTATGTGAAATTTTTGTTATATAGCAAAACCGGAGTTTCGAAAACGTTGTAGTGTTAATAACTTTGGTGTTTTTTTGGACAAAGAGTAGAATTTGCTGCCTTATTTTGGTTTATTGTATATTATGAAAGGGTTTTTTTGCGGGATTTATAATAAAAGCAGGAGGCAGGGAAAATTTTTTCGGGCATTGTGATGGAAGCCCTGAGCGCGAAGCATGAAGTCGGGAGTATTGAGTAGAATCGCTTTTGTGAATCCCGGTTTAAAGAAGATTACTCCCTTGAAACCGACCAGACGGCAAAACCCTTTGCAGGGGCCTCTACGGTAACCTGCCCGTTACTGTCCGTAATCAGCCAGGCGCTGGTATTGCCGGAATAATCGACGAGTTTTTTGTCTTTCCAGTTGGTCGTGACGGTTCGCTGGCGGTGATCACTACCGATGTTCATATAGAGAATGAGCCCCGGGTTGTCGTCGTTACCGTTCCGTTTCATAATGTATTCTTCCCCGCTCTGGTGCAGTACTTCCAGGGTCCCGGTGGCAATGCTGTTGTGGATGCTGACCAGGTTTTTTAATCCCGACCTGTACTGCCTGTTTTCGTAGTCGGAATAAAACAGGGTAGGGTAGCCGTCGTGTGTAAGGATATAGGCATAGGCAAGCATCTTATGTGCTGCGCTTATGTTATTTTCCGGGTTTTCGTCTTTTTCGGTATCGTGGTTGGCCACGAAGGTGACCGCCTTTTCCGGATAGGACTTCCAAAGCATATCACCGGAGAGAACAGTCAGGTCGCCCTTGCGGTCGAGTGCCTCATCGAGTTTGTAGAAACAGGAAAAATCGAATGCGGCTGCGCCGGAAGCTTCTACCCATTCCACCAGTTCTGGGTTATAGCCGTCCCAGTATTCGCCTACGGCAAAACCTCCCACTTCGTCTGTCCAGGCTTTTACGACCCAGGCCCCGAAGCCTTTGACATAATCGAACCGCCAGCCGTCGAATTTCATGACATTTTTATAATATTTTGCCACGGAGTGCTCTCCTTTCCACAACCATTCCTGTACCCGGGGCTGGTGGTGGCACAGGTCCTGCTCTTCGAAAAACAATGCCTCTTCGTCGTGTTGGTGCAGGCTGTTGGGATGAAAATCCTCGTAACTGCGGTTGAATTTTCCGGAGGCATTGCCGTTGGCAGTGTCGAAAAGGGTATAGGTGTTCTTGTTGCGGTAGGGGTTATATTCTTCCCCTCCTCCCGAATTGTGGTTCAGTACGATATCGGCAATCACTTCCAGTCCGTTGTCATGGGCTTTTTGAATAAGGTGTTCCAGTTGTTCCCGGGTGCCGAAACGGGTAGGCACCGTACCGTGCTGGTCGAATTCGCCGAAATCGAAATAATCGGAGGGATCATAGCCCATCGAATATCCGCCCGACTGCCCCTTGGTGGCTACCGGAAGCCATATCCGGTCTACCCCTGTGGCTGCCCAGTCTTCTATGTGGCCTGACAGGGTATTCCACCATTCGAACCGCGGTTCCACATCCCAGTAAAAAGCCTGCATCATCACCCGTTTGCCATTGTCGAACAGGCCCAGGTCGTATTTTTCAGGAATGGTCTCCGGCGGATCAGGGGTATAGGTGTGGTCATCACTGTTGCACGCAAGAAGAGCAAGTACTAAAAAGGAAAGAGCGAATGTCTTTTTCAGAAAAGTGTGTGGTGTTTTCATCGTTTTTGTTTTGCCGGTTATGGGAGCTTGTTTAAACGAATTCCAATGGGCTGCGGCTGCAATCAAATCAATTTAAACAAGCGCTTAAAAAACGGAATGGGACAGGGGTATCCGCATTCCGTTCATATCATTTATCAAAAAGGAATTAAGAAGGGTTATTCCGCAGTGATGGTATACGTATATGCCCCTGGAGTGCTCAGATCGAGAACTACGGTATAACTGCCGCCTGCCTCTATCATGATATTGGTCCCTCCTTTTTCCGCGGTACCGTCGCCTTCGTCATCTCCGTAATCCAGGTCCCAGTCGTCATTCGCGCGAAATTTCATTTCTCCCGGTTGCAGGTCCAGCGCTATCGACCAGGTTTTCTGCGTGGCGTCATACGTCATATCCACGTCGCTTTCCCACCCGGTTCCCGGAATGGCGTCGCCGATCACCGCCCATTGGGTATCCAGGAGGCTGTAGGTGAGGTTTTCCGTATCCACGTGAAAGAGGTAATATCCCGCAGGGGCCGAAAGGTTCTCGCCATCATTCAGCAGCAGGGTCCCCGAACCGCCGTCACCGTATTCGCCGTTGCCCCATTCCGGTGCTGCGGTAAACTTGTATTCCGAGGCAGTGCCGAAATAGATATAGCCTTCGAATTCGGTGTCGGAATCCGGAAGCGAGCGGAGTTGCGGCGCTTCGGCCGGGCTCCAGTCCCCGCCGTAGTTCCCGGCAGCCTGGTAACCTCCCGGAACCCAGAGATAAGACCCCCCGCCCCCGTCGGAGCCATATGGGGTAACGCTGACCAGTATGGTTTCGGAGATCAGTGGCTCCGTATGAGCGTTGACCGAAGCCGTTACCCGGACTTCCATTTCAGAAGCTTCTTCCGCCGGGAGGCCCAGCCTCAGGGCCGTATTGTTCAGGTGTTCCGTGCTTACGGCAAGCTGTGTAGCCGTGGTTTGGCCCAGGGAGGCAGAAGACTGGAAGTCATTGCCCGGTATATCGGCCTGGAGGCTGTAGTTTACCTGTGTGGGTACATTAAAATTGGCCTTGTTCCACACAAAGCGGTCTGCCTGTCCGGCAGCATTGTCTTCAGTGAGTATATAACTGCTTCCCGAGGTGGGAGCAGTAATGACCGGTGCGTCTGCAGGGATCATTACGGGGCCGTTATCGTCGTCGGAGCAAGACCAGAAAAGGCTTGCAGCGAGCATCAGTGCGCCCGGGATATTGGTTGTTTTCATAGATTAGTTTATTAGTTTGTAGTTCTTAGTTTGTTAGTTCTCCGAATGACAGCATTGTCATTCCGACGCAGGAGGAATCTCGGGTGCTTCTGTCATGCTCTTGAAGCTCCTTTGAGCCGGGGTGTAGATTCTTCGCTTCGCTCTGAATGACAGCATCCGGCATCCGACTTCCGACTTCCGACTATAATCAGTACCCCGGATTCTGTACCAAATTGGAATTTACCCCGAGGTCTGTAAGCGGTATGGGCAGCAGGGTGCGGAACGATTCCACGCCCGAGCCGTTTACACTGCCGCCTTTCCACGGCCACAGGTATCCGCTGCCCGTAAATTTTCCGAACCGGATCAGGTCGGTCCTGCGATGGCCTTCCCAGTACAGTTCCCTTCCCCTTTCGTCCAGGATAAAGTCCAGGGTAAGCTGTGCAGCGCTGATATTTCCCGAAGTATCGCCATAAGCCCTTTCCCTGAGCTGGTTTACAAGATTGAGGGCAGTGGCCGTTTCACTGCCTGTGCGTATTGCAGCTTCGGCATACATCAGGTAAGCATCGGCAAGGCGGAACAGCGGGTAGTCGGTATCTACAAATTCGCCGCTGGTATCCGAACCGTGTTCTCCGGTTGAAGTGAGGTTCTTGTACTTGGCAATGGCATAACCGTTGTTAAAGGCCATATAATCGGTGTTTTCCCTGACATGTCCTTCGGTGTGGAACAGGGCCCGCCCGTCGCGGTTGGTGTCCAGGTTACCGAAGAGGTCGGCGAATGCCGAGGTGGTCCGGTTACCTTCCCATCCCCCGTTTACCCCGTAGTCGGCAGGGTCCATGGTCGAATTGCTGATCCCGGCATGGATAATATAGCTGGTACCTCCGAACGACTGGCTTTGCAGTCCGTCTGCCGCCAGGGGAAGGATGATCTCTTCCGAACGGTCGTTATCGGCCAGGAAGAGGTGTTCGTAATTCCCTTCCAGGGTGTAGCCGCCTTCGTTGACAATATGCTCCAGCTGGGTCAGTGCTTCTCCGTACCGGGCCTCCCCGGTATACACTTCGGCATTGAGGTACAGTTTGGCCAGGAGCATCCATCCGGCCACCCTGTCGGCCCTTGCGTATTCGTTGGCCCGCGGTGCTTTCATCAGGGGGATGATCTCCAGCAGTTCGCTCTCCACGAAACCGAAGAGCTCTTCGCGGGGATATCTCGGCGGTTCGAAATTCCCTACGGGATCGTTTTCCGTTACAAAAGGCACGTTGCCGAACAGGTCTATGGCGTGCCAGTAGGCCAGGGCACGTAAAAAACGGGCTTCGTTCCTGTAGTCCTGTATTTCGGAGTTTTCCGTGCCTTCTGTTTCCCGCAGGAAATTATTGGCCAGGGCGACTTCCAGGTAGATACGGTCATACATGATCCGGATGAAGTTGTTGCCCGCAGTCCAGTCCAGCCGGTTCAATGCGTCCAGTCCGCCGTCCCCCCAGCGGTTCAGGGCCTCGTCGGTGGTCAGTTCCTGGAAATTCCAGTAATTCCGGATATAGGAGGAAGCCCCGGCATCGGGGGCTACCACATCGGTCTGCCCGGAGGTTTCCTGCCCGGTAAGGATAAAGGCGCTGTATATCTTGGCCAGCATTCCCTTATAGGCTTCCGGGTCATCGCCCAGAATGTTGTCTTTGGTCTGTTCTACCCTCGGCTCGGTGTCCAGGTCGCCGGTACAGGAAGTGGCCAGGATGGTTACAAGCCCCAGTATGCCGGCATATAGATAGGTGAAATTTATTTTTTTCATGTCTGATGTCTTAAGGTTTGTTTAGAAGTCCAGGCTCAGCCCCAGGAGAAAGGTTCTCGGGCGCGGATAGATATTGTAATCGTTCCCGTTCTGCACTTCCGGGTCCAGTCCGTCATACCCGGTAACGGTAAATACGTTCTGTACCGAACCGTAAATACGGGCAGAGAGGCTGTTCCCCAGGAAATTTCCGGCATTGTAGCCGAGCGTGATGTTGTCCAGCCTCAGGAAAGACGCGTCCTGGACGTAGTAGTCGGAGAGCCTTACCGCATCGGTAACCTGGGTAAAGCCGGATTCGTTATAGTTCTCCACGATATTGGTCAGGAAGGTAGAACTGGTAAACACCCCGTTGCGGATTCCCACGTTAGAGTCTATATTGTTGTACACATAATTCCCGGCCTGTCCGCGGAATACCATGTTCAGGTCCCATTTCTTATAGCGGAACTGCGAGGTAAACCCGTAGTACATATCCGGCAGGGCAGATTTGTGGATATAGCGGTCGTTATCGTCTACCACCCCGTCGCCGTTGCGGTCTACAAAGACATTTTCCACGGGCTTCCCGCTTTCGTCATATACCTGTTCATACACATAATAACTGTACGGGGTTTCCCCTACGGCATGTACCTGGTTAAAGAGGCCCGTACCCCCGGTGATGTTCCTGTCCTGCACCGAAATAAAGTCGGTATCCGCATTAAGGCCGGTGACTTCCGACTGGTTCCAGGTAAAGTTGGCGCCGAGGTTCCAGCTGAAATTGTCGGTCTCCACGGCCACGGCATTGATCTCGAATTCCACTCCCTTGTTTTCCATGGTCCCTACATTGTCAACAAAGACATTCGAGAGGTTGCTTCCTGCAGGGGTAGACACCTCGCTGAGCAGGTCTTTGGTCTCCCTGTAATACACATCTACGGCCCCGGTTATGCGATTGTCCAGGAAACCGTAATCCAGCCCGGCATTATAGGTTGTGGTCTCTTCCCAGGTAAGGCTGGTGCTGTACGGGTTCGGGCGGTAGGTGGTATAATAATTGTCTCCGAAAGGATACTGTACCTGCGGGGTCCCGGCCAGGTATACGGCGAGGTGGGGGAAATATCTTCCCGGCAGGTCCTGCTGCCCGGTAATACCCCACCCGGTGCGTAGTTTCAGGTTGCTGAACACTGCAGAGTCTTCCATCCAGGGTTCGTTATAGATATTCCAGGCAAAGGCAGCCGAAGGAAAATTACCCCAGCGTACATCCGGGTCAAAACGCGAAGACCCGTCCCGGCGCAGGGTAGCGGTCAGCAGGTATTTGTCTCTTATGGAAATATTGGCCCTTCCGAAGAAGGAAGCGATCACTACGGGGTTGTAGTACCGCGTAACGATAACCTGGTCATTGATATAATCGTAGTTGTTCTTATACCCGTTATTGGCAAAAGACTGGTAAGAATGCCCGGCGGTAATGTCGAGGTTGGTCACAAAGCGGTCTTCAAATGCTTTGGAATAGTTCAGGTAGAAATCCATCAGCAGGTTTCTCTTGCTCTGGAATTCGGTTTCCAGGTGGCCGTAGCCATTGCCGTTCCTGTAGTAATTGGCAGAAGCCTCCGAAACCCTGTCGTTGCGTTCTCCCGAAGAGACGTCATACCCGAGGTTCAGGTTGGCGCGCAATTCCGGGAGGAAGTGGAATTTGTAGTCCAGTTCCATATTTCCCACGCTTCGTTTTACATCCCCGGTATTGTTCCTTTGTGTCAGCAATCCCATGGGGTTTCTTGGGGCCAGGGTTTCCACGTTGCCGTTGGTAAAATCTTCGTAATACCCGCCGAAAGGCATGCTCTGGTCGTATACCGGGTTGGTGGGGTTCATCAGTATGGCGCTTCCTATGGCCCCGTTATCTGCAAAACGGCTGTCGGTCATGATCCCCTTTACGTTGATGTCCACCTTGAGGTGATTGTCAAAAAACCTGGGAGTGATACCGATAGATCCCGTCCACCGTTCCAGCGAAGAGGTTTTCAGCACCCCGTCCTGTTCCGTATATCCCACGGAAGCCCGGAAGGGCGTATCGCCGAACAGTTGCCCCTTGACGCTGAAATTCTGGTCGAAGCTGATGGCATCCCTGAAGATCAGGTCCTGCCAGTTGGTATGGTGATCTCCCAGCAGGGCCTGTTGAGCGTCTGTGCCGTATTCCTGTACAAGGCTTCGGAAATCCTGTGCAGAAAAGGCGTCTACCGTACGGGTAACCGTACTCACCGAGGTTTTGGCATTGTAGTTGAACTGCAGTTCGCCGCTGCTTCCCTTTTTGGTGGTGATGATAATGACCCCGTTGGAAGCCCTGGAACCGTAAATGGCAGCCGCAGAAGCATCCTTCAGTACGGTAAAGCTCTCGATATCGTTGGGGTTTACAATATTCAGCGGGTTGCTCACCCCGGCAATCCCTTCCTTGTCTACCGGAACCCCGTCTATAACGATAAGCGGATCGTTACTGGCATTCAGGGAAGCCCCGCCGCGGATGCGGATATTGGCCCCGGCTCCCGGCTCCCCGCCACTGGTCGTGATCTGTACCCCTGCGGTTTTCCCTGCAATCAGCTGGTCGGGAGAGACTACCATCCCGTTGTTGAAGTCTTCGCTCCTTACGGTGGTCACGGAACCTGTGGCATCTTTTTTTCTTACCTGTCCGTAACCGATGAGTACGACCTCGTCCAGCAACTGGGTATCTTCTTCCAGTACCACATCGAGTGTGGGGCCGGAAACCGTCCTTTCCACAGTGGCATACCCGATATAGGAAAAGACCAGGACGTCGCCCCCGGAAGCATCGATGGTATAATGACCGTCAAAATCGGTGGTAGTTCCGTTGGTGGTACCTTTTATCACTACGTTTACCCCCGGTAATGGCCCGGAAATATCACTTGCGGTACCGCTTACGGTTGTTTGTGCATACGCCCCGAAAGGAATACATGCCAGAAACAACAGCAAGGTGAAAATATGAAGTGTTTTCATGCTGAAGATAGATTTGATTTTAAAGTGTACACGAAATGCACACCAGGTGTTTTTCATGCAGTTTTTTTGTCGATTTGATTAAAAATCAGACCTGTAATTTTAATTCCCGAGCTAAAACTATGTAAAATTTGTGTTAAGTGAATGGGCGAAAAAATATTACAACGTTTTCGTGTGAACAACTTTTGGTCAACATGACCTTTTTTACAGTTTTTACCTGTTAAAAATTAAGTGTATTTGAATTTTATACCCGTTAAATTGCGGTATTTTAAAAATAATCCCGCCTGACGGGAGGTAATGTGATGATTTTTCAATGACAGGGGAATCCCGATGGGAGGGATTTGTTCATTCCGTCCTTTCCGTTATGCTGTTGAAGATTTTTTGCTCTGGGGTAGAGATTCTTCCCTCCGCTGCGCTCCCCTACCCATGACGTATCTATCCTAAGTTACTCCATCTCAAAGACTCCTCTCTTCAGATGAACCTGCCTGTATCCTATGACTCAGACAAGTTTTGTTCATAAATTTTTTCTATAATTCTAAGGGACGTACCTCATTGTA
>NZ_QLNV01000015.1 GCF_003285545.1 Sinomicrobium soli | reverse complement strand
CAAAGAACGATTTGGACCAAATGGGCCAAGTTTATTTAATTTTTAACAACGTCCCAATTTTAATGGGACACTAGTGATACCTAATATAAAATTAAAAAAGGCGTAAAATAAAAGTATCCATATTTTGTGTTCGAACACATAATTTATTACATTTGCCACTACTGTTCGTAGTCCCTTATAATTTCAAGATCTCATAATTATTATTCATACATGACCGATCATATAAAACCAGAAGAAATACATTCCATAGCCCCCGGCAGGGTTTGTCTTTTCGGGGATCATCAGGATTACCTGGGGCTTCCGGTAATTGCCTGTGCTATTAACCGTTATGTAAAGCTTCGGGCTGTTCCGAATACCAGGGGCGTCTTTCGTCTTTTCCTGAAAGACCTGGGGGAAGAACGCACCATTAACCTGGACGTATCTTCAGAGGATCTGGCATACAGGGACTACCTGTTGTCTTCCCTGAAGGTACTGCACCGTTACGGTTGCCGTCCCGATACGGGTTTCGACATAGATATCCGGGGCGATGTCCCCATGAACGCCGGAATATCGAGCTCCTCGGCCGTGGTGGTGGCCTGGATCAACTTTCTGGCCTCTACCTTCGGTATAGATGAGGAAATAACACCCGAGCTGATCTCCCGTATCGCTTATGAGGCGGAGGTTACCGAACACGGCGAACCCGGCGGTAAAATGGATCAGTACAGCATAGGGGTGGGAAATGTGGTACACATAGAAACGGGGGCACATTTTTCCTGTAACATTATACGGAAGGAGCTCCACGGACTGATCGTGGCCGAGTCGGGGGTACCGAAGGAGACCATAGGGACCCTGAGCAGGTTAAAACAGTACGCGCTGGATGCCGTGGAAGCTGTAAAAAAACAATATCCCGGTTTCCGGCTCGAGGAGACCACCCCGGGGGAGCTCGGCAAATACCTCGGTATTCTTCCGGAGCGCCTACACCCTTTCTTCGAAGCAGCCGTAAAAAATCACGACTGTACATTAAAGGCCCTCGAACTGTTCAGGACAGAAGATCCGGACCTGCAGTCGCTGGGACAACTTATGAATACGCATCACAATATCCTCCGCGACCTGCTTCACATTACCGTACCCCGTATTGATGCCATGATAGAAGCCGCGCTGGATGCCGGGGCGCTGGGAGCAAAAATAGTAGGCTCCGGCGGAGGGGGATGTATTGTAGTAATAGCCCCGAAAGAACCGCAGAAGGTCATACGCGCCATTATAAAGGCGGGGGCCCGGAACGCCTATCAGGTAGATGTGGACCGGGGTGCCCGGGTAGAAAACCATATGATAAACACCAAACCGTAAAATATACAAGATATGCACGACAATCTGATCATTCTGGCTGGCGGAGCCTCTTCGCGAATGAAAAAGCCTTCCGAAAACGCTCATCTTACGGAAGAGGAAATACACCAGGCCAACGAACGGAGCAAGGGACTTATAGGGGTAGGGCCCGAAGGCCGCCCGCTGCTGGACTATGTGCTTTTCAACGCCAGGAAGGCGGGATACAAAAACATCTATATCGTGATCAGCGAACAGGGAGAACTTTTCCGTGAATTTTACGGGTCTTCCCAAAAGGACAACGTCTTTCATGGCCTGAACATTTCGTTTGCCATACAGTATATTCCCGAAGGCCGGGTAAAACCCCTGGGAACGGCAGATGCCCTTTTCCAGGCGGTAGAGCAATACCCTCAGCTCAACCAACAGGCTTACTCGGTATGCAACAGCGACAATCTCTACTCCGCAGAAGCTTTTCTGGCCCTGCGCCGTACAGATGCTCCCAATGCGTTTATCGCGTATGACCGGGATGCCCTGGAATTTCCTTTCGAAAGGGTCTCCCGTTTTGCCGTTGCCCATACCGACAGCAGCAATGCGCTGCTCAATATCGTGGAAAAACCGGCCCTGGAAGAGGTACCGCAATACGCCGATGACAAGGGAAAAATAAGGGTGAGCATGAACGCTTTCAAATTTGACGGCAAAATGTTGTACCCCTACTTAAAAAACTGTCCCATCCATCCCGAACGCAACGAGAAAGAACTGCCCACCGCCCTGCTGAACATGGTTCATGATTTTCCCGGGTCTGCCACAGGCATCCCTTTTTCGGAACACGTACCGGACCTCACCGCCAAGGACGACATTGCAGATGTAAAAAAATACCTGGAAAAACATTTTCCGAAACTGGATTGGTAGTAGGTGATGGGGAATAGTCTGAACAAAGCCTTATTCGAGGGCGGACAGGTCTACAGACGGGGGAACTCCCGTATCCTGACGGGTATGGTAGCTGTCTATTTCGGTATTTTTACTGAAAAAACCACAGTTTCGCATAAAGAAGCCTGAACCTTCAGTTCCCCCGGCATAGTCCATTCGCGCTTCTTTCCTGGCAGTGGCATCGGCGGTAAACTTCGCCCTGGTCAGTTCGTGCCACTCGCCCGAAACATCCCTTACCCATTGATTGGAATACAGGCCCTTCCTGGATTTAAACCCGGTTTCCGTCCTGAAATTTTCCAGGAAAGAATGCGGCCTCGTCAGATAGGTACTGGTATGCGGCCTCCGGAAACTGGCCATAAGCTCCCACTCCCCGGTCTCCGGGGCAAAAAACCAGGCCGTAAAATCGGTGGAGTTATTTTCCGACGGCTCTCCTTTCAGCAGAAACCTATAGGTGGTTTCCGCTTTCCACATAAATTTCCTGTAACTCTGTCCGCCGGAACCCTCATTTCCGAATTCTCCGGCATGTACGTCGTCTCCCTTATCCAGCAATATGATCTTGTAATCATCGGGTATGCCGGAAGGGTCATCGGTTTCATAAGGGCTCCATACCGAAAACAGCACCCGCCGTTCCGATTCCGAGTTGACCTGGATACCGAAATACCCCTGGCCAAACCCGTTGGCCATAAAGTAAGACCCCACAATATCCTCTCCTTCCGGTACGGTGACTTCATTGTAAAACCAAAGAATATCTTTCGCAGCAGGTACTTCATAATTCAGGTGTACGGAAGGCCCTCTCCTGCCCCAGTAAAAATCGTCTTTTACGTAATACACCGTTTCCTCAGTGGCACTTCCCCCGATAAGTATTTCATTGATATCCGCTATATACCCGGATGATCTTTCCTTACCCTGAAGTTCCACATAGTAGTATCCCGGCGTCTCCACCTCAAATTTCCCGGCGTAAACATCCTTATAATCCGTATGATCCAGGACAATTTCACGGGTATCTCCCTCCAGGGTAACTCTCAGCACGGAGGTTCCTTCGGGAACCCTGGCATTCAGCCCCACATAGACCTTCCCCGGTGCAGTTACCTTAAACCATGTCCGTATCACCTGACCGGTATCGGTCCAGTTATGGATCCCGGAATCGGAGATAACATCTTCATTGGCCCCGGGATCGTTCACCACCCAACTGTTACCCCCCGGCGGGATACGAATGGAAAAATCCGTTTCAGGGTCACTGCCGGAACCTCCCGGCCTGGTTCCGTTTGCACAGGAGACCAGTACAAATACCGACAGTAGCATTTTAAAATATTTCACTCGAATAAATTTAAATCAGGACATTTATTTACAGCAAGTTACTTCAGTGTAAGGTTACAGGTTACAAGTTGCTGGTAACTTGCAACCTGCTCACTTCGAACTTCTGACAAATACCGTATTAATACGTGTCTTTTATCCAGTTATAGGGGTTCCTTTTTATCCAGAGTCCTCTTGTAAAGTCAGGGAAGTCCTGGGGTTCGCCGTTGTTTTCTATGGACGCTTCCGAAAGCGGGGTCACCGCACTCCATGCCGCCGCATCATAAGCATCCATCGGGGGGGCTATATTCTGTTTGGCCGATTCCACAAACGCATTGAGCACAAAGAAATCCATTCCCCCGTGACCTGCACCTGTGGCGTGCTCACCGTATTTCTGCCAAAGCGGATGGTCGTATTTTTCCAGCCATTCCTTATCGGCATCCCAGCGGTGCGGTTCCGATTTACCTTCTATATAAATACGGTCGCCGTCATTTTCCCACAGCCCGTTGGCTCCCTGCACCCTGAATCCAAGGGAATAAGGCCTCGGAAGGTTACAGTCGTGTGTTACGATGATGGTCTCACCGTTTGCGGTTTCTATAGTGGTTGTGATCACGTCGCCCTGTTTGAACTTTACTTTGGCATTGGGGTGATCTTTGCCTCCGTGTTGCACCACGTAATTGTGTAACCCGATACCCTTGGTGGCATGTGATGTCAGTGATACAAACCGGTTTCCCCTGTTAATATCGCTCATGGCTGCAATCGGTCCCACGCCGTGAGTAGGATACATATCCCCGTTGCGCTTTACGGAATGCCAGGTACGCCATTTTGCTTCCGAGATGGCCTTGTCGCCAAATTCCACTCCGCCGCCATAGGGCTGTTTTCCGTCGTTGAACTTCACCTCTCTCAGATCGTGCTGATAACCACAGCGGAAATGTACCAGTTCGCCGAAAACATTCTGTTTTACCATATTGAGCACAGCCAGGACATCTCTCCGGTAATTCACATTCTCGAGGATCATCAGGTGGCTTCCGGTTTCTTCATGAGTGTTCACAAGATCCCAGCACTCTTCGAGCGTATTGGCCGCCGAGACCTCAAGCCCGGTATATTTTCCCGCCTTCATGGCATCAACAGCCATCCTGGTATGCCAGAGCCAGGGGGTAGCAATAACCACGGCATCCACCTCATCCAGCTCCAGCAGGTTCCTGTAGTCGTATTCGGAATCTCCGAACACCTTGGGCTTTCTGAACCCTGCATCCGATATTTTTTTCAGTGCAATGTCGATCCGTTCGGGGTCCACATCGCAAATAGCCGTAATTTCCAGGTCCTTGCGCTGTAGTGCATTGTTGAGGTGGTTGGTCCCTCTCAGCCCCACTCCTATAAAAGCCAGCCTCAGGGTACTGTCGCGCTGTCCGCGACCCTGCCCGAAAGATATATGGGGCGCCACGGAGATCCCGGCACCGGCTATGGCAGCCTTTCTGATAAAATCCCTTCTTGAATTCATTTGAGTCAGTATTATGCTATGTTTTAAAATAATGAGTGATATTCCGTTACGAAGAAATGAATTTTTCATCAGAAAACAAATGTGTTCGATAACAATTTTGTTTTCAGGCCTGAATTTTAACAATTTTTAAAAATAAAAAACAGAGTGTTTTAACCAATCCGGAATCTGTGGACGTGAAGCCATAGGGTTCGACAAGTAGTGAAATTGGTGCTTGGTTGCCGGGTTATTGGGTTATTAAGTTATTCAGGCAACAACTCATTAACTCATCGTCAGTTTGCAAACGACGAAATGGTCGGAAGTCGGGAATTGTCATTCAGAACAAGGTGGGGAATCGGGCTAATGAACTACGACAATTTCTCTTCCTTCAGCTTTTTAAAATAACGGTTCATGGACCTGTTCATATCCGGGGCCAGCCACAACACGGCTATCATATTGGGGATGGCCATCAGGGCAAAGGCCAGGTCGATCAGTGAGACCACGAAATCTACGGATGCCATGGCCACAAAAATGATACTGAAGATATAGACATAGTTATAAGCCTTTCCTACCTTCTCCCCGCCCAGAAAGGTAAGGCATTTGGTGCCGTAATAGGAATAGGTAAACAACGTCGACAAGGCAAAGACGAACACCATGACCATGAGCAGGATATCGCCATACCCGAAGAGCAGTTTCTCAAAGGCATTCAGGGTCATTACGATACCGTTGGTTTCGGTCGTTTCGTGTGCGCCGCTTATAATAATGATAATTGCGGTAATGGTACACACCACGATGGTGTCAATAAAAGGGCCGAGCATGGCCACCAGCCCTTCCTTGGCAGGTTCGTCAGTCCTGGACTGCCCGTGATACATGGGCGCATTCCCTATCCCCGATTCGTTCGAAAACACAGCCCGTTGCACCCCCAGGAGCACCAGCCCCCAGAAACCACCCTGAACCGCAGTGTGAAGATCAAAGGCCTCGCGGAAGATCAGTACTACGGAAGGCCATACCTGACCCGGATTGAGCACCATGATGAGCAGTGCCGAAAGAAAGTATACCAGTACCATAAACGGCACCATGGCCGAGGCAACCCTGACAATTTTTTTAAGTCCGCCGAAGATGACCATAGAAGTAAGTACGACCAGGACAATACCGATAATCAGCCTCCATTTCAGCTCGCCGAGACGGTAAAAACTGTCGGGGTTTACCACCTCGACAATCGTCTGGGTAAGCTGGTTGACCGTAAATGCCGGAAGCACGCCGAACAGGCCGGCCAGGCAGAAAAAGACCGCAAGTATTTTTCCTTTTCTACCCATTGCAATCTTCATGTAGTACATGGGCCCTCCTTTTACCTGCCCCTTATCGTCCACTTCCCTGTACAGTACCGCCAGCCCGCAGGAGTAAAATTTGATGCACGCCCCCAGTACAGCCGTAAGCCACATCCAGAACACCACTCCCGGTCCGCCGGAATAAATGGCTATGGCCACTCCGGAAATATTCCCCAGTCCTACGGTAGCCGCCACTACAGATGCCAGAGCCTGAAAGTGGCTCACCTCCCCGGTTTCCCCCGCCTTATCATATTTTCCCGACACCACTCCTATGGCATGCCTGAAGTGCCGGTAAGGCCTGAACCGGGAGTATCCGACGAGAAACAGCCCGCCCCCGATAATGATAATAAGCATAATCCATTCGGAAATACCAGTCAATTGCTTTAAAACTCCCGTTACTGCATCCATAGACAAGGTTTTCAGTTCCAAATATAACCAAATCGGACTACAGGGACCATCATCCGGGCATTGCTTACCACAAGTTTTACAGGTCGTATCCGGAATATTTTCATTCCACAGCTCAAATACAGAAATAAATTACCAGGGCACAGATCCGGGTGCAGCGTCCGGAACGGAAGACTCCCGGACCGGATAACACATTGAAAAACAACATCTGTATCCTCTCCTGGCAAGTCATAACTCTTAAAGCCTTACGCCTGGATTTCACTTCAGGGCATCATTGGTTTTAAATTAAAATCATGTATCCTTTGGTATTGTTATTTTTCGTCGTATATTTGCCACCGCAAACATCGCGGGATAGAGCAGTAGGTAGCTCGTCGGGCTCATAACCCGAAGGTCACTGGTTCGAGTCCAGTTCCCGCTACAAAGAGTCCCGGCCTGTCGGGACTCTTCTTTTTAGGGTCATTAACTCAGTTGGTTTAGAGTGTCACCTTGACAGGGTGGAAGTCACTGGTTCGAATCCAGTATGACCCACGTTTTCAGATTATTACAATGAGAGTATCGGGGAATCGGTGCTCTTTTTTTGTGTTTGATTTTCACGGATTACAGCATTCCTGTTATTTGGGATAACTCCCTGTCATAAGATTAAAGGAATATCTTTTTTATTCATTTTGGGTAGGTTTTAGCCTTACATCATATATATCATACACATGTTTAAATGCATAAATCGCAGCACATGCAGATGTCGAACCGGATTCCGTAACCCTGAAATTGATATGGAGGCCCTCTTCCTGATATGAACCCGGCAATGTTGGGGTCGTCAAAGTATCTATCGGGGTATAATTCTCCACTTTAATCTGATATACGGGTCCGGTACAGGTCAGCTGCTTCAGTACAGTTCCCGAAAAGGTCAACTCGCTGATATTAGCATCGTCATCCCCGGAACAACTGATTCCGGTCACCAAAATAAGGAGTAAACCGAGGGGGTATATTACTTTCATAATACTAATTTTTTTATATCATATTAAAAATCAAGCAAACAGGAAATCGCAAAAGCCTTCCTGCCGACATACTAAGGGAGCTTTTTAAGCATCCATATATTACAGGACGGATGCCCTGAATTTCCCAGGCGATTGTCCAGTTTCCGGAAACCCAGTTTCTCATACCAGGCTACAGCATCGGAAAATGCCGGTAAACTCTCCAGGTATAATTCTTTATATCCGAACCGGATTGCCGATCGGATATTCAATTCCATGAATTTTTTACCCAGTCCTTTTCCCCTGGCCCTGTCTGCAATGTAAAATTTGACAAGTTCTGCACAACCGGCAGGTAAGCCTTCAGTAGGATAGACTCCGCAACAGCCTGCAATTTCCCCGTCATCCTCAGCTACCCAAAGTACGGATTTTTCCCTTTCCTTTTCAAAAAGGTCATAAAGCCTGTTCGTTACGGGGTCAGAATATACGGTTCCTTCTTTCGGGGCATTGTATTCTTCAAAAACATTCTTGATCAAACCGGCCAAAGCCCGGTTATCCGTTTTTTCTACTTTTCTGATTTTCATAAACTTAATATTTTATGTAATGATGTGGTATCCCGGCCTTCCCCTAAAGGGATCACCATACGGCACATCCGATAACCGTTTTATTGTTAAGCATTGCGAGCCACAACCTGTTGTCGTGCATTTCCCGGGAATTACCGGGAACACCTAAAGGACAAATTTACTTATTTCCCGTGTTATACCCCATTACGGCAAAAGCAACTTAAAACAGCTGTTTACCCCATAGTTAAAAACCTGACCGGGCTTTATACTTCTGTTTGGCACGGATATTGAAACCATCTCAAAAAAATATTTATCATGAAAGTAATATCATACAAACAAGCCGGTTTCTCCTTAATCGCATTTTTATGCCTGACTGCCGTAACCATGGCACAGTCATCCCTGACCAAAACCGATCTGTCCGTTTATCCCAAACCCGAAGAAGGGTTCAAACAGATGGTTATCGAAGTGCCTCATTCGGAAAATGATGCCGAAAAGAAAATAGAATTTGTCGTCGGAAAATGGATACAGGCAGACACGTGTAACAGCCACGGGCTTCAGGGAACCTTAGAAGAAAAGGATCTCGAGGGATGGGGATACAGTTATTATGTGTTTAACACAAAAGGCAATGTCATCTCTACCCAAATGGCCTGCCTCGACAATAAAACGGTCAGCAAATTTGTTTCTGCACAGCCCGAAATGGTACGATATAACGGAAAACTACCGGTAGTGATCTATGTCCCCGAAGGGTATGATGTGCAATTTAAAATATACAGGGCGGAAAAAGATGTTTACCAGGCCGGTGAAATAAAACAGTAACGGGTTTTCCGGTCTTATTTAAAAACAGAACGGGGTATTTTACCGATCCAGGAATCGGGGGCTGCGCCATCCTTACCGAAAAGCTTTAAAACAAATATCCCGGTATCTGTATTGCTATGGGGCTCGGTCATCTGCTGTTGCCTGATACCCGGGCCCCTGACTGCCCACGGAACGATCATTTCATCCGGGCTCATCCCACCGTGGCCGCGATTGATCCCTCCGTGGTCGGTAATCAGTATAAAATGTGTGTCGTCATACATATCTCCGGATTTTAACCCTTCTATCACCTCCCCCAAAGCCATATCGGCTTCTTCTATGGCCGTAATATAGGGGCCGGTCATCCAGCCGTTCTCATGCCCGGCATGATCGGTGGCGACATTGTACAGGAAAACCAGTGACGGACGGTCCCGGTGTTTTTCCATAAAGTCCAGGGCCCGCTTACAGTTAGGTATAAAGGCATCTTCTTCAAGAAAGTTAACTTCGTCAAAATATTTCCGGTTCATGGGGTTAATGAGATTGCCCCAGTTGTAGTAATAGCCGATCCTTATCTCCGGAATTTCTTCTTTTAATATCTTGAACACCGAAACCGGATAACCGTCGTTATCCGTCTCTGACGGATCTAAAGCATGTTCTTCCCTGGTCCAGTTGTTATTGTCGACACCATGTTGCTCCGGGCCACTCGATGTCAGGTGTGAAGTCCAGTTCGGCAGGGTTACCGACGGCATTACCGCTCGCGTAGTGAACGATACCGATCCGTCTTTAAAAAGCGCATCGAGATGAGGAGTCCTTGCGGTTTTAAACCCTTCTACACTCAAACCGTCCAACCCCATGACCAACACTCTTTTGGCGATAGCCCCTTTTTTACTGTCCCGGTCCTTTCCGGTTCCGGGTTTACAGGATATCCCGAATGCCAGCAGCAGCAAAACGCCGATAACCGTTAGTTTTCGTCCCCGGTCTAAAGTTTGATTGTGTATGCTCATTCCTGATATTTTTCCTTTATTAGAAGAAATCATTTATATTTTATTCCCGCTTTTGCCGATCTCCTTTTCCGGCAAGCACCTCCCGCGTACGGCGCCATCTGCCGCGAACAGCAGAATTCAGGACTGTAATTTACTATAAATAAAACCACTATATGCAAAATATCAAAAAAATCACAATACTTTGCCCGTTCACACCAGTCCTCCGTCAAAACGGAAAAACAGCCGGGTATAGTACGGAATATCGGGAATGTATGAAAAGAAAAGTGCCTTAACGGGATAATCCGAAACAATACGCGATGGTTTCCTCATAAGTTTCGGACGGTTCCAGGAAGGTCCCGGGAAAATGTTTGTGATTGGGACTATCGGGATAAAACTGACATTCCAGGCAGATTCCTTCATAAGGGCCATAACATTCATCATCACTTATCCGGGAGTTCAGAAAATCTCCCGTATAGATCTGCAAGCCGGGGTATGTTGTAAAAACCTCAAGTGTTCTGCCGGTCTCCGGATCATGTAAAAAACAGGCCGGGCTGCTTTTACCACACTCCGTCCGTACCGGGTCGAGAATAAAAAAATCATTAAGCCCCCTGGCCGTATCCGAATGTATCAGGTTTTCTCCCAAACTCAGGCCGTTGTGCGGATAAACCTCTTCCGAAGAGATGATCTTTCCGGTAGGGATGTAATCCGGGGAGGTTTCCAGTACCCTGTGGGAAGCAACCCTTAGTTTATGGTTCCAGATTTCGGACCGGGCTCCGGACAAATTAAAATAGCTGTGATTAGTTATGTTCAACGGGGTTGTTACCGTGGTTCGGGCTATATACTTTATACCTAATTCCCGTTTACGGCTCCAGGTATAATGCACTTCCAAAAAAACATCTCCGGGAAACCCTCCCGCCCCGGAAGGTGACCTCAAATAAAGAATGAGTAACTCCCCGTTTATCTCAAAATCAAAAACCTGCGCATTAAAACCGTTACAGCCTCCGTGATTTTGATGAGGTCCGTCATTGCTTTCCAGACAAACCCTATAGCCTTCGTGTACATACGAAGCATTCGCAATACGATTTGCAAACCTTCCCACCGTAGCCCCCAGGTAACACCTGTCATTCTGATACCCGCTCAAAGCAGGGAAATCCAATACCACATTCCGGAATACCCCCGCATTATCGGGAACGACAACAGATTTTATAGCTGCCCCGTAATTAGTGACCTCTGCGTAAGATCCGTCTGTATTCTCATATTTAAAAAGGAATACCGGTTTATTTTGGTGTATACCCCAAAAGGTCTGCTTCCAGGTATTGATCATTCCCATGTGCGGTTTAAATATTCCTTAAAACGGATGATTTTCACGATCTTCTCTTAATGGTCTTAATGGTCCGGATGGTTCCGTTCACTTTTACGGCAATTGATTCTACCGAGCCGGAATAAACTTTAAACCCGGTCACTTCTCCATTACTCCAGCTTACGTCCACGGTATACCCGCCCTGGGCTTTCAGGCCTGTATACCATCCGGACTCTGCCCATCGGGCGGGCAGGGCGGGCAGCAATTCTATAATACCCGAATGACTTTGCAGCAGCATTTCGGCAATTCCTGCCGTGGCCCCGAAATTACCGTCGATCTGGAAGGGCGGGCCGGCAGACAACAAATTCGGGTACACTCCTCCCCCGTCACCATAATTGATACCGGTATCTGTAGTGGGCCTTAAAATATTGGACAACAGCTCAAATGCCCGGTTGCCATCCTTTAAACGGGCCCGGAACAGCATTTTATAGGCAATGGTCCAGCTCGGCCCGTCATCTCCGCGCGCCTCCAGTGTTTTCCTGGCTGCCTCAGCCAGCTCAGGCGTATGTTCGGGAGTGATAAGGCTCCCCGGATAGAGTCCGTAAAGATGTGAAATATGCCTGTGATGTACGTCTACTTCCCTGTAGGGCCGCAACCATTCCATGATTCGCCCGTCTCCGGCAATCACGGCTACAGGAGGAATTTCCTCCAGTTTTTCGCTCAACTCGGCAGAAAAATCCGCATCGGTGTCCAGGACTTCAGACGCTACGAGTATATTCGTAAAAAGCTCCCTCACGATCTGGTTATCGATAGTCGGGCCCATACAGATATTGGTTTGTTCTCCGTCCGGAAGATAAAACGAATTCTCCGGAGATACCGAAGGGGCCGTCACCCACCAGCCTGTCTGCGGATCTTCTATGAGCATGTCCAGGTAAAACTGTGCAACTCCCTTAAGTATGGGATATATTTCCCGGAGATAATTCTCATCCCCGGTGTATAAGTAATGCTGCCATAAATTATTGCACAACCATCCGGAACCCGCATTTGATATTCCCCAGGAAGCCTGCTCTCCCGGAGCCGTATACCCCCAGATATTGGTAATAACATGAGCTACCCAGCCGTCCGAATTATAATAGGCCCTGGCTGTTTTCTCCCCGGATGCTACCATACCTGCTACCAGGTCTTTCAGCGGCAGGCTAAGTTCTGAAAGGTTAACCGTTTCCAGCGGCCAATGATTCATCTGTACATTTACATCCAGGTGATAATCGCCATTCCACGGCGTCTGTACATTTTTCGCCCAAAGCCCCT
The DNA here is from genome assembly GCF_003285545.1 of Sinomicrobium soli. Classification (GTDB taxonomy): domain Bacteria; phylum Bacteroidota; class Bacteroidia; order Flavobacteriales; family Flavobacteriaceae; genus Sinomicrobium. The sequence continues at coordinate 83,333 of NZ_QLNV01000015.1, read as the reverse complement.
GTAAGTTAGGCGGTAACAGGCCGGGGCGCGTACTGGAAATACTCAGGTAACGGCCAAACTGAAAAAACAGCGAGGCCAGGGCATCGTCATCATCCTTGTCTTTCAGAAATTTTTCCAGACGACGGTCTGTGGGAAGGTCACTTCGTGATGAAGACCCCAGGCGTAAATTAACCCTGTCAAAGTATTTCGCATACGAAGCTATATGGTTTTTCTTTTGTAATGCATACGTTTTTTTCCGGGCATTTTCCAGCTCCCTGTCTATTCCGGCTTCGTAATCGTCCGTTTTATAATCGGTAGCAGCCGAGATAAAGAGAATCACCTGGTCTGCATTTTTTATGAGAAGCTCATTATTCTCCGCATAAAGGCTTCCTCCCTGTAACAGGGGCTTCAGTTTCACCAGGTAGCGCATTCCCTTACCATTCGTACCGTTGTTCAGTTGTCCCCTCATCACCAGGCTGCTGTCACGGGTATAGGTTGCAAACCGTTCTTCCCTGTCCATTCCGATCTTCAGGCTGATCATTCCGCCCTTATCCGCCGACAGCCTTATAATGGCAAGATCATCGTCAAAACTGGTAAAGTACTCGCGTTTATAGGTGATATCATTCATTTTATAACTACAGGAGGCGACGGCCGTATTGAGGTCCAATGCCCTCACATAATCCGAAACAGCCATTTCTTTTTCGCCTTCATGTTCGAAACCGAGATAAAGGTTGCCCAGGGTCTGATAACATCCAAAAGGCACATCGGCACCATTCCCGTTACCGGAACCTGCACCCTTGGCCACAAAATGAGTATTAATAATAGCTTCTGCCTCTTTGTTCTTTCCTTCTTTCAGGAGTGTTCTTATCTGCGGTAAATAGGCATGAGCATCGGTTTTATCGGCATCCTGCGGTTGCCCCGACCACAATGTGATATCGTTTAATACGATTTTATCGGTCTGAATGCCGCTATCCGGTGTCATGCCCAAACGGCCGTTTCCCAGCGGCAGGGTTTCCTCCCATATTCCGGCCGGCCGATCGTACCAGATGGTATTGCCGTTCTCCTGGCATTCCGCCTCCTGAATCCCGAAAGCGGCCAGGCACATCATAAAAATCAAACATTGTCTTTTAACAAATACCGGTATCATATCTTTCGTTCTTATTCAACGCTAAAGGTATATACGGGCGAATAGCTGCTATTGGCCCCATCCGAAGCTTTGATTCTCCAGTAATACGTCCTGCCACCATCCAGTTCGAGCGAAATAGCAGTATTTTCAATTGCCGTAAAACCATCATCCGGCTGCTGCATACCATCCACCTCATCCAGGTACAGGGTATAAGACAACTGATCCCCATCGGGGTCGGATGTTTCCCATTCCAGGTTAACCATCCCGTCTGAAGACCGGATTGTACTCCCGTAACCGGGGGAAAGTAGTCTGGCAGGAAAAGGGGCGTAATTATCTTTTGGCTCACCTACAAAGAAAAAATTCCATTCAGGGCTCATCCCGGTCTCCTCACTATCGATATTTCTCGATATCACATACCAGGAATACGCACGGTTATGGACTAATTCCAGTTCCTTTTTCGTATCGTATATCTCCGTATAGGTAATAAAATTCTCGCCGGTTTCAAGGTCGTTGACCACCAGGTCATAGCGCTGTGCATTTTCCGCCGGTGTCCACTCAAAGAATATCCTGCTCCTGTCTCCTGCGGAATTTATACCCTGTTCACAAGGCTGGTCCTTTAACGGGAAGACCAACCCGACATCACCGGGAATGACAGGTGCATCGTCGTCGCTATTGCAGCCTCCTGCCACAATAACAAGTATAAAAAGGGCCCATACGGAATTGAGAATATTTTTCATTTTTTCATGACTTTTACGGTTTCACCAAATGTACCGCCGGATATGCGGATCAGGTAAGTTCCGGCCCTCAGGTTGCCCATATCAATTCCTATCGTCGAATCGTTCACTTCTGCTTCAAAGCTTTTGACCGGTCTTCCCTGCAGGTCAAAAACATCTGCCGTCACTGTTTTATCCGCAGCAGGAATAGTGATATAAACCATGCTATCCACCGGGTTCGGATATACCTCGACCCCCTGTGACACATAAATTTTTTCAGTGTAGGTCCCCTGGCATTCCAGGTCTCCCTTCACGCTCAACTCGTTTAATCCTTTTTCCAATGGCAATTCATACTCTCCCGGGGTGTAAAACACTTCCCGGCCATTTAAACTGACATAATATCTTTCCGCCCCCTGCAGGCTGAGGCGGACCCTCTCCGTTCTCTTATCGTATTTTGTAACGGCACTGATCACACCCGGCTGGTCTACAGTGATCTCAAAGCACTGCCGGTAATCTTCGGCCCCGTCGATGGTAAAACATATTTCATAGATCCCGGCATCCAGCCCCTGTATATCATAATATTCCGTATTGGCAGGAAGTGCGACAGGGTCCCGATCTGAAATATGGACCGTATAGACATATCCCGGGTCCTTGAATTCCACGGCTATTTTACCATCAGCCTTTCCGTGGCAACTCACATCCGTAGAGCGTATCCTGTAATTATCAGGTAATGAAAACACACATGAATTTTCCCCCGCATTGAATTCGTAAACAGCAGCATCTTTCGCACCCAATGAGGCACTAAACTCATTGCCGTTTAATGAGAACCGGTTTCCCGAAAACAATTCCGTAATACAATAACTCCCCGTATTTATCCCCAATCTGCCCAGGTTGACATTAAATGTTTTCTCGTCCCCGTAATTAAAAACGACCAGGTAATACTTCCCCTCAGACCGGTGGATGAATAATTCACTTGCCGTTTGCCCGGTATTGCCCTCTACAGGGACAAAAACACTTCCCTCCCTGGCGAGATCCAGAATACGTCCGTTCTGTAATAATTCCCTGGAGCGTTCTGTCCATTGCCCGGAGGTCGAATAATCATCGCCGAGAATGATGCTCCCGTTAACAATGCCCGATGCCAGTCTGGCCCGGTTTTCACCTATGGACGAATTGCCGAAGACAATATGATCTGCATCGATATAATCATAGATCTCCGACTGCCACCAGCCATAAGTGGTGCTGTTCAATGTATATTCCGTAGCATTAATATCCGCATAAGCATCGCAGGCTATTCTTCTCATATGTACATAACGGCCTGTAGCCAGGTTGGGGGAGATCGCTGCATACACCAGCATATCGTTCCCTATCCGGTCTAACAGGTACTCCATTCCCGATTTAAATGCCTGCATTCCCGTAGTTACATCCGGATCATAAAAAGATGTTGCTTCGGCTGCGGCATGGCCTATAAAATCGATCTTGATCATTTCAAAACCGGCCTGCCTGAACTTATCGATGACCAGGTCTATCCTGTCTCTCGTACCGGGATGTGTCGGGTCCATCGCCCTGGCATCATCCAGATCATGGTACCCGTCTCCTACTTTGGTCCAGGTGGATGAGTAATTATAACCACTGCCCTCTACCCTTCGCTCATATTTTCCCCAGTCCACAAAAGGGGCCCAGTAAATGCCCGGGGCCAGATCATGGCTCTTACAATAATCCACAAATTCAGCCAACCTGGAGAAATCTCCCTCAAGGCCTCCGTTCACCAGGTTATCCCAGTAAGAGTCCAGGTCGATATACGCTGTATCATCACTGCGGAATACCGGAATCTCCCCGTCAAAAAAATCAACTACAGCTTTAGCTTTATCCAGTGAAATGTCCGACTGTATGCTTCCCCAGCTGTTCCACCCGAAAGGAGCTGATCCGCCCCAGTCGTCGACATATCTTCCATTCACCGCCTTACTGACCCGACCATAGGTTTCCATTCCCTCTCTCCAGTCCTCAAAAAAACCGGCAAATATCCTTGGCGATTTCAACAGGTTTCCACCGATCTTTCCGTGCGGCACCTTATCTCTTGTTCCCGAAGAAGAAGCATATCCTCCCCAGATACGAAGATAATCCAAAGAGCTTCCCGATCCCCGGCTTTCAATACCCGTTTTCCACACCGTCTGTTCTACCGATCCCGTGACCAATCCATTACGGCTATTGTTTTCATAAAAAGCGGTAACCTCAGCACTTGTATTACTTATACCACCTGCGGTAGGTATCGCATTATACCTGACCCATGCATCATTGTCAAAAGGGATATCCAGCACCCGGTTATCTCCGGCAGCGTCTATAGTGACCGCAGAAGAGATCAACGGGGCCATATAATTACTTTCCAGTATTTCCGTATCTTCCAGGAATACTTCCATTAAAAAAAACGGCTTATCGGGATAGGTATAAAATACCTGTCTCATCTCGGGCAGGTCTTCACCGGTCAGGGTCACGACAATTTTTTGCCCTGCCCCGGCATCATCGGAAAAGCTGCTTTGACTTATCGTCCGGCCGCTATAATCCCTGGAGGAGATCACGGCATCAAAATTCGACGCTTCCGAATAAGCCCTCTGAATGATTAATGTTTCCTGCCTGTAAACATCAAATGTCCCCCGGGCCTCGTTATAGACAATCCGGCCATCAGTTCCGTAATCATAGGTGCTGCAGTTTTCACAATCGCCGGGATCCGCCGGGATCAGCTCCAGGGAAAACTTATCTATATTGGGCCCGTAACCGGTGTCGTTGAAAAACTTTATGGTGTTTATCCCGCTATGGAGTTCTATCTCCAGGGCAGTTTCCGCAACCGTCGTCCAGCCACCGCTTTCACAAACCACCTCTTTAGGGCTGTCGCCGTTTGCAGAGATGAAAATGGAACGGGGGTCTCCTGAAGAAAAGGCCAACCGCAACATATATACCCCATCTTCGGCCACTTCCACATCATAGGTAAAATAACTTTGGTTGTTTCCCCCCAGGTCACCTACCTGTTTTCCTCCCGAACAGGAATCGCAGTCCTGTATGGTGGCCCCGTCAAACAATGCCCCGTCTTCGGCTTCGTATACCGCTGCAGCATATTCGCTGGCATAACTCCTGCCCGACCCATGCACACAGACTATAAAAGTAAACAATAGTGAAGCAAGGCCCTGTAAGGTTCTGTTTAAAGTAATTCCGGTTCTCATTGGCTGGTTTTTAATACAGAAGAACTGTTTTTCAGTTCGTGTCATTCACAAACTGAATGATAAACCCTCCCCGGGGAGCCATGGTATACGTCCACTCCGTGTCTACAGGATAGGTATTACTGTCGAATTCCATCAAGGGGTCCTCTCCCTCAGCAATGAGCCTGAATGCTGAAAACTCCCCGCTGTATTTGCTGAGATCTATTTTTACGGAATGCTCTTCAGCGGTACCGTTAATCCCTATGATATAGGACAGCGAATCTTTCTGCCGTGAAAGTACAATGCCCTTCCCCGGCTCCCCGACAATGCATTCGGTTTTATCCCAGGTAGCAGGCATCTCTTTCAGCAGATTTTTAACCTCTTCCGGAAAAGATCCGAATATTTCCCGGGAATCGGCAAAATGGATGATCCCGGAAGTATATATCATTGAAGTAGCCAGTTCATGTGCTGCCGTAGTTAAACGGGGAAATTTTCTCATGGTAAGGGCCACCGGTGTATAATCCGCAGGCCCGGCAACATTTCTCGTAAACGGCAATACGGTATTCTGTTCTGCGGCCCTTTCCGGAAATCTTTGCTCATAAAAATAACTCTCCGTTCCCAGAATCGCTTCCGCGGTCATAAAATTAGGCCAGGTCCTGTGCCAGCCTCTCGGCACTGTCGCTCCGTGAAGGTTGACCATCAGGTGCTCGTTTGCCGCATCTTCAAACACCCCTTGCAGAGCATTCATGGTTTCCTGCCGGTCGGAACACCAGAAGTCGATTTTAACGCCTTTAATTCCCATTGCTGCCAACTCTTTAAAACGCTTTTTTCGTTCTTCCGGGTTGAAATAATTTGCCGAATAGCCCCAAACCATAGGTTTAATTCCTTTGGACAATGCCTTTTTTATGATGTCTCCCTCCTTGTTTGCCTCTTCCCACCCGGCGTCGAACAAGGTATATTCCCAATCAAAATCGACAGCGAGATCAGTAAACCCGTCATATATTTCAGGAGAATGGTCATCGGGATGGGACCACCATGACCAGGAGGCTTTCCCTGATCCGATCCAGGAGGTGTCCTCGATCTTCGATGCCGGCGCCAGGTCCGTAATCAGGGTTGAAAGTAATATATCCCCGGCTTTATCCCCGATAATGACTACTCTCCACGGCATGGTCCAGGGAAGATCGGACCTGGGTGCAGCGTCTGCTTCTTCATCTATCGGAAGCGTATATTTTTCATCCTTTTTTGCAAAGGCAATTTTATAAATACCTCCTTCCGAATCCGGGCTCAAATGGCACCCTACATAAGACCCATCGGTTCCCGATTCGGCAATAAGCACCCAGTTTCTCTGGTTATTGACATTGAAAAGTGCAGGCATACACCAGCCCACAGACGGATTTCTGGGATCGGACATGGCATCTCCCGAGTCCATATTAAGATAAAAGTCTTCATAAGCCGGGGTATAATCTCCTGCCTTATTGTACGGCTGCAACCAGGCTTCCGCCCCTTCTCCGATATGAAAACCGGTGATCTCTTCCTCTACAATACGTATGTCCGCCGGTGCTTCCGGAAACCGGTACCGGAAAGCAACGCCTTCCTCTCCGGCAATCAGGTCAACCGTCATCAGGGCCCCGGAATCATTCTTAAAACTTACGCTCTTACTCTTCAATGCCCGGTCTATCTGCATGCTGTTGCCCACTTTTAACCGGTAGTTCTCCCTTCTTTCCTGTACAGGAGAAACTTCGTCTACGGCAAGCCCCCGTGTGAAATCACCCTGATTACATACGAGTCCCAACGGAGACTTTTTAATGAGGGATTCCCCGTTTCTCTTTACCTCGTAATAAAGTGTCCCGTTTTCATCCAGTGATAATGCTATGGTATTCAAACCATCTTTTAATGATAATTCCTGAACGGCACTTTTTTCTTCACAGCTTATAAACAGAAAAAAAAGCCCTGACATGACAATGATACTCCGAATGTCAACAAATATATGTCTCATGATGCAGTTTGTTTTTTATAAAGGTCCGTTTCTCCGGGAATCTGCCCGAACCGGACCTTTGTGTTTAGTAGCCCGGGTTCTGATCTTCCGGGTTAATATACTCATTCAGCCTGATCTCGGTATCAGGGATCGGCCAATATTTATGAAACTCCTGGATAGTTCCTTCTTCGTTTGCCCACGGATTCCGGTCCTGTATATAGGAAACAAAATTCCCGGTCCTGATGAGATCCATCCTTCGCCAGCCTTCAAAACCGAGCTCCCGCATCCTTTCGTCCATGATCTGGCTTCTGAACTCTTCCTGCGACATCCCGGTGGGCCAGGCTTCTTCCGCAGACAAGGTTCCGCCGAAAGCCCGGGCACGGACTGTGGAGTTTACCAGGTTAACGGCTTCTGCAGTATTCCCCAGCTCGTTCAGACACTCCGCCTTAAGCAACAGTATGTCTGCAAGCCGCAGATAATAAATCAGCCCTCCCGAATACCAGAAATTCTGCTGACCCTGTGTACGGATATCTTCAAACTTTCTGGTATGAGCCTCCAGTTCATCTGCCTGCCCTGTCCAGCTTGGCCCCGGGACCCTTCCGTCGGGAAGCGTAAAGTCTGTGCGGAGGCTGGCTTCTTTCCTGGTATCTCCATCCAAACCTTCCCAGACATCCTCGTAATAGTATCGGGTAGGAAGGGCAAGGTCGTATCCCCCGAAGTAGGTATTTCCGTCCAGGTCGGCTACCGGCCGGGACCCTGCATGGTGCTGTACCATATTATTATCGTTGTCCTGATTTCTGAACTGGAAGGCGTAAATGACCTCACTGCTGTTCTGGTCGAGCGTGGTATTGAACAGATCGGCATAGTTGGGGATCAGCGTATAATTCGGAATTACCATGTCAAAGTATTCCATAGCCTTCTGATAGTCCCTTACTCCCGAATCTTCGGGGGCATACATATATATTTTTCCCAGCAGGGCCTGTGCTGCTCCTTTGGCAGGCATCTTTTTATCCTCCTGCGTGGCGGGCAGATGCTCCGCTGCAAACTCCAGGTCGCGGATGATGAAGGGATAAACCGCTGTAATGGGCTGCCTTCCATACTTCATATCCTCCACATCAACAATCGGGATAGGCCCCCAGAACTGGACGAGTTCAAAGTTGACCGCCGCCCGGAGAAAGGCCGCTTCCGCCTTGAGTTTGTCATTGGGCGCATAGAATACTCCCTTGGCCGCAGGCGCTATAATCTTCGCCCGTTTGCTCCATTCTCCTGTCACCGTTGTATTGGGAGCACTAAGCGCCCCGTTGTATTTGTCGAGGGCGGCCTGGTCGCTGTTTTCCAATATCTGCTGTCCGCCTTGTTTTACCTCGTCGGTACCAAGGGAGAGGTATAGCATGCTGCGATCCTGCCGGGTTTCCCTCCACTGGGTATAGAGCCCGGATATCATCAGGGTGAGTTTCTCCTCATCCCCGAAAACTTCTTCTTCGATGAGTTTGGTCTCGGGTTGTTCATCCAGAAAATCGGAACAGGACACCACCTGAAGCGAAGTGACCACTACCAACATCAGCCACAATCTGTATTTTATGATCTTTTCCATTTTAGTCATTTTTATGCATTAAGGATACGGTGTGTTAAAAAGTAATATCGAGGCCGGTGACAAACATTCTTGCCGTAGGGTACCAGTCCCCGTTTTCAGGATCATAGCCCTTGTATTTGGTCCATGTATGCAGGTTATTTCCCGATACATAAACCCTCAGGTTCGAAAGGCCGAGTTTCTGCAGGACATTCTCCGTAAAACTATAAGCCAGTGTAAGGGTGGAAAGCCTCAGGTATGAAGCGTCCTGTAACCCCCACGAAGTTTCCCCGGCACCATAACGTAAGGAACTGTCATAAGTGGCCCTGGGGATATTGGTTTCCGTATTTTCAGGCGTCCAGCGGCTGAGCATATCGGTATGCGCCGGGCCCAGGCCCGTTCCGCTCATCAGACTTTCGTAATAGCCGCTTATCTTTTTGGCCCCGTAAGAATAGGTAAAGACCGTATTCAGGGAGAAATTCTTCCAGTTCACACCGGTGGAAAAGCCCCCGTAAAATTTCGGGTCTGACTTTCCTACCACCACACGGTCGTTCTGATCGATAACCCCGTGGCCTTCTTCTCCTTCGGGCTGCTGATCCCTGGGAAGGATATCCCCGGGTTGCAATTCTTTTCCCAGCAGGTCGAGACTGTTTACATAGTCCATGTCTTCGGGCTGAATGATCCTGTCAAACTCATAGGCATAAATAGAATTCAGCGATTCGCCCAGGAAAAGATTCCCGTCTCTCTGTATCTCGTTCCCCGTAAAGCCCCCGCGATTATATATGGCATTCGCATCACCGTAGAGTTTAGTAATCTTGTTCTTATCCGTGGAGAAATTTGCCGAAGCATTCCACTGGAAATCTTCCTTTTCCACGAGTACCCCACCCACAGTCAGTTCTACCCCCCTGTTGGTTGTTTCTCCTATGTTTTCTATGGTCTTGTCGTATCCGCTATAAAGGCTTGTCTGGTCGCGTTTTATCAGCAGATCGGAGTTTACAATATCAAAATATTCCGCGTTAATGGTCAGCCGGTTATTCAACAGGGAAATATCCACACCTATATTGAATTGCTTCTGCCTCTCCCAGACAAGGCCGGGATTACCCATCAACTCTTCCTGTATGAATTCAACGTTTTCATTGGTATACCTGGGGCCGTACAGGCTGTAACCGGAGTAATTGGGTATGCCCTGGTTTCCTACACTTCCGTACCCGAGACGCAGCTTGAGAAGGTCGAACAGGTTCTGTTCTGCCATAAAGTTTTCATTCACCAGGTTCCAGGAAAGTGCTACAGACGGGAAAAAGTTCCACCGGTTTCCTTCCGTAAAACGGGACGACCCGTCATATCTTCCGCTAAGGGTTACAAAATAGCGGTTGTCGTAATTGTAATTTACCCTCCCGAGAAAGGACACCAGGGTATTGGTGGAAAAGTCGGAACTGAGTTCAAATCTTTCTTTATCAAAGGCCGCCCCCATGTTGTGATATCCAAAATCATCGGTGGGAAAGCCCCGGGCCATTGTATTGGAATAATCAAACTCATACTTACTCATACTGTGGGATACCAGGGCATTAAGCGTATGTTTGCCAAAACCGGTATCATAAGACACAGAATTATCCCATTGGAAATAGTTGGACTGATCGAAATTATGATCAGCCTGCCCCCGGTAGGAATCCCTTTTTGCCTGCTGGATATCCTGCGGGATATATTGGTAATATTCCTGCCTGACGTTATCAATGGCAAAGGTAGTCCTGATCTTGAGTCCCTCTGCAGGAGTAATTTCAGCGTAGTTGGAAGATGCTATTTTGCTGCGGGTCCTGTCCTTATCCATCGTCAAGGTTTTCAGCGGGTTTTCCGCATTGACATCCCAGTTATTTCCCCAGCCGAGAAACAGGCTGTCTCTCGCTCTCTCTATCGGTAATAAAGGGTTTGCCGCACGGGCATCTTCAAAAACGGCCCCATCCACATCCTCACTGACAGCTTGCGTGTATGAGGTGTTGGTCCCTACCTTTATCCAGGGTTTAAGCTGGTATTCGGCATTGATCCGCCCACTGATACGTTTGTTGGAGGAATTTTTCATTAAGCCCTGTTTGTCGGCATACCCGAAGCTCAGGTAAAAAGTGCCCTTGTCCGACCCTCCTGAAAAACTAAGGGAATGGTTTTGCTGTATTGCTGTCCTGGACACCTGGTCGAGCCAGTTATAGCTTTTACCCTGTGCATAGGTTTCCCTTTCATAGTCTGCAAACCAGTTGGGCAGCACTTCATCCTCTATAAACTGTTGCCTGCTGGCATTGGGGTTAGCGGCAAAGTAGTCGTCCGCAACATGAGAATTTGCCATGGCATCGATCCTCAGGTCATATATATCCCTGGCCCCGAGTGTAATATCGTCATTGGTGAATTCCTGCATCCCTATCCAGGTCTTATAGGTAATACGCCCTTCTCCCTTTTCTCCCTTTTTGGTCGTGACCACCACTACCCCGTTGGCTCCCCTGGAACCGTACAGGGCCGTAGCACTGGCATCTTTAAGCACATTTATGGAAGCTACATCGTCGAGATTAGTCAGGTTAAAATCCCCGCTCATGACAATACCATCCACCACAAAAATGGGATTACCCCCGTATTGCAGGGAATTATTCCCCCGGATACGGATGCTGGCATTTCCTGCCGGTGACGGGTCGTTCTGTATAAACACCCCGGAAGCCCTTCCTTGCAATGCCTCGTTAATACTGGTCACGGGCCGCTCCTCGAGCACTTCGTTGTCTACATTGACAATGGCACCGGTAAGGTCGCCCGTTCTCATGGAAGTTCCCACTATGACCACCTCGTCCAGCTGCTGGGAATCCATCACCATGACAACGTCAATGACCGTTTTTCCTTCCGTCGCCATGGTTTGTGTGGTAAACCCTATATAACTGAATTCCAGGACCGATCCTTCGGGTACATTTTCCAAAACATAATTACCATCGAAATCTGTGGTCGTGCCCTGTTGCGCACCCCTGATAAGGATGTTCACACCAGGCAGGGGAACACCTTCCTCGTCTGTCACCGTACCTTCAACAGACTGCGAAAACAGTACATTGCCGGTAAACAGTGTAAAAAAAAGACATAGACATCCAATTTGAAGTTTCATAATAGTCTTGTGTTTAGTTAATAGATTGATTAAGCTCCAAAAAGCATATACGAAGTAGGTTTTTCTCGGTAAAGGGCAAGTTTGACAAAACTATGCTATACTATTCTATTTTTACTATGCAAGTATACAAATATTTTCATTAACCCCATAGACTCTTTTCTAAGAATTCACTAAAAAATTATTTGATTTTTTATTTTTTTGAGGTTACCGGAGATTATTTATGAGAAGTGGTCAATCTAAGCGATTCCCGCAGCAGAAAAAAAGGCAAAGACCAGCACCATCCCCAGCAACAGGGTTATAGCAGCCCAGTGCCGGTACTTCCAGGGAGAGATATCTACGTCTTTCCGGATCGTCTCCCTGTAGTGATGTTCCGGGAACCACCGTACAGACAACAACATACATACCGAGGTAAGAACAAATAATATGCCCAGCAAATGCAGGTAATGCAATGGTATATCCAGTATGAAATTACAGATGAGATAGGCAACAATAAAAAATACCAGTCCGGTTTTTGCAGCTCCCGGGGGCACCTTCCTGGTCACAAAACCGATAAATATAATGGTAAATACCGGTACGCAGAACATTCCCGTAAGTTGCTGCAGATAGGTATAGAACCCGGTATTTACAAACATGATGAACGGTGCACAGCACATGGCCAGCAGGGAAATCGCGATCTCAAACCTTTTTCCGTTCCGTACCAGCATGGATTCCGTAACTTTTCTGTTGCGCAACTTCATCCAGGGTTTGTAAAGGTTCAGTATAAACAGGGTACTACTGCTGTTAAGGCCGGCATTAAAGGTGGTAATGGCGGCACCCAGTACCACTGCTGCCGTTAAACCGGTCATAACGGCAGGCAGGGTATCTTTTACCACCAGGGGAAAAACTGCCGCGGTATAGGATAAGTTGTCATACAGGTGCACCCCGATAATACCTGGAATATTGATCAGAAAGGGACATAACAATTTCCCTACGCAGGCCAATGCCATTCCCTTCTGGCTATGGGAAAGGTTTTTTGCGGTCATGGCCTGCTGTACGATATACTGCTCCATCCCCCAGTAATAGAGGTTAATGATAAACATTCCCGTAAAGATGGTCCCGAAGGGAATTTCGTCGCCGGCCCCTCCTATGGAATCCAGGTGTTCCTTATGCGTGGTCAGGACCAGTTGCAAACCTTCTGTCCAGCTATCGTTTCCAAGATACCTGAATCCGAAATACGGAAAAGCGACCCCGATGATCAGCAGGCCTATACTAAGCACACTGTCTGAAATAGTAATGGCCCGGAGCCCTCCGAGTATGGAATACAGGGTCCCTATTAATCCTATTACCCATACCACGATCCAGATATTCTGCCAGTAGGTGAGGTTCAGGAAATCCAGAAAATCAAACATCCCGGTAAAGGCAACTGCTCCCCCGTACAAAACCGCCGGAAGCAGGTTTACGATATAGCTGACCAGGAACACCAGGGAAACCAGCCGCTTCGTGGAGGCATCGTACCGCTTCCCCAGGAAATCGGGAATGGTCATGGCTCCGGTACGGAAATATACCGGTAAAAAAAATTCCGCCACCAGTAACATTGCCGCAACGGAACTGACGCCCCAGGCAATGACACTCATGTTGTTTATGTAGATGGACTCATTTTCACCGATAAACTGGTTGGCACTTATATTACTCAGAAAAAGGGCTCCCCCCACCACCCAGAAGTTGTTCTTCCGGCTTGCAAAAAACAGCCCTGTAGTAGTCTCCGTATTCTTTTTCCGCGTCTTCCACCAGGAGACAAGGGCTACGAGAAAGGTAAAAAGCACAAAACTCAAAACGGTGGAAACATCCATTGCCTACAGGGAATTTCTCTCTATCAGTACAGTGGGAAGCACTTCCCGGATCTTTTCCTTTTTTACTATAAAATCGGCCGCCTTCCTGCCCATAAGCGAAAAATCCGTGGAAAATGTCGTTACCCCGTCAAAGATGATCTCCTTGATGATATCGTCATTATGCGATATAAATCCGACATCCCTGCCCAGTACAAACCCCTTGGACTTGGTATCTTTCAGCATTTCCCACAGTTCCAGGTTGTGAATGGTGAAATAGACCTTTCCCTTTTCCAGGGATCCCGGTTCGTAATTGTCCCGGATAACAGCATTTACTTTATGGTCCCTGACAAAATCATTGAACGATTCGAGGATCTCGATAGGTTCGGCCGAATTATCCGTCCTGAAGAAAAAAACAAACTGTTCAAACTTTTTTATCTTGTCCTTGAGCTTACAGAAAGCGTCATAAGAAGATTCCCTGAACTCCTGGACAATATAACTGTATTTCTCTTTCGTCCGGATATAACGGTCTACCAACAACACCCTGTTTACCGGCAGCAACCTCAGTAAACCGGGCGTGCCGGCATTCGGAATAGGAGCTATGACATACATCCCGTATTTACCCCTTATATTGTTTATGATGTTGTCAAACGTATTGTAATTGTTGTGATGAAAGAAAATATCGAGTTGGATATTATCTCCAAGGCCGTTTCTGAAACTCTCATAAAAGGTCTCCTGGAAAGTGTCAAAGGCATAGATCACCAGGGCAACTTTAAGCTCCTGCTGAATATCCTCCGTAGCCACAAAATACCCCAGCCTGTTCTTTGATTCGATGATCCCGCTATGGATGAGTTCCTTATACGCCTTAACGATCGTCTCCCTGGCAAACCCCAGCTCCTGTATCATTTTATTCACGGAAGGAAGCATTTCTCCCTTGGTGATCACTTTTTCATTAATCGCATTCAGTATTCCCTGCACGATCTGTTCGTGTTTTGACAGGGAATTAACCGACTCCAATTCCCGGATCTGCCGAATCACTTGCTCCATGTAACTTTCGTATTTTAGTACTAAGATATTACCTTCTGTTAAAATATATCTTATTTCGGTACCGTTTTTAGCCTGAGTACCACACTCGGATTATCTTTTTTCACATTCGGATTTATTCCCACTTTCATTAAATAATCCCCCGTATAGTTCCGGCTTTCGAAAACGGCCTGCTCCCCCGGATAGATATTTATTTCCTCCACCGTATACCTTGCATCCGGACGCAGTCCCTTGAGCTTTACAGGAATGTGGCTGCCTTGTTCATAACGGTAATTCACCCGGTAATTAAACACTACCGCCTCATCCTGGTGCTCCCCTACATACATCAACGAAGCCGTATTGTTTTCCCAGGGGCTGCGGAGCCGGTACAGATCTCCCTGCCATATCACATCTTCCAGTTCGTTATAATTCGCTATGGCCTGCCGGCAAAACTCCAGTTCGGAATCTTCCAGCTCGTCTATAACGACATCAAACCCCAATTTCCCCATCATGGCTACGTCGGTCTTGAATTTTATGGACTGATCTCCCCAGTCCGTAACATGTGCAGCCATAGTGAGCGAGGGATAGAAAACGGAATATTCCCACTGCATATACACCCTCTCCAGGGGGTCGGTATTGTCGCTGGGCCAGAACTCCGTAAAATATTCCAGTGCCGCGTAATCCACCCTTCCGCCCCCACCGGAACACAACATCATGGGCACCTCGGGATATTTTTTCCTGATCCTTTCCAGAACGTCATAAAGCCCTTGTACATACCTGATATACAATTCGGACTGGTTCGCTCCCAGGTAATCGGAATACGCATTGTAAATCACCGCATTACAATCCCATTTGATATATGCCAGATCGGGATTTTCGGTAAAAAGCTTGTCTACAACCCCATAGACAAAATCCTGGACCTCCGGGTTCGAGAGGTCGAGAACCAGCTGATTCCTGAAATAATGCTCCTCACGTTCCGGCTGTTTGATCACCCATTCCGGGTGTTTGTGATACAATTCACTATCCGGATTCACCATTTCCGGCTCTATCCATATCCCGAATTTCACCTGGTTTTTCCTGGCTGTTTCCACCAGGGTACCTATACCATTCGGGAGTTTTTTCCGGTTAATATCCCAGTCGCCCAGCCCGGCATCGTCATTATTCCGGGGGTAGGTATTGCCAAACCAGCCATCATCCAGCAAAAACAGGTCTACGCCGAGTTTCCTGGTATCACCGATCAGCTTTTTCAGTTTTTTCTCGTCAAAATCGAAATAGGTCGCTTCCCAGTTGTTCAGCAAGGTCAGGCGGGAACCTTTTCCATCCAGCACCTTGTGGTTTCTTGCCCATCGGTGGATGTTCCGGCTGGCGTCGCCCTTTCCCTTATCAGAAAGGGTAAACCAGAATTTCGGGGTGGTAAAGGCCTCCCCCTTCTTTAATGTATATTCCGAAGCATAGTTATTGATCCCGGAAATAATACGCAAATTGTTCAACGGGTCTACTTCAAATTCATTTCTGAAATTTCCCGACCATTCCAGGCCTCCCATCAAAACACTTCCGTGCTCTTCCGAAGCAGGCCCTCCCAAAGAGACCGTAAATACCGAAGGCTGAAACAAATTGGCACGGGTTCCGAGTTTGGAGTCATGTACCTTTATTCCATGAGATAATTTTGAGGTTTCGGGTTTCATCTCCATAGCCCAGTCCCCGCTGTAGTGGGTCAGCCAGAAATCGTTGTTCCCGCGCACATACAAATTCGCCGATGCGAATTTATGCAACCGTACATCCCCGCTTTCCCTGTTCTCAATGACGCTCCAGGTCTCCACCACATTTTCCTTACTGTAGGATTTAAAAAAAAGACGGACTTCCAGGGGATACACATTATCCCTTAATAAAATTTCCGTCTGAACAACACCGGGAGATATCTCCTGTGCTTCAGAAGATACATATTCCAGGCTCAGGGACATATTACCATCGGCATGGGTTACCTCGATGGCAGGCTCCAGGAGGTTTTTAGAGCCCGCAGGGGTATAAGCCGAAGCATAAATCCCGGTATAGTCCGTTCCCTGCTTATATTGAGACGATATCTGGCGATATTCATCGGCCTGTTTTAATTTTTCCCCAAAATAGACCGTATTTAATTCTTTGCTCTCGTTCACTTCAAACACAAGGGCATTTTCGGCGGTTTCAACAGTGATGATCTCTTGAGCAGAAACCTGAAAAAAAACAAAGAACATGGCAAACGATGCGATACGGCCCTTTAACAGGATGGATAAAGTCTTAAACATTTTTTGATCACTTAAATAATACTGATTCATAATTTTCATACTTGACAAGCGGGTGAATTATATTTCGGATAAATTGATTTTCCTCCTCCTGTAACCGGAAACACACAGGAGACGGGAGCTTTAAACAAGACGGCATAATTCACGTACCTGCCTTCCGTTATTTTCTCCCTCCCGTGCGCACAGCACAAAATCACATACTGACATTTTTAATCTGTTCTATTCTATTCCACAATAATACTATAATTTGATTAATTCCAAAAACTTTTTTCATTTAATTTCATACCGGCTTCATTACAGGAGCAGAAAGAGGCAAAAAAACATTTTGTGAACTACCTATTATTTTTTAATATTTTTTAACATTCACATATTATCATATTTAATAGATTAGCACTGTTTTTTTTAACAACCAAAATATACACATAGAGCAATTCATTAAAAAAGGACAGAAAAAAATCAGAATACCCTATTTTCTTACATGGACTCTGGCTTTAGTATCATTTAATAAATTAAACTATGTTCTCTTTTACAAAACACCATTATCACTGGTTATTCAGTATTCTTTCTCTTGTTTTTTTATCGTACCGGCCCCTTATGGCACAGGGTATCTCACTGTACACCCCCTATACCAAAATAGCGGTGGCCCCGGGCGAGACCGTCAATTATACGGTGGATGTGATCAATAACGGCGGAGGCATAAGATCGTCGGCCATCAGCGTTTACGGGCTGCCGGAAGCATGGGACTACGAGATGAAATCCGGGGGGTATACCCTGGAGGAAATAGCTGTTCTTCCGGGAGAAAAGAAAACCCTGACACTTACCGTTCACGTTCCCCTGAAAATAGACAAGGGAACTTACGGTTTCGGGATCGCCGCCGCCGGGTATACCCGTCTGCCTCTTTCGGTCACCATCTCCCGGGAGGGAACCTCACAGGCCCAGTTTACTTCAAAACAGGCCAATATAGAGGGGGCGGCAAACTCGACCTTTACCTACAATGCCGAACTGCGCAACGGCAGCAGTGAAAATGAGGTATATGCCCTCAGGGCCATGAAAGAACGGGGATGGAACGTCATCTATAAGGCAGGAGGCAAGCAGGTATCTTCGGTCAGTGTCGAACCCAACCAGACAGAGCGGATCACCATAGAGGTGTACCCTCCCGCCGAAATTAAGGCAGGTAGCTATAAGATCCCGGTTATCGCGAGTTCCGGAAATATTTCGGCCCGCCTGGAACTGGAATCCGTAATCACCGGTACCTACGACCTGCTGCTCACCACTCCCACAGGGCTACTGAGCTCCAGGGTCACCGCCGGGGATAATGAAAAGATAAAGCTACTGCTTAAAAACAGTGGTTCGGTAGGGGTCGACAATATCGATCTCAAGTCGAAAACCCCGTCGAACTGGGAAGTTACTTTCGAACCGAAAAAGATCGGTCATCTCGAGCCCGGCCAGTCCGAGGAAATATACGCCACCCTTGAAGCCGACAGTAAGGCCCTCGCCGGGGATTACAAGGTAGACCTCCAGGCCACTTCATCGGATGCCCGTTCGGAGGCTTCCTTCAGGATCTCGGTACGCACTTCCATGCTTACGGGATGGGTAGGCCTGCTGGTCATCCTGCTGGCCGTCGGAAGCGTCTACACCCTAATCCGGAAATACGGAAGGAGGTAACAGATGGAAACACCGGTAATCACAACAAGGCAGCTGTGCAAGGATTACGGCAGTCTCCGCGCGGTCAGCAACCTCGACCTGGAAATACGGAAAGGAGAGATATTCGGCCTGTTAGGGCCCAACGGCGCCGGGAAATCTACCACCATACTGATGATACTCGGGCTTACCGAACCCACTTCGGGACAGGTTTCCGCCTGCGGATACGACCCGGCAACAAGCCCGATAGAAGTCAAGAAAAGAGTGGGATACCTGCCGGACCATGTGGGTTTTTACGATAATATGACCGGACTGGAGAACCTCTGTCATATAGCGCGTCTCAACAGGATGAAAGGGGATATCAGGAACACAGCGCTCCGTTTTCTTCAGAAAGTGGGACTGGAAGCAGCCGCACACCGGAAAGCTGGCACCTATTCCAGGGGAATGAAACAGCGCCTGGGGCTGGCCGACGTACTGGTCAGGGAACCGGAAGTCATTATCCTCGACGAGCCCACCCTCGGGATCGACCCGGCAGGAGTACGCGACTTCCTGCAACTCATCCGCGAACTGAGCCGGGAGCAGGGGCTTACGGTATTACTGTCATCGCATCACCTGCACCAGGTACAACAGGTATGCGACCGTGTCGGTATTTTTGTCAGGGGTTCCCTGATCGCCCGGGGCGATATCCCTTCCCTGTCGGAAACACTTCACCAGGGGCAACCTTTTACGGTAGAAGCCGAAATATCCGGGAGCACCGCCCCCGGTAACCCTCCTGTAAAAGAACAGTTGCTCGCCCTGGAAGGCGTAAGCGATGTAACATACGACAACGGAAAAATTCAGGTTTACTGCAGCGACGACATTACTCCTGTCATAGCCCGTACCCTGGTCACGTCCGGACTGGATGTTTCCTATTTGTGCAAAAAGGAATACGGACTGGACGATATTTATCAACGTTATTTTGAAGGAAATTATGAGACTAACCGCAATATGGCATAACCGGATATTCCCGGCCCTGAAAAGCAATGTCCGGGCCGCGTCACCATCACCCTCCCCGTTTATGGTGATGGTACGGAAGGAAATGAGCGACCACATCCGCAGCTGGCGCTTTATCGTACTCCTGCTTATGATACTGCTCACCTGTTTCGGGTCGCTTTACATATCGATAACCCATCTGCCCGAAGCCCTTTCCAATGCGAACGACCCCAACCGGGATTTTGTGTTCCTGAAACTGCTGACCGCCTCCGACGGGTCCCTGCCCCCCTTTCATGTATTACTGGGGTTTTTAGGGCCCTTACTGGGAATAGGCATGGGGTTTGACGCTGTAAATTCGGAACAGAACAACGGTACCCTTATACGGGTCATGGCACAGCCCATCCCCAGGGATTACCTGATCAACGCAAAATTCACCGGGGCCATCGCCGTCATAGCGCTGATGTTCGTATCGCTCAGCCTGCTGCTGACAGGACTGGGAATGATCATTACAGGGCTGTCTCCCTCATTTGAGGAAGTACTCCGGATAGCTGCCTTCGTCTTTATATGTATCGTATATGTGGCTTTCTGGCTGAACCTGTCCATCCTTTTCTCGGTAAAGTTCAGAAGGGCTGCCACTTCAGCACTTACGGCCATTGCCGTCTGGCTGTTTTTTACGGTTTTCTACCAGATTATTATAGGTATGACAGCAAGGGCTTTTGCCGCTCCGGCAGGCTCCCGGGGCAGTTATATGCTGCAGAAATTCCTGGTAACCCTGATCGATATTGCCCCCGGCAAGCTGTTTACCGATGCCACCTCTACCCTGCTGATCCCCTCGGTACGGAGCCTGGGACCCCTTTCCATACGGCAGATGCAGGGAGCCATTCCCTCTTCGCTGTCATTTACAGACAGCCTTATGGTGGTATGGCCCCAGCTTACGGGACTTATTGCAGCAACGATCGTATGCTTCTCCATTTCCTATTACCTGTTTATGCGAAGGGAAATAAGGTAATGAATGCCGGGAGTTATTTGCAAACCCTCAAAAAACAATAGTATTTACCCCTTGGCGGGGTGGTGTCCGGGTTTACCCGGTTACCAGCTGTACCGTATTCTGCAACCGTTGTTTCAGCAAGATGTCCTTGTCGTTCTCCAGGGCTTCAAGAGCCTCCTGTGTGGCGTGCCTTACAGTGTACAGCGATACGCCTTCCACACACTCCACCTTGAACTTGCCCTTGAGTATGCGGAGCAGGTCAGACAGGTTGTTGAACTTGTTGTCTGCACAGACCGAAAAGCTGATGGCCGAGTTCTGGATCACATCCACCTTCATCCTGTGGTCGTGCAGCAGCTTGAAGATCTCGCTGATATTTTCTTCCACGATAAAGGAAAAATCCAGGGACGACAGTGAGATCAGCACCTGGTCCTTCTTTACGATAAAACAGGGTACCTTGGGATCCAGGTCCTGCCCCTTGCTTACCCTCGTACCTTCTTCCGTAGGGTTTATAAACGACTTGACATGCAGGGGTATTTCCTTTCGCTGCAAGGGTTGCAGGGTTTTCGGATGAATTACCGACGCCCCGTAAAATGCCAGTTCTATGGCTTCCGTATAGGATATCTGGTGCAGTAACCTGGTGTTTTCAAAATAACGGGGGTCCGCATTCAGTACCCCCGGGACATCTTTCCAGATGGTCACGCTCTCCGCATTGAGACAATACGCAAAAATGGCGGCGGTATAGTCAGATCCCTCGCGCCCGAGTGTCGTGGTAAAGTTGTTGGGGTCGCTCCCCAGGAATCCCTGTGTAATGTTCAGTAACCCCTTGTTGACCGCCTCGTTGATGTTTAGTTGCGTACCCTCCCAGTCTACATTGGCATCCCTGTAATGGGCATCCGTCTTTATGAGGTTTCTCACGTCGAGCCAGGTATTCTTTATCCCCGTCTCCATCATATACTGGCTCAATATGGTCGTGGAGACCAGCTCCCCGAAACCGATGACCTGGTCGTATACAAAATTGTAATTGGGCGACTTGTTACGCCCCAGAAAGGAACTCAATTCGGCAAAAAGGCCGTCGACCTTCCAGAATACCGGGTGGCTCTCTTTCTCAAAAAGCTCCAGCAGGATCTCGTTGTGGTATTTCCTGACTTCCTGCAATGAACTCTGAAGCTCCTCCCTGTTCTCAAAATAATTCCGGATCACCTCCTCGAGGGCATTGGTGGTCTTTCCCATGGCCGAAACCACCAGCAGCGTATTCTCATACCCCACGGTTTCCAGGACCTTCACTACATTCTTCACACCGGCAGCATCCTTTACCGACGCCCCTCCAAATTTAAATATCTTCATTAATTCAGTTTTTAGTTTGTAGTTCTTAGTTTGTTAGTTTGGCCGGAGATACCTCCGCGCCTGTATCGGCAGGCAGGCACTTCGGTCGGGACAACGCTGTCATTCAGAATGCAGCGCAGCGGAGTGAAGAATCTCCACCCATGCACAAAGGAACTTTAACAGCATAACCGAAGCCCCGGAGATTTAACTGCGTTGAGCCCTTCGGGGTTCTCCTTTCCCGATGTTCGGGACAGGCTGTCGGAATGACAACTTCCGACTCCCGACCTCCGACTATCTCATCGGCTTCCGGTACCGGACATATATCCCGCAATCCCTTCGGCATCCAAGTGCACCACATCCCAGTCGCGAAGTATCCTGGCTCCCTGTTTCTCATAAAAGTCGATCGCAGGTTCATTCCAGTCGAGCACTTCCCAGCAGATGCGCTTTACCCCCAGCTCATGGCCATACCTTACGACTTCCGACAACAGGGCTTTTCCCAGGCCACGGCCGCGATAAGCTTCAGATACAATAAGATCCTCAAGGTGAAGAGCCATCCCCTTCCAGGTGGAATATCTCGGGTAAACCAGGGCTATACCGGCAATATCATTTCCGGTATCGGCAACAAAGCAGTGAAATAAAGGCCGGGGGCCGAAACCGTCACGCACCAGGTCATCCGAAGTGATCTCCACAGCTTCCGGTTCCTTCTCATAATCGGCCAGCTCCCGGATCAGCCGTAAGACTTCAGGCATATCTTCCGGGCCGGCATTTCGTATGGTATAGGGTTGCATGAATTTCTTCAAGTTAAAAATCGATGTTTGAAATATAACACAAAGTTATATAAGTTTTTCGATGCCGAAAATAAAATTACAACGAAATCGTTTTCGTTTCACAATTTTACCGATATTTGTGATGTCAAAATCCGGGGCAGAATTTCCCGTTACCTCTGCCATCAGCACATTATATACCATGAGAAAAAACCAGACCCTGGGAGAATTCATTATTGAAAAACAAACCGAATTCCAATACTCTTCAGGCGAACTGTCCAAACTGATCAACGCAATCAGACTGGCCGCAAAAGTAGTTAACCACGAGGTAAACAAGGCCGGGCTGGTAGACATCACCGGAAGTTACGGAGACACCAACATCCAGGGAGAGGAGCAGCAGAAACTGGATGTACTGGCTCATGAAAAATTTATCCAGACCCTTACCAACCGCGAGATCGTATGCGGTATTGCCTCCGAGGAAGAAGAGAGTTTTATCTCCATCAACAGCCTGGACAACCGGCACCAGAACAAATACGTAGTCCTTATAGACCCTCTTGACGGATCGAGTAATATCGATGTCAACGTATCCGTAGGCACCATTTTTTCCATATACCGGAGGATAACCCCTATCGGCACCCCCGTGACCCTTGAGGATTTCCTGCAACCCGGTAAAAACCAGGTCGCGGCGGGATACGTGGTATACGGGACCTCCACCATGCTCGTCTATACTACCGGGCACGGGGTAAACGGGTTTACCCTTAATCCCGCCATAGGCACGTTTTACCTCTCCCATCCCAATATGCAATACACGGAGACCGGGAAGATCTATTCGGTAAACGAGGGCAATTACATCCATTTTCCGCAGGGGGTCAAAGACTATATCAAATACTGCCAGCAGGAAGAAGACGACCGCCCCTATACTTCTCGTTATATCGGTTCGCTCGTATCCGATTTCCACAGGAACATGATCAAGGGCGGAATATACCTGTACCCCGAAAGCAGCAAGGCGCCCAACGGAAAACTGCGCCTTCTCTACGAATGCAACCCCATGGCTTTCATAGCCGAACAGGCAGGTGGCAGCGCGAGTGATGGCTTCCGGCGCATTCTCGATCTGCAACCTTCGGCACTGCACCAGCGCACTCCTTTTTTCTGCGGAAGCCGGAAAATGGTAGCTACACTTGAAGCCTTTATGCATAAGTCCCCTATTTAAAGGGATTTGCACCATTGTTTAGGTGATTTTTGTTACCTTTGCCTCAAATTCATACCGTACAACCATGGCTAAGGAACAAAACCACCCCGAGGCAAACGGAGTATCCGTCGATCCTTCGTCAAAGATCGAGGCGATAAAAAACCTCATATTCGGCGAAAACATACAAGAGTACAACTCTGAGTTTGAAGCTGTTAAAAAAGACATTCTTCAAAAAAAGAAAGAGTTGCAGCACCTCCTGGAAGAGACCAGGGCCGAGCTTATGCAGACTATTGACAATTTGTCAACAGATCTCAACATTAGGATCACAGAACTCGAAAATTCACTGCAGGAAAAAGCAGAGAGCCTGGACCAGGAAAAAGTGGATAAATCGACACTCGGAAAGCTCCTCATTCAGATCGGAGAAAAAATAAGAGACAATTAGTATTCCGGAAGCCCCTTCCGGGTCAGGCTTCCCCGCTCAGGGAAACACGGAATGCCCCGTATACATCCCACCTGTTTCCTATCAGTGCCATAGATGCCAAATAACCGGGTAAGAACAATTGTCTTTAGCGATGAACGAGAACGATAAACTGAACATCCTCAAAGATATTCTCCTTACAGACGACAGGGAGTATGCAGAGACCATTGCCAACCGATTGAAGGCACTGGAAAAGACCTTGCATACCCGGTCTGAACTGGCCGACAGGGTAGACCCCATCATCGACACCAGGCTGGACGAGTTTATTTCCGAAATTCCCGGAACACTGGGCCCTACCATCACGGAAACCCTGAAAACAGAGATCAAAAAATCCAAGGAACAGGTGGTGGAAGCGCTCTACCCCATTATGGGCAGGATGATAAAGAAATACGTCCTGCAGGAAATAACACTGCTCTCCGAACGCGTGAGCAAACAGGTGGAAAACAGCTTCTCGGCAAAAGCCTGGAAACGGAAATTCAAGGCGTGGTTTACCGGGGTCAGGGAACAGGACCTCATACTGTCGGAACTCGGGGACACTTCCGTGGAACAGGTGTTCGTGATCGAAAAAAACTCGGGCATACTCCTCGGCAATTACGCCAAGACGGAAACCATAGACAAGGAAATGTTTTCAGGCATGCTCACGGCCATCAAATCGTTTGTCGAAGATGCTTTCCGGGGAAAAGGACAGAACCTCGAACTCATAGAATACGAGCTGTACCACATACACATACAGAGCTTTGTCTCGTATTACGTTGCCGTAGTGGTCTCCGGGCAATACAATACCCCGATAAAAAACAAACTGCAGGATATCATTTTCAGTTTTTCCCAAAACTTTCTGAGCCTGATGATCTATAATCCGGATATCGCCAAAGAAGATATCGTTAACGAACTAAACTACTATTTTAAGGATGACAGTATCTAAAAAAATCGTATTGCTGGGACATTTTGGAGTAGGCAAGACATCCCTGGTACGGCGTTTTGTAGAAAATACCTTTTCAGACAATTATAAAGTTACCATAGGAGTACACATCCTCAAAAAGGAAGTGATCCTTCCCGAAAACCAGGTCAATCTCATTATCTGGGACATAGAGGGCAACGAAGATATCTCCGCGACCAGGTCGTCATACCTCATGGGGTCGCATGGTTTTATCTATGTTTTCGATACGACCAGAAGATCTACTTTCGAACACCTCGAACACGACCTGGACCACCTCAGGAACCATTACAACAATGTACCGGTAACCGTGGTAGGGAACAAGAACGACCTGATAACCCCTGCCCATCTCAGGGAAAACAGGCCGCTTTTTAAACGGGCCGACTTCTTTACCAGTGCCAGAACCGGAAAAAACGTAGAGCTTATTTTTGAAGACGTGACCAAAAAAATGATGTCGTGATGCTCGAAACCTATAAAAAGCAATACCTCTATCCCAAAGTACAGTTTGTAGTCATTACAAAAAACGGGAAAGTTGCGGAATCGGACGACAGCCTGTTTCCCCTTCGGAGAGGAACAGATATCACCGGGTTTCACCCCTTCTTCGAAAGTATCCTTCCGCTTACGGACCGGGCAGGAGAACACCTGTCCTATTCCTGTGTGCACATTAAAGACAGGATATGTGATGTGGATTGCAGAACATTCAAAGACAAGGATCCCCTGATCGTTATCCACGATCTTACGGAACACTACCAGTCGCTCCAGACCGTGGCCCAGAAACGGAACGAAACGGTGATCGAAACCGAGGTCCTCACCCTCCAGAACACCTACCTGCAGGAAAAGGAGGCGTTCAAGCGCACCTTTATAGCCAATTTCAGCCACGAGATAAGAAACCCGCTTACAGGGGTATTCTCTTTTACCGAAATGCTCGAGAAAACCCAGCTTTCAGACGAACAATACGACCTGGTGGAGATCATCAAGTCACTGTGCCAGGATCTCAATATAATGATCAACGACATCCTGGACCTTTCCAAAATCGAGGTCGGCAAATTCTTTATAAACAATGAAATATTCGACTTCAATGCACTGCTGGAATCTATAAATTTCATCTACTCGACCAAGGCCAGACAGAAAAATTTACAGTTTCACATACACCGTGACGAAAATATTCCGCAATATATCGAGGGAGACCGGAACCGGATAAAGCAGGTACTCGCCAATATTATTGAAAACGCCATTAAATTTACCGATAAGGGGCAGGTAGCCCTGTACGTACGGCTGAACAATAAAAGAGCGAACAAGATCAACATACAATTCGAGGTCACCGATACCGGCATAGGGATCGCCAAAGAAGATATCGACGATATCTTTACCAGTTTTACCCAGGTACACAAGGACAGTAAATACCCGGGAACAGGACTCGGGCTGGCCATAGTCAAAAACCTGGTCAACCTGATGGAAGGGGATATCTCGGCAGGGAGCGAGCCGGGGAAAGGGACTTCCATACGATTTAATCTCAGGTTAAAATTTCCCCTTCATCACAAGCCCCGGCAAATAAAAAACCAGGAAGAGGAGGGAAATATCCTGTTCAACAATCGCAACAAATACAATGTGCTGCTTATCGAAGACAACAAGATCAGCCAGATCATCGTACTGAAGATACTGGCATCGCAGGGGTCCTTCTTTCTCGACATCGCAGAGAACGGCTCCCAGGCCCTGGACAGGATAGAAGAGACCCGATACGACCTTATTCTCATGGATATCCGCCTCCCCGATGTTACCGGCTACGAACTGGCCACCGTGATCCGGAACACCCCTGAAAAGAAATATGCCGGGACCCCTATAATAGCCCTGTCGGGCAGCATGATGGGAGACGGAAAGAAAAAATACAAAAAAGCCGGTATCAGCGATATCCTTCAAAAACCGTTTAAAGAACAACAATTGCTCAAGAAACTCAAAAAGTTCCTGAAATAAAGCCTGTCTCCCTACCGGTTCATATGCTTCATCTCTTCCTTGAAAGTATCGAGGTCCACTCCGTGAGATACCAGGTCGTATGCCTTGGCTACGATATATTTTACATTACCCGGTGAGAAACCCAGCCCTACTCCCAGCTTGTGCAACATGGCGGTCTCTTCCTCCTCCGCGATATGGTCTACATACACCATACGGGTGAGATCGTAAAGACGCTCCAGCCTCGAATCGTAGAAAAACGGGGGATTTATGGGATACCTGGAAGGATCTTTCAGGATCACTGCATACTCTTCCTCGGAAATATTGAGGTTATGAGCCAGGCGGTCGAGAAAAGCTTTTTCTGCTGCATTGATGTCACCATCCGATAAAGCCACGCGGACGATCGCCGCAAAATGGTCTCTGTTCCGCTCCAGGAAGGCACTGGAATACAAATCTAAAATTGACATATCTACGTAGTATTGACGCTTTGAATATTTGTCGCAAATATACATTTTTATCCAAAACGAGTACAACGACAGTTTTAATAATACAATTCCCGCTTTCAAATACCTCAGTCACATCACTTTTATCTTTCTTCTCACACAAAACTGTTTTTATTACCTTTGCACAAAATTTTAAGTGTGAATAATACCCAGGCCTTGCCAGCTTCTTTCCCGGCAGCCATAGGGGCGCCCGGCCTCTTACAGTCTCCGCAGATGCGAAAACTGCGGAACGCTATTGCCGCGATCCGGCCACCGGAAAAAATATATGTGGGCGGACTGGTAGGGTCTTCGCTGTCGTTTGCGGTGGCACAGCACTTTACGGAAAGCGGACTTCCCCATATGCTTATTCTCAACGATAAGGAAGAAGCTGCCTATTACCTCAACGACCTGGAACAACTGCTGGGGGAAGAAAACGTTCTCTTTTATCCCGGCAGCTACCGCAGGCCCTACCAGATCGAGGAGACAGACAATGCCAACGTATTGCTCCGGGCCGAGGTGCTGAACCGTATAAACTCCAAAAAGAAACCTGCTCTCATCATTACCTATCCCGATGCCCTCTTTGAAAAGGTCGTTACCCGGAAAACCCTGGAACAGAACACACTGAAAATGAAGACGGGGGAAAACATAGCTCCCGATTTTGTCAATGAAGTGCTTTTCGAATACCATTTCAGGCGCGTGGATTTTGTTTCCGAACCGGGGGAATTTTCCGTTCGTGGAGGGATTATCGATGTCTTTTCGTTTTCCAATGACGAGCCCTACCGCATAGAATTTTTCGGAGATGAGGTAGACAGTATCAGGACCTTCGATGTGGAAACACAACTCTCGCTGAAAAAACTGAAAAAAATAAGTATTATCCCCAATGTGGAACAAAAGACACTGGGCGAGACCAGGGAGAGTTTTCTTCGTTATATCCCTCAGAAAACAGTGATCTTCCGCCAGGACAGCGGAATGTTCACCTCCAGGATCGACCACTTGTTCGGAAAGGCGGAAGAAGCCTTTGCCTCCCTGTCCGGAACCGTTAAACACGCTTCCCCCGAAGAACTGTTCTGCACCTCCCGCCTGCTGGAAAAACAGTTCGGCGAGTTCGCCGTAGCCGAAACCGAAAACCTGTCGGCCCTTCCTTTTAAAAAGAAAGATACCGACGCAAAAGAGATCATTACCTTTCACACCCGGCCGCAACCCTCGTTCAACAAACAGTTCAACCTGCTCCTCGAAGACCTTGCCCGGAACCGTGAGGACGGATATGAGAATTATATTTTCTGCAGCAGTGAACAACAGGCCCGCCGCTTTCACGACATTTTCGAGGAACTGGAAGGGGATGTTCCCTATAAAACCGTCATATTTCCGATATACCGCGGATTTATCGACGACGACCTGAAGATCGTGTGCTATACCGACCACCAGATCTTCGAAAGGTATCACAAATTCACCCTCAGGAACGGCTATGCGAAGAAGCAGGCTATTACCCTCAGGGAACTGAACCACCTGCAGATAGGCGACTATGTTACCCATATAGACCACGGGATAGGTAAATTCGGCGGCCTTCAGAAGATACAGGTGGAAGGCAGGCCGCAGGAAGCCATAAAACTGATTTACGGGGAACGCGATATTCTCTATGTAAGCATCCATGCCCTGCACAAGATCACCAAATACAACGGCAAGGACGGAAAGCCTCCCAAAATATACAAACTGGGCAGCAATGCCTGGAAAAATCTCAAGAAAAAGACCAAGAACAAGGTCAAGGAAATTGCCTTCAGCCTGATCGAGCTATACGCCAAAAGACGGACAAAACAAGGATTCTCCTTTGCTCCCGACAGCTACCTGCAACACGAACTGGAGGCGTCGTTTATCTACGAAGACACCCCGGACCAGAGCAAGGCCACCCGGGAAGTCAAAAACGATATGGAGAACGAACATCCCATGGACCGGCTCGTATGCGGGGATGTAGGGTTCGGGAAGACAGAAGTGGCGATCAGGGCTGCTTTTAAGGCCGTAGACAACAGCAAACAGGTAGCCGTGCTGGTGCCTACCACCATCCTCGCCTTCCAGCATTACAAAACCTTCAGCGAACGGCTGAAAGACCTGCCGGTTACCGTAGATTACCTCAACCGCTTCCGTACGGCCAAAGAGAAAAAGGACATCCTCGAACGCCTGGCATCCGGGAAAACCGATATTATCATCGGCACACACCAGCTGGTCAACAAGAGTGTGCGTTTTCACGACCTGGGCCTCCTTATAGTAGACGAGGAACAGAAATTCGGCGTAGCTGCAAAAGACAAGCTCAAGACCCTGAAAGAAAATGTGGACGTACTTACCCTGACGGCCACTCCCATTCCGAGAACCCTGCAGTTCAGCCTTATGGCGGCACGAGACCTGTCGGTGATCACCACCCCGCCACCCAACCGGTATCCCATAGAGAGCCATGTGATACAGTTCAGCGAAGAAATAATACGGGACGCGGTCTCTTATGAAATACAGCGGGGAGGACAGGTGTTCTTTATTCACAACCGCATTGAGAATATCAAGGAAATTGCCGGCATGATACAACGGCTGGTCCCCGATGCCAAAATAGCTGTCGGGCACGGCCAGATGGAAGGCAGGAAACTGGAACAGCTGATGCTTTCCTTTATGAACGGTGAATTCGATGTACTGGTGTCGACCACCATTGTCGAAAGCGGCCTGGACGTTCCCAATGCCAACACCATTTTTATCAACAATGCCAATAACTTCGGACTGAGCGACCTTCACCAGATGAGGGGCCGGGTCGGGCGGAGCAATAAAAAGGCTTTTTGCTATTTTATCACCCCTCCCTATTCCGTCATGACCGAAGATGCCAGGAAGCGCATACAGGCGTTGGAACAGTTCACCGAACTGGGCAGCGGGTTCAACATAGCGATGAAAGACCTCGAAATAAGGGGAGCCGGGGACCTGCTGGGAGGAGAACAGAGCGGCTTTATCAACGACATCGGTTTCGATACCTACCAGAAAATCCTGAGCGAAGCCATCGAGGAACTCAAGGAAAACGAGTTCAGCGAGCTGTACGGGCAGGACGATGACGAGCGGGAATATATCAGGGACACCCAGATCGATGCCGATTTCGAACTGCTGTTCCCCGACGAATATGTAAACAACGTTACCGAAAGGCTCAACCTGTACAACCAGCTCAGTACCGTAAACAACGAAGAAGAGCTCAGAAAATACGAAGAAAACCTGAAAGACCGCTTCGGCCCGTTGCCTGCACAGGTCACAGACCTTCTCGACAGCGTAAGGATCAAGTGGATCGCCTCTTCCATGGGACTGGAAAAAGTGATCCTCAAACACGGAAAAATGGTAGGGTATTTCATTGCCGACCAGCAGAGCCGCTTCTACCAGAGCAAGGCCTTCCGGCATATCATGCAACTGATACAACAACAGCCGGGACACTGCAAAATGAAGGAAAAGAACACCCGTATGGGGCTTCGCCTCCTGCTCACCTTTGAAGGCATCACTTCTGTCGACAAGGCCCTGAATGCCCTGAAACCCTTTGTATTTCAAGGAGAAGCAACCTCTTCCTCCTGAAACACAAACAGGTAATACAGCAAATGAATACGCTTTTTTTATGAATCCGGCTTCCGGAGGCAAGATTCGAATTATGAATTCGTTATATTTGCAGGGAAGCCGGAAAAACAGGTAACAATCCATGAGCAAATCGTTTGAAAGATACCAGAAACGGAGACTGATCTCCTCGTATTTCTCCGTCATACTCAGTATATCTCTCGTATTATTTCTGCTGGGCATGCTGGGCATGATGGTGATCAACACCAAAAAACTGGCCGATCACTTCAAGGAACAGGTAGCCGTGTCCGTTTTCCTGAAAGACGATGCCAAAAAGACGGAAATCGAACAATTGCAGAAAAGCCTTGCCCTGGCCGAATATACCAAATCAGTGGCATTCGTTTCCAAGGAAGCTGCTGCGGAAGCCCAGAGCGAGGAAATGGGAGAGAATTTTATGGACTTCCTCGGGTACAACCCCCTGCAGAACTCCATAGATGTCAGGTTGAAGGCTGATTTTGTAGACGCGCAGAAACTGGAAGAAATTGCCGGGGAGATAGGAGCAAAGAACTTCGTGGACGAAGTGTCCTACGACCGCCCTCTTATCACCCTGCTCAACAGGAACATCAAACGGCTAAGCCTCTGGATATTGCTGGCCAGCGGCGCTTTTACCATCATAGCCGTCCTGCTGATCAACAGCTCCATAAGGCTATCCATCTATTCGAAGCGGTTTATCATTAAAACCATGCAGATGGTAGGGGCCACAAAACGCTTTATACGGAAGCCGTTTATCTGGACCAGCGTTAAACTGGGTATCATAGGGGCCATCATCGCCGTGGCAGCCATGGCCGCATGCCTGTATTATTTCGACCAGAGATTTCCGGAACTCGGCCTGATGCAGGACCCGGCCCTGCTCATGATGCTGTTTGCCGGCATATTCCTGATGGGAGCGGTCATAAGCTGGATCAGCACCTATTTCGCCGCCCAGAGGTTCCTGAACCTGCGTACGGACGACTTGTATTACTAATAAAACGACATTATGAATAAAAAAGATAAACAATCGCAACAGGAATTCATATTCGGGAAAAAAAATTATACGATCATGTTCACGGGCCTCGCCCTCATAGCTCTGGGATTTATCCTGATGAGTGGCGGAGGCACGGACGACCCCACTACCTTTAACCCCGAGATATTCAGTTTCCGCAGGATCAGGGTCGCCCCCACTCTCGTCATCATCGGTTTTGCCCTGCAGATATACGCCATCCTGCTGTCCCCGAAAACAAAAAAGGACAAAAACGAATAACCAGGTCAATTGCGTATTCAGGCAAAACCGACCCACTAATCCAATAACCGAATAACTTAACATCCAATAAACCGCTTCCCCCTTCGTTTAGTCAGATAAAAGATCATAACCCGACAGTGACATATGGACATTATTGATGCAATTATCCTGGGGATCATCCAGGGGCTCACCGAATTCCTGCCCGTTTCTTCCAGCGGTCATCTCGAAATAGGAAAGGCCCTGCTCGGCGATAACTCCATCCCTGAAGAGAGCCTTATCTTTACCGTAGTACTTCACTTTGCCACCGCCCTGAGTACCATAGTGATATTCCGGAAAGAAGTGGTCGAAATCCTCCGCGGACTGTTCCGGTTCAGGGACAACGAGGAAACCCGGTTTTCATTCAAGATCCTCATATCCATGATCCCCGCAGTCTTTGTCGGCCTTTTTTTCGAGGAACACCTCGAGCAGCTTTTCGGAGAGAACATACAGCTGGTAGGGTTTATGCTGCTCATTACGGCATTACTGCTGTTCCTTGCAGACCGTGCCAAAGACACCTCAAAAAGCGTCACCTACGGCAATGCCTTTATCATAGGGATAGCCCAGGCCATCGCCATGCTCCCCGGAATATCCCGGAGCGGCTCCACCATTTCGGCCTCGGTACTGCTCGGGATCGACAAGAGCAAAGCCGCACGTTTCTCCTTTCTCATGGTAGTGCCCCTCATATTCGGGAGCATTGCCCGGGAACTGCTCTCCGGAAAAATAAGTTTCGAACCGGAGCAGATCACCCCCCTGGCCATAGGTTTTGCCGCGGCCTTTTTCTCCGGACTGCTCGCCTGTACCTGGATGATCAGGCTGGTACGGAACAGCAAACTCACCTATTTTGCGGTATACTGCCTTATCGTAGGGGCCGTGG
This sequence comes from Sinomicrobium soli, assembly GCF_003285545.1. Taxonomy (GTDB): domain Bacteria; phylum Bacteroidota; class Bacteroidia; order Flavobacteriales; family Flavobacteriaceae; genus Sinomicrobium. Next base: position 50,086 of record NZ_QLNV01000015.1, on the reverse strand, counting down.
TTATTGTTTATTCCTTTTTATCCTTGTAATCAATACCTTCGGCAGGCAAACCGGAAAAATAACTCATCTGATCTTTTACCATGGCATATCCCCTCTTCATCTGAAGAGGGGAGTCTTCAACCTGTATTCATTTCAAAAAGTGAAGGAAAAATCCCTCAAAAAGTATTTTGTAGAAAAATAAACACTATCTTGTACAAGTGAAAAAATCACCTATACATAACATTAAACCCCTCAAAAGATTTCGGAGGGAATTGCGTAAAAATATGACTCCAGCTGAAGCTTTTTTATGGAAGCATATTAAAGCGAGGAAAATTGATGGATATCGTTTTACTCGGCAACACAGTATAGCCGGTTATATTGTAGATTTTTATTGTGCACAGGCACATCTTATTATAGAACTGGACGGAGAAGTATACAATAATCATGCCTCAGAAGAATATGATCTTCGACGTACACAGACCCTAAATAGTGCAGGATATCACCTATTGCGTTTTGAAAATAAAATGGTATTCCAAAATTTTGAATCCGTTATACAGGAAATCAAAGAACATTTAGAGTAACAGTAAAAACTCCTCCCTTCAGACGAAGGGAGGTGGCAGAACTTTGTTCTGACGGAGGGTTTGAAAGCCCGAAACATTAAATAATCCGCAACGTCAGGGATAGGTACACCAGGTTTTATACCAGTAAAAACTGCATAAAAATTTATCACATTTGCGTACCTTCGCAAAAAAGATCATTTACCAGAAATGAAGGATAATTTTTCTGCCGAACATTTTCAAGAAGGGCAGGTTCTCCTTATCGACAAACCCCTGCACTGGTCATCGTTCCAGGTGGTAAACAAGGTCAGGTGGGCCATCCGGAAAAAGTTCGGCCTCAGGAAGATCAAGGTAGGCCACGCCGGGACCCTGGACCCCCTCGCTACAGGGTTGCTGATCCTCTGCACCGGTAAATTCACCAAAAAAATACCGGAACTCCAGGGGCAGGTCAAGGAATACACCGGGACCATTACCCTTGGGGCTACCACCCCTTCATACGACCTGGAAACGGAGATAGACCGCACCTGGCCCACCGTACACATTACCCCGGAGCTGATCCGGGAGGCCGCGGCGGCATTCACAGGAGAAACAGCGCAGGTACCCCCGGTGTTCTCCGCCATTAAAAAAGACGGAAAAAGGCTGTACGAACACGCCCGGAAAGGGCAGGAAGTAGAGATCGCCCCGAGAAAAGTAACCATACACACCTTTGAGACAGACGACCGCAATTTCCCGGAGATCAATTTCCGCGTCGTATGCAGCAAAGGCACTTACATACGCTCCCTCGCCCACGATTTCGGGCAGGCCCTGCGATCGGGGGCACACCTTTCCGCGCTTCGCCGTACGGCCATAGGCCATTACCGGGTCGGGGAAGCCGTTGGCCCGGAAACCTTCGTGGAAAACCTCCGTGAAAGCCCGTGATTTTTTAGTATATTTTCGCAAAAAACCCGGACCCGTCCGTTTTCCAGGAACTGTATGCAGTTTCTCACCCAATTATTTTGCGGTTCGGGCGTTATAATAAGGTATGGAATTGAACAGGAAACAATACGCACTGCTGCTGTCATCACTCTCCGTGATGCTCCTGGCCCTTATACTGTTCAATATCCACCTTTCCGGACAGGAAGAAAAGGAGTACCTGTTCGAACTCCGGATCGAGGAAACTGTCGAACAGGAGATGAAGGTCCCGGAGGAGAAAAACCAGCTTCAGACCCATATGGCCTATAACGAATCGGTAAAGAGCAGGTTCGAGAGAGAGGTCAGGGAATTCAGGACACTTGAAGAACTCCGGGAAGGAAAAAGATCGGAAGAGGCCGAAGAAGACCACGAGGAAGAAACTACGGCCGAAACTCCCCGTAATACGACCGAAAACGAAGCTTCCGACGAAGGGACAATCCCGGCGGAAACGCCGGAAGAAACCCCGCAGAAATCCGAAAGGTCAGACGGGGACGACAGCTCCCGGGCAACGGTAAAAAACAATAGCGTAAACCGGCACAGCTCCATTTCGTATTCCCTGCTAAACAGGGTCCATCGCTACCTGCCCAACCCCGTATACACCTGCTCCGCCAGGGGTAAGGTCGTAGTCAATATCCGGGTAAATGCTGCCGGACAGGTAACCCACGCCGATTTTAACAGGAAGAGTTCCACATCCGATAACGGCTGCCTGGTAGAGCAGGCCATCACCTATGCCCTGCAAGCCACCTTCGAGAGCAGTGAAGACCGGGGAGAACAACGGGGCACCATCACCTACCACTTCCAGGGAGAATAAGCCCCGGCTATTCCGGCAGGCTGATCTTTCCCATACTCACCCACGGATGGGCCGGGGAACCCTGTAATTCCGAAGTGCCCGCCACAGTTTCATTGGCCAGCAGGGCAAACAGTACCGCTTCCTTGGCATCGGGGTCGAGTCCCAGCGATGAGGTATCCGTAAACTCCATCCCGGAACAGGATGCCCTGAGCAGTTCCATCAGCAGGGGGTTGGAAGCGCCCCCGCCACTTACAAAACCGCTTACCCCCTCCGGAACCCCCCGTTCCCGTATACATTTTACGATCCCTTCCACTGTAAAACGGGCCAGGGTATGGAGCACATCCTCATGGGACACCACACCTCCGCAATGTTCAAGTGCCCTGTCCAGATAATTCAGGTTAAACAATTCCGGTCCTGTTGTCCGGGATTCGCTCCCCGTAAAAAAGGGATCGTCCAGCAAGGCTTCCAGCAGTTTCCCGTGCAGGCGCCCCCGTCGTGAAATCAGGGCATCCCGGTCAAAAGGCAGGTCAAAATACTTTTTTACATAGGCATCCATAAGCGTATTCCCCGGTCCGGTATCCGTACAGAAAACCTCGTTAAAACCAGCCCCGGCAGGAAGAAAGGTAAGATTGGCAATACCGCCGATATTGAGCAATAGCCGCGATGTGGCGGCATCCGCAAAAAGCAGGTAATCACCGTATACGGCCAGAGGGGCTCCTTCGCCTCCCGCGGCAACCTGTTTCTGCCTGAAATCAGACAGGGTGATAATCCCGGTCCTTACCGCAAGATGGTCGCCATCGCCCAGCTGAAGGGTAGCATCGGAAAACCCGGCACGGCCGTGATAGCGCTGCGGGGCGTGATAGATAGTCTGCCCGTGACTGCCCACAAGGTCTACTTCTCCGGGCCCCACCCCCCAGTCCTTCAATGCCTGCAGTATCATACCGGCGTGTACTTCCGCTATATAGGGATGCAGCAGGCACAATTGTTCTATACTCCCGGACTCCCTTGCAAATATTTCACCGATACGGTTCCTGAAGGTATCCGTATAGGGAACCGTAACAAACCGCAGCAGCTCCGCTTCCGTATCCGTCCCATGCCCCTTCACCCTGCATAGGGCGATATCCAGGCCATCGAGGGAAGTACCGCTCATCAGGCCGATGATCAGGCGTGACTTTTTCCGGGCGATCTCGTACAGTTTTGCTATGGAGTGCTGCATGGTTTGGTTTATTTAGTTGTTAGTTGGTAGTTGTTTAGTTCTTAGTCTGGGCTCTGAATTCTGAACTGGCTATAGTTGTCATTCTGAGCGAAGCCCGTCCCGACCCTTGGTCGGGGGAAGAATTTCCCCCAGCGATCAAAGGAACTTCAACAGCATCCCCGAAAGACCGCAGATTCCTCCTTCGTCGGAATGACAACTCCCGACTTCAAGCTTCCGACTTCCGCCCATTCCGTCATTTCCCCGGTCCCGGGGCCAGGCTTTTATATGCAAATATAGCGCATTCGGGTATCCCGGAGCAACACAGCGGAGATTACTTCCGGGGAGTGCGATTAAATCCTTACTTTTACACCAACAAACGTCAACAATACTTATGTCAGCACAAAAACGCCTTTTTCTACTGGACGCTTACGCATTGATATTCAGGGGATACTATGCTTTTATCAAGAACCCCAGGATAAATTCCAAGGGTATGGACACCTCGGCTATCATGGGGTTTACCAACTCCCTTCTCGATGTGATAAGACGTGAAAAACCGGACCACCTCGCAGTGGCATTTGACAAGGGGGGCTCCATAGCGCGCACGGAAATGTTTGAGGCGTATAAGGCCAACCGGGACGAAACCCCGGAAGCCATACGCATTGCCATTCCGTATATTCAGTCCATTCTGAAAGCCATGCACATCCCGGTGATCGAAAAAGAAGGTTTTGAGGCAGACGACATTATAGGCACCCTGGCCAAACAGGCCGAGAAGCAGGGATACCTCACCTATATGGTTACCCCTGATAAGGATTTTGCCCAGCTGGTTTCGGAAAATATCTTCATATACCGCCCGTCCCGGATGGGCAACGGAATCGAGATCTGGGGCATCCCGGAAGTGCAGAAGAAATTCGAGGTGGAAAAACCCGAACAGGTGATCGATTACCTGGGGATGATGGGAGATTCCGTAGACAACATCCCCGGCTTTCCGGGGGTGGGAGAAAAAACGGCCAAGAAATTCATCAGGGAATTCGGCAGCGTGGAAAACCTGATCGCCAATGCCGACAGCCTGAAAGGTAAGATGAAGGAAAAGATAAAGGAAAATGCCGGACAGGGATTGCTCTCCAAGGAACTCGCCCGGATCATGCTCGATGTTCCGGTAGCTTTTCACGAAGAGGATTTTGAGCTGAACACTCCCGATTTCGACAAGGTAAAGGAGATCTTCCAGGAACTGGAATTTCGCCGCCTTACGGAAAACTTTATAAAAATTTTCGGGCAGGAAACCACTTCCGGAAGCGATACCGGGACCCCGGCAGTCACAGCCCCGGTACAATCCGGCACCCAGTTCGACCTCTTTGGCAATCCGGGAGAAGAGAGTACACAGCCCGAGGCCGGTACCAGCGGTTATAAGACCCTGGAAACAGCCCCCCACCTGTACCAGCTGGTCAATACCCCCGTGGCAAGAGGCCTGCTGCTGCAAAAACTGATGTTGCAGCCAAGTGTATGTTTCGACACCGAAACCACCAGCCTCAAGGCATTGCAGGCAGCACTCGTAGGGATCGCTTTCTCATGGGAAGCCGGCAAGGGATATTACCTCGCCCTGCCGGAAAACCGGGAAGAAATCCTGGCCATCCTGGAAGAATTCCGTCCCTTTTTCGAAAACGAAAAGATCGAAAAAACGGGGCAGAACCTCAAGTACGATATCAAGGTGCTCTCCGGGTACGACATAAGGGTAAAAGGAAAGCTGTTCGATACCATGATCGCCCATTACCTCATCAACCCCGACATGAGGCACAATATGGATGTCCTTGCCGAGACCTATCTCAACTATCAGCCATTGCCCATAGAAGCCCTTATCGGCAAAAAGGGAAAAAACCAGGGGTCCATGCGCGATGTGCCCCTCGACAGGCAAACGGAATACGCCGTGGAAGATGCCGATATCACCCTGCAGCTGAAACAGCTGTTCCAGGCAGAACTTCCCAATCGCAATGCCCTTAAACTGTTTGAAGAGATCGAAGCTCCCCTCGTACAGGTCCTTGCCGATATGGAGATCGAAGGGATCCGGGTAGATACCGAATACCTCAAATCCCTGTCACAGGCTTTGGACAAGGACATCAGGGAACTCGAAAAAAACATATACGAACAGGCAGGAGAAGAGTTCAACCTGGCCTCCCCCAAACAGCTCGGCCCCATCCTGTTCGACAAACTGAAACTGGTAGACAAACCGAAAAAGACCAAGACCGGGCAGTATTCCACCGCAGAAGACGTACTCTCTTACCTGGCTAAAGACCACAGGATCGTGGAAGATATCCTGATGTGGCGGCAACTTCAGAAATTGCAGAACACCTATGTAGACGCCCTGCCCAACGAGATCAACCCGAAGACAAACCGTGTACATACCGTGTACAGCCAGGCCGTTGCCGCAACCGGGCGGCTGAGCAGCAACAATCCCAACCTGCAGAATATCCCGATCCGCACCGAAAGGGGCCGGCAGGTGCGAAAAGCCTTTATACCCCGGAATGAGGACTATATCCTGATGGCCGCCGACTATTCGCAGATAGAACTGCGGATCATCGCTGCACTGAGTGAAGAAGAGAACATGATCAGGGCCTTCGGGGAGGGACAGGATATTCACGCCTCCACCGCAGCAAGGGTCTTTGGCGTTCCCCTGGAGGAAGTGACCCGGGAGCAGAGGAGCAATGCCAAAACGGTAAACTTCGGTATCATTTACGGAGTGTCCGCTTTCGGGCTCAGCAACCAGACCACCCTGTCCAGAAGCGAGGCCAAGGAGCTCATAGATACCTATTACAAAACCTACCCGAAACTCCGGGCGTATATCAACAACCAGATACATTTCGCACAGGACCACGGCTATGTGGAAACCATACTCGGAAGAAGGCGCTACCTGCCCGATATCAATTCCAGGAACCAGGTGGTTCGCGGGGCGGCCGAACGAAACGCCGTAAATGCTCCCATCCAGGGCAGTGCGGCCGATATCATCAAGATCGCCATGATCAGTATTCACCGCAAGCTCCGGGAAGGCGGTTTCAAAACCAGGATGCTGCTGCAGGTACATGACGAACTGGTATTCGATGCCTACAAACCCGAACTGGAAACGATCAGGCCGCTGATCAAGTCCGAAATGGAAAACGCCTACCAGCTGGCTGTTCCCCTGGACGTGGAAATAGGCCTCGGGGAAGACTGGCTCAGCGCACACTGAGCCGGCCCTCTTATTCTTATTCTATGTTTACCCGTATCCCTTCGGAATGCGCACTCATTTCGGGAGCATACATACACTGCAGGGAGGTGATGCCGTTGGAAAAATCACCGCTGTTACCGGCACGCAGGTCATATTCGAAGACATAAACCCCTTTGGGCATACGGTCGGCAAAAAAATTGGTGGCGGCATCACGGGTACTTTCGTAATACCCCAGACCGCCCTGCCAGCGATATCCCGAAAGCACATTTACCGGTTCGAAACCACTGGCACGCATATCCTTGATATGAACAAACTCCATATCACGGTCGTTCTTTATTTCGAGGCGAACAGTGACCAGGTCTCCTACCTGTATAGGTGTTTTTTCAGTGATCCGCTGCAATTCCGGCCCCTGGTCGGTCAGCTTCTTCAGGAAGAGCTCCTTTTTGAAGCGTATCCCCGTAGCTGCGGAAGTGATCTGGTCGAGGTCTTCGAAATACTGCCAGTACAACGCTCCCCAGGCCACACCCGGCGAGGTTTTCTTTATGTCTACAGTGCCCATTTCCGGGGTTATTTCCTTCCCTTTCCAGGCGGTCTTTACATAACCGCTTCCCTGCTGCGCTTCTTCCATTTTTTCAATATCCAGGCTGTCTCCCCCGATACTTACCGCTAATCCCCCTTCGGAATTTACCCAGTCTTTGCCGGTACTCATCAGGACAAAAACCGCCTCGGTAGTGGCTTTGGTAGACACCCAGCGATTGGTCTGCCTGTTTTTCAGCAGCCACACCTTCATCAGTTCCACGCTTCCGGTATCCTGCAATACTTCATCAAAAGCCTCTATCAGCAGGGCCTGTGTTTCTATGGGAGCATTGTACCAGTACCATCCCGGACGGTTGTCTTTCCAGTACATTCCCATCTCATCGCTTACCACCGACTGGTCTTTTACGGATCGCAACAGTTTCTCCGCCGGGCCGTTTTTCCCGAAGCGGTGGAACACCAGTGAAAGCATCGCCTGGTGGTACCTGGAACCGGTGAATTTTTCCTTGTCCAGCTTATCCAGGAAATAATCGGCCACGGCCTTTCCTTTCCCGCTCAGCGGGTAACTTTCCAGGAAATAACTCCGGGCATACATCCACGACACCCCGTTATACAAGGAAGGCGGATACTTCTCATTCTTCTGATAGCGGTCCCATTCCGCTTCCATCTCCCCGTCGATAAACCCGATGGCCTTCCCGATCATATCGTCCGGGCGGATATCCGTGTTTTCATACCCGATCCCCATGGCCTGCAAATGACCGAAGCCGGAAACAATATGGGTAGTGATATTCCTGTTAGGCGCCCCTCCGTCAAACCATGGGAAAGCCCCGGAAGACAATTGTTTGCCCTGTAGTTTACGGAAAGTATCTCCCAGTTCGTTGCGCATGTTGTTCAGGTCGAACAGCACGGCAATCCGCTTCATCTGCTCTTCCTCTCCCGCTGCCTGGCGTACCCAGGGAGTCTCTTCCAGCAACAGGGATTTCAGTTCTTCGTTGAGTTCCAGCCTGGACTGCAGCTGCCCATTGCGGTTCCAGTCGTCAAAAACCGCCTTTATCCGGGGATTGGAATTCACCAGCTGCTGCGAGACCAGGTTTCCGTACAGCCTGGAAAACACCTGTTCCGAGCATTCGTAGGGAAACTCCCTGAGATATGGCAGGGAGAACACGGCATACCAGACCGGGTTGGTGGTCATTTCGAAAGTAAGCCTGAAATTTTCCCTGGTTGCAGAATTCGTACCGGCCAGCTTGTCCAGTTCAAACCGCTGTTCCTGTCCTTCACGTATGTGCAACGGCAGTGTTTCGGTAACCAGCATCCGGTTGGTAAGCACCGGCAGTGCCGATTCCTCCCCGTCGGAATAATTCCCGGCACTGGCCACCACCCGATACACTATGGCCTGTTGCCCCGAAGGAACGCGCAGGGTCCACGACACATTATCGCTCTGTCCCTCTGCCGCATTGAAATCCCGTTCGTTATTCCCGTTTTCAAAAGCCGTATCTACGGGCTGCATGGTAAACGCGTCAAAAAGCAGCAATTGAGCCTTTCCGGAGAGGTCTTTTCCGGAAAGGTTGGTCACCTTGGCCCGGAACTCGACAACATCCCCTTCCCGTAAAAACCGGGGCGGATTGGGGACGATCATCAGTTCTTTCCGGGTACGCACACTGGCTTCGTAATTGACCGTATACAAGCCGGGGGTATGTGCCAGGGCCATAAACTTCCACTCCGTAAGGCTTTCAGGTGTGGTAAAACGAAGCTTTACATTCCCTTCCTCATCCGTCTTGAGATGCGGAAAGAAAAATGCAGTTTCCTGCAGCGCACGCCGGGGCTGTACGGCAGACAGGCCTGTTTCCGTATCGTCAGGCGACGGAGGGGATGCCGGTTCTGCTTGCATTTCCGTTACCATCTCTTCCAATGCTGCACTATCCTCCATCATGGCATATTCCTGCACCTCCGTATTCTTCTGCGCTGCCATCCTGAGCGTACCGCTGGTACTCACCCCTCTGATCACGACATTCCCCCTGTTCCTTCCGTTGATATCGAACCCGAACCAGTTGATCCTGTCAAATACCGGCTGTACCCCGGTTTCCGGTAAGGGAAAGGGCCTATACAGTACCTGTGCGAGCGAAGCAGACCGGTATGCCCTGTGAATATCCCAGTACCCGTAATCCGGGTGCCGCAGCATGCTGTTGCGGGGCGTCCATTGTATATCATGCGGTTTAAACTGGTCGAGCGAAGCGTCGTACATGGTTGCAAGTACCTCGGCTCCACCGGTGGCCAGCCCGGCCAGGAAAGCATCCTTTCCTTTTCCGCTTACCGTCAGTTCCCAGCTTTCTTCATCTCCCGGCTGCAGCTTGTCGCGCATGGTCCCGGCGGTGATCTCCAGGGTGTTTTCCGCCAGGGGGACCGCAATGGTCTGCACTCCCTGGCGGGCGGTATTGTACTTCCCGAAATAATAATGCACAAAGACATTGCCCCGGTAATCTTCCTCTACCGGGAATGCGAAAGTCTTTACCCCCTTGTTTATTTTCAGCACTTCCCGTTTTATGACCTTTCCGTCGTACTCCAGTTCCGCCGTCACCACGGCATCGGGAGCGGAAGACGCAAAAGTGACCCTGGCCGTCTCCCCGGGGGTATAACGGTCCTTGTCTGTGGTTACGGCAAAGAGCTCCCGGTCTACAGGCTGCTTTTTCTCCCTTTTATACAGGTACACCAGTTGTTCCGAAGGGATACTGTCTTTCCCGTCGCGGATATATCCCCGCAACAGGTAATACCCCTCTTTCCATCCTTTCCGGGGTTTTACTGCGATCTCTTTTTCCTTTCCGGTATCGAACCCTGTCGAGATCACCGGGGTTTCCTCCTTCCAGTTTTCCTTTTTGTCTTCCTGGTCATACGGATCGTTCGGGAACAGGTTTACAAACTCTTCCCTGCCGTACAGTTCGTAATCACCGGCCGGTAGCGACACCTCCCGCAATACGCGTTCCGGCGGTACGATCTTGGTCAGGGTCAGTTCCCCTTTGGCCGGCATAAACTGCCCGTTGAGGTTTTCGGTACGAAGGCCTATCTTTTCCAGGTCTTCCCAGGCTACCCTGGCCGGCATGTCCAGGTAGAGGGTATACCTGAGGTCTCCCACGGTAATACTCTGGCTCCCGGACCGGGTTTCCCCGTTGATATCCGTAATATCCGCCTCTACGGTATAGGTATAGGTACGGGGGGTTTCTGCTTTCTTCCCGGAAAGCAGGGACGACGGGGGCCTTGCTTCGAAAGGAACCTCGAAATTCCCTGCTGCGTCCGTAGTCGTTTCCCCGTATGTGATCTCTTCTCTCGGCTCCGGGTGGATATCTGCCCGTCTCCACCAGGGGAGATAGGGATATACGGCCTGCCGGTATACCCGGTACACCACTTTAGCGCCATCTATATCAGCACCTGAATATGCCTGTGCCTTTGCTGTTGCCCTGATCTCCTCTCCCAGGCGGAAGGTTTTTTTCACCGTATCGAACACCACTTCAAAACGGGGGCGTTTGTATTCCTCCACGCTGAAGCTGTATACTTCCGCCCAGTCGCATTCCAGCCTGAACATCCCGGTAAGCCCTCCCGTGGGCAGGACAAACTCGCCGGATGCGGAGCCAAAGGTATTGGTGGTCAGTTTCAGAGTCCCTACCGTACGGTTGTTGGGGTCCTTCAGTTCAACATCCAGTGCCTCACCGGGGACCGCCTCTGTTTTTCCGTCCGGGGTCTCCCTGTAGTATACAGCCTTGAAATAAACCGTCTGTCCCGGCCGGTATATGGAACGGTCCGTAAAGAACCTGGCGGTATAGGAGATTTCCTTTTCCCGGTTGGTATCCCCCCGGTAACCGTACAGGTCGTAAAACACATCTTCTCCTTTAATACGGTAGTAATACCGGTGGTATCGCTGCCCGGAATAACGGATGTCCGCCTTCCCGGACGCATCGGTGGTAACGGTCTTGACCGGCTTCAGCCGCTCGCCGTCCCTTTCATACACCTCTATGGTCTTTCCCGGTTGCGGATGCCCGCTCCGCCGTTCAGTAACCAGCAATTCCCGGCCGTTCCCCACTACGGCATAAGGGGTAACATCGATCTGCTGCGACTGTAATACGGCACCTTCCTTTCCCATATTAAAGTCTGCCGCATTGGTCGCGAGGATAATATATCTTCCCTCCGGCAGGGTTTCCAGTGCTGCTGTTGTGGTATGCGCCTGGTAATCGTCGAAGGTTTTCAGTTCCAGTGTAAATTCCTTTTCGAGGGGATACCTGCGGAACAGGGCTTCCAGCAGTTGCTGCCGGTCCTCTTCTTTGGCATAACGGATCTCCTGTAGCGGATCTTCGAAATAATCTTCGGGATCGGGTCGGAACCGGAGTATCCTGAAATAGATCCTGCCCAGGTTCTTATGCGTCACCGACATGGGGTTGGCCTGCCCCGACGGGATATAGGATTCCAGCTGTACGGAAAACTCCTCCGCCCGTATCTGCCGTTCCAGTTGCCGGGCCGCAACTGCTGCGGAAGTCCCTTTGTAATCGCTTGCTATCGTCCCGGTAAGTGCCAGGGCTTTATCGCACCATGCTTTCTTCACTTCGAAATCGCCGGCTTCCTCCTCACCGGCCTGTTCGTTGTAAAACCGGGCCAGTTCCAGCAGCACCTCCCCGCTGTACCAGCTTCCGGGGGCAATGCGGGAAAGTTTTTCCAGCGCTCCGGCATATTCATCATCACCGTATTCCTGCCTGCGGAGTTTAAGCGCCTCAAGCGCATTGTAGAGCCGGGCATTCGTGTTTCCGTTTGCCCTGTGAAATTCCTCCAGTTCGCGGAGCAGGGCCAGGGCCTTGTCCTTTTTGCGTTCCGCATCCGCATCCTTCCCGAAGGTATTGAAAAAGACATCGGGCTGGTCGCGGAAAAAATCTATGGCCCGGTGGGCGATAAGGTCGTACATGGCGGGACGAAGTTCCCTTCCCCGCTCAAGACCTGCATCTTTTCCTTTCCTGTCTTCCCCGGCCTGCGCATCGGGACCGGGTTCCAGGATCTCCTGCCACTGTGCTGCGGGTTGCTGCCGGAGTATCTCCGCATTTTCCAGCGACCCCAGGTAAAGTGCCGTAACCCTGTCGTCAAAGATATTTTCACTCCAGAACCGGAAATCTTCGGTCGAGGCTTCTTCCATACGGGTGCGCCGGTCAATAGTCCACCTGTTATTGCGGTAGTAAGAATATATGGTCTCGGCCAGCATGGATTCCAGCAGGCTTTTTTCCGCACCCTCCGCTTCAGACAATTCCCCCTCAAAATCGCGGATGACCTCCTGCTGTATCCCGTCGTCATCACTGGTTAGTACCGCAATCCGGCTGCGGTACAACAAGGCCCGGATACGTTGTGTGACATTGCCGTCCTTCCCGGCCGCTTCGTATATCTCGTTCACCCCGGGAAGCGCGCTTTTAAGCAGTCCTTCGGCTTCTTTTTTCTCGATCTCTTTCCACTTCTTTTCATAGGGAAATTCCTGGGCGGCAAGGGGCACACAGAAAAGGATTACAATACAGAATAAATAGGTGTTCACACGAATAAATTTAAGTTAAACTTCTTATATACCGAAAGTTGTATGTTGCAGGTTTTAGTTTTTTTCCGGTTTTTAAAAATACGTCATTTCAGACGATTATACCTCAGCAAATATCAAATAATATGCCACAAGGCCCTGTAATTTTCCCACATCGTCCCTGCACACCGCACCTTTCGTCCAGACAGGAGATTACACTGATGAAAACCAAACGATTATCCGCTTTAAAATAATAACGGCCTGCATTTGTAATTACAAGATATAGTTGTACATTTGCACCCCGTTTATTGGGAATGGAATGTTTAATTTAAAAAAATTAATGTGAACACGTTAAGCTACAAAACCATTTCGGCAAACAAGGCGACTGCGGACAAAAAGTGGTTACTTGTCGATGCCGAAGGACAGACGTTGGGACGTCTTGCCTCTAAAGTGGCCAAGCTGCTCCGGGGAAAGCACAAGCCCAACTACACTCCTCATGTGGACTGTGGAGATAATGTGGTGATTATCAACGCAGAAAAAATCAATTTAACCGGCAACAAGTGGGAAGCCAAAAAGTATATCCGCCATACCGGATATCCGGGCGGACAACGGGAACTGAATGCCCGGGAACTCTTCACGAAGGATCCTGCCCGCCTGATCGAGAAATCGGTCAAGGGAATGCTGCCCAAGAACAAACTGGGAGCCGAGCTTTTCCGCAACCTGAAGGTATACACAGGGGCCGAGCACAAACAGGAGGCGCAAAAACCCGCTGCTATTAACTTAAACGAGCTGAAGTAATGGAAGTAATTCACAAGATCGGCAGAAGAAAAACTGCAGTTGCACGTGTATATGTTTCTCAGGGAAGCGGAAACATTACCATCAACAAAAAAGAACTCAACACCTATTTTCCTACTGCGACATTACAGTACAAGGTAAAGCAGCCGTTGACCCTTACCGATACCGCAGAGCAATACGACATCAAAGTGAACGTATACGGCGGAGGGAGCAACGGACAAGCCGAGGCTGTTCGTCTCGCTATTTCGAGAGCGCTTTGTGAAGTAGATACGGAAAACAGGGTTACGCTGAAACCGGAAGGCTTACTCACCCGGGATCCGCGAATGGTAGAACGCAAGAAATACGGACAGAAGAAAGCCCGTAAGAAATTCCAGTTCTCCAAACGTTAATTTTTTCAGGATCTCTGCCCGTCCACAGACAGGCCTGATCCGCAATTCAATCTTACCGGACCCGGTTATACCGGTCGGGGTATTAAAACAACATGTTGTCGTTGTCCCGGAACACCGGGAAATTAGTTTAGCATCCAAATGGTGAAGGCCTCGACAGAGCCACTTCAGCATTGCTAACTCAACGGAACGTAAACTATTACAGAAAATGGCAAGCAAAATAGAAGTTAAAGACTTATTAGAAGCAGGTGTACACTTCGGACACCTCACCAGAAAGTGGAACCCGAACATGGCTCCTTATATCTACATGGAGCGAAACGGCATCCACGTGATCAACCTGTACAAGACCGTAGCCAAGATCGAGGAAGCCAACGAAGCCCTCAGGAAAATCGCGGCATCCGGAAGGAAGATCCTTTTTGTGGCTACCAAGAAACAAGCCAAAGACATTGTCGCCGAAAAAGCAGGTGCTGTCAACATGCCTTATATTACGGAAAGATGGCCCGGCGGAATGCTGACCAATTTCGTAACCATCCGTAAGGCGGTAAAGAAAATGACGGCCATCGACAGGATGAAAAAGGACGGCACATTCAACACCCTTTCCAAAAAAGAACGGTTACAGGTAGATCGTTTAAGAGCAAAGCTGGAAAAACAACTCGGTTCGATAGCAGACATGACCCGTCTTCCCGGGGCATTGTTTATTGTAGATACCATGCGTGAACACATTGCCGTAAAAGAGGCTCAGAAATTAAACATTCCCATTTTCGCCATGGTGGATACCAATTCGGATCCGCGCGACGTGGATTACGTCATCCCTTCTAACGATGACGCTTCCAAATCCATTGAGAGCATACTCTCGCATGTTACCGGTGCCGTAGCCGAAGGGCTTTCCGAAAGAAAGGCCGAACGCGCTGAAAAAGATGCTGTAAAAGCTGAAAAGCAGGCAGATAAGGACGAAGCCCCTGCCGGAAAAGAAGAAACAGCTGCAGACAACAGCGATGAAGTAAAGGCAGAAGCTACGGAAAGCAACAACGAAAATTAAACCTAAATTTAATATTGAGGTGATCTCCCCGGGCGGATATTGAAATATTTTTATTCCGTGCCGTACGGGGATTTTCCCGGTATTCAAAATAAAATCTGAAAGAAATGGCAAAGATCACAGCCGCAGAAGTTAATAAATTAAGACAGGCTACCGGTGCCGGTATGATGGACTGCAAGAAAGCATTGGTAGAAGCCGAAGGTGATTTTGACAAGGCGATAGAAATACTTCGTAAAAAAGGGCAGAAAGTAGCGGCCAACCGGGCAGACAGGGAGTCTACCGAAGGAGCGGTTATCGCCAAGGTAAATGGTGATGCTACCCGTGGAGTGATCGTATCGCTGAACTGCGAGACCGACTTCGTAGCCAAAAACGAATCCTTTGTAAAGCTGGCCAACGACCTGGCCGAAATGGCGCTGAACCACGCTACCAAAGAAGAACTCCTGAAAGCAGACTACAACGGTATTACCGTAGAAGAGAAGCTTACGGAGCAAACCGGGGTTATCGGGGAGAAGATTGAGATCGGAGGCTTTGAAACCATCGAGGCTCCTTTTGTTGGGGCTTACATCCATGCCGGAAACAAGATCGCTACGGTGGCCGGCCTGTCAGCCAATGTTGACGGTGCAGAAGAAGCAGCCAAAAGCGTAGCCATGCAGGCTGCGGCAATGAACCCTATTGCGCTTGACGAAAACGGCGTAGACCAGTCTGTTATTGACAAGGAGATCGAGATCGCCAAAGACCAGCTCCGTGCCGAAGGCAAACCGGAAGCCATGCTCGACAATATCGCCAAAGGGAAACTGAAGCGTTTCTTTAAAGACAACACCCTGGTAAACCAGGATTATATCAAGGACAGTAAGACCAGCGTGGCCAATTATGTAAAATCGGTGAACAGCGATCTTACCATCACAGGCTTCAGGAGAGTTGCTCTCGGATAATACGACAAATACCGGAAATACCGGTTCTGATCATATGAAAAGCCATACCGGTTACGGTGTGGCTTTTTTCTTGTTACGGGAAGATCACAAAAAGCCGCAGGGGATTAAAATTTCCACTTTCCTAATTTGAGATAATCATTATATTTGCACACAACTCATCCGAAAAACTATGCAATACAAAAGAATTCTCCTCAAACTCAGTGGAGAGGCACTGATGGGACAAAAGCAATACGGGATAGATCCCCGGCGCCTTTCAGAATATGCCAATGATATCAGGGAAATCGCGGAAAAAGGTGTTCAGGTAGCCATAGTCATCGGGGGAGGAAACATTTTCAGGGGAGTAGCCGGCGCCAGCAACGGCATGGACCGCGTTCAGGGCGACCATATGGGCATGCTGGCCACCGTTATCAACGGCCTGGCACTCCAGAGCGCCCTTGAGAATACCGGAGTACAGACGCGCCTGCAGTCGGCCATCCATATCAATGAAGTAGCCGAGCCGTTTATACGCAGAAGAGCCATAAGACATCTCGAAAAGGGACGCGTCGTTATCTTTGGCGGAGGAACGGGCAACCCCTATTTCACCACAGATTCCGCTGCCGTACTTCGCGCCATCGAGATCGATGCCGACGTCATCCTCAAAGGGACCAGGGTAGACGGGATTTACACTTCCGACCCGGAAAAAGACGAAAACGCTACCAAATTTGATTATATTACCTTTGACGATGTCCTGAAAAAAGGCCTGAAAGTAATGGACACCACCGCTTTCACCCTCAGCCAGGAAAACGAACTGCCGATTATTGTTTTTGATATGAATAAAAAAGGTAATCTTTACAAAGTTGTTTCCGGTGAAAAAGTGGGAACGAAGGTAAATCTTTAATCCCGCTGTTTACCACCTAATAAAAACGGACCATCATGAACGAAGAGATCAGCTTTATACTGGACAGTACCACGGAGGCCATGGAAGGAGCCCTAAGCCACCTGGAAAAAGAGTTCACCAATATCAGGGCCGGCAAGGCAAGCCCGGCTATGCTCGGAAGCATTTTCGTGGACTACTACGGATCGCAGACCCCCCTGGGCCAGGTAGCCAATATCAGCACCCCCGATGCGCGTACCATTACGGTACAACCCTGGGAGAAAGGCATGCTCCAGACCATTGAAAAAGCCATTATCGTAGCCAATATCGGGTTCAACCCGATGAATAACGGGGAGAACATCATTATCAATGTTCCGCCCCTTACCGAGGAACGGCGCAAGGAGCTCGTCAAACAGGCCAAAGCCGTATCCGAAGATGCCAAGGTAAGCATAAGAGGGTCCAGGCAGGATGCCAACAAGGAGGTTAAAAAGCTGGAAGAAGCCTCTGAAGATGTCAAAAAAAATACCGAGGTGGATATTCAGACCCTTACCGACAGCTATATCAAAAAAGTCGATGAGCTGTTAGCGGTAAAGGAAAAGGAAATAATGACCGTTTAAATGAGTGCCGGAACAGACAGACACGACCATATTAAAATGCCCGGGATTTCGGGCATTTTTTATATAACATTCCCGTTTTTTGTCCGTTTACCATTATAATCTACCGAACCGATGAGAAATTTCCTGATCCTGTTCCTTGTTCTGACCACCTCTTTAACAGGCCATGCCCAG
The DNA here is from genome assembly GCF_003285545.1 of Sinomicrobium soli. Taxonomy (GTDB): domain Bacteria; phylum Bacteroidota; class Bacteroidia; order Flavobacteriales; family Flavobacteriaceae; genus Sinomicrobium. The sequence goes on along the minus strand of NZ_QLNV01000015.1, from coordinate 32,567 downwards.
GACATGATCTCCGGGATGGTACGCGACCGGGACACCGGTGTCCCGCTGCCGTTCTCCAATATAGTCACCAATACGGGAAAAGGCGCCATCACCGACGCAGAAGGGAAATTCGAGATCGAAAACCCCGGGGGAAATATTCTCGAACTTACTTTTTCATATATCGGTTATACCCAGAAGAAGGTATCCCTGGTCCCGGAACAGCATTACTACACCGTATCCCTGTCCCCATCACCGGAAAAACTCCGGGAAGTCGTCGTTCAGGGTGGGGAAAACCCCGCCATCGGCATTATCCGGGAAACGCTGAAAAGGCGAAAACTCAATAACCCCGAAAAAAAGCTGGAGAGTTTTTCCTTCAAGGCCTACAACAAGTTGCTGGTCACGGCAAACCCCGATTCCATTTCCGGAAGTATCGATTCCATTTACAAAGAGGAAAGAGGAAAAAAAATATTCGTCAAACCCGACTCTACCAATTATCTCCTCAAAAAGGAATTGTCGCGATCGCACCTGTACCTGTCGGAAAAGGTTTCGGAATATCTCTTCAACACCCGCAAGGGGAAAAGGGAAACGGTACTGGCCACAAAAATGGCGGGATTCCGGGAGCCGCTGTATGAAATTCTCGCCATACAGATGCAGTCCTTTTCCTTTTACGACAACAATTATGCTATCCTGGGCACAAAATATCCCGGCCCCGTCGGTTCCAATGCCCTTACCGCCTATCACTACAAGCTGCTCGACACGGTCGTGAACAAGGAGACCGGCAGGGCGGCATACATGATACACTATTTCCCGAAAGAAAAACGGAAAACTGCCGGTATGGAAGGGGTGCTTTATATCGACACCCTGTCTTATGCCCTGCAGAAAGGCATAGCACAACTCAAGGCCATTATCAATATCGACGCTTCCCAGACATTCCGCTATTTCCCGGAACAGGACCTGTGGTTTCCGGAGTCCAGGCAGATCAGGATCATCAGGGGAAAAAATGAAGACGGCATATCCCTGCTCGGGGTCTCGTTTACCGATTTCGGCAAAAAAACGGAAGATACCATCAACTCCTCTACCCGGCAGGATATCTCCCGGAACATCCATTTTATCAGCAGGGAAGAAAACTTTGATTACAGTTTCAACAAGCCGGTGACGATCAAGGGGAAAGGCATTGCCATGGAAATAGAGGACAATGCCCACCGCAGGGACGAAGATTACTGGAACCGGTACCGTACCATTCCGCTCACGCAAAGAGGGCAGCAGACCTACGAAGTACTGGACAGCGTGGTAGACGCCAATAATGCCGAGCGCAAGATACACCTGGCAAGGAAACTGATCAAGGGGTATTACCCGATCAAATATGTAGACCTCGACCTGAGGTACCTGCTCAAATACAACAACTACGAAGGTTTCCGGATCGGTATGGGCGCGGTGACCAACACCGACTTCTCCTCGAAATACCGCCTGAAGGCTTACAGTGTATACGGCACCAAAGACAAGAAGATAAAATTCGGGCTGGACGGCGCAGCACGCCTGGCCAAAATAACCAACACCTGGATAGGGGCATCCTATATGGATGACCTCGTGGAAACCGGCGGTACCGAGTTCATCAACGAAGCCCGCAATTTTTCTCTTTTTGAACCCCGCCTGTTCAATATCACCATGTTTCACAAGACCCGCAGGTCAAGTGCCTACCTCGAACACGATATCACGGCAAAAATAGGGGCCAAGATCCAGTTCAGCCAAAGCAATATCGTTCCGGCCTACAACTACTTCTATGTACACCAGGGCGATTCCTACCACCATTTCAAGCTTTCGGAAGCTACCCTGGCCTTACAGTGGAACCCCTTCAGCCGGTATATGCAGACCAGGCACGGAAAAGCTACCATGAAAAACGAATACCCCAATTTCACCGTCCAGGTAACCCGTGCCATGAGCAATGTACTGGAAGGTGATTTCGACTTTACCAAGATCGACTTCCGCGGGATCTACGAATTTCAGCACCCCAACAGGTCGAAAAGCAGTTTACTGGCTACGGGCGGACTGGCTTACGGCGACCTGCCCGTAACCCACCTGTACCAAGCCTCTCCCAACCAGCCCAGGGGTGATGTCATTCTGCAACGATTTTCCGTAGCCGGTCGCAACAGCCTGGAAACCATGTATTTCAACGAATTTTATTCCGACAGGTACCTGATGCTCCAGGTAAAGCACCAATCCAACCGGTTTAAGATCGCCGGCCCGATAAAACCGGAACTCATCCTGATCTCCAGGTTTGCCCTGGGGAGCGTTACGCACAGTGAAAAACACATCGGTATAGACGTCCGGTCGTTCAACAAGGGATACCTGGAAAGCGGTTTCGAGCTGAACAAGATCTTCAAGGGGTTCGGCCTGAGTGCCATGTACCGCTACGGGGCATACCAGTTGCCCCGGTTTGATGAAAACATCTCTTTTAAGTTTACCTACTACATGAGCCTGGGTTTTTAGGCTGTTATGCCTGAATTCCTTACCTTTGCCCGGTTAAAAAAACAAAATGGTCGCTTGGATTAGCAAAGGGTTTTGGGAGCGGGTTGCCAGGGTAATTCTCCGCAACAGGATATTGATACTCCTTATCATTACGGGGCTTACGGTTTTTCTGGCCGTCCAGTGGAAAAACATGCGTTTCACCTATACCGAAGCCAATCTGCTGCCCGATCATCACCCGGTAAACATACAGTACAACAAATTCCTCGAGACTTTCGGGGAAGAAGGCAACCTCATTGTACTCGCAGTCAAGGATCCCTCCCTTTTTACCCCGGAACACTTCAACCTCTGGAACAGGCTGAGCAAACAGCTCAATGCCTTCCCCGAAGTAGACCTTGTCGTTTCGACGGAGAACCTCAGGGAACTGGTAAAGAACGACGAAAAACAACAGTTTGAACTCAACCCCCTTATCACACACCCCCTGGAATCGGAAGAGGCCATAGACACCCTGAAACAGCATCTTTTCCACGAACTGCCTTTTTATGAAGGCCTGCTCTTTAACAAGGAGACCCAGACCATTCGTACCGCCGTATACCTGGACAAGGAGATCGTAAACACGCCGGTAAGAAAAGATTTTATTTTTAACGACTTTGTCCCGCTCATTGAAAAATTCGAAAAAAATACCGGGCTTAAGGTCCACGTTTCGGGAATGCCCTATGTCCGCACCCTGAATTCCCAGAATATCATCGACGAAATAGGAGGGTTTATCCTGGCCGCGCTGGGGGTCACCTCCCTGATTTTCTTTTTCTTTTTCCGCTCTTTCAGGGCTACCTTTATCTCCATGATCGTGGTCATTATCGGGGTCATGTGGGCTTTCGGGACACTGGGGCTTCTGCACTACGAGATCACCGTGCTTACCGCACTCATCCCGCCGCTCATCATAGTGATCGGTATCCCGAACTGTATCTTCCTCATCAACAAATACCAGCAGGAAATACAGAAACACGGCAACCAGGCCAAATCACTGCAGAGAGTGGTTTCCAAGGTAGGGAATGCCACGCTGATGACCAATGCGACCACGGCGATAGGCTTTGCTTCCTTTATTGTTACGGAGAGTACGCTGCTGAAGGAATTCGGGATCGTGGCTTCCATAAACATCATGACCATTTTTATCCTTTCACTGCTGATCATTCCGGTCATATACAGCTTTATGCCCGTTCCGAAAAACCGCCACCTCAAACACCTGAACAAAAAATGGATCGGCGGTTTTGTAAAATGGAATGTACATATCGTAAAGCATAGGCGTATCGCCATTTCCATCACCTCTATCGTACTGCTGATCCTGGGAATTATCGGGATCTACCAGATAAAAATATCGGGCAGCCTGATCGAGGACATGCCTAAAAACACTGATTTCTTCAGGGATATCCGCTTCTTCGAAAAGGAATTTGACGGTATCATGCCCCTGGAGATCACCATCGATACCAAAAGGAAAAACGGGGTCATGAAGCTGTCTACACTCCGCAGAATGGACGAACTGGAAAACCTTATTACCGATATCCCCGGCCTGTCCAAACCCATTTCGGTGGTAAACCTGGTCAAGTATTCCAAACAGGCCTATTACAACGGGAACCCCAATTATTATCAACTTCCCACAAACCAGGAAAATCACTTTATATTGTCGTATGCCCGGAAATCGTCGGATAATGCAGACCTGTTACACAGCTTTGTCGATTCCACCGGGCAGATCGCCCGTATAACCACCTTTATGCAGGATATGGGAACCGATAACATGGAAGATGCCCTGGAACAGGTGCAGACCACCATAAAAAAGCTGTTTCCCGAAGACCGCTACGAAGTAACGCTTACAGGAAAGGCCCTGGTGTTTATGAAAGGCACCAAATACCTGGTCAACAACCTGATCGCATCGCTGGCCCTGGCCGTTTTCCTGATCTCGCTGTTTATGGCCTATATGTTCCGGTCTTTCCGGATGATCCTCATATCGCTGGTTCCCAATATCTTTCCCCTGCTTATCACGGCCGGGGTCATGGGGTACCTGGGCATCCCCATCAAACCGTCTACCATACTGGTTTTCAGTATCGCTTTTGGTATATCCGTAGACGACACCATACATTTCCTGGCCAAATACCGGCAGGAACTGGTGAGCAACGGCTGGAAAATACGAAAATCGGTATATGCCGCACTGCGGGAAACAGGAGTGAGCATGTTCTACACTTCCATTGTACTGCTCTTCGGCTTTTCCGTTTTCACGACATCGAGTTTCGGCGGTACCGTAGCCCTGGGAGGACTCGTATCCATTACCCTGCTGTTCGCCATGATGTCCAACCTTATCCTGCTCCCTTCATTGCTGTTGTCGCTGGAAAAGAGCATTGCCAACAGGAAAATCCTGAAAGAGCCCAATTTTGATGTCCTCACCGGAGACGATGACGACAGTTGATATACTGGTTAATCAATCTGTTCGGAAGAGCTTCAGCAACATCACTGAAGGCCCGGAGATCCCTCCCCCGGCCAGAAGCCGGTACAGACGCTGCGGTCGGGAAAAACTCCCCACTTCAAGCTCCGTGCCCCGTGCTTCAGACAATTCAACATTCAAAACCCTGATCGCCCTGCATTCTTTGAAAAAACAACTATATTTGCCCCTTAGTATTAATCGCATTATCACGCTTTTTTCTACAGCAGAACGGCTGTGGAAAGCGTGTATAATTTTATTTGCAAGCTCATAAGAACATGAAGGCATACTGCGTAAAAGACCTGCTCACCAAAGATTTGTTATTGCAGGAGATCAGTGTCAAGGGATGGGTAAGAACCTTCAGGAGTAATCGTTTCATTGCCCTGAACGACGGTTCCACCATTCACAACATCCAATGTGTAGTGGATTTTGACAACACCTCCGAAGAAACCCTGAGGCGCATTACCACGGGGGCCGCACTCCATATACAGGGCACACTGGTAGAGAGCTCCGGAAAAGGGCAAAAGGTAGAAATACAGGTTGGCGAACTTAAAATACTGGGCGATGCCCACCCGGACGAATATCCCATACAGCCCAAAAAACACTCGCTGGAGTTCCTCAGGGAAAAAGCCCACCTGCGTACCCGGACCAATACTTTCGGAGCGGTGATGAGGGTACGGTCGGCGCTCTCGTTTGCCGTGCACCGGTATTTTCAGAACAACGGGTTCAATTATGTAAATACCCCCGTGATCACCGGAAGTGATGCGGAAGGAGCGGGAGAGATGTTCCGCGTCACCACCCTCGATGCCAAAAACCCTCCGCTGGAAGAAGACGGCAGTGTAAACTACAGGGAAGATTTTTTCGGCAAGGAAACCAATCTCACCGTGTCCGGACAGCTCGAAGCAGAAGCCTATGCCATGTCGCTGGGAAAAGTGTATACCTTCGGCCCTACGTTCCGTGCCGAAAACTCCAATACCTCCAGGCACCTGGCCGAATTCTGGATGATAGAGCCCGAAGTGGCTTTCATGGACCTGGATGGCAATATGGACCTGGCCGAGGATTTTATCAAGTATGTGGTGCGCTATGCGCTGGAGCATTGCAAGGACGACCTGGAGTTCCTGGAGAAGCGCCTGGCCGATGAGGAAAAAACAAAACCCCAGAACGAAAGGAGCGGGATGACCCTTACGGAAAAGCTGCATTTCGTCCTGGACAACAACTTTAAGCGGGTAAGCTATACGGAAGCTATCGATATCCTCAGGAACAGCAAGCCCAACAAAAAGAAGAAATTCCGGTACCTGATCGAGGAATGGGGGGCCGACCTGCAAAGCGAACACGAACGCTACCTGGTGGAAAAGCACTTCAAGTGCCCGGTAATCCTGTTTGATTATCCCGCAAAGATCAAGGCGTTCTATATGCGGCTGAACGACGATGGCCAGACCGTAAGGGCCATGGATATCCTCTTTCCCGGCATCGGGGAGATCGTAGGAGGCTCACAACGGGAAGAGCGGTATGACGTGCTCCTGGAAAAGGTGCGTGCCATGGGGATCGACGAAAAGGAACTCTGGTGGTACCTGGACCTGAGAAAATACGGTACTGCCGTGCACAGCGGTTTCGGACTGGGCTTCGAACGGCTCGTCCTCTTTACCACGGGAATGACCAATATCAGGGATGTCATCCCCTTTCCGCGGACTCCGCAGAACGCAGAATTCTGATCTCATATCAAAAACTCCCGGATGTGGTTTGCGCCCCCGGGAGTTTCTCCTACTCCCCACCCGGCGGGAGACCGCCACATACCGGGCAGACTTCTTTAACTGTCAATCTTTCCCCGGTTCAAAGTTTTCGACTATTTTTGTAGTATACATCCGGTTTTAATCGCAATAACAGATGCTGAAGCAACAGTTACAGTTCAAATTATCCCAGAAGCTATCGCCTCAACAGATCCAGTTGATGAAGCTGATACAATTGCCTACCCAGGCTTTTGAACAGCGCCTCAAGCAGGAGATCGAGGAAAACCCGGCTCTGGAAAGCGGCAAGGAGGAAGAAGCCGCTTACGATGACGATCTCTACGGTGCTCAGGACGATCCTTACGACGATGGCAATGAAAAGATAGAAGCCGAAGACATCAACGTAGACGAATATCTCAGTGATGACGAAATCCCCGAATACCGGCTTCAGACCAATAACTACAGCGCAGACGACGAGGAAAAAAGTGTGCCCTACGCGGCAGGGACCTCCTTTCACCAGAACCTCGTAAATCAGCTCAACACCTACAGCCTGAACGACAACCAGCGGGATATTGCCGAATTCCTGGTAGGCAGTGTAGACGAGAGCGGCTACATAAGACGGTCTGTAGAAGACATTATGGATGACCTCGCCTTTACCCAGAACATCTACACCGACGAGGAGACCATAGAAAAAGTGCTCCGCCTGGTCCAGCAACTCGATCCGGCAGGAGTAGCTGCCAGGGACCTGAAGGAGTGTCTCCTGATCCAGTTGAGGCGTAAAAAACCCACTCCTCCCGTCCTGATGGCCATAGATATCATTGAACGCTCCTTCGAGCAGTTCTCCAAAAAACACTATAACAAACTACTTCAAAGACACCATATCGGAGAAGAAGAGTTAAGAGATGCCATCCAGGAAATAGAGCGGCTCAATCCCAAGCCCGGAAGTTCCTATTCCGGGAATAACCGCATGATCGAGCACGTGGTGCCTGATTTCAGTATCCGCATTGTGGACGGGGAGCTCGAACTGTCGCTCAACGGAAGGAATGCCCCGCAGTTACACGTCTCCAAAGAGTACAGCAACATGTTGCAGGGATATAAGGATTCCAGGGAAAAATCAAGATCACAGAAAGATGCCGTACAGTTTATCAAACAGAAACTCGATGCGGCAAAATGGTTTATAGATGCCATAAAACAGCGGCAGGAAACACTCTTTGTAACCATGAATGCCATTATGCATTACCAGAAAGAATATTTCCTGACCGGCGATGAAAGAAAATTGAAACCGATGATCCTCAAGGACATTGCAGACCGTATAGGAATGGATGTCTCTACCGTATCGAGAGTGGCCAACAGTAAATATGTAGATACGCCCTACGGCACCAAACTGATCAAGGAATTCTTTTCGGAAGCCATGAAAAACGAACAGGGAGAAGATGTCTCCACCCGTGAGATCAAGAAAATACTCGAAAGCATTATCGAGGAAGAGGATAAAAGGTCTCCCCTGACCGACGACAGGCTGGCCGTCATGCTCAAGGAAAAGGGATATCCCATTGCCCGGAGGACCATCGCCAAATACAGGGAACAGCTCGACATCCCCGTGGCCAGGCTGAGAAAACAGATATAGAAAAGGAAGCCCCTGCTGCTTTTAAAACCACATATTATCCCGGAACCATGATCATATGCAGGATATTCAGCTATCTTTTTCACCCCCTGTTCATGCCTTTCACGGGGACCATGGCCTTTTATATGCTATCCCCGCAACACATCCCGTACGAATCACGAAAAAACGTCATTCTCCCGATCCTCATCCTCACCGTACTTATCCCGATAGTACTGTACCTGCTCCTGAAGCACCTGGGGTGGGTACAATCTCATGAACTCCGCTCCGCAAAGGAGCGGAAGATCCCTCTTTACGCCGCCATAACCATCACGTATGTGATTATCCTCCATATCGCCCCCCCGGCGTTCTCACCTACCCTGCACTACTTCTTCGTAGGCATCATGAGCACCCTGTTCCTGTGCCTGCTGCTCGTTATCCTGAATGTAAAGGCAAGTATCCACATGATGGGAATAACCGGCGTAGCCGCCTTTATTTTCGGTTTCAGCCTGCACTTTCAGGTCAATACGGCGCCGATACTCGCAGCACTGGTCATCATCTCCGGAGTCATTGCTGTTTCGCGACTGTACCTCAGGGCCCATACTCCCCGGGAAATAGCTACGGGAGCCCTTATCGGCACCATACCCCAGCTTGTCATATTCTGCTTTCTGTTATGACCGTCAGAGGGCATAAAAAATGATCCCCACTTTCAGGGCCCTCATTTCCAGAACCTCCCCGCCTGTAGTAATAATATCATCCTTAAAGAGTTTCCCCAGCCCGTAATACACGTAAAAATTCCAGGTATTATACCCGGCACTCAATTGCAAGCCGCTTTGAAACTTCCTGATATCACTATTGGAAAAACGTACGGTCTCATCCCCGAGAAACTTATAGCGGTTGGAAAATACATACCCCAGGCGAACCCCTGCATAGACCCTCCAGAACTTATAGCTTCGGGCCGTAGAAGTCCGCCATCGGAATTCGATGGGAACTTCCAGCACATGGGTATCCATCTTGTTGCGCTTGTAATCCGTCCCTTCCGGGATCAGGCCGTATTCCATGCCCCCTTCATTCCTGACCATCTGCAAATTGTGAAAATAAGAATTAAATCCGTACCCCAATCCGATACCAAGGGCCACATTCCGGGCGGCATTCAGGGGCATATCCTTGATAATCCCTACCTGGACCCCCCTGGAAAGATTCTGTTGTTTCACATCAGCAGGCCGGTTGAGCAGGATATTATAAGTAATCCCGACGTATACCTGGTCTTCCCTGTATTTGTCATCCACCCTGCTGGTATCGGACAAAGACAAGCGCACATCTTCTTTTTCCTGGGCCTGTACGCCCAGGCTTCCTGTAAAACAGCAGAACGATATCAACAACAGCTGGATTTTCATGTGGTATTGGTTATTGGGTTATTGAGTTTTTCTTTCTGTCTGATAACTTAATAACTGATTAACTTATTATTCCCCCGGAAATAAAAAAACCGGTCAAACGACCGGTCTTTCAAAATATAAGTTTCAAGAAATGCCAAAAATTATTTAAGGTTATTCATCGCATCCCCTTCCTTCGTGGTATAATTTACTTTAAGGGCATTCACCTTTCTGAGTTCCTGCTTGATATCGGAAACAAGTCCCATATTGGTTTCCTTGTCCACTTTTAAAGCCGTGGTCATCAAAGGTTGCAGCTCCTGCCTCATACTCGCTCTTTCGGCCAGGATATACGAAGCTACGGCATCTACGCTTTCGAACTTGTCGTTCAGCTGTATTCTCGCCTGCGTACCGTATTTAGACTGGTAACGCGGATGGGGTTTACCGGCATAAATATAAACCACCCTGTCCTTTTTGTCCAGTTTCTGTACCTGATTTGCCGTGGGCAGTTCGTTTTCCACCATAATATCATCATCTTTCATCACGGTAACCGTCATAAAGAAAAACAACAACATAAATACGATATCCGGCAGAGAGGCTGTAGACACCGCTGGTAATTCGCCACTTTTCTTCTTTTTGAATTTAGCCATAATACTGTATTTTTAGTTCTTCCTCGGTTCCGCCTCAGACAATAATTGAGGATACATTTTCTGGATGGTCTCAATGCGCTCTTTAAGCCTGTCCTTTACGTCGTCATCCGTTTTAGGGTCGTTATAAACGCTCTGCATCTCGGTAAAATCGGTCTTGTAAAGACGCTGGGCCTCCCTGTTTCTCAGTACATTATAGGCCGCCACCAGTTCGTTCTGTACGGCGATATACGTACTGTACTTGGTCTCCCTGTCGTTTACAAGAGAGATGATCGCTTTATCCGGGTGAACGGATGAAGTTTCATCCCTGGCTCCCTGGCAATAATCACAGGTTTCCCCCTGATCGTTCGTACCCCCTCCGTTATCCAGGAAATCTACTGCTCTTTGCCGCAGGTCTTCAAGTTCTACCAACTCCTCATTAACCATGAGCTGGTTGTCCTTGTTTATAAGTACCTGCAACAGGTTCCTCTCCCTGATGGTCACTTCCTCATCCTGTGGCTCCATCGGTGGAAGTTTCCGGTCCAGACCGGAATCTGTTTCAATAGTAGTAGTTACCAGGAAGAAGATCAGGAGCAGAAACGCTATATCTGCCATAGATCCCGCGTTCACTTCTGGTATTGCTCTTCTTGCCATAATTCTATTTAAATAATATTTTCTTTACTCCGGAAAACAGCATGGCTGCAATAGCCAGGGCTGTTAAAATATAAAACGCTATCAATCCGCCCCCGACAAGCTTCGCTGTGGAAGAATCTGCCGCAACCGATCCGTCCTGTGCCAGGATCTGGTCTCCGGAAGCCAATGAATAACTCACCACCAGTACCAGGCCGAAGACTACGATAGAGATAATCATTTCCTTCAGCTTGTGGTGCGACAACAATGCCGTTATACTGAAAATCACTGTGAGCAGGACAGCTATTCCGAGCAGGATGTAAGACACCACGAACATGAGGTTTACATTGGAGTCTCCCGACGCTACCTCTACGGGTGTTTCGCTATCCGGAAGCATCAGCCAAAGCACGGCGCCTACCACGCTCAACAGGATTAATAATATTTTAAATACTTTCATAATTCTATATATATCTCGTTTGATTATTTTTTATGAGCTACCAACAGGTCGATCAAAACGATAGAAGCATCTTCCATATCGTTAACGATACTGTCTATCTTGGCGATGATATAGTTATAGAAAATCTGAAGAATGATCGCTACAATAAGACCGAATACCGTAGTCAGCAGGGCTACTTTAATATCGGCAGCGATAAGAGAAGCGTCAAGGCCTCCTGCAGCACTAATTTTGTCAAAGGCCTGGATCATCCCGATTACCGTACCCATAAACCCGAGCATGGGGGCTATGGCAATAAAGAGGGAAAGCCAGGATACGTTTTTCTCCAATTGTCCCATCTGCACACCACCGTAAGCTACAACAGCTTTCTCGGCTGCTTCAACACCTTCATCGGTTCTGTCCAGCCCCTGATAATAAATAGAGGCAATGGGGCCCTTGGTGTTCCTGCACACTTCTTTTGCAGCTTCAACACCTCCCGTAGCAAGAGCATCTTCTACCTTGGCAGTAAGTTTTTTGGTATTTGTTGTAGACAGGTTAAGGAACATGATCCTTTCGATAGCTACGGCAAGACCGAGTATCAGACACAGAAGTACGATACCCATAAATCCGGCACCACCCTCTATAAACCTCTCTTTCAATACCTGGTGAAATGACTTGTTGCTTTCCTGAGAAGCAGCAGCATCATCATCCTGAACAAAAGCAGCAGCGTCATCTGCGACAGCAACGATCTCCGAAACAGTTTCAGGTACAACAGGAGCAAGATCCTTCGCTTCTGCCGTCGTTGCGTTGAGAGCCATTAATCCGGCAACAGCCAGAATAGAAAATAATCTTTTCATTTCTTTTAAACTTAAATTTTGTTAGTTAATAGGGTTAAAGATATAAAATTTTTACAATTAAAAAATCCGCAATAAAAGAAGATAAACCCCTTTCGGGCCTTATCTCTCCGGCGCGACAACCGGAATATCAATAGTTTTTTTACAGAACTTACTATTTATTGTCTTTTTTTTCTTTCAGACAAAAGCAGAAATCGCTGTTGTCTTATAACGGAGAAACAAGTAATCAAAAACAACCTGTTCTTTGCAGAGAGGAAGGGATTCGAACCCTCGATACGCTTGTGACGTATACACACTTTCCAGGCGTGCGCCTTCGACCACTCGGCCACCTCTCTCTTTGTATTGCTTGCCCCGCGGGGATTTGTTCGGGGTGCCAAATAACGAATTTTTTTTTAGTTGATAAAATTTATCTCGTTATTTTTACTGCATTTCCCCCCGTAATGGTGTTTCAAACACAGTTCTAAACGCTTTTTTACTGATATTATTTCCCAGGAGGTACATTAGTTTTGCCAGGGCAGCCTCCGTCGTGATATCTTTTCCATTGATAAGCCCCAGTTTCTTCAGGTGAGTACTGGTTTCGTATTTCCCCATAAGCACACTGCCACCGGAACACTGGGTCACATTGACCACGAAGATACCGTTCTCTACCGCTGTTCCCACTATATCCCGGAACCCCTTTCCCGTAGGAGCATTTCCGGCCCCGTAGGTTTCCAGCACCACGGCCTTCAGTCCCGGTGTTTCCAGGACGGCCTTAAGCACTGTATCACTGAGCCCCGGAAACAGCCGGACCACCGCGATATTATTGTCCAGAGCCTTGTGTACCCTGAACTTCTTCCGGCGGTTGGGTGCCAGCAGGTATTCCCTGTTGATTTTCAGGTGAACACCGCTTTCGGCCAGGGGAGGGTAGTTCAGCGAGGCAAAGGCTTCAAAATGTTCCGCATTGATCTTGGTGGTGCGGTTGGCACGGTACAGCTTGTATTCGAAATAAAGGCATACTTCAGACACCAGCGGCTTCCCCCTGTCCTGCAACGCGGCGATCTGTATGGATGTGATCAGGTTCTCCTTGGCATCGGTACGGAGGTCACCTATAGGCAACTGCGACCCGGTAAGGATTACCGGCTTGGACAGGTTTTCGAGCATAAAACTCAGGGCTGCCCCGGTATAGCTCATCGTATCGCTGCCATGAAGCACCACAAAGCCGTCAAAGTCTTCGTAGTGTTCCTCTATGATCCCGGCGATGCGCCTCCAGTACTCCGGGTCCATATTCGAAGAATCGATCGGTTCTTCGAAAGCCACGGTTTTTATATTGCAATCCAGGTGCGACAGTTCGGGAATACGGTTGAGCAGCTTGTCAAAGTCAAAGGCCCTGAGCGCGCCCGTTTCATAATCCTTTATCATCCCGATAGTCCCTCCGGTATACACCAGGAGTATATCCGATCTTTTTCCCATATACAGCTTTGTGAAATCATTTTTGACAGGAAAACCCAACGAAGCGGGGGCCGTCATCTCCATGTTAAAACACGGGGGCAACACATCCCGGTTTTTACAGGGTTGTTTCGTATTTCATCCGGTTTATCACCGGGTTGGCATACATGGCCAGAAAGTTTTTCCGGGCTATATCGTCTTCTTCCCCTACCCTTCTCTCCAGCCTTCTTTCAAACTGCCTTTTCTCTTTTTCACTGTAATGATCTGCAAACCTTTCGGTATTGTGCAACAGGTCATAGGCCAGGTAATTCGTGGGCCACAACCGGTAATTCCTGCGGATCTGTTCATCGATACAGTCGGCGAGCATCTGGAACTGCCTGTTCACAGATTCCCCGCTGTCCCTGATCGCATCGAGCTGCTGGTCGGTGATCTCCCCCACCTGGATGCATATGCGCTTCTTTTGTCCCAGCGCCCCTTTCAGGATGGAATTAAAATCTTCATTACTGGTCTTTACGTATTCGATATCGTAATGCCTGGCCATGAGTTCCGGCATTTTCAGCAGGTCGGTCGGATCGTATTCATAGGAAATGGCCACCGGTGTAATACGGAGCTTTTTGAAATAATCCATAATCTGCCTTTCTTCGCTGGCCAGGGCAAGCATCTTGAGGACTCCCTGTTGCGTCTGGTCATTTCCATCCTTGGTACGCCCTTCCCGTTGTGCGATCCAGACCGAACGTCCTTCTTCCTCCAGCAGGTGTTTTACATAGGCGGACACCTTCCGGGAACTTTCCAGCATTTCCCGGGGAGACAGCCCCCGCTTGATCAGAAAATTCCGCACCAGCTTCGAAAGCGCCAGCAAAAACGGCTTGTGTACCAGGTTATCACCAATGGCAGACGCCGTAAGCACCAGCCCGTTATCCAGCAGGGCTACATTCAGCAGGCTGGTATCCATAACAATATCCCGGTGATTGGATACAAAGAGATATGAAGTATCGGGCTTAAGTTTCTCAAACCCGTGCGTAAAGAACCCTTCGGAACTTTTTTCCAGGATATTCCTGACACTGTGATATATTACCCTCGACTGAAAATCGGTAATGGAGTTACAGGAATCCAGTATTTTTTCTATTTCTTCCTGGCTTTTGTCCGGAAAGGTAAAATGCAGTAAGGCACGAATCATGGGATGTTCCTTGTACTCGTGCAGGACAGCTTTTACCTCACTATCCAGATAAGGCCTGATTTCTTTATAATTATCCAAATGACTATTGCTTTAAACAGAACTTCCTTTCCTCAAGGACAACAGCACCGTGATTCACAGCATCATTCGTCTTATCAGAACCGGGAGTTCGGGCCCGGTAACAAATTTACATACACCATACAAATGAACAAAACTTTATTGACTTAACAGCCAAAGCCCGTTCAAAATAAGCATTATTCGGCTTTACAGCTCATATCCCGAAAACCTCCGCAGCATTTGCAGTAGTCTTAAGGGCGACTTCCTCTTCGGGCATGCCGTATACCTCGCTTATTTTTTCGAGTACTTTTACAAGATACGCACTTTCATTCCGCTTTCCCCTGAAAGGAACAGGGGCAAGATAGGGAGCATCGGTCTCCAGGACAATACAATCCAGGGGGATCCGGTCCAGAAAGCGGTCTATTTTTCCGTTCTTAAAGGTAACCACCCCTCCTATCCCGAGTTTCATTCCATACGAAATGGCCTGTTCTGCCTGTTCCTCCGTACCGGTAAAACAGTGAAAAATACCATACAGCCCATCACCCTTTTCCGATTCCAGAATTTCAAAAACCTCGTCAAAGGCCTCCCTGCAATGTATTACTATGGGAAGCCGGTATTCCCGGGCAAGCCGTACCTGTCTTCTGAACGCCTCCTGCTGCTGTTGCAGGAACTTCCGGTCCCAGTACAGGTCGATACCGATCTCCCCGACCGCATAATACCTGTGCCGTTCCAGGTTTGCCGCCACATGGGCCAGTTCCTCCTCAAAATTTTCTCCTACATGTGTAGGATGCAATCCGGCCATCAGGAACATCCTTCCCGGATACCGGCGTTCGAGCTGCAGCATGGCTTCCGTATAAGAGGAATCAATAGCGGGTATAAAAAAACGCTCTACCCCCGCCCCGATGGCACGCTGTATCATTTCGTCCCTGTCGGCGTCGAAAGCCTCGCTGTACAAATGTGTATGGGTATCGGTGATGATCATGCCGCAAAAATATAAACATTAAACTATCTTTGCATAAATTTTTAAAAAAGGCCAGTATCCCCGGCATCAATGGTCCGGTTTACATTCCTGATATAACCAAGGTAATACATGAAAAGTCTGAAAACCCTGCTCAAGGAGAAAAAATTCGTTCGCGTCCCCCTGGAACTCACCTTTACCAATCATTTCGAGATCATTGCCGAGATCAACGGTATCCAGGGCAGGTTTATCCTGGACACCGGGGCTTCCAGCACCTGCGTAGGCACCGATTGTGCGACGCATTTCAAGCTGAACACCAAAGATTCCGAGATCAAGGCTTCCGGGGCAGGTGCTGCCAATATGGATACGCAGGTATCTCACAAAAACACCCTCTCTATCGGGAGCTGGACCTACGACAAGGTAAAACTGGTCCTCTTCGACCTCTCACACGTCAACGAAGCCCTGGTACAACACCACTGTCCGCCCGTTCACGGCATTATAGGTGCCGATATCCTCAGAAAATCAAAGGCGGTCATCGACTACGGAAAAAAATGTGTCTACCTGAAGAAAAAGAGGGTGACAGGAAAAAAGAACAATAAGGCATAAGTGCCGAAAACCGGAAATAACGTATTATAAAAACACGACAGCCCCTTACCGTTTCCGGGAATAACGCATCTCCACATACTTGTTCTCAAATCCCAGTTCTTCGTACAGGCGTACTGCCGGATTACCGGCATCCACGTGAAGCGCCAGGTCGCCTTCGGCAAGCGCCATGACCTTTTCCACCAGGCTCCGGCCAATTCCCTCTCCCCTCATTTCCCGGTGGGTTGCCACATATACCAGGATGTGTTCCTGGATATATCCTTTCATTCCCCTGCCTGTTACGGCACCGTCCCTTACGAACCGAGATCTTCGGGTTTTTTGCCATACCTGCGCGTGTCTTCCCTGGTCAGCACCCTGAAATTGCCGGTCCTGGGCAGTTCGTATAACAGGGAGAGAAACCTTTCGGGCAAGGTAGTGAGTTTACGGGATTTCATATCTATCCAGGCCCCCATCATTTCACAGTGTGCAAAATTCCGGCCCGAGGCATCGTAAAAATTGTGATGAAACTCGAAAAACATACCGTCTTCGCTCATTCCGGCCAGTTCCAGTGATACCCGTACGGGCTTCCCCGGGAAAGCCTCTCTGAAATAGTAGATATGTTCGTAAAAAACAACCGGCCCGAGCTGGTGCCGGACAAGCTGTTCCTGGTCGAGACCCCGCTCCGTAAGATAAGACATCCTGGTATGGCTCATAAAATTCACATACGCCGAATTGGCCAGATGACGATTGGCGTCGATATCACTCCATCTAATGTCAAATTCCTTAAAATACATAAGATCACCTTCTTTAATGTTATGCGTGCATAATAATTGTAAAGATACATTTTTTGACCGAAAAAAAATATGCTAACCAGCAGCCAACTATAACGTTAAAGCTTTTAAAATATGTTAAAACCCCCCGGTAAAATCTGTTTTATTACCTATATTAGTGGCTTAAAATCACAAATACGCCAAAAAACGGACCAGGGATGAGTATCCCTTTTTTTTGGCGGGGTCGTGATATAGTTTCAGATGAACCTAAAATGCAGAAGGCGAGAGTAACCCGGTATTCCGGAGGCTGTCCCGACGCATTGGCAAAACCGTTAGAAAATGAAAAAATTATTGTTCACCATGGCCCTGGGCACGGCCATCGTACTCGTGAGTTGCGGGGAGAAGAAAGAAGAAAAGAAAAAATTCAGTTACGAAAGGACACAGACCGAAAAAAAAGAGTCAAACAAGGGGGGCCAGGCTTCACAGGTTCCCGTAGACATGGACAATAAAGGAATAGGTCCCATAACGGAAGTCACTTTCGGAGATATAGACCAGGCTATGGTAACCCGGGGAGAAGAAGCCTTTAAGACCAAGTGTACCGCCTGCCACAAGACCGACCAGAAATTCATAGGTCCGTCCATGACAGGTATCTACGACAGGCGCAGCCCGGAATGGGTGATGAACATGATGCTCAACCCGACGGAAATGCAGAAGGAAGACCCTATTGCCAAGGCATTGGTTGAAGAGTACAAAGGCACGCTCATGCTGGACCAGAACCTTTCCGAAGACGAAGCGAGGGACATCGCCGAATTCCTCAGGACACTGTAAAAGAAAGACCTTACAAGATTTTACAATACCACATCCCTTTTCCGCAATCCGGAGGAGGGATTTTTTTTAGTTCAGAGTTCAGTTAACCTGCAACTCGCAACCTCCTATAACTCTTGTAACCCCCACCCCCTCACATAAAAGCATCCACTTCCTTATAGGCATTGATCACGGCGAGTTCTCCTTCCCCGTCGGGCCGGGAGTTACCGTGTTCCATCCCTACGATCCCGTCAAAACCGCGGTCGTGAATATATTTAAACACATTCTTGTAATTGATCTCACCGGTGGTGGGTTCTTTCCGGCCGGGGTTATCCCCCACCTGAAAATAAGCGATCTCCTCCCAGCTGGCCTCGATGTTCGGAATGAGGTTTCCTTCGGTGATCTGCTGGTGGTAAATATCGTATAATATCTTGCAGGAAGGCGAGGCTACCGCCTTGCATATCTCATAGCCCTGGGCCGATTTGGAAAGGAACATTCCCGGGTGGTTCATATAGTTCAGCGGCTCAAGGACCATGACAATCCCGTGAGGTTCAAGGATACCGGCAGCCCTTTTGAGCGACTCCACCACATTGGCGGTCTGATAACCGGGTTCCAGGCGGAGGTCTCTATACCCCGGCACCACGGTAACCCATCTGGCATTGACCCGTTTGGCCACCTCTACGCTCTTCCGTATTTCCGAAAGGAACTCTTCGCGCTTGTTCTCATTCCCGCTGGTCAGGTTGGGCTCAGACCAATGTATCTTGTGGGCGACAAACACCCCCATTTCCATATTCCACTTCTGCATGGTAGTGGCTATGGCCTCCTGTACATTTACAGGGCGGTCGCTCATGCCATTGTCTTCAAAAGCCGTAAAGCCCTGATCGGCCATATATTCCAGCTGGGAAATAACATCTCCTCCGGCGCTGTGCTTGAACATGCCTTCATGGGGAGCGTATTTGAGGTTGAACTTATGCCCCTGCCGGGCTTTTTCCCGTTCCTGTCGTTTTTCTGTACCAAAAACCCCGGTAGTACCTGCCACCGATGCCCCCAGGGTAGCCATTAATGAATGTTGTACAAACTTTCTCCTTTTCACGTTTTTCAGTTCAGGTTGGTTTATGTCTATCAGTTCAGAGTTATGAATTCAGAGTTATGGGTTTGGGGAGTATACCTCCGAACCCATAACCCCGAACACTGAATTTTACAAAGACCACAGTTTTCCCCCGGTGGCTTCTTCCAGGGAAATGCACCCTTTCTGTGCTCCGGGGATGGGGTCGTAGGCCATTACCTCCTCTCCTATATACTCACTGATCTTATATCCCTGAATGGTCTTGCCCCTCACTTCCTTGACAAAGCCGGACACCAGGGCATCACGGTTCTCAGGAGCAGCGCCGTCGTCGGTATCGCGGTATTCCCTCAGCATCCTGTCCCATTCCTTGCGCTGTTTCTCATCGGCCTGTAAAGCCGAAGCAATTACCTTTTCAATTTCCTCCGGGCTTGCTTTCAACAGGTCTCCGGGGGTCTCCGCCCCGAGCTTTTCAGCAAAGGCCTTCATCCCGTCCCGCATCATCTTCTGATCTTCCGGACTGTAAACCTCGTTGACGTATTTATCGATAAACTGCGGTACGTTGAGTTCTCCCGCACCGGGCAGGTCTTCCGTAGGCGGGATGATGATATCTACCATCTTAGACAGCACATCGCCTTCTTCAGGACTGAAGAATTCAGGGGTCCAGGTAGCTTTGGGGTCTGCAGTACAACTTTGCAGGATACTGAACAGGGTAGGTGTCGCTGCTACAAGTCCGAGCGACAATCCTATATTTTTTAACGCATCTCTTCTTTGCATGGCTTTCTATGCTTTTACAGGTTCATTTTCTTCAGTTCTTCCACCGCGTGATTAGCAGCCCTTGCAGTAAGTGCCATATAGGTAAGCGAAGGGTTCACACAACTTGCAGAGGTCATGGCCGCTCCGTCGGTCACATAGACATTAGGCACGTCATGCAGCTGGTTGTGGGCATTGAGCACCGAAGCTTTCGGGTCTCTTCCCATACGGGCCGTTCCCATTTCGTGTATACCGAGTCCGGGCGCCCCGACATTATCATAGGGGCTTATATCTTTAAATCCGGCCGCTTCGAGCATATCTATGGCCTGCTGTTTCATGTCCTTGCGCATACTGAATTCATTTTCCCTGAACTTCGCATCGAAAGTCACCGTAGGGAGCCCCCATTGATCGGTCTTTTCGTAATCCAGGTACATCCTGTTGTCGTGATGCGGCAGCATTTCGCCGAAAGCCGTCATACCTACGCTCCACCCCCCGGGTTTGAGGATGGCTTCCTTGAGTTCCTTTCCGTACATCAGTTCTTTTACCGAAGAGGCCCAGTCCCCTCTTCCGCCACCGCCCTGGTAACCATATCCGCGAACAAAATCTTTCTGGTCTGTTTGTCCTCCCACATTGCGGAACCTCGGAATATAGAATCCGTTGGGCCTTCTTCCCTTGATGTATTTATCTTCAAAGCCATCTACCTTCGCAGAAGCACCTACCCGGAAATGGTGATCCATCAGGTTGTGCCCCAGTTCTCCGGAATCATTGCCCAGCCCGTTCGGGAAGCGGTCCGATCTCGATTGCATCAGGATAGAGGTAGACCCTATGGCAGAAGCACACACAAAGATCACCTTGGCCTTGAATTCATAGGTTTCCTTGCTTTCGGCATCTATAATACGGACACCGGTAGCACGCTTGCTGTTTTCGTCATACATGATTTCATGAACAATGGAGAACGGCCTGAGCGTCATGTTCCCCGTGCGTTCGGCAGCCGGAAGTGTCGAGGAGTTACTGCTGAAATACGCCCCGAACGGACATCCTCTCGCACAGCGGTTCCTGTACATACAATGGCTCCTGCCTTCAAATTCCCCGTTGGTAATATGCGCCACCCGGCCTATAGTGATCAAACGTCCGTCATTAAACTTTTCCGCTACCTTATTCTTGAGTTCCTGCTCCACACAGGAAAGCTCCATAGGGGGGAGAAACTGCCCGTCGGGCAATTGCGGTAGCCCCAGTTTTTCACCGCTTACCCCGATATATTTCTCCACATAGTCATACCAGGGTGCTATATCCTTGTACCTGATCGGCCAGTCTGTGGCGATCCCGTCCTTGAGATTGGCTTCAAAATCGATATCGCTGAGACGGTAACTCTGCCGTCCCCACATGATGGAGCGCCCTCCCACGTGGTATCCGCGCATCCAGTCAAAACGCTGATCCTCATTATAGGGATGCTCCAGGTCGTTGACAAAAAAGTGTTTGGTATCCTGGCGGATCGTATAACCGGTCCTGGCCTGCTTGCCCTGCTTGCGAAGGTCTTCCTGGGTGGGGGCCCCTCCGTTTTCCATGTCCCACGGATCCAGGTGCATGGTAGGGTAGTCCTCAATATGTTTCACCATACGCCCGCGCTCCAGCACAAGCGTCTTTAATCCTTTCTCACACAATTCTTTAGCAGCCCATCCGCCACTGATTCCGGTGCCAATAACAATAGCATCGTACTCCTCCTGGGGAGGATTATAATACATAGTGCCCATTTATTCGTTGTTGTTTTTACATTTCTGAATACGTTCCAAATATATGAATTTTGTATATTCTTCCGCATTTTTTTCCACAGATAAATACAATTTGCTTTTAAATCTTATTATTTTAGCATTTCTTAAACAAAAACCCTTTTAGCATGAACAGACGAAATTTCCTGGAAAATTCGGGTAAAGCGGGTGTTGCCTTATCGTTGTTAGGACTATATGCGTGTAAGGATACGAAAAAAGGTGAAAAATCTCAACCTGCTTCCGAAAATACCGTTGCAGATCACGGGGACCCTCTCTTTTTTAAATTATCGCTCGCACAATGGTCCATTCACCGGATGATACGGGAACAGGGATTCGACCCCCTGCGTTTTGCCGAAAAGGCGAGTGAATGGGGGTTCGGGGGGCTCGAATACGTAAATCAGCTGTACAAGGACGAACTGACAAAAAACTCACACACTCCTACCGCCATGAGCCAACTCGTGGAAAAACTCCGTAAACGCAGCTCGGACCACGGGATGAAAAACCTGATCATCATGGTCGACGGTGAAGGGAACCTTCCCGTAAAAAACAAGGCCGACCGCAGGAAAGCCGTGGAAAACCACTACAAATGGGTAGATGCCGCCGCCGCACTGGGGTGCCATTCCATCCGGGTCAATCTCTTCGGGGAACAGCAGGCGGAGGACTGGAAAAAATACGGGGCAGAGGCGCTTTCCGAGCTTTCGGACTATGCCGCCGGGTCCGACATCAATGTACTGGTGGAGAATCACGGGTATTTTTCATCCGATGCCGCGCTACTGGCCGAAGTTATGGAAGCGGTAAACATGCCCAACTGCGGTACCCTGCCCGATTTCGGGAATTTCTGCCTCAAACGGAAGGACGGAGCCCAGTGGGGCGCCGAATGTGTGGAAGAATACGACAGGTATAAAGGGATACGGGAACTCCTTCCCTATGCCAAAGGGGTAAGCGCCAAGTCGTACGATTTTGATGCGGAAGGCCTGGAAACCACCATAGATTATGAAAAAATGATGCGTATGGTCAAGGATACCGGGTATACGGGATACGTAGGTGTGGAATACGAAGGCAACAGGCTGAGCGAGGAAGAAGGTATTAAGGCCACACGTGATCTCCTGCTGAATATCGGTAAAAAGATCTCCTGAGATCATCAACAGTAAAAACATCTAACCACTATAGTTCCGGAAGTATCCGGAACGTTAAAAAACAATGTTCATGAACAAGAAAATACAATTTCAGCTTTCCTTTATGATGTTCCTGGAGTTTTTTATCTGGGGGGCATGGTTTGTTACCCTTGGAAGATTCCTTCCCGTCAATCTGGATGCCAATGACTACGAGATTGCAAATGTGTTCTCTACACAATCTTGGGGAGCGATCATCGCTCCATTCATAATCGGAATGATCGCTGACCGCCTTTTTAATGCGGAACGTATCCTGGGGGTTTTGCACCTCATCGGTGCGGTACTGATGTATCTGATGTACCAGGCAACCGATATTTCCACGTTTTTCCCTTACGTGCTGGCGTATATGATTTTGTTTATGCCTACTTTAGCATTGGTAAACTCAGTATCTTTCAGACAGTTAAAAAATCCGGAAAAACAATTTTCCAACATCCGCATCTGGGGGACTATCGGCTGGATTATCGCAGGGTTGAGTATATCATTCCTATTTGCCTGGGATTCCAACGAAGGCGTGGCAAATGGCTTGTTGAAAAATACTTTCCTGATGGCTTCGATCGGCTCCCTGATCTTAGGATTATTCAGTTTTACCCTACCGAAAACACCCCCTGTAAAAATAGAAGCTTCGGAAAAAGCGTCTTTCGCTTCCATTATCGGTCTGGATGCCGTCAAGCTATTAAAAAACAAGAATTTCCTGGTATTTTTCATCTCTTCCATCCTTATCTGCATTCCTTTGGCTTTTTATTATCAGAATGCAAATAATTTCCTCGGTGAAATAGGCATGGAGAATGTCACTGGAGCCATGACTATAGGACAGATATCTGAAGCCTTATGCCTCCTGCTATTACCCGTGTTCTTTTCTCGTTTTGGCTTTAAGAACACCATTATAGTAGGTATGCTGGCCTGGGCAATCCGGTATACGCTTTTTGCGTATGGCGATGCCGGTGCAGGTACATATATGTTGTTGATCGGTATTGCCCTGCACGGAATCTGTTACGATTTCTTTTTCGTTTCCGGGCAGATCTATACCGACAGTAAGGCCGGTGCAAAATACAAGAGTGCCGCACAGGGGCTAATTACACTGGCAACTTACGGTGTCGGACAATTAATTGGTTTCTGGGTAGCAGGTTATATAGGTACGGTATACGCCGGGATCAAATCGGAGGATGTAGCTGCATTTTGGCAGCATGTCTGGTTAGTTCCGGCCGGAATAGCTGTTATCGTAATGATACTGTTCCTGGTTTTCTTTAAAAACGAAAAAATAGAATTCAAAGAATAATCACAGCTTAACCTGATCCCCGGAAAATCCGGGAACAATTTCTGTACAGGGGGCAACATTTATACTCAAACGTAAAATCAATAATATACAGTCTAAAAAAATGAGCAACAAAATCAGATTAGGAATTCTCGGAGGAGGAGGCGATTCGCTGATAGGAGTATTGCACCGCGTAGCCTCGGCCATGTACGACAGCTATCAGCTTACGGGAGGCGTCTTTAACCCCGACTTTGAACTCAATACGGGCTTTGCCGAAAAAATAGGGATCCCCACCGACCGCGTATACCGGGATTTCGACACTCTTATAGAAGAAGAACTCAAATTGCCGGAAACGGAAAGAATGCAGGTCATCTCTGTGCTCACCCCCAATTTCCTGCACTTCCCCATGGCGAAAAAACTCCTGGAAAACGGTTTTAACGTGATCTGCGAGAAACCGATGACCACCACCTATGAGGAGGCCCTGACACTACAGGAAATACAGAAAAAGGCCAATACCGTTTTTGCGGTTACCTATACCTATACCGGCTATCCCATGATACGGCAGATGAAGGAAATGATCGCCTCCGGGGTGATCGGGACCGTTCAGAAGATAGACGTACAGTATTACCAGGGATGGATCAACCCCATTATTCACGATAAGGAAAAACGGGCGGCTACCTGGCGGCTCGATCCGGAAAAATCCGGGATCAGCTGTTGTATCGGGGATATAGGCACCCATGCTTTCGACATGATAGAATACGTGACCGGGATGGAAGTAAAGGAAATACTCGCCGACCTGAACTACGTGTACAGCGATAATAAAATGGATGTGGACGGCACCGTGCTGC
Organism: Sinomicrobium soli; assembly: GCF_003285545.1. GTDB lineage: Bacteria > Bacteroidota > Bacteroidia > Flavobacteriales > Flavobacteriaceae > Sinomicrobium. Next base: position 7,797 of record NZ_QLNV01000015.1, on the reverse strand, counting down.
TGCGCTTTTCGGAATATGTAAAAGGGCTGATCAGGACAAGCCAGATCGCGACCGGGGAAGAGAATAATTTTGCCGTGAATATCTACGGGGATAAGGGCGGACTGAAATGGGAGCAGGAAAATCCCAATTACCTCTACCACCTCACCGAGACCGAACCGCTCAAGGTGTTAAAGCCGGGGCATGCCTACAACAGCGAATTATCACTCGACGGGACAAAACTTCCTCCCGGGCATCCGGAAGGGATCTTCGATTCGATGGGGAATATCTACAGGGGAGTGGCCAGGGCGATCCGGAAGGAATTCTGTCACCCCGGGGAATTCCCGACGATCAATGACGGGGTACGCGGCATGAACTTTATCGAAAAGGTCGTGGAATCACATCAGAAAGGAAACACCTGGGTCAGGGTATAGGCTGCTGTACTTTGATCCGGATAACAATAATTCTGTAACCTGAAATAGCATACGAAATGAGAAAACTGAGAATGGGTATGGTCGGTGGTGGTATCGGCTCCTTTATGGGGGGCGTTCACCGCAAGGCATCGGCCATGGACGGTATGGTGGAACTGGTATGCGGGGCCTTCAGCAGTACGCTTGAAAAATCCAGGGAAACGGGAAAATCCCTGTTCCTCCCGGAAGAGCGTTGCTATGAGAGCTTTCGCGAAATGATAGAAAGGGAAAGCGAACTTCCCGAAGGGGAACGCATGGATTTCGTATCGGTACTCACCCCGAATCACCTGCATTTCGAACCGGCTAAAATGGCACTGGAACACGGTTTTCACGTGGTCTGTGACAAACCGATGACCCTTACCGTGGCAGAAGGTGAAACCCTTCAAAAGCTGGTAAAGGAAACCGGGCTGCTGTTTGCCCTTACCCACAACTACACCGGCAATGTCATGGTAAAGCAGGCCAGGGCGATGGTAAGGAACGGGGATCTCGGGGAGATCAGGAAGGTACAGGTACACTACCTGCAGGGGTGGATGGCTGCCGAACCGGATGAACAGGCCGCCATAAAACCCTGGCGGGCAGACCCCTCGAAATCGGGAGTGGGAGGCTCACTGGCCGATATAGGAACACATGCCGAAAACCTGGTGTCTTATATTACCGGGATAAAGATCACGGAGATGGCCGCCGACCTGGGGCGGATAGGCCAGGGCCGTGTACTGGACAATGACGGGAACATTCTCTTCCGTATGGAAAATGGCGCCAAGGGCTGCATGTCTATGTCGCAGATTGCTGCGGGAGAAGAAAACGACCTCGCCATACGGGTATATGGCAGCAAGGGAAGCATACAGTGGAAACAGGAAGACTCCACACGCCTGTATGCCAAATGGGTAGACCGCCCGGAACAGACCTTTACCCCGGACGGAAACGATATATACGACCAGGTAAGGGCTGCTTCAAGAGTACCCAAAGGCCATCCCGAAGGTTATCTCGAGGCATTTGCCAATATCTACCGGAACTTTGCGGCACACCTGATGGCGGTGATGGAGGGAAAAGAACTTCCGGACCCCGATTACCCCACCGTAAACGACGGGGTACAGGGCGTAAGGTTTATCTATGCCGCCGTGGAAAGCGACAAAAAAAATTCGGCCTGGGTAAGCCTGTGACCACACGGTTACTGCACAAATGCCCCGAAGCATACTGAAGACAACGTTTAACATCTAACTGCAACACCATGAAAACCATAAAGGGTCCTGCCGTATTCCTCGCACAGTTTGTAGACAACAAAGCCCCTTTCAATTCGCTCGAGGGCCTGTGTGAATGGGCTTCCGGGCTCGGATACAAGGGCATACAGATCCCCACCCCGGAAACCTTTCTGATAGACCTGGAAAAGGCCGGAAGTGCGGACGAAACGGAAGGACAGGAATACTGCGACGAATTAAAGGAAAAAGTAGGATCGTACGGACTGGAGATCACAGAGCTGTCTACCCATCTCCAGGGGCAACTCGTCGCCGTACATCCCGCCTATGATATCATGTTCGACAATTTTGCCCCCGACGCTTATAAAAACAACCCCAAAGCCCGTACCGAATGGGCCGTGGACCAGGTAAAAAAGGCTGCAGCAGCCAGCAGGAGGCTCGGCCTTAAAGCTCATGCCACCTTTTCAGGTTCTTTGCTGTGGCACACTGCCCACCCCTGGCCCCAGCGGCCTCCGGGCCTGGTGGAAATGGGCTTCGAAGAACTCGCAAAACGCTGGAAGCCCATACTCGACACCTATGACGAAAACGGGGTGGACGTGTGCTATGAGATCCATCCCGGCGAAGACCTGCACGACGGGGATACCTTCGAGAGGTTTCTCGAAGCCACCGGGAACCACAAGAGGGTAAACATCCTCTACGATCCCAGCCACTTCGTATTGCAGCAGCTGGATTACATCACCTATATCGATCATTATCACGAGTTTATCAAGGCATTTCACGTCAAGGATTCCGAGTTTAATCCCACCGGGAAAAAAGGGACTTTCGGGGGGTATAACGACTGGAGAGACCGGGCAGGAAGGTACAGGTCTCCGGGAGATGGCCAGGTCGACTTCAAGACCATCTTTTCCAAGCTCACCCGGTACGGCTGCGACGTATGGGCCGTAATGGAGTGGGAATGCTGTATAAAATCTCCCGAACAGGGTGCCCGGGAAGGCGCACCCTTTATTCAACAGCACATCATAGAAGCTACCGAAAAAGCCTTTGACGACTTTGCCGGGGGAGATATTGACAAGGACAAACTGAAGAAAATACTGGGGGTGTAGTCTTTTAGTTTGTTAGTTGGTAGTTCTTAGTTGTTGATTGACTGACTACGAACTAACAACTACAAACTAAGAACTTTTTAAGAATAATTTACTTAATAACACATGGCAGATCGTTCTGCTTACAAAAAATGTAAACGATGAAAAGAATAAGTATTTGTGTAATGGCCCTGGTCCTGATGACCGGGTGTAAAGAAAAAGCCGGTAAGGAAAACCCGGAACAATCGGTTGAAGAACAGCGCAGTGAACAACCGCAGGACAACAACACCGAAACACAGGAAGAATCGGTAGCCCTCTTTGACGGACAGACCTTTGACGGATGGCACGGTTACAATGCCGATGAGATCTCGCCCGAGTGGAGTATCGAGGACGGGGTCATGGTCCTTACGCCTGACAACAAGAGCAAGGCAGGAGGCAAAAACCTGGTCACCGATAAAGACTATACCAATTTCGAATTGTCTTTGGAGTGGAAAATATCCGAGGCGGGAAACAGCGGGGTATTATGGGGTATCGAGGAAGATGAGAAATATCACGAGCCTTACCAGACCGGCCCGGAGATCCAGGTACTGGACAACGACAAACATCCCGATGCCAAAGCGGGAACCACACACCAGGCAGGAGCCCTGTACGACATGATCGCCCCTTCGGAAAATGTGGTCAGGCCCGTGGGTGAATGGAACACCATGGTAGTACGTATAGACCATAACAGCAATGAAGGCAAGGTATCGCTGAACGGTACCGAAATCGTCAAATTCCCGGTTCACGGTGCGGAATGGGACGAAATGGTCAAAAACTCCAAATTTACCGACTGGGAAGGGTTCGGGAAACACAGAACGGGAAAAATAGGGCTTCAGCATCACGGAGACCAGGTTTCCTATCGCAACATCAGGATAAAAGAGCTGTAGGCCATGAAACTCGTTTTAAGATGCACCGCCGTAATACTGCTGCTGCCCTTTCTTGCCACGGCTCAAAAAAAGGAACCCATGGAAAAAGAACCCACCAAACCCGAAGCTACCGAATTTTACAAACCGGTGCCTCCGGTGGTTACTCCGGCCGTAGAGAACGACGGGGTTCCGGGTGATGCCATAGTCCTGTTTGACGGAAAGAGCCTGGATGAATGGGTCAGCTCAGAGACAGAAGGAAAAGCCGGGTGGACGTTAAACAGCGACGGCAGCATGTCGGTCAGACCCGGTGCCGGCGATATTCACAGTAAAAAGGAATTCGGAAGCGTACAGCTGCACCTGGAGTGGAAATCGCCGGAAAAGATCGAAGGAGACGGCCAGAACAGGGGGAACAGCGGGGTTTTTCTGCAGGACCGGTATGAAATACAGATCCTGGACAACAACAATAACGACACCTATGTAAACGGCCAGGTAGGATCGTTGTACAAACAGCAGGTGCCACTGGCCAGGGCCTCGGTAAAGACCGGGGAGTGGAATACCTACGACATTATCTTTCATGCCCCCGTATTCGAAAAAGGGCAAAGGGTAAAGAAAGGGACCATTACCCTGCTGCACAACGGCATCCTCGTACTGGACCACGTCAGAATAAAGGGGACCACCGAATACATAGGATGGCCCAAAAACGAACCGCACGGCAAGGGCCCCATAAAACTGCAGGACCACGGAAGCCCGGTAAGTTACAGGAATATCTGGATCAGGGAACTCCCGTAAACCTGTGGGTGTCCCGAACGGTAAAAACACCGATCCCGGCAAATGACCCGGAGATCGGTGTTTTTATTTCGTATCCCTCATGTTTTCTAATTTACTTACCTTTGTGCAACTTTTTCTTTAAAAAAACCGGATGATAAAATCTATGACGGGCTTCGGGAAGTCGGTAATACAGCTTCCTGCCAAAAAGATCACCATAGAGCTCAAATCGCTCAACAGCAAGAGCCTGGACCTCAATGCCAGGATACCCTCCCAGTACCGGGAAAAGGAACTGCAGATGCGCAGTACCATTGCCGGCGCCCTGGTGCGGGGAAAAGTGGATTTCGGTCTCTATGTGGAAATTACCGGGGAGGAAACCTCTTCCCAGGTCAATGAGGCCGTGGTAAGGGAATATATCCGGCAACTCAGGAACATTACGGATGCCGGCGATATCGAGCTCCTGAAGATGGCCGTCCGGATGCCGGACGCCCTTAAAACGGAACGGGCAGACATCGACGAAAAGGAATTCGAAGCCATTTCCCGTGCCCTGGACGAAGCCATTGCAGAAACAGACACCTTCCGGCGTGAGGAAGGAAGTGCCCTGGAAAAAGATTTCCTGCTGCGTATCGAAAACATAAAACACCTGCTGGAACAGGTGAAAGACCTCGATCCGCAACGCATGGCCCACGTACGCGAACGCCTGGAAAAGGCCGTGGCCGATGCCAGGGAAAACGTAGATGAAAACCGGTTTGAACAGGAACTGATATACTACCTGGAAAAGTTTGATATCACGGAAGAAAAAGTACGCCTGGCCAATCACCTGGACTATTTTGTAAGTTCCCTGAACTCAGAAGACTCCAACGGGAGAAAACTCGGTTTTATAGGCCAGGAGATAGGAAGGGAAATCAATACCATAGGCTCAAAGGCAAACTATGCACCCATGCAGAAAATCGTGGTGCAGATGAAAGACGAACTGGAAAAGATCAAGGAACAGGTACTCAACGTACTCTAAAACCCCATAACCCAACCCCGTACAGACATGGCAGACAACAATACCCGCGAACAAGGAAAACTCATCGTATTTTCGGCACCTTCGGGGAGCGGAAAGACCACTATCGTACGACATTTGCTGGGCATTGAAAAACTGAACCTGGAATTTTCCATTTCCGCCACATCACGTGCCCCCCGGGGCAATGAAACCGACGGGAAAGACTATTATTTCCTCAGTCTGAAAGACTTCAAGACGCACATAAAGGATGGGGATTTCCTGGAATGGGAAGAGGTGTACAGGGACAATTTCTACGGCACGCTCAAAAGCGAGGTGGAACGTATCTGGGCCCTGGGAAAGCACGTCATCTTCGACATCGACGTGGCAGGGGGATTGCGCATCAAGAAAAAATTTCCCGAACGTACCCTGGCCGTTTTCGTAAAGCCCCCCAGTGTAGACGAACTGAAAATACGCCTCAAGAAACGTAAGACCGAACCCGAAGACAAGATCAACATGCGTATTGCAAAAGCTTCGGTAGAGCTCGCTACGGCGCCCCAGTTTGACCGGATCATCAAAAATTACGATCTTGCCACCGCCCTGAAGGAAGCCGAAGAACTGGTTGATGATTTTGTGAACGGGCATAACGACTAATACAACGATTACAGCGTGACTATCCATAAAAAGACAGGCCTTTTTTTCGGAACGTTCAACCCGGTACATGTGGGGCATATCATTATCGCCAACCACTTTGCCGAACACAGTGACCTCGACGAGATATGGCTGGTGGTTACCCCCCATAACCCGTTTAAGAAAAAAAACACATTACTCCCCGACCACCACCGCCTGGAAATGGTGTACCGGGCTACACAGGACTTTGAAAAAATAAGACCCTCCGATATAGAATTCAAGCTTCCCCAGCCCAATTACACCGTGAATACGCTTGCACACCTCCAGGAAAAATATCCCGGAAGGGAATTCTGCCTTATCATGGGCGAAGACAACCTGAAAGGCTTGCACAAATGGAAGAATTACGAGGTCATCCTCAAACACCATCCCATCTACGTATATCCCAGGATCACCGCCTCCGGGCAGCCCACCGAGGTGCCCCGCGACCGTATTTTCAAGATCGACGCCCCCGTCATAGAGATCTCCGCCACAGCCATACGCAACGACATCAGGGATGGAAAAAACGTAACCCCCCTCCTGCACCCCGAAGTATGGAAGTATATCGACGAGATGAACTTCTACAGGTCAACAACCCCGGGGCAGGCCCGCGAAGCATAAATTTGAATGGTGCTGTATGTGCCCGGACTACGAACTAAAAACTACCAAACTTATAACCCGAAAGTTAAGCCTCACCCCCTCGGGTACAAATACCCTTCAAAAACCTGTGAGAACTCCCCGGCCAGGACCTCGGGGTCAGTAGGAGATTTTTCCTTGAGGGGCGTCTGCCGGTAAAAGGCAATATTTCCTCGCTCCCCATCAAAAATGACCGTATGTATCGTAATATTCGATTTCAGAGGTACCGGAGCATATAATCCCAAAGTCAATATCCCTAAGGCCGCTCCTTTGGCTACCTGTCCGCCGTAGTTCCCTTTCCGCCGGTCAAAACCCGAAACGATACTCGCCATAGCAAACCGCGTATTACCGGCCTTTAACAAGGAGTCTACCATCGGGCTTAAACGCACCTGCTCCGGCTTTTTTGTCTTGAAAGCCTGCCCTATAAGCGTACTGATCTCTTCCTTTAACCGCTCTTCAAGGCCAGTGTCCTGCACTTCTATTTTTTTGGATATCCTGAGCCTTTTAACATCAGCATGTATCACCGAATCCAGCCGGAACGAAGCCACGGAGGACAGGGAATCATTAGGTGCGGGCTTGTTCTTTTTTTCGATCAGGCTGATATAGGATACGGGCTCAAAATATGCCATTTCCGACACCTCTCCGGGCTTTACCAAAGAAGCGAGGTATTTGTTTGCAGCACAGGAAGCAAGTGCCCCTGCGATCAGTACTAAAAAAGTAGTTTTTCTCATGATATAATCTATTTGGTTGTTCTTTATTCTTTGGCCATAAACAATGTCCAGCCGTAATTCCGGGCCAGTTCGTTGTAAATGATTAGTATACCGTAAAGTGCCATAAGTATTCCACCCAACCAATATCCAAAATCATCTATTTTATCTCCTAATCTGGACATGTCCCCATAATCGTCTCCAAATCTTTTTTCTTTAATACTTACTAAGGATTCATTGAAATATTTAAAATACACAAAAACAGCTAAAAAACATAATACACCTTTTCCTATTTCCCACCAGTCCATAATTTTTACTTTGGTTTTAATAATTTGGATCATTAGTGGGCACTTAAAACCCATTGATTTTCAATTGATTATTTTTTAGTTCTTTGATATTCTTGTAATCGCAATCA
>NZ_QLNV01000014.1 GCF_003285545.1 Sinomicrobium soli | reverse complement strand
ACAAGCTTCCGGGAAACAGCAATGCGCCTGTTCCCAAACTACTGTTCCTGATAAAATTTCTTCGGTCCAAGATGATTTGTTTTTGTGTACGGAATCGATTGCATGATAAAGAAGGATTTGACTTAGTCCTCATATAATACTGTCGATATCACGAATTTTCGTATTCTTCTGTTTACCTAATAATTATATTATTCGAATGCTATTATAAAACTCCCGTAATCAGATTTTCCCGTGGCAGGTATATCAAATCCCTTTGTGGTAATACCTGAAGCTTCTGCAGGTACACTGGTGTTATCGATATCTCTGTCAAAACGGAGATGAATAGTTTCTGTAGAAGCATAAAAGACCTTCACCTTGTCCGGGTCTTCTGTAGTAAAGGCAATTACGGCCGAGTCGGGGTCCTCTGCCACGGAGCAATTTACGAGATTATATGCCGAGGCAGAGACCAGTTCCCTTCGGAAAGGGCCGTTGTTATTGTCATCGTCGGTGTTGTTCAAATGAGTCTGTCCCCAGAAAATTATACCTGTAACCTTTCCCTTATAAAAGGCTTCATGTAATTTGTATACAAGATTTATAAAAGTATCCTGATTTCCTCCGATCGTTTCTCCGTCCCAATCGTATTCACTGTTGGCCGGCCACGGAGCAGTTAGCTTTTTATTGTGGGTAGCTTTGATGTCAGTTACCTGTTCGGCATCATTATTCCAGAATACATCTGAATTACCTGCCAGCGACATTTCCGGAGATACGATCAAAGGGGAATGAGTAAGTTTATTTACAATATCTATAAACTCTGCTCTTTCCCAATGCTGTGCCAGTTCACAACGTGGGGCGAGGTATTTCACTGTTTTCCCGGTATGGGTTTGAATATAATCTAAGAAGGCATCTATGCTGGCTGCAAAGCCATCGGTATCTATACCGTTAGGGGTGTAAAACGATCCGAAATTAATATTTCGCTCTGTACTGTGATCTGCATGATCGTGAATCTTATGAGAGGCATACAGATCGGGGTCTCCGTTAACCTTGGCGATGTTTATGACATCGATGATTTTGTCGTATTCGTTACCGCCCCCGGATAAATATTTGTTTTGTCCGTTGTTGGCAATATAGAAGTATCCGTTTCCGGCATCTGTAAATTTCCATTGGGTCCAGGAGCCTGTAGACGTATTGTCAGTAAGAGTAATGTTGCCATTATTATCAGCTCTCAGGTGTTTACCAGAATGCCCACGATTTTCTATGTGGTACCACCCGTTTCCGGCATCGACGAGTTTCCATTGGTTCCAGTTATCCATATATGAAGTGGTGTCTATTTCCAGAATGCTTTGCCCTGTAGTATATATAATTCCTCTTGCACGCTTATTGAAAGTCTTGTTCTCGATATAGAACCAATTCCCTTCAGTTGAGATCGTATCCCATTGTACTTCTCCGGATGATGTGTTTAAGGGCATTAATCCGGTTTTGTAATTATCTCTTACCGAGCCATCGGGGTTATGGGCGTTTGAATAGAAGGGAATTCTCAGTATGTTAAACCTGCCGTTTTCGAAGATCTGTGTACATGCTTCTTCTGTTAGGTTCTCTGCGTTTCCATCCTGCTTAATATCATGCCCCCAGTCTGTGATTTTCTGTACGACCTGCATGGAGGATATCAGGAAGGAGTCTTTTAAACTCAGATCGACATTTTCATCTCCAATGGGGGATGTTTTTTCTGTTTCGTTGAGATCTGATCCCGAACATGCTATAAAGATACCTGTGGTAAAGGATACCGTAATTTTAATGAATAAAGACGTTTTCATTCTATATAAAGTTTTAGTCAGACTTAAAGGCCTGTGAGCTTCAGGTCCATTGTGGTTTAGTTGGTGTGGCGAATTTGCGATTATTTGGCAGGGAGTATTGTGAAATAATATTCATTTCTCATCAGATTTCATGCGTTAATTCATTTTGACTGCCATTTTATATTTCTGATGTTTGCCCGAATGCTCAATTAGTTGAATTCGACGATAAAACTCCCGTAATCAGATTTTCCGGTGGCCGGCATGTCAAATGAAGAGGCTGTTATGCCCGAGGCTTCCGAGGGTACACTGGAACTTTTGACACTCCTGTCAAAACTAAGGGTGAGCCCTTCTGTAGAAGCATAAAAAACCTTGATCTCGTCGGGGTCGTCCGTGGCGAATGCGATTACAGCAGCTTCTTCATTTTCTGAAATGGAGCATTTGACGAGATTATATTCGGAAGCGGCCACGAGTTCCCTTCGGAAAGGGCCGTTGTTATTATCGTCATCGGTATTATTCAGGTGCGTTTGTCCCCAAAAAACAATACCAGTGACCTTGCCTTTGTAAAAGGCTTCGTGCAATTTAAAGACGAGCGATAAAAAGTTGTCCTGATTACCACCTACGGTTTCTCCGTCCCAGTCGTATTCACTGTTCAAAGGCCATTGCGGAGAGTTCTCCTTATTGTGAGTCGATTTAATATCGGTCAGGTTTTGCACATCGGTGGTCCAGAAGGAATCACTGTTGATGGCATATGCGGCTTCGGGAGAAACGATCAGAGGAGAGTGAGTGAGATTATTCACTACATCTACAAATTTCTGGGGGGTCCAATGACTTCCCAGTTCACATCGCGGAGCCAGGTATTTTACCGTTTTCGCGGTATGGGTTTGAATATAATCTAAGAAGGCGTCGATACTGGCGGCAAAACCCCCGGCATCTATGCCATTGCTGGTGTAAAAGGGACCAAAATTGATGTTTCGGTTTGTATTGTGGTCTGTATTATCATAAATTTTATGAGAAGCATATAAATCAGGGTCTCCGTTAGTCTTTGCCGTATTTATAACCTCAATGATCTTGTCGTATTCGTTTCCACCCCCGGAAAGATATTTGTTCTGTCCTTTATTGGTGATATAGGAATACCCGTTTCCGGTATCTGTGAGTTTCCATTGGGTCCAGGATCCTGTAGAAGTATTGTCGTATAGCGTAATATTGCCGTCATTGTCTGCCCTCAGGTGCTTACTGGTATGTCCGCGGTTTTGCAAATAATACCACCCGTTTCCGGCATCGACAAGTTTCCATTGGGTCCAGCTTCCCGTATACGAAGTCGAATCAATCTCCAGGACATCGGTATTGAGCCCTCTGGCATATTTATTATGAGCCTTGTTCTTAAGATGGAACCAGCCTCCGTCCGTGGGGATTATTTCCCATTGGACTTCATCGGAGGAGACACTCAGGGGCATTAACCCGGTATTATAGTTTTCCCTTACCGAGCCATCAGGATTATGGGCGTTGGAGTAAATCGGGATTCTCAGTATGGTGAACCTTCCGTTTTGAAAAATTTGCTGACACGCTCCTGCAGTTAGTTTGGCTGCACTTCCTCCCTGTTTTATATCATGTCCCCATTCCAGTATTTTCTGTTCCATATCCATAGAAGAAATAAGAAAAGTGTCTGTGGTACTCAAACCGGCATGCTGTGCTTTGTTCAGGATGTCTTCGGTATCCTTAAGATCGGTTCCGGCGCAGGCTATTAAGCTGCTTGCTATGATAAAGCAAAGCACGGATTGAACATGGTAATTTGTTTTCATGACATTGATTTAAAGTTTATGTCACGAATTTGATATTTTCAACAACGAGTTATTGTGAAATAATGATCAATTGTCATTGAATTTCTCCCATATGTCATTTTCCGGGGTGCTTTTAGGTATGGAGAAAACCACCTGTTGCTCATCGTGTTTTTTTTTCTGGTAGGTACTGGGAGAAACACCGTATTGTTTTTTAAAGCACGCGCTGAAATAACTCAGGTCGTTGAAACCGATCATATAGGCGACTTCCGAAATATGGATGTTGTTATCAGTGAGTAATTGGGCGGCCCGCCTCAGCCGGATATTTTTTATAAATTCGTTGGGAGTAATGTCGAGAAGGCCCTTGATCTTTCTGTAGAACATGGAGTTGCTCATGCCCAGGTCCCTGCAAAGCATCTTGACGGAAAAATCGGAATCGGAGATATGATGTTCCACGGATCTTTTGGCCCTGGCCAGGAATTCTTCGTCGATACTTGTAGAAACTATTTTTTCAGGCTCCAGGAACTGGCCCTTATTGAACTTGCTGTATATTTTTTCCCGTTTTTTCAGCAGTGATTCGATGCGGTATACCAGGACATCCAGGTTTATCGGTTTGGAAAAATAGGTGTCTACTCCTGCTTCATATCCTTTTTTTCTTTCCTCGTCGCCGGCATGTGCCGTTACGACCACTACGGGAATATGGCTGGTATTGACATTGCCTTTGATTGCCCTGCACAATTCATGCCCGTTCATATCGGGAATACGCAGGTCGGAAACGATGAGGTCTATCTCTTCGGAGTTGGCAAGATCAAGGGCACTCTTTCCGTCGAGGCAACTGAAGACCTTATAATAATTCCGGAGATAGGACTGCATGAGTTTCAGGTAGTCTTCATTATCCTCGACCAGCAGAATGGCTTTACCCGAGTATTCCACATCCTCCAGCTCATCGGATACCTTGTGTTGTTCTGGGAATTCGATATTTTTTTCAGTGATAAGGGCACCGGACAGTTTTCTGTCTTTTGAACCCGTGATATCCCTGCCTATCGGAACGGTAATTTTAAAGCGGGTACCTGTTTCGGCTTCACTTTCCACGTCAATGGTCCCCTGCTGTATTTCCACAAGGTGGTTTGTGAGCGCAAGTCCGATACCCAGGCCGTCTTCCCGGCCCTGAACAGATTTCAGGCGGTAGTACCGGTCGAATATTCTTTCGAGATCCTCCCTGGGAATACCTTTACCGGTATCGGCCACAACAATGGTAAGGTGCTGATTGCCGTTATGCCCAGTGGCATACATTTCCAGGGTAACAGCACCTTGTTCCGGGGTGTATTTAAAGGCGTTGGAAAGGAGGTTATTGACACAGATCTTTATCTTTTCCGGATCGATATACCCCGTAAGATCGCCTGGTACATTAATCTTAAAACTGATGCCTTTCTCTTCTGCAAGGATCTCATAATCCTTTTTCAGGTCACCGATAATCCCGGAAATATTCTGCCAGGAAACATCCAGGGCCATATTATCGGTCTCGGCTTTCCTGAAATGGAGCATCTGTTTAATGCGGTCGTTCAGGATCTTGACATTGCGTTTTAATATTTTTTCTTTCTCCTGCCGGTCATCGTTCCGGCTCAGGCCCTTGTCGGAAAGAATGGTCAGCACAGACAGGGGAGTGAGCAGTTCATGAGAGAGGTTGGTAAAGAACTGTAATTTGAACTGGTGTAGCTTTTCTGATTTTATCCTTTCAATGTTCTCTACCTTCAGGGCCTCGCGAATCTTGACCTTCCTGCGATAAAGCACAAAGATAGCAACAATGATGCCTGTTACCGCCAGGGCATACAGCGAATAGGCCCACCAGGAAAAATAGGGAGCGGTTTCTACGAAAACCGGAAGTGAAAGGCTGGTTTCCGTCCATTGACCGTTGGCATTGGTGGCTTTTAGTCTAAAGGTGTATTTACCCGGTTTCAGGTTTACATAGGTGGCCGTCCTGTTGTTGGACGTTACGTATTTCCATTCGTTTTCCAGGCCCTCCAGTTTGTAGGCATAGTTCAGGTTATCCGGGTCCCTCATGTCGATGGAGGAAAAAGACAGCGTTATCATGTTGTCATCGTAATCCACCCTGAACGGGTTTCCGGTATGGAATGTGTGATCGCTGTAGTAATTCTTCCGGGACGTGCGCAGGTTGGTGAGTACCAGGGCAGGCTGCATATGGTCGTCCTTGATATTCAAAGGATTTAAATGGTTGAACCCCTGATGCCCGCCTGCAAACAAGGTGCCGTCCTCATCCTTGAAAATGGAACCCTTGATAAAATAATTTGCCTGCAGTCCGTTACGGATGGTATATAAACTGATCCTGGTCTCATCAGACAACATGTTGATATAGATCAGCCCCTTATTGGATGTAGCGATGATATTGCCCTTTTCATCTTCTTCAAAAGCGTGTAGGGAAAGATTTTTTATTCCCGAAAGGACATCGGATCCCGCGGGTTTGCCCTCTTCGGTATAGATCTCAAGCCCGTTGTTGGTGCCTACCCATAACCTGTTTTTTCCATCGATAAACAGGGTGTTCAGGCTCTTGTTGTTATTTCCGGGGCGCGGTATCTTTTTAAAAAAACAGGTACCTGTGGAATCCGAATAAATACTGGTGGCCGATTTCCAGATATCCCCGCTGTTGGTGGCGAGATACAGGTAGCCGTTTTTACTGAGATTAAAGTCGGAAAAGGTGTTTTGTATTACTGAAGAGTCCCCGGAAATCCTGGGTTCAAAGGGTTTTACCGTATTGTCGATGAAACGACCTCCCTGTTCAATGGTATAAAAACCTTTGTTCGTAAGTGCCCATATCTTATTGTTGAGATCCGGAACAGTACGGAATACTTCCTTAAATATCCTGCCATGATCCCTGCGGTCGGACACCTGAATGTAATTCCTTCGGGAAGGGCTGTATTTGATAAGCCCCTTAAACCTTGTACCCAACCATAAATTTCCTTTTTTATCCCGGGTAAAGTTTCTTACCGTATTGAGGTCAAGCGCATATAATGAGCTGTAATCATCTATATGCTCATACGTGGTCAGCACCTTGTTGTCCAGGTCATATACCCCGAACCCGAGGCTTTGTACACCCAGTAACAGTCTCCCCTTATGATCTTTGATAAAGGCATATACAGATTGACTTTTCCGGTTATCGGGAGGAGAGATGTGATACAGGGGAAATTTATTTTTCCGGAGGTCAATTTTACTGACTCCACCACCAAAGGTGGCCAGCCACATAAGGCCGGACCTGTCTTTGAGAATGCTACTGATTTCGTGATTTCTCCATTTGGTGCCGGTTGCATTTCCGAAATCGAGAAAGTTAAACTCCCGGTCTTCTGCAGTGCTGATTATACTGAGGCCAAAGGGGGTTCCTACCCATATACTGCCGTGAAGGTCTTCGTTGATATCGTAAATAATATTGCTCGGAAGTCCGTCCGCTTCAGCTGTTGATTCCCCGAACCATTCCAGTACCTCCGGAGATCCCGGTTCTGAAATATCCACAACGTATAGTCCTCCGTCCCACGTGCCGACCCATAATCTCCCTTTTCGGTCCTGGTACAGGGAATTCAGAACGTTGTCTTTTGTCCGGGAGGGCCCCGAGGTAAATTCCTCAAAAACTTCAAACTTTCCTGTTTCGGGGATATACCTGCCCAGCCCGTCTTTCCAGGTGGCCAGCCATACATCTCCGGAGGAACTGATAAGGACATCTCTCAGTCCTCTCGGATTATCCCTGTTTTTAATGGAATTGTAATGGGTTATTTTCTGTGTATGCAGGTCATAAAAGAAAATCCCCCTGCTCCCGCCGAACCAGATTTTTCCGGAAGGGTCGTATTCAATGGTCATACGATCTCCGGGATTGGTGCTGACATAAACCTGGTCTCCTTGTTCAATAAGGCGGATGCAGGCTTTCTTTTTATCATAGTAAAATATGCCTGCCGAAGAGGCCACCCATAATTTTTTATCGTCACTTTCGGTAATTTCGAAATACTGTGCCTTCCCCAGTATTTTTTTGCTGTCCGGAACGATGGTCTCAAAACTTACCATCTCATAACCGTCATGGCGGAACAGCCCTCCGTCTGTTCCGATCCAGATAAAACCGTCGCTGTCCTGGAAGACAAAACGGCTTTCATCCGAATCCAGGCCGTGTTCTGAGGTAATCCTGGAAAAGAGCATGCCTTCCTGGCCTGTACTTTGAAAACTGCAGCACAAAGTACCCGTCAGAAAGAGAAAGCAATATTTGAGAAAACTGTCCAGCATTATGAATTGAGATCTATCTATTCCGGGTTGTGATAAAATGCAGATGCAGGCACCACAGATTCACCGAGGTCTTTATGTGCCCACTTCAGCTGTAACTCCTTTCCGGAAACCGGGCCTTCTCCCGTGATATATAATTTTACCGGGTGGTTGCCTTTGGAGAGGTTCACTTCATATTCCCGGGCCTTGTCCCCGTTAAAGTCCCTGTCGATCACGGCAATGTCGTGAATCCTCATAAAACACTTTTTATCCGTATCTGCCGAAAACCGGTATGTTCCGTCTTCGGGAATGTTGATATAACCTTCCAGGCAAACCAGGTTTTCCCCGAACTGTACTTCTCCGGGGTCGTTTACCCGGACTTCGGAAACAGCATCTCCGGGAACTGCCGGGATCCAGGGCAGATCGTTTTGGTAAGACCGGGCCATTAGTCCTTTTTCCAGCGATTTTCCGGTCACGGCAGGCACCAGGGCCTTGTCGTAAGTACGCGGGGCAGAGGTGTCCGTACGGCGCATTTGAAGCACTCTGGCCTTCATTTGGCGTTGCAGGTCGGTATGCTTACCGGCCAGGTCATTTCGCTGGGCCGGGTCGTCCACCACATTATAAATGTTGAAGTCGTCTTCCGCATCCGTGATATTATATCGTACCCCTACCATATCTCCCAAGCGTATCATCTGCATCTGTTTTCGCCGGGTGTTCTGGTGGTTCTTGCCGAATTCGGCATAGGCAGGTGTTTTGCCCGGATGAAAATATTCTACATAAATCTTGCTTTCCTGCTGTTTTCCTTTCCCGGTGAGGGAGGGAAGCAGGGAAACTCCGTCGGTCCGTACGGGGGCAGTGACTCCTGCAGCCTCGGCAAAGGTGGGCAGCCAGTCGTAGGAAATGCTCGGACTGTTTATTACACTTCCCGCGGGAATGGTCCCCGGCCAGAAAGCTATGGTAGAGGTGCGCAGCCCCCCTTCGTAAGTATCTCTTTTGATCCCGTCGAAATACGCGAAATTGTTAAAAAACTCCGGGGTGTATTCTGCATATTCTTCTTTGGGGAGATAAGATTCCCGGGAAGGCCCGTTATCCGAAGTAAAGATCACCAGGGTATTCCGGTCGATCTCCAGGTCTTTCAGTAATTGAATGAGGTCGCCCACCTGGTCGTCAATTCTTTTGTTTACTGCAGCATAGCGCTTATAGGTGTCCGGCCAGGGCACTTCGGGAGTATCGGGGTTCTTATCATCGTCCCAGGTCGCACTTTCATAGACAGGGTCCATATAGGAATCGACCTCTCCGGAGGCCGTATTGATCATTTCGCCCGGTGTTCCCAGCCATTGTAACCCTCCTTTGAGTCCGCGGCCTTCCGGGTAGGCCTGGGTAGGTAATTCCAGTACGGCATGAGGAGTATCGTAGGCAAGGTACATAAAGAACGGGTCGCCTGCGTGGTTTTCCTGGTGGTCGGTGATATACTTTTTCGCCCTGGCGGTAAACAGGTCGCCCGTATAGCATTTATCCAGGTCGTCGGCTACGTTGTTGTAATCGTCATAGACTTCCATGGGCCCGCGGTATATACCTTCCTTGGGATAGTGTTCATGGCCGTCACGGTGCCGTATATACCCATAAAAGTTGTCGAAACCTCTTTTGAGAGGGTGTGCCGGCCAGCGGGGGCCTTTCCCCTTTCCCTGTAGCCCCCATTTGCCGATAGCTACAGTACGGTATCCGGTTTGTTTTAAAACATTCGCCACGGTGTAATTGTCCTCCAGAGCCTTGTCGAACTGGTTGTCACGAACGTTGGAGTGCCCCTGGTTAACACCCAAGAGTATCGATGCCCTTGACGGTGCACACACCGGAGCTGCCGTGTAGTGATGGGTGAGCCGGGCGCCGTCGCCGGCCATGGCATCCAGGTAAGGAGTTTGTAGCCAGGGTTCGCTCTTGTCGCCCTGTTTTTTCCTTTCGTTCTGGAAGAACACCCCGATATCCCCATAGCCCAGGTCGTCGGTAAGAATGAATATGATATTGGGCTTTTCCAGGTCGGTCTGTGCCGCGGCTTTTTCTTTCTGAACATTCCCGCAGGATGAAATACAGACGACAACGAAGAGGGACAGGAATAAAAATGGTTTGATCTTGTTCATGTAATTATTTTATGTGAAACCTGAAACAGGGTTTCGGTTGGTTAATCAATAATAGCGAGAATCCCGGTGTGAGACCTGAAATACACCTGACTTTTTGCCGGGACCTATAAGATGTCATCAGACAGGCAAAAATCAGGCAATAGATGCGTTTAAAGTATAAATCTTTAATCAAAGAACACAATAAATTGTTAAAAACAAACGTAAAAAAGTGTTTTTGTACTCATATTGCCAATTAAAAAAGGCAGTGTAATAACTGTATTCCGACGATTTGATTTGTCATTTGATTATTTCGGTTTTCAGATAGTGAATACTTTGTTTGATGTCGTTTAACGGGGAGGTCTTCCGTTGTTGTGTTTCCACCATGCCTAATTCGTAGCCCGCCAGTTCACGCTGCGACCAAATCGAGTGAAAATCGAGCTTTCCACTTCCGACGGGCACGGATTTTCCATCGTCATTTACATCGCGAATATGCCATAATGGGAAGCGCCCCTGATGTTTCCGGAAGTAATCCTGTGGTTGAAAGCCTCCCTTCACCAACCATCCGAGGTCCATCTGGAAAAAGACCAGTTCCGGATCGGTGTTTTCGAGCAGGATATCATACGGGATCTTTCCATCTATGGCTTGGAATTCGAAGTTGTGGTTGTGATAGCCAAAGCGGATTCCTCTTTCTCTGGCCTGGGCGGCCACCGTATTCATCTGTGCGGCTGCGCGGCGGTAACCGTCGGCACTCTTTCGGAAACCACCGTGCACTGAAGGCCAGACAACATACTTTACACCTATGGTTGCGAAATCGTCGAGCAGCGGAGCGGCTTCCTCTGGGCTAAACCGGACATGAGCACTGATAGGTTGGAGTCCGTTGGCGCGAATGATCTTCCGGTATTCCCTGGCGGAACGATTGTAAAGTGTGCGTTCTTTTTTGTTGTATCCCGCAGACTCTACATGGGTATAGCCCAATTCGGCCACCTTGGCGATATTACCTTCAAAGTCATCGCTCAGGCTCGGACTTATAGAGTATAGTTGTAGGCCTATAGAGGTGTCTTTGTTCTTCCAGTCGAATGGAAGTACGGGCATGACTGCAGCTGTGGCCGCAAGACCTGACTGCTTTATAAAGTTTCTTCGGTTCATATTTCCCGGGTTTAAAAATCATTAAAATCCCACCCCTTCCGGTAAGGTCTGCTCCGCATCATGTTGGCGAAATCATTGTCAAAAGATTCGGTAACCGGATCCCATTTCAATGTGTGCTGGAGTTCATAGGCAATATTCACGGCATTGCAAACAGTAGCGCTGCGGTGTCCTGTTTCCACGTCACATATGGGCAGGGAGCGTTTTTTTATGGCATTTATCCAGTCCTGGTAATGATTGTCACTGAAATACAACCGTTGGTCCCTTTTGCGGAATTTCAGGTCAGTTAGCTTTCGGGGAGTCGTATTCAGGAACTGGCGGCTTACTTCGATCTGTCCTTCGGTACCGATAAACTGTATAGCATTGTTCTTGCCCCATGGCGTATGGCGGACAGTGATACCGTTGGCATACTTGAAAAACAATCCGTGTTTTGCTCCCGCTGTCTGCGGGGGAGTGAACTCGACCGGTCCCGATCGGTCCATACCGAGGGCCCATTGTACAATATCGAACATGTGAGCACCCCAGTCTGTGATCAATCCGCCCCCGAAATCGCGGTACCCCCGCCACCATGCCCATTTATCATCTTCAAGGGGTGGGGAAAGTACAGGGTGATAGCCCCGGTACAGGGCCGGCCCGATCCACTGGTCCCAGTCCAGGTAACCGGGGATGGGTTCAACAGGCAGATCAAGTGCCCTTACCGGTTCACCGACCGAGACATTGATTTCCTTGATGTCGCCTATATATCCGTTGTATACCAGTTCAGCGGCCTGACGGAAGTTGTATTGAGAACGCTGCATGCTGCCGGTTTGAAGTACGCGTTTGTATTTTCCTACGGCGTTTACCATGGCCCTCCCTTCCGTAATGGTAAGAGAGAGTGGTTTTTCACAGTAAATATCTTTTCCCGCTTTTGCAGCATCGACGACCATTTGCGCATGCCAGTGATCCGGTGTAGCCACGACGACGGCATCTATATCGGGCTGAGCCAGCAGCTCGCGGTAGTCGCTATATCTTTTGATCTGGATATCTACCTTCTGGGAATTGGCTGTTCTGGCCAGTGCGGTGAAGTGTTCCAGTTTCTTCGAATCTACATCACAGGCCGCCCGGATAAGGATTTCACTGCAGTGGCTCATGCCTTTGAGCAATGGCCCCCTCGCCTGTTTTCCCACCCCGATGAACCCCAGGTTAAGATAGTCGCTCGGGGCAACATACCCCGCCCCGCCCAATACAGCTCTTGGGACGATGGAAAATGCCATAGCTGCAGCAGAACTTCGTTGAATAAATTTTCTTCTGTTCATGAATATGATAATATTTGTTGTAATCGCGTGTCCGGAATATTTGGGATCTTCCTGGAAAGGGCATTTCCGAACGCGTGGATTTACGAAATATCAAATATATGGGGATTATAAAGCGTTTATTATTAAAAAAACATCAAATAATATTAAAAATCATTCATATGAAAGCCGGCGTACCGGTGGTGTTAAGGGAGGGTTTCAAATCAGCCGTATTCCCGTTCCGTTGAACTGGCAGATGCACGGGTACGGGATACCGGTATATGCCAATATTATCTACCCCTTCGATATCTCCGGTTTAAAGGCTCCGGGAGATTTTAATCCGGTAGTATCGTATAAAAGGGAGTTTACGGTTCCCGAAAACTGGGATAACCGGAAGGTCTACCTGCATTTTGCCGGGGTGGAATCCGCTTTTTACCTGTGGTATCCCGGAACTTAAAGTATGCGGACCGGAAAACGGAGAAAACAGAAACTTACAGTCCTAAAGTGGATAGCGAATGGGCAGATTACAGCCGTCCTCAGGAAAATGGTTACAAAACCGATACCCGTTGGGTGGAAGTGACCGATCATAAGGGAATGGGACTACGATTTACCGGAAAGACGCTCTTTTGGTTTTGGGGCGACACATTATACCCGGGAAGATATGGAAAGGGCGGATTATTCCTTTGAGTTGAGCAAAAACCCCAAAACATTTCTGAATATCGACAAGGCCTGGATAGGGGTGGGAGGAACCAATAGCTGGAGCAGAAATTCCCTGCCCTTACCGGTCTATAGGATCCCTAATGAATCACTGAGCTATCAGTACAGGATAACTCCCGTATTTTAAAGGATTTCTTGTCGGACGGAGATATATATTTATCTGTATTTGTAGGAACCATGATTTCATCAGACAACTGTACATTTGATCCTGAATCAGGTTTCAGGGCTTAGAAAAGTATTTTCGGCCAACTTATCATCTTCAAAATTGGTTACAGGTTCTTTCACGCGAGAAGATATTCTGAATGATATGGCACCTATATCTAAAGGAGGGGTTAAATGCCGAATAAAACAATAAAGTATATTAAAACTTCCGGATTTCTCGTACACTATTCGTGTATTATGGGTGTACGATATATTTAAAGAGGTGATATACATAGGTTTGTTTGTAAACAAAAAAAGGTATTTAACATTTTTTTATGAATGTATTTTTATAGCATTTGATGAAATTTTAATGATACTCCCTGCTTTGCTCCTTTACATTTGTTATATGGTTTTTTACGAATTGTCAATATATATCAAAAAATAAATAGTATATGGAAATAAAAAAGCATATTTTTTATTTTTTTCGGATTGATTCTTGGCCGATAAAGAAAATTTATCCGAGGGATTCGAAGTAAAAGAAAGTATAAAGAATGATTTTTAAGATCAGAAGAAAATAACAATTTTCAATGTATTGATAATGAAAGAAAAATTACTAAGTTTAGTAATGGCCGGGGCCTTAAAAATGGTATGTATTTGCTGTTTTACCGGGATTCAGCAAGTTTACGCATTTGAGAGGTACCAGTCATTAGTAAAAATTTCGGGGACTATTGTCGATGAAAATAATGTTCCCATGATAGGAGTAACGATAAGACAGGAAAATACGTCCAGGGGAACAACCACCGATTTTGACGGGAATTTTGAATTGGAAGTGGAAGAAGGCTCAACGATTCTAATAAGCTATGTGGGTTATTTACAGAAACGTTATGAGAATATAACTCCTGAAACCGGCTCACTGGATATTCAACTGGAACCGGATGCCACCAATCTTGATGAAGTGGTTGTTATCGGTTACGGGGAACAGACGAAACAGACTGTGGTAGGATCGGTGAGTACTGTAGAAGGGAAAAAGTTACTGGAAACGGGATCGGTGAGTACTATTTCCGAAGCTTTACAAGGACAGTCTCCGGGTCTTATGGTAATCAATTCTAATGGTAAGCCGGGATCGGACGCAGGAGATATATTTATCAGGGGAAAATCAACCTGGGGGAATACATCACCCTTGGTATTGGTAGACGGAATTGAAAGGGATCTGAACAATATAGATCCCAATGAGATTGAAACAATTTCCGTACTCAAGGATGCAGCCTCTACTGCAGTTTACGGAGTAAGGGGAGCCAACGGAGTTATCCTGATAACCACGAAAAGGGGTACGTTTAGTGAACCTATATTTAATTTTTCGGCCAATCTTGGTATCAAGTCACCGACTACCAGTCCGGAAAAGGCAGATTATATAACAGCCATGAGAGCCTTTAATGAGGCAGTACTTAACGACAGAAACTATGATCAGCTAATTCCTCAATCTACTATAGATGCATGGACCGAGCATTATGCCGAAAGGGGGCCTTATAATCCTTATTTTCCGGAGGTTGACTGGTATGACAGACTCATAGATAAAGGTTATGAGCAAACCTATAATCTCAATGTCAGGGGAGGCGGTAGTAAGATCAAATACTTTGCCTCGTTGGGATACCGTAATGACGGAGACATTTTTCAGACCGAAGAGCAGCCGGAATATGATCCGGCCTTCGGATTGAAAAAATATAACTGGAGGACTAATCTTGATTTTAACCTTACTTCATCTACAAAGTTTAGTGTGGGTTTTTCAGGAAACTATCGTGTCCGAAATCAACCAGGTTACCGTATAAGCAATGGTGTAGAGGATGGCTATGGACAAGCACAATTTTACGGAAACATATATAAAGCACCACCTAACCTTTTCCCTCTCTATTATCCCGACGGAGTTCCGGGCGAATCTTCCGACGGGGAAGGAAACCTGAGTGTTTATTTTAATGAAGGGGGGCAGCGGACCTATCAGTATTACCAGGGTTTTTATGATGCCCAATTAGAACAAAAGCTGGATTTTATTACTAAGGGACTCTCTTTTAACGGCAGTATAAACTACTCTTCATTTTCCAATTATTCCAAGCAAATACTTCGCGGCGGGGTACAGCAGGGAAACCGGATTAATATTGTCAGGTATTACAGAGCATATGATTATTCTCAACCTTCAATAGGACCCGACGGGGAAGTGGAATATCCTTTGGTCAATGAGATCAGGTGGCCTACCGATGACACACAGGAAGGACCTGTAAATGCTACCACACCTGATATTTACGGGTACAACAGGCAACTGAACTATCGTTTTCAGCTCAAATATAAGAAAGCGTTTGATGATCATAATATAGATGCTACTGCCCTTATGTTAAGGCAGAATATGGTGTCGAGAAATGGTTTTGCGGCCAGAAGAGAAGAGTGGATCGGACGTTTGAGTTACAATTATAAAAAACGCTATCTGATAGAAGCATCCGGGAACTATTCCGGATCTGAAAAATTTGCCCCCGGATTGCGTTTCGGCTTTTTTCCTTCTATAGGAGCAGCCTGGGTGATCTCGGAAGAACCCTTCGTTAAAAAAATGGGGGGAGACTGGTTAGATTTCCTCAAGGTCAATTATTCCTATGGTATTGTGGGCAGTGACAATGTGGCCCGATTTCAATATATGCAAACTTATGACGGAGCGGGGAATATTAATTTTGGTTATGAAAACCTCACCGGTTATGGCCCCCTGTTTACCGAAGGAACGATTGCCAATGCGGCTGCCACCTGGGAGACGAGTACGCAACAAAACCTTAAGTTTACAGTAAACCTGTTCAAAAAAATAGATTTTGAACTTGATATGTACCAGTCCGACAGGGAGGGGATACTAATGGCCAGGAAGACAGTACCCAGTTTTGTTGGTTTTCCGGATTTGCCCGACGCCAATATAGGGCGCTCCAAAAGTCATGGTTATGAACTGACCCTTGGCTGGCGCGACCAGATAGGCTCCGATTTTAATTACAATATAAGCCTGGGAACCTCTTTTACGGAAAACAGGATAGTTTTCAGGGACGATCCCGCAGGCATGGATGTGTATTTGAAAGAAGCAGGAAAGCCCATCCATTGGAAGTCCAGACTTATTGCGGGTGGATTCTACCAATCCGTGGACGATATTTTTAACGGACCCAACCAAAGCAATGGTTCAAGCCTTGAGAATCTGGTACCCGGAGATGTATTGTTTGTAGATTATAACGGAGACGGAATATCTGACACTAACGACAAGGTTCCTATGGAAGAAGTAGGATACCCTTTGAGAACCTATAATTTACAACTTGGATTTAATTGGAAGAATCTGGGATTTAATGCACTTTTTTACGGTGTTACCGATGTGGGATATGTATATCCCAATGTGCTCTATTTTGATTTTGCCGGAGGGTTTATTCAGGCCCAGCCGGACGTACTTACACGATGGACTCCCGAAACTAAGGCTATTGCTGAAAAACCGGCTCTTCACCTTTCCAATAACCATAATAGTACGGCAAGCACCCTGCTTTATAAGGACGGTTCTTATCTGCGTCTTAAAAATATTGAGATCAACTACAATTTTCAAAATAAGTTTCTGAAAGACATGGGTATAAAAAGGCTCCAGTTATATGCCAATGGAAATAATGTGTACACCTGGTCAAAACTTGGAGAAGGGATTGACCCGGAAACCGATGGGGCAGGGAACTATCCTATTGTAAAACGGTATAATCTTGGAATAAGAGTCACTTTTTAGGAATTAACCACAAAGAAGTTTAAAAATGAAAAAGATATTTTCAAAGAGTTTCATTGTTCTATTTGTCTTTGGCCTTATATCTTGTGAGGATTATCTGGATATATCTCCGGACTTCGGGATTACCGAAGATGATGTATTCTCGGAATTCGAGTCGGCCAGAGGCTATCTGGACAATTGCTATGATGTATTGCTGGACTATCATGAACCATTTTCGCAAAGTGCGGGGCGTTGTAGTATAAATGCCCTTTCCGATGAGGGAGGAAGCCCTTTTACCAGTACGATTGTCAATGTGTTAAATACAGGTTCATGGGCTAATAGAGCAACAGATCCGGAATTGGGATGGACAGGAGAACGGGGAGAAAAGGGAAGTATAGTTGCCAATGCTTTTTATGCTATCCGCATTGCCAATAAGGTGATTCAAAGGGTTGACGAAATACCTAATATTTCACAGGAACAATACGATGGCCTGCTGGGGCAGGCACATTTCTTAAGGGCCTGGTATTATTTCCAGGTGATCCAGCGTATGGGAGGCATGCCACGACTGGATAAAGTCTTTGGCTCAGATGATGAGCTTGATTTGCCAAGACTCACTTATTCTGAAAGTTCGGAGTTTATAGTGGAAGATCTGGATAGGGCCATCGAATTGCTCCCCGGTACCTGGAGCGATGCGGAATACGGAAGGGCCAATAAGGTAGCGGCTATGGCCGTAAAGGAAATGGTAGCACTCTATGCGGCCAGCCCCCTGATGCAAAACGGACTGGAAAGCATTCAGTATCTTCCTTACGGACAGGAGTGGAGTGAACGGGCAGCAGAGTACGCTCATGAGGTATTGCAATATATAGCGGGAGGAGCCGGAGGGGCAGATGTACGGCTTATGGATGGAGATGAATATGAGTTTATATTTTATTCCGAAGGAAACCAGGTGACCCCGGAGTCTCTTTGGTATAAGCTCAATGCTAATAAAAGAAATCAGTCCAGAGGTCTGAGGATTAATTATTTACCTCAATATTTTTCAGGAGGTACGGGTAATGATGCTTCTGCTTATTCCAATCCTACGCAGAATATTGTAGATATGTATGAAGTGATCAATAACGGACAGGCATATGATATTGATGATCCGCGGTCCGGATACGACTCACAAGATCCTTTTAATAACCGCGACCCCCGTCTTTATCACGATATCGTGATACCGGGAGAACGCTGGGGGGTTAATCAATCCGGAAATCCTATTTACCAGGAACTGTATGTAGGAGGGCGTGATTATGTCAGACAGACCGGTAGTTCGTATACACGAGACAGATTATTGTCCGGCTATATCTGCAAAAAATATGTTTGGCCGGAAGCAAATAACTTTACAAACCAATACAACAAGTATAATCTTAATGCCATTTATATCCGCGTTTCCCAGGTCTATCTGGATTATGCCGAGGCCATGAATGAAGCCTATGGCCCGGATAGCGATCCTGAAGGATATGGTATGACAGCGGTAGATGCAGTAAATGTCATCCGTAATCGGGTGGACATGCCTGATGTCAGAAGTGAACAGACGATGTCTAAAGAAGTATTCAGGGATAAAATAAGACAGGAACGGGCTGTTGAACTGATGTGGGAAAACCACCGCTGGCACGACCTCAGAAGATGGATGATCGCCGAAGAAGTCTTTTCAAAGCCCATCAGGGGAATCAGGGCAAATCCGCCTGCGGGTCATGGACAGGTTGCAGATAAAAGCACCCTTGATTTTTCTTATGAGGTCATAGACCTGACTACGGAACAACGGGTTTTCGGTTTAAGGTATTACTGGTATCCTGTGCCACAACCGGATGCTCTGAACCTCGTTAATTTCAAACAAAACCCAGGATGGTAAATTCTATTTAAAATGATCATGAAAATCAATAAACTCATAATTGCACTTCTTTTGATTGTCAGTGGAGTCACAACATCCCATGGTCAGAACGATCGGCAAATATCAAAGGTTATACGGGCTATGGTTGTTAACGATGAGGGAAACCCGGTACAGCGTGCAAAGGTGGTATTGGGTAATGGCAATATCCAGGTATATACCGATGATTCGGGAGTATTCAGCCTTGAGGTTAGGCCTGATAATGTACTGATTATCTCGGCAAACGGATTCAGGGAAAAGGTCATTAACCTTGCCGGGACAGATGTCCCCGACCGGATAGTGCTCGAAAAAGCACCCTTGTTCGCTTCCGATGTTATCGATCTGCCGGCTTCCCTGAAATCTGCTAAAAGGGAATTTGTGGGGGCGACGGACAGGGTGACAGGAAAAGCACTGGAGTCCCAGCCCGATATGGTCTTCTCCAATACCTTACAGGGGCGCCTGGCCGGTTTGTCGGCACGTATGACCACCGACGGGCCGGGAAATAACAATGCGCAATTATATGTGCGCGGTTTGTCCCGGCAAACGGATAACCAGGCGATTACGGTTGTGGATGGTATCGAAAGGCCCATAGACTTTCTAAACCCGCAGGAAATAGAAAGCGTGGAAGTACTGAAGGATGTCAATGCCAAGATCCTTTACGGGCCGAGGGCGGCAAACGGGGTGGTACTTATCACGACGAAAAGGGGAAAGGAAAACACTAAAATTTTTGAAGTTTCCGCAGAATACGGAGTAAATATGAATACGCGTATGGCTGAATATCTCAATAGTGCGGAATACGCAAGACTGTATAATGAGGCCCGTGCCAATGATGGGTTGTCTCCTTTTTATACCGAACAACAGATACAGGGATATGAGCAAAGTACCGGTGCAAACGACCTGCTATATCCCAATGCGGATTACAACGACTATTTTATCGAGGACCTGAACCCTTTCAGAAGGGTAAATATCGAGTATTCCGGGGGAGATGAAGGAGTCCGTTATGCCCTGCTTGCCGGTTACCGGGGGAGTGAGGGTATAGAAAAGGTGGGCAAGGCCGTAGCGCAGGACCGGTTTAATGTGCGCGGAAACCTCAGTATAGACCTGTCTCCTTCCCTTACGGCACACCTCGGGGCCAACGGGATCATAGAAAGCCGTAAATGGGGGAAACTGCACCAGGGTGATTTCTATTCCGCCCTTAAAGCTCAGCGGCCCAATGAGTTTCCGTTTGTCATCACAGACCCTGATTTTATGGGAGAAGAAACTCCTTTGGGGGAAGAACAGATCCCTCCCCTGGGCGGAAGCCTGAAAAACCCTCAAAGCCTTTATGGCGACATGATATACGGAGGCTACCAGGAATACCAGTTTTTCTATGGGCAGACCAATTTCGGACTGGACTTGGACCTGGGGAAACTGGTCAAAGGCCTGTCTGTGAGTACTGCCGTGACTTTTGATAATTACCAGTATCACCGGGCGCAGCAGATCAACAATCCCGTACGGTATGCGGTAAGGGTCGTTACACCGGATTCGCTGGTATATACAAAATTAAACAATCGCGTAATTGAATCCGACCGCTCTGAAAATGGTAATGATATTGAGAGAAACCTGGGATGGTCAGCTAATATCAACTATAAGACAACGGTAGATGATTATCATGATATTTCGTTTACCCTATCTCATTTTTACTATTTGAACGAGCAAAAAGACAACCGTCAGCATACCGAAAACACCAATACATTTTTAAAGAGCACTTATGCTTATAAAAACAAGATATATATCGACTGGGTACAAAGTGTCATGGGGAGCAACCGCTTTGCCCGAAAGCACCGTTACAAATATTTCGGGACTATCGGCGCCGCCTGGATACTTTCGGAAGAGAATTTTCTCAACGGGGCTAAATATCTGGATTACCTGAAGCTTAAAGGAAGTTACGGGATGATGGGATATGACCGGGCTACGGGATTCTATTTATTTAATACGCGTTTCACTGATGGAGGAAATGTAAATTTTGGAGAACGCAACCAGCAGGGAGTGGGCAGAACTGTTTATAATAGTTTGGGAAACCCGGACCTTAAATGGGAAACCTCTACAGAGTTAAACCTGGGGGTGGAAGGGCTTTTCTTTAATAGGTCGCTGGCTGTTGAGGCGAATTATTTTAACGAGGTCAGGGATGATATTATTTTCAACAGCCCTTCATCAATTTACTCAGCTACCTTTTACCCATATACGCCACATAATCTCGGAAAGGTAGTCAATAACGGGATAGACGGCAAGATTACGTATTACGGGAGTTCCGGGAATTTCAGGTATGATATCGGAGCCAACTTTTTGTATGTTAAGAACCGGGTGGTGAAAGCAGATGCTATAGACCATCCCGATACGTACCTGAACGTGGAAGGGAATCCTTCGGATGCGATCTTCGGTTATGTGTCCGACGGCCTGTTCAGAAGTGACGAGGCGGTGGCTAATTCCCCTTACCAGGCATTGGGGCCCTATAAGACCGGGAATATCAGTTACCGTGACCTCAATAATGATGGTATCGTCAACGAACAGGACAGGAAAATCATTGGAAATTCATTTCCCCGGACCAGTATAGGGATCAATGCCAATTTTAAATATAAGGGGTTCGGGATGAGCCTGTTGGGAACATCCGAACTGGGGGTCGATTTTATGCGTAATAGCACCTATTACAGGAACTCCGGGGAAGGTAAATATTCCGTATTGGCCAGGGACAGGTTTCACCCCGTAAACAACCCCGGGGGAAATCTGCCGGCGCTTACCACCTATAACCCGACCAACGACTATCAGGGTTCTACGTTCTGGATACAGGATGCCTCATTTTTCAGAATGAAGAATGTTGAGGTAAGCTATACCTTTTCCAATGACACCTGGACAGTCAGGAATATCAGGGTGTATCTCAGGGGTACCAACCTCTTTGTCCTCTCCAAAGAAAAGGATCTCGATCCGGAAGTTCCAGCTTCCGGGGTTGATAACTACCCCTTGATGAGGATTGTTACAGGGGGGCTTACCATAGGATTTTAAAAAGAAGATCAAGATGAATAAATTTAATACTCGAATTCAGATACTGGTGTTATTCATTTTAGGTAGTACGGTAATTTCCTGTTCCCTGGACCCGGAGATAGACAATACCTACGGTGAGGAGTACGCTTTTACACTTCCTGAAAAAGCCGAGGGATTATTGATGAATGCCTATTCCAATCTTCCGAATACTATAGTGGATGACTATGGGGGAAACTTTCTGGACGCGGCAACAGATAACGCCGTGACCAACGATTTCAACAGTAATATTTACCGGATGTCGCAGGGAGGGCTTACGGCAAACTCAAACCCTGTTTCGGTATGGGGTGCAGCATATAATCAGTTCAGGAATGTACATTTCTTTTTGGAAAATGGTTTGGGCCCGCAGGTAAATTACGATATTACCAACGAGGAAAACAATATCAGGAAAAAGCGTAACCTCAAGGGAGAAGCTTTTTATTTAAGGGCCTGGTGGGGGTTCCGGCTGTTGCAGGTGTATGGGGGCAAGACCGCGGAAGGAGATGCCCTTGGCTACCCCATTATACTTTCCCTGAAATCGGATGAAGAGGCACAGGACCTCGATACAGTAGAGCGGAATACGTATAAGGAATGTGTAGCACAGATAGAGCAGGATCTCGATTCGGCCATGGTATACCTGCCTCTCGAATATGCGGGCAGTGATCCGGTGACCGGAGAGCTACAAATAGGAAGGGCAGATCAACAGGTAGTGGCGGCATTGAAGGCAAGAGTGGCCGTCTATGCCGCAAGTCCGGCATACCAGCCTGATTCGGTGACCAGGCTGACAGGAATGGGGCAGTTTTCCATTACCGACCAGGGAATTTTTGAGGCACAATGGGAGCAGGCCGCCCGGGCCGCCCAGGAAGCCATAGACCTTATCGGTGCCCTGCCCGGGCTGTCGGAGGCGGATTTTAACAGCAATAATACGCCTGATGAGTTTATCTGGAGAAGCTACCATCGAAACAGGTCGCTGGAAAACCAGAACTACCCTTTCGGGGAATACGGGCAGGCCAGGACAGGGCCTTCTCAAAACCTTGTGGATACCTTCTACAGTGAGAACGGCTTCCCGATAACCGATACCCGTTCCGGCTATGACCCGGAGCATCCCTATGAACACCGGGACCCACGCCTGTATCTCAATGTCCTTTATAACGGTGTGGAACTTAATAACAGCCCGTTACAGATCTATGAAGGGGGAAAGGACTCCCGTACGGTCTACCCGCAAAACACCAGGACTGGGTATTATCTGCGAAAATGGTTGTCCTTGGCCCCCGGGATTATAGATGTGGAAAATCCGGGTAATGATTACCACTATAATCCGTATCTCCGGAAAACCGAAGTATACCTGAACTTTGCAGAGGCTTCGAATGAAGCCTTCGGACCCAATGGTGTAGGCCCCGGCATGGCCTATTCTGCCGTAGATGTCATCAAGATGATCAGGGATAAGGCAGGGATTACCGATAATACGTATGTCGATGAGGTGGCAGCACAGGGAAAGGAAGCTTTCCGGGAACTGGTATTGCGGGAAAGAAGACTGGAACTCGCTTTTGAAAACCATCGCTATTTTGATATGAGACGCTGGCTGATGCCGCTTGACGAAGCCGTAAGGGGAATGAGGATTGAACAAAAGGGGGAGGACACCTATTCGTATACTGTTTTTGAAGTGGAAGAACGAAAGTTCAGCGATATAAAATATTATTACGCACCACTGCCTTATGAAGAGCTGGTCAAGAGCCCTAAACTGATCGATAATCTCGGATGGTAATAATTTTAAAGTGATAAAAATGATGACAATCAGAAAAACAGCCATAATGGTACTGCTCTTCACTACAGTGATCTCCTGTGAGAAATACGACGATTTCACAGGAGATTACGAGTTTACCGTTGCCTATTTCAATACCCAGAAACCTTTGCGAACGGTGGTTTCCTATGAGGAAATGCAGTTTAAGGTAGGGGTGGCCATGGGAGGAAAGCAGTATAATAAACAAGAGGAAACAGCGACCTTTGTTATAGACCCTTCCCTGCTGGATAATGAGGTAATGGCCGGTGCGGGCGATTTCGAACTGCTCCCGGAAACCTATTATTCCCTGAGCGATGAAAGCACCATGATCTTTCCTGAGGGGCGGTATATAGGAGACGTTACGGTAAGCCTGGACCGGGAAAAATTTATTTCGGACCCACTGGCCGCATCCGGCACCTATGCCCTGCCCTTCCGGATTACGGAAACCTCTCTCGACTCCATAGCTTCGGGAAGTTTTGACGACCAGGGGAACCAGATCATCGCCCCGAAAGACTTTTCTGTTGTGGTGATAAAATATATAAGCGAATACCACGGGGCCTACTATCATACAGGCTCCCAAACCGAAAGGACAGCTACGGGAGAAACCAGTGAGGTAGTATATGACAACCCGGACCTAATCAAAAACGGGCTATGGAACCTCGTGACCATAGATGCCACCACCGTACAAGCCCCGGGGATGGGAAATTTTAACGATGCTTCCCTGATATTGAATATCGACGGCGAAGATTCCGTACACCTGTCTACAAACAGCAACCAGGTTACCGGTTTGTCCGGCTCCGGAACCTATCACCCGGAAGACAGGAGTATTTCACTGGAGTATTCGTTTACCAGGGATGGAAATGACTACGAGGTGACCGAGGTATTGCACCTGAGACGTCCGCCTGAAGAGGACCTGGCATTTGAAGAGTGGTAATTTTATGGTATATTTCTGTCGAAATAAATATAAACACAGACATGAAAAAAACCAGGATTATTTTTTCGGTGTTTTGCCTTCTTTTACTCCATTCCTGTGGTGAAAAGGAAAAGGAAGAAACGCAAGTTCCTGAGCAACCCAATATACTCTTTATTCTGGCCGATGATTTCGGCCTGAGAGATATGAGCTTTGTGGGAAGTGAATTTTACGAAACCCCTAACATAGACCGGCTGGCATCGAAAGGAATGGTCTTTACCCAGGGGTATTCGGGGAGCCGGGTATGCAGCCCTGCGAGAGCCACGATCATGACGGGGCAATTTACGGCAAGACACGGAATAACAGACTGGATAGGGGCAAAGAGCGGTACGGACTGGCGCGAGGCAAACCGGTTCGACAGGCTGTTGCCGGCCGGATACAGGCATCGTTTGCCCGACAGTGAGATCACCCTGGCCGAAGCATTGAAAACGGGGGGGTACAAGACGTTTTTTGCCGGGAAATGGCATCTTGGCGGAGAGGGCTCCTACCCGGAAGACCACGGATTCGAAATTAACAAGGGGGGATGGGAGAAAGGTAATCCCAACGGCGGATATTTTTCACCATTTAAAAACCCGAAATTAGAGGATATACAGCCCGGAGAAAATTTATCGATACGCCTGGCAAAAGAAACAGTCGCGTTTATGGAAGACCATAAAACCTCCGGTTTCCTGGCCTTTCTTTCCTTTTATGCCGTACATGGCCCCATACAAACCACAAAGGAGAAATGGCAGAAATACAGGGAGAAGGCGAGGGAGAACGGAATTGCCGAAAGAGGGTTTACCATGGAAAAAAACCTGCCGATCAGGCAAACCCAGGACAATCCCGTATACGCCGGACTGGTCGAAGCGATGGATGATGCCATAGGAGTGGTACTGGACGGGCTCAAAGAATCGGGGCTGGAAAAAAACACCATTGTGATCTTTACATCGGATAACGGAGGAGTAGCCTCGGGAGATGCCTATTCGACATCCAACCTGCCTTTCAGGGGAGGAAAAGGATACCAGTGGGAGGCAGGGACAAGGGTTCCCTACCTGGTATATGTGCCCTGGCAGAAATCCGGGGGCAAACACTGTGATGACCCTGTGACAGGGGCTGATTTCTACCCTACCCTGCTGGATTATGCCGGTATTGACCTGCCCGTTGAACAACCGGTGGACGGGGTGAGCCTGAGACCTGTCATAGACCGGGGAGAGGTATTGCCCGAAAGACCGTTGTTCTGGCATTATCCGCATTACGGGAACCAGGGAGGAGAACCTTCTTCCGTGATCAGGGAAGGCGACTGGAAACTGATCCATTATTATGAGGACAACAGGGATGAACTGTACCATATAAACGACGATCCTTACGAACAAGAGAACCTGGCAGGCCGTTATCCCGACAAGGTGAGCGGATTGAGGAACAAATTAAAGAGCTGGCTGACCGGGGTCGGTGCCAGGTATCCCACAGAAGACAGTGAATTTGATAAAGAAAAAAAAGAGGCTTACCACGACAGGATCGTCAACAAGGTACTCCCCGGGCTGGAAGAGCAGCGTATGGATTTTTTGTCCGATAGCTTTGAACCCAATAAGGACTGGTGGGGAAGTATGATTACCAAAGATTAGAAAAAAGACTTATCTCGCATTTTTGAATAATAATTTGCCTGTTTTGATTTATAATCAACAACAACATTGTTAATAAATCCTTAAAATTGACCTGTTGTAACTGTTGTTATCGTAATTAATCAATCAAAATTTTTAAAAATGCGAATGATATTATTTGTCTTATTATTCCCTTTATGGCATCCTGTCACGGCCCAGGAGACTGTAACAGGTACTGTAATTGACGGTTCGGGGGTTCCTGTTCCGGGAGTTAACATAGTGGTAAAAGGGGCCAACCGGGGAGCCACTACTGATTTTGACGGCAAATATGCCATCAATGCATCACCGGGAGACGTACTGGAGTTTTCGTATATAGGCTTCGCGTCTGAACAGGTCACGGTAGGAGATTCGAATGTCATCGATATTACGATGGAAGAGGATACCCAGGCCCTGGATGAGGTGGTTGTCATAGGGTATGGTACTTCCTCTAAAAAGCAACTGGTGTCTGCGGTAGCTTCCGTAAAAGGCGACGAGATTGAAAATCAGCCCGTTTCCAGGGTAGACCAGGCGTTGCAGGGCCGTGCGGCAGGGGTGGAAGTAACTTCAAACAACGGGGCACCGGGTAACGGGTCTACCATTCGCATCCGGGGTAACAGCTCCATTAACGGAAATAATAATCCCCTGTATGTGGTTGACGGTTTTATTGTAGGTACCGGTTTTAACCTGAACAACATCAATATTAACGACATTGAGTCTCTCGAGGTTTTGAAGGATGCTACGGCGCTGGCCATTTACGGTACCCGGGGTGCTTCGGGAGTTATCCTGATCACCACCAAGAGTGGTAAGGGGCTGCCCCAGGGAAAACCTTCGTTTACCCTGAATTCCTATATCAGTATGGATAAACTGGCGAATAAGATAGATATCTTAAGCGGTCAGGGATATGTTGATTATTTAAACGAGGCCGGACAATTTGTGCCCGGAACACCTGTCGATGTCAACGGGGTAGCGGTTCCTGTCGGTTATACAGACCCGAACCTGCCGTTGCAATATGATGATCCCGGGTCAGTACCGACCACAGACTGGATTGATGAGATTTCCCATACCGGGGTTACCTACAATACCGACCTCTCGGTTACCGGGAGGACCGAAAGCACGAATTATTACGCATCGGTCAATTATTTCAAACAGGAGGGGATCATTAAAAATTCCGGCCTGGAAAGGGTTACGCTGCGCAGCAATTTCGATGTCAATGTATCGGAAAAATTTACGTTTGGTACGCGTCTTAACCTCAGTACCTTTAAAAAGGAAAACAACAAGGTAAGCTTCGGACAGATTGTTTCCAGTGTATTGCCGATCCGGACGATTTATGATGCAGATGGGGAATTTACGGGGACCAATCCTGTAAGCGGTACCTTGCAGCGCAATCCCGTAGCGGATTATCAGCTAAGGGTAGATCACGACCTGGTGACCAACCTGATCGCGAATATGTATGCGGAATATGAGCTTTTTGACGGTTTTAAGCTGAAAACCAGTTTCGGGGCGACCTTGAATTTTTATAAGAACAATGAGTATCAGCCCGGCATATTGCCCGAACGTGTGCTAAACAATAACATAGGAGGATACGGGAGTGTCGCTACAAGCCAGAGCAGGGATCTGCTGAGCGAGACTACCTTTACCTATGATAAAGTTTTCGGGGATCATTCCTTCAACCTTCTGGGTGGGTTTACAGCCCAGAAAATCACTACCGAAAGTACCAGCCAGTCTGCAAACGGCTTTCCCAACGATGTGGTTCAGTTTAATAATTTATCCCTGGGTTCGGACCCTGAGACCTACCAGGTGGGTACTTCCTACAGCCAGCGTTCGCTGATGTCTGTCCTGGGCCGTCTGACCTATGGGTACAAAGACCGTTATATTGTAACCTTAGTGGGCAGGCAGGACGGTTCGTCTGTTTTTGAAAAGGGGAATAAATATTCCTTTTTTCCCTCGGCAGGTGTGGCGTGGAACATGGATGAAGAGGCCTTTTTGTCCGGTTCGAATACCGTGGATATCCTGAAACTCAGGGCGAGTTACGGTATAGTGGGAGAACAGGGGGTCGATCCGTATAATTCTTTCGATGTGTTCAGTTCGCAGTACAACTATTTTAACGAAACCCTGGTCCCGGCCGTAATTCTGGCTAACCCCGGGACAAACGGCCTTACCTGGGAGACTACAAAACAGCTCGACCTGGGCCTGGAAATGGCATTGTTAAAACACAGAATATCCCTGGAGCTGGGCTATTATAAAAAGACCACCGATGATCTGCTGCTGTTCCGGGACCTGCCGAATACCGCGGGAAGCAGGGTGCTGGAGAACGTGGGGAGTGTGGAAAACCGGGGCGTGGAGTTTTTGCTGAACACGCGTAATATTGAAAAGGAGGATTTCAGGTGGAATACCACCTTTACCCTGACGACTAATAAAAGTGAGGTACTGGACCTGGGGGATGAGGAGTTTATCAATATCCAATCTACCGGAAACCAGGGCGGGCCCTCCGCAAGGTTGATCGTGGGTGAAGCCATACCTGTGTTTTTCGGAGCAGAGTACCTGGGCACATATAAAGACCCGCAGGAAATTATTGATGACGGTGCGGTGGGTCGGTCCTTTCTGGGAAGTCCGCGTTACCGGGATGTCAATGGAGACGGGACCATCAACCAGGAGGATTACTCCGTTATAGGCAGTCCGCAGCCCGATTTCTACGGGGGGTTGCGCAATAATTTTTCCTGGAAGGGCCTCAACCTGGATGTTTTCTTCCAGTATTCGTATGGCGCTGAGATCTTTAATGTGGTTACACAACGCTCCCTGTTTGGCCGGGGCGATGAAAATGTAGACCCGCGGGTACTGGGCCGATGGAAGGAAGGAGTTAACGAAACTTCGGATATTCCGAGGGCGGGTACGTCGACAAGCCAGTTCAACCCGAACAGTACTGCAAATGTCGAAGATGGTTCTTTTGTGAGATTGAGAACAGTAACCCTTTCTTATGACATACCTTTGAAAGGAACGTCCCTGGAAAGTGTTTTCAAAAAATTTAACGTGTATGTGACCGGTAGGAACCTTTTGCTGTTCTCCGATTTTACCCTCGGAGATCCTGAGGTAAACAATTTTTCGGCAGGAAGCGGATTCGGGTCGGTTTCCCAGGGGTTTGCCAACGGGCAATATCCGTATGCCAGGAGCATCGTTACAGGAGTAAAAATCGAATTCTAAAATTACAGTGATGAAACGAAGATTAGTAACCGTATTAATTTCCACAGTATTGCTGTTTTTTTCAGCCTGTGAAAAATTTCTGGAAGAAGACCTGCGCGACCAGGTAGCCCTGGAAAACTTTTTCAATAACGATCAGGAAGCTCTCCTGGCAGCTAACGGACTCTATAGAATATTGCACCGCAGCAGTTTGTACCAAAGAGGACTGGACAATTATTATGTAAACGGCGCCGATGAAGTGGGCCCCAGCAGAAATGTAAACGGGCAGATTCACAATTATCTCATACAGGAAGGCGTAGCCGATGGAAACGGCACATGGTCCGCGTTATATGAGATCATCCGAAATGCCTCTTCGCATATTTCAAATATTGAAGGCAATGAGAACCTTTCGGAAGAAGTGAGGAAGCAGACGCTCGGCGAATGTTATTTTATGAGGGCCCTGGCCTATTTTCACCTGACGAATCTCTGGGGAGATGTACCTTATTTCAGGGAACTTCTCCCTCTTGAAGAGCTGGGCTCCTTGGAACGCTATCCTAAGGATGAGATCCGTACTGACATGAAGGACGATCTGGCCCTTGCATTTGAGCTGTTACCTGATGAACCCGAGCTGGGACGCGCTTCTAAATGGGCTGCCGCGGCATTAAAGGCAAAATTTCACCTTTTCGATGAGGAATGGGCAGACGCTAAAGCGGAATGTGACAATATTATAGACCATTCTCCACACCGTCTCCTGGACGATTTCGCCGCGGTCTTTAGCCAGAACGACCGTGCAGATCAATATAACGACGAACAGATATTCGTGGTGGATTTTACTACCGATGGTGTTTTTGGAGAGAGTAGTACTATAAGAACCGATGATTATAATCCCAGATTACGCGACGAACCCGCCGATAGGAGCAACAGGCCGGGAGGACC
Organism: Sinomicrobium soli; assembly: GCF_003285545.1. GTDB lineage: Bacteria > Bacteroidota > Bacteroidia > Flavobacteriales > Flavobacteriaceae > Sinomicrobium. The sequence goes on along the minus strand of NZ_QLNV01000014.1, from coordinate 68,393 downwards.
GGGAACGCCGGCAAGATGGGAATTGCTGTCGGCCGATCTGCAGGCTGTAGAACAGGATATGACCGGTTACGGATGGGCTATTCCGCTTCCGGAACTGGCCGACAGGTCTAACTGGGACCCGGATGACCTGCGATATGATGTCACCATCGTAACGGAATACATGGGGTATGAACTGAGTTTTCCGTATTTCCGGAAAAACTGGAACCTGAACCTGACTTCGCCCCGGGGGAATCACAACGAAAATTATGTGGTTTTCCGCCTGGCCGATATTTATCTGATGGCGGCCGAGGCCGAAAACGAACTGAACGGCCCTTCTGAGGCCTATAGTTATGTCAACAAGGTACGTGAGCGGGCGTTCGAACCCGACAAACCCTGGAGCGGGATGACCCAGGAAGAATTTCGAAGGGCCATGTACGACGAGCGAAAATTTGAACTCTGTACCGAAGGTTATCGCAGAATGGACCTGATACGATGGGGGATCCTGCTGGAAACGGTCAGGAACACACAGCACAGGCCCTGGAATAACCCTGCGGATAACATACAACCTTATCACGTGTTGTTGCCCGTACCACAGGACGAAATCCTCCTGAATCCGAACCTCCTGAATACCGATCCGACCAACAATGGGTATCGTTGAGGTGGCCGGAACACAGGACAGGAGTATCTTTTGCATAGCATATAATGCCCGCAGGGCCGTAAAAAATACAATATGAAGACGATGTTTTCCGCTACCGGGATATGGAGCGTGCTCTCCCTTACACTGTTGTTCTCGTGTAATGCACAACCCTCTCCCGAGGCTAAAAAACCCAATGTGATCCTGATCAATGCTGACGACCTGGGCTGGGCAGACCTCGGGTGTATGGGGTCCGGATATTACGAAACGCCTAACATAGACCGGCTGGGCAGGGAAGGAATGCTGTTTACACAGGCCTATGCCTCGGCAGCCAACTGTGCCCCGAGCCGGGCCCATATGATCACCGGGCTCTGGGGACCGCGACACGGTATTTATACGGTAGGCAGTTCGGAACGGGGAAACACGAAAACCAGGAGGCTGATCCCCACGCCTAATGCACAAAGTATCCCGGATTCGCTATATACCCTGGGTGAAATGTTTCACGATAACGGGTATCGTACGGCGAGTATAGGCAAATGGCATATTTCAGAGTCCCCTCTTACCGAAGGGTTTGATGTGAATATCGCAGGAAGCCATCGCGGCGGGCCGGGGCACAGGGGGTATTTCAGTCCCTACAATGCCGAACACCTCGAAGCAGGTCCGCAGGGAGAATACCTCACCGACCGGCTGACCAGCGAAGCCATTTCCTTTATTAACGGCAATAAGGAAAAGCCTTTTTTCCTCTACCTGCCTTTTTATGCCGTACATAAACCGCTGATGGCCAAGGAAGAGGTGGAAGCCATCTACAGGGCGAAGAAAGGGGCAGAAGGGCAGTCTGACGCCACCTATGCGGCCATGATACACACTATGGACGAGAATGTGGGGAGGTTGCTCACTACCCTGAAAAACCTGGGGATCGAAGAAAATACCATCGTAATATTCACCTCGGATAACGGGGGAATACGTGATGTAAGCCATCAGGACCCCCTTCGGGCAGGTAAGGGAAGTTATTACGAAGGCGGTATCCGTGTGCCTCTTATCGTGAAATGGCCGGGACATGTCAAAAACGGGACGGTTACGGAGCAGCCTGTCATTCAGCGGGACCTCTACCCGACGCTGCAATCCATGATCGGGGCGGAAAAGAAGGCAAAACACCTGGACGGTACGGATATCTCGCCGCTATTGAAAGGCGAACCCATGCCGGAGCGGGATTTTTTCTGGCATTTTCCGGTGTATCTGCAGGCGTATAACCCCCTGGAAGACCAGGCAAGAGACCTGCTGTTCCGCACCCGGCCCGGATCAGTGATCCGTTCGGGCCCATGGAAACTGCACGAGTATTTTGAGGATGGCGGCCTTGAGTTGTACAATCTCGGAGACGATCCCGGGGAGCGGCATAACGTGGCCGGGGAACACCCCGAAAAGGTAAGGGAACTCCGCGACAGGCTGGAAGCCTGGAGAACGCTCACCGGTGCCCCGGTCCCGACAGAGAAAAACCCCGGTTTTGATAAAATGTTCGAGATAAAAAAACAGCAGCAGGCCCGAACCGGTTCATAGACACCGGGTACACGCAACGTTTCCAGACTTTTACTATCTACTGTATAGAACCAAAAAGCAAAAGTCATGAAAAATCTTATCCTTATTATCAGTGTTTTTTTGTTTGTTTCCTGCAGCAATGACGATGATGCCGCCACTCCCCGGCAACAGATTACAGGGACCTGGACCCTTGCAGAAGCGAAGGTAGGTACCGGGGCTCCGGGCAAATGGGAACCGGTAAGCGAGGGATATTCCTATACCTTCGGGAGCGACGGAACTTTTTCTTCAGACCGTTTTTCCGGATGTACTGCCGGAACCTATGTTCTGTCTGAAGATACGCTGGTACTCGAATACGATTGTGAAGGGTTTACCACCGGAATGGAAGAGCCGGAAGGTACTTTTTCCGAAAGTATAAGTTTCGAAGGAGGAAAAATGATCCTTACCCCTACCTATATGGGGTGTATAGAAGGGTGTAGCTATAAATTTGAAAAAACAGGGGAAGTCGAATAGATCGACTGTATTTCAGGGCGATATGGAACTTCCGGTAACCTGTATATTTTGTGACCAGCGTATACTTTACTATCTTTAACGGGTGTGATAGTCCCGGGTATAAAGGAGCTTCGAAATACATTTCCGTATAAGACGGCGGAGCACCTTAAATTTACCCGGGGAATAAAAACCCCTGATCCATGAATAGTATCAGTAACTGGCTTCGGTATTACAGGGCTTCCGTAATAGACGGGTGCCGTGGAGAAAAGGGATATTTATTCCCGGATCCGTTACAAAGGGGTGAAAGCGGACTTTACGGGCTTTCTGCGGATGAGGCAGGGAGGATCTGGGACAAAGAAAATGTTTTCCGGTTCGGTTTCGGGGAAACACAGAAACCGGAACGTCAGGCAGATAATGATATTGCTGATACCGGAAACGGGTCGGGTACGGTACCTGAGCATGGGATTACCGGGATCAACAAGATCGAGATCGCCCCGATCTTCATCACTTCAGATATTGAACACGGCGGTAACACGGGAAAGGAGAAAACGTATTATCCCTACTGGATCCCGGCTTACGTAGATAAAACGGGAAAGCTCTATCCTCCGCGAGAGCAGGAATGCCCCGTTTTTATCCGGGATTACCTGGACCCTAACCCGGGCGATCGTCCTGTTATCGCATCAATGGATGTACTGGATGCCCGGATGGGAAACCGGAATTTTGATGAAAATGACTGGTTAAAGTACTGGGAGGACTGCGAACGCTTTTTCCGGGATGTTACGGGGAAGGGGTTTTCGGATTTTCAAAACGGGAAATATCATATGTTCCGTATTGCAGCGATGAGGGAGAGCAATATGACCCGGAATATTACAGGGCTGTACAACGACCTGGTCTTCGGCAGCGGTGCGGGAAAATACACGGCCGTCCTGGAAAAAGTCCTGCAAGAAAAGGAAGAACCCCGTAACCATGACCTGCTGGAAACAGAAATATTTCTCAACGGCAATCATTTCGGGCAAATGAACGGCGAGTTTCCGTTGTCGTATTCCCAAAGGGTTGCTTTTGCACAGTTTACTTCAGGATATACCAGACAGGTATTTGCCGTTAACGGTCCTCCCGGGACAGGCAAGACGACCCTGCTGCAAAGTGTAGTGGCCAATCTGTTTACACAATCGGTGCTGGAAGGTGGTGAGCCGCCGCTGGTGGTGGGGTGTTCCGTAAACAACCAGGCGATTACCAACATCCTGGACAGTATGCACCAGGAGGAGACAGACGGGGTCCTGTTCCGCCGGTGGGTGCCGGGCATAAGGTCTTTCGGCCTGTATATGGCAGCATCTTCCAGGGCGGGGCAGGGAACCGGGGATTACCAGGTGGAATCTTCCGAATTCCTGAATACCGGTTTTGTGAGGGAGTTGGAAGACAAGGCAAAGGTGCCGGGGTATGAACGTCATTTCAGGTCGGAATTCCGTACATTCCTTGATATGGATACGGGTATCCCGGAGGGGAAAGAACCTGATATGGGAGAATACCTCCTGAAGAAAATAAAGGCCCTGGAGGCGAGGATCAGGAGTATATCTGCCCTTGCGGGGAAAAGGCACGAAGTGACCGGTACCCTGGAGCAGGCGGGTTTTGAGGATGTTGATGCCCTGGGAGAGATGGTGGATAAAACGGCGACCGGAATACGTCAGAACGAAGAACGGCAAAAGCTGCTTGAAACCTTGCGTAGCAAGCTTATGGAACGATACCGGAGGTTTCCTTTTTACGTAAGATGGCTGCCGTTCAAAAGGTTCAGGGAGTTGCGGGAAAGGGCTTTTAAGCTGATTGTCCACCCCGTGAAGGACGAGTTTCCGGAGCAGCTTAAATGGTATGACTTCCATACTGTCATTTCCGGGATGGAAGCCCTGGAACTCGATACGGTGAGGGAGTATCAGGAACTTGAGAACAGCCTGTCCGGCCTTTCGGAACTGAAGAAAGGCATTGAAAAGACAGACCGGGATTACCAGGATTTCCGGACCGGGTGGCTGCGGGCGTATAACCAAAAATGGCAGCGCCTGGTCACAGCGACCGGAGATGAATACGAAAACCTGGACGTATTGCAGGATACGGCGGTAAAACTGGATATCTCCTACAGAAACGAGCTGTTCTGGCTGTGTGTACATTTCAGGGAGTGGGAATATATCCGTGCCCTGAAATCTGCAGATGAGGCGGACAAGGAAAGATCAGAAAGCACGTACAGGAGAAAACTCAGGAGGATAGCGGGGGTGACGCCCCTTTTTATTTCCACGTTTCACTCCTTGCCGAGATTCAGTACGTATTATACCTATCGTGACGGAAACAGGTATTACAGGGAGTTGTTCGACCTGATGATCGTAGACGAAGCCGGGCAGGTTGCCCCGGAGGTTGCGATGCCTTCCCTGACCCTTGCGAAGAAACTGCTGGCCGTGGGAGATGAGTACCAGATAGAACCCGTATGGGGAGTTACCAGGGGAGTGGATTACAGGAATGCCGGAAAATACCAGCTGGTAAAGGGTGAGGAAGATTTCGGGAAGATGGAACAGTCGGGATTTACGGCATCCGGGGGAAGCCTGATGAAAATGGTAAAAAGGGCGACACCTTTCTGCTTCCGGCACCGTAACGGGGAACCGGAGAAGGGAGCGTATTTGCTGGAACACCGAAGATGTGCGGACCCCATCATACAATATTCGAAAGATCACGTATATAAAGGGTCGCTGAAACTGATGGCGGGCAATAAGAAGCACTGCCTTCCTCCCCTGGGATATATTCATGTGAACGGATCGTCGGAAAAGCATCGCGGGAGCAGCAGGAAAAATGTAAAGGAGGCCCTTGCCCTGGTGCAGTGGGTGTGTAATAACAGGAAACTCCTGGAACGGGATTACGGGGAGCCGCTGGATAAGGTGCTGGCCATTATTACTCCCTTTTCGGCCCAGAGAGCGGTACTGAAACGACTTCTGAAAAGATATGTAAACAAGACCCTTGCAGACCAGATTGTTGTTGGTACCGTACATGCCTTACAGGGTGCGGAACGGCCTGTAATCCTGTTTTCGGCAGTACACGATACCAGAGATAAAATGCTTTTTTTCGATTACCGGGGCAAGTTCAATATGCTTAATGTGGCCCTTACCAGGGCTAAACATTCTTTTATCGTTTTTGCAAATATGGCGGTGTTCGACCCGGGCGGGAACACCCCTTCCGGAAAGCTGGCCGCGCATTTGTTCGGAAAGGAGGAATACGCCCTGGACGACGCTTTTATTTATCAGTCTGAGATCATCTATGCTCCGGACCGTGTAGAACGGATAAAAACCCTGGAACAGCATCGGGAAACCCTTAGACAATGTTTTGAGACCGCCGAAAGGGAAATCATCCTGTGCTCCCCGTTTATATCTATCAGGGCCATTGAGGCGGACGATGTCGTCCGGTTGATCCGCAATGCTGCCGACCGTGGAGTTAAGATCACCGTACTTACCGATAAAAATCTCGATGTTACCAGGGGCGGGCTAAGGAGGAACAGCGCATTGGGCAGAGAGGCCATAAGAGCCACAAAAGCCAGGCTGATGATCGTAAACGGCATACACAACAAGACCATTTGTATGGATGACAGCGTCATCATCGAGGGGTCGTTTAACTGGTTGTCTGCCAGCAGGGATGAAAACAGCGAAGGTTACAGAAAGGATATTTCCGTAATAATCCGCGGGGGTAAAGTAAAAGAGGAGATCAGGGAGTTCCGGTCAGATTTCAATATCTGATGCCGAGCGTATTATTTCTTCTTCCTCAGTTCAAAGATATCCTTTCTGCGGTCTTTCAGGTTGTTGACGCTTCCGAACCGGTGCAGTTCCCTCAGTTGCCCGAGGTCTACATCGGCCAGCAGTATCATTTCGGTATTGGGGGTGGCTTCTGCCTTGATACCGTTGGTGGGAAAGGCAAAATCGCAGGGGGTAAATACCATGGACTGGGCAAACTGTATATCCATATTATGTACGTTGGGCAGGTTGCCCACGCTACCGGCAATGGCCACATAGCACTCGTTCTCTATGGCCCTGGCCTGGGCGCAGTGCCGTACCCTGGAGTACCCGTTCTGGGTATCGGTAAGAAAGGGTACGAAAAGAATGTCCATTCCCTCGTCGGCCAGCAGGCGGCTGAGCTCGGGAAATTCGGCGTCGTAACAGATCAGAATGCCAATTTTGCCGCAATCGGTATCAAAGACGCGCAGCTTGTTGCCACCCTGCATGCCCCATACCCTGGCTTCGTCGGGGGTAACGTGTATTTTTTCATAGCGCTCTACGGTACCGTCCCTTTTGCAGAGATACCCCACGTTGTACAGCCGGCCCTTCCTGATCTCGGGCATGCTGCCCGCCACGATGTTAATGTTGTACGAGATGGATAATTTGGAGAATTCCTGTATAATGCCATCGGTATACCCCGCCAGGCGGCGGATGGCTTCCGCTTCTGCCAGGTGGTTGAAGCGCGCCATGAGCGGTGCGTTGAAAAACTCTGGGAAAAGCGCAAAATCGGCCCGGTAGCCCGCGAGGGTATCGACAAAGTATTCGGCCTGCTGCAACAGTGATTCCGGCTCGTTATAGGGCCGCATCTGCCATTGTATGAGCCCCAGCCTGACCACACTTTTCTGGCTTACGGCCTTCCTGGAGGGCTTTTCGTAGTAAATATTGTCCCATTCCATCAGTACGGCAAATTCCTGGGAAGCCTTATCCCCGTCCAGGTAGCCCTTGAGAATGCGGGTGGGATGGAAGTCGTTGGACATCTGGAAATTGAGTACCGGGTCGTCCATTTCCTTTCTCCGCACTTTTTCGATATACTGCTTCGGGGTCAGGGTATCGGCATATTTGTGGTAGTTGGGGATACGCCCGCCGAAGGCAATACCCTTGAGATTCAGTTTTTCGCACAGTTCCTTGCGGTAATCGTACAGCCGGCGCCCCAGGCGGAGCCCGCGGAACTCCGGCTTGATAAATACTTCGATACCGTAAAGCATATCCCCTTCGGGGGTATGGGTGCTGAAGGTGTTGTTGCCCGTAACTTCTTCAAAGGTATGATTGCCTTCAAAATTGTCGTAATCCACTATAATCGACAGGGCACACCCGGCCACGCTGCCATTCACCTTAATGACCACCTGCCCTTCCGGAAACTTGCCCAGCAGGGCCTTTATCTGGGGCTTGGTCCAGTAATCGTCCGGCATGGTGCGATAGGCTGCCACCATCGCTTCACGGATTTCCGTGTAATCCCTGATCCTGAGATATTCAAGCGCTATTTTATCGGTTTCGCTATGCATGACCCCGCAGATTATCTGATGGTAAAGGAGTCATTAGAAGTATCGGCATCCATAAAGATACCACCGTCGAGACTTATTTTTGCGACGTCCCTGATGTTTTTAAGTGTGATTTGGGCATGCTCCGGATCGGCCTCCCATATCGCGGGGGTCTGGTGAAATTCCTGTGTTTTTCCGTCCTTACCGGTGACTACTATCGTTACCGGGGCAGGCATTCCGCCAATGTTTTCCAGGGATATGGTGAGGGCATTCTTTTTGTAGGAAGCATCCGTTATAGCAATGTCTATATAGTTGTTGCTAAAATACCAGCGATCCCAGAACCAGTTGAGGTCTTTTCCCGTAAGGTCGTTGAACGAATAGAAAAAATCCCAGGGCATGGGGTGTTTGCCGTTCCACCGGTCCATATACCCTTTCAGGGCCTTGCCGAACAAGGCATCGCCCAGGTATTCCTTTACAGCGAGATAACCGATGGCGGCTTTTCCGTAGGCATTGGCCCTTATGGGAGGTCCGTTGAGCACATTGAGCGGGGTAATGACGGGCAGGTCGTACTCCATATCGGCGTTGTTTGCCCAGCTTGCCACCCGGAACTTCTTAAAGTTTTCCGTAGCCTTTTCTTTGCCCAGATCGTGAATCCCTATCAAATATTCCAGGGTAGTGGCCCAGCCTTCATCCATAAAGCCGAAACGGGTTTCGTTGATCCCCATATAAAACGGGAAATAGGTATGGGCTATTTCGTGCTCTACCACAAAACGCGCAAATTCCGCTTCGGGAAATGAGCTGTCATTGACCATCATGGGGTATTCCATATCAGCAAAACCGCGTACTATCGTAGACTTGGAGAACGGGTACGGCACGCCGGGATAGTTATTGGAAAACCAGTCGATGGCGTGCTTCCCGTAGCCGACCATTTCCCTGAAATCTTCCGAGGGCTCATCGTAGGCCGCCTGTACACTGGCCCGTCGGCCGGTTTCCGGGTCTGCCACCACACTGCCGGCATCCCACAGGTAATGGTCGCTCAGGGCAATGGCGATGTCTGTGATATTATCGGCCTTCCATTTCCAGGTATTTTCCGGGTTCTGCCGGGTAACCTTTTGTCCTTCAAGGTCCTCCTTGGTGGCAATGTGTATCACCTCATCCGAGGTCATCGATTCTTCCAGCAGCTGTGCATAGCGGGGTTGTAGCACTTCGTCAGGGTTCTGAAGGTCGCCCGTGGCCCATACGATATAGTTCGCAGGAACGGTAACCGAAAAGGTGTAGTCGTTAAAGTCGTTGTAGAATTCCTGCGATCCCCGGAAGCTCATGGTGTCCCATCCGCGGGAATCGTCATATACGGCTACCCGGGGAAAAAAGTAGGCCAGGAAGAAGGTGGTTTCGTCTATGGCCCCTTCCCTTCCGCTCTGTACCGAAAGGTCGAAATGCCATCCGATATCCAGGGTTACGCTTGCTCCCGGGGCGAGCGGATCGGCCAGTGTAACCATTTTATTGGTGCCGTCGTTTTTGTCGGTCCATTCGCGGGCAACGCCATTTTCGCTATAGGTGTCGATATGCATGCCGGAAGTCAGGTAATCGGGCGAGGTTTGCCCCGACCGTGGCGCTTCGGGTTTGTGCTGGTTCAGGAACAGTTTGAAATTCAGTGCTTTCAGTGTGTCCGGGCTGTGGTTGGTATATACGATGGTCTCCTTACCTGTTACGTTCCGGTCGGGCGGGCTCACGGTGAGGTCTATGGTGTATACCCCCTTGTTCTGCCAGTAATTGGCACCGGGATTCCCGTCTTTGCTGCGGGTGTTGTTTTCGTAGGCTTTTTTTACATCGCGGGGAATGTAAAGCTCCTGTGCGTGCAGTGTTATGGCATACAGTACTGCAAGGCTGCCAAGCATGATGTTACGGAACATGGACATGTGAATTTTAACTGTTGTTTTACGATCTTTTTTTGAAACCGGTATTTCCGGCAGGCATACAGAAACCCGTATCTCCTGTATCAAAGATACATTACCTGCCGGAATGCCGCAACGAAGGTATGTTGTTTATCGATATATCTGTCAGAAAAAGACGCTTTATATTTATTTAAAACGATTGTTTCTTACAGGCTCGAAAAAAATCGTATATTAGAAACTATGTTTTGTGGGTTTTTTCACACGAAATAAAGATTGCCCGGGGCAGCTACGGATGTTTCCCATAGCCGGTATTCCTATGACGTGGCATCTATGGATGTGGACGGAGCGGGCGGACATTTTTGCCATGGCGGCTTACGGTTCTCCCTACCTCGTGGCAGCGAGGGGTGACCTCGTTTCGCTGGCGGCGGCCTATACGGTTCCCGTGTCCTGGGGGCCTGTGGAATCGCTGCAGTTTTACAACGATTTCGGCTATGTCCGCAAGCCCGCTAAAGATTTTGCCGACAGTTATATGAATGTCACGGGGATAGGGGTCGCTGCCGGGCACCTGTATACCTATATCGATTTTGCAGCCGGAAAGAACCACTCCTGGCTGGGGGGCAATTTTGCAGACGATTTCGCCGGGGGAAACCCGGAGGCCCGGTGGGAAGCGCGATTTAACATCAACATAGGATATTATTTCTAACACAAAACCAGAAAAACAGGAATTATGGCGAAGAAAGTGATTCGAAGCGACGAAAAAAAATCCATTTTAGGGCTGGAGATCAACGGCCCGGTATTCTTTTCGTCGGCGATCATCATGATTATCAGCATTACACTCACCCTGGTGTATAAAGACAGGGCCGGGGAATATTTTACACAGATACAGCATTTTGTAGCGGAAAGCGGCGGATGGTTTTTTGTTCTTGCCATCAATATTTTTCTCTTTTTTATGCTTTACCTCGCCTTCAGTGATTTCGGGAAACTCCGCATCGGGGGGCAAAGCGCAAAACCCGAGTTTAAGACCATGTCGTGGTTTGCCATGCTGTTCAGTGCGGGAATGGGAATAGGACTGCTCTTCTGGAGTGTTTCGGAGCCCATTTCTCATTTTGTTTCACCTCCGAAGGGTACAGGAAGCAGCGTCGGGGCGGCGCAGGAGGCCATGAACTTCACCTTTCTGCACTGGGGGTTGCACGCCTGGGGGGTCTATGCCCTGGTAGGGCTGGCACTGGCTTATTTTACCTACTCCAGGGGGCTCCCGCTTACCATCCGTTCGGTTTTTTATCCTTTCCTGGGAGACAAGGTCTACGGGATCATAGGAGATATTATCGATATTATTGCGGTGCTCGCCACAGTATTCGGGCTGGCTACTTCCCTCGGGTTGGGAGTACGGCAGATCGCCGGGGGGCTCAACCATGTTTTTGATGTCGCTGCGGGAATCCCCACACAGATGATACTCATCGCCGGGGTTACGCTTATCGCCACCATTTCGGTCGTTCTCGGGGTAGATAAGGGCGTAAAGTTTCTCAGCGAATGGAATATGCGCATTGCGGTATTGCTGCTGCTGCTAGTAGTGGTATTGGGGCCTACCCTGTATATCTTCCAGTCTTTCGTACAAAATACCGGGAGCTATTTTTATAATTTCCTGGATATTGCTACCTGGACGGAGGCCTATACCGGTACCCACTGGCAAAATGACTGGACTATTTTCTACTGGGGGTGGTGGATTGCCTGGGCGCCGTTTGTCGGTATTTTTATCGCCCGTATATCCAAGGGGCGTACGGTACGCGAATTTATTCTCGGGGTGTTGATCGTTCCTGCGCTGGTTACCTTTTTCTGGATCAATGCTTTCGGTAGTACGGCCATACAGGATGCCCTTGCCGGGAACATGGCCGTGGTGAACGAGGTAAAAGTAGACGAAGCCATTGCCATGTTTGTTTTCCTGGAAGATTTTCCCCTGCCCATGGTATTGAATATCATAGCCATTATCCTGGTCGCCGGGTTTTTTATCACCTCCTCCGATTCCGGGTCGCTGGTGGTAGACAGCATTACTTCGGGCGGAAAAATAGATTCCCCGGTGGGACAGCGAATATTCTGGGCGGTCATGGAAGGGGCCGTTGCCGCCGTACTGCTCGTCGGCGGGGGGCTCAAGGCCCTGCAGACCGCTGTCATTGTTTCCGGGCTGCCGTTTGCCATTATCCTGCTCGTCATGTGCTATTCGCTTTACAAGGGACTCCGTGAAGACCACCGCAAACTGCAGCGACGCCTGGAACAGAAAGAACTGGACAATTATAAGGATATCGTTTCCGATATCATGAAACGTAGACAACACAAAGAAAACAAATCATAAAAATCCCTCGAAATCATGATTACCGAAATAAAAAACATACTGGTAGCCCTCGACCTTTCGGAAATAGACGATACACTGATCTCTTATGCCGCTTTCCTGTCTGACGTACTGCAGGCCGACAAGGTTTATTTTGTACACAACATCAAAAAATACGAGATCGGCGAACTCTTTGAAGACGAACTGGCCGATATCAATATAGAAGAAAGCATAGGAGAAGAACTGAATGAAAAAGTAGCCTCGGACTTCAAGGGGAAGGCGGAATGGGAAGTGCTTATCTCCAACGACTCCTATACCGAGTCGCTGATTGCCTATATCGTGAACAAATACGCTATTCACCTCACCCTGGTAGGGAGCAAGAACAGGGTAAAAGGTACCGGGGTGGTAAGTGGTAAACTCCTTAGAATGCTCCGCTGCCATATTCTTTCCATTCCCAGGGAAACCGTACCGAAAATAGAGCACATCCGGGTGGGAACCGATTTTTCCAGTGCATCGAGGCGCAGTTTTTCGATGGCACAGGTGGTGGGGAAAGCCGCATCGGCCCCGGTAAGTGCCGTGCATGTTTATAACGTTCCGCTACAGTTCGCTCCCTACCTGCCCAAGGAAACCCTTGTTCCCGTGGTGGAAAAGCACACCGCGGAGAAGGGGAAGAAATTTATGAAAAAAGTCCCCGGCTCCGAAAATATTCCGCTGGAGATCGTCCCGGGAAGAAGTTCCAGCATTCCCGAAACCCTCACCGAATACGGAAAAAAGAAGCAAACAGACCTGTTTTTTGTGTCTGACAAAGGAGGCAATACCTTTTCTTCCCTTCTCGTGGGGAGTGTTACCGAAGAACTGTTTAATGAAGACATGCACTTTCCGCTATGGGTCTGCAAGTAGGGAAAGCCCGGCTGTTTATTCCAGCACCTCTTCCAGGAACATCAGGGTATGCTGCCAGGCCCTTTTGGCCATGGTTTCATTGTATTCCGGAGATGCCGGGTCGGTAAACGTATGGCCGCTGTCGGCATAAGTAATGATCTGCCAGTCGGCCTTGCCGTCTTTTAGTTCCTTTACCAGGGCGTCGTAGATCGCGGGAGTTACACTCCTGTCTTCAGCCGGGTTTTCGACAAGCACTTTGGTACTGATCGCCCCGTTAGGCCGGCTTTCGTCCTTGCCCAGCCCGCCGTGAATGCTTACCACGCCCTGTACGGGAAACCCCGCCCTCATCACTTCCAGGGCCCCGGTACCGCCGAAACAATAGCCGATCACCGCGATCTTATCCGTATCGGCCCCTGCTTTTTTCAGCTCGTCCAGGGCCAGCGATATCCGGTGCTGGTAGGCGTCGTAATTGGTCTTGTAGTACCCCGAGGTTTCAGCAGCCGAAGCATTGTCTCCGGGGATGTTCCCTTTACCGTAAATATCGGCTATAAAGGCGATATATCCTTCTTTTTCCAGTTCCAGCGCCGCGGTCCGGGCTTCGTCGTCGATCCCTTTCCAGGCCGGAAGGATCAGTACCCCGGGCAGGGTTTTACCCGCATTGGCAGTGACCAGTCCGTCCAGCTGCTGGTCGCCGTCTTTATAGGTTACAGGATCGAGGTTCTGGGAATGGCTGAGGTTTGTGAACATCATTACAGAAAACAGGATTAACAGTATATTTTTCATGGGAAGCAGTTTTTAATACTTCTAAAGATACTGCAAAATAATTTGCAGCGGAAACCGGAGGTGTTAAATCTGCATCGCTCCTCTGGCCAAAGTGCTCAGATTACCTCTTTATGACCACTCCGGAAATGGCACCGTAATGAAGCAGCCGAGGGGGCGCTCCGGGTTTCTGGTACACTATTGGACGGGAGATGACCGGTAAGCCTCACATCAGTTTAAGATAATCCGTAGATCCGTGCCAGTATACCGCGGTGCTTACCAGAAGGGCAAAGGCTATGGCCAGGGGCAGGGCATAACGGTTGTCCGCTCCCGCTACTTTCAGAAAAAGATATAACCGCAAAACCGAATGAAAGATAAACAGGCCCAATGAAGCCAACTCTTCCCCCGGTTCGTATCTGAGCAACATCATGATAATCCAGAAAACGAACAACAGGAAAAGGTATTCCGCGGCGATCACGACACCTGTCAACACCCGGTTTTTAACAAAAAGTAAAGGGATATAAAGCAGGAAGCCGCAAAACAGCCAGGCAAAGTCCCAGTCCATATCAGCGCTGGTAGCGGTCAGAAGGATGACAGTGAGTGCCGAAACGGCTATTAGGGTATAGAAATACGGGTGTAGTGTGTGCTGGTTTTCCATTCGGTGTCATTCATCTGCCTTACTGTATTTTCTTAACAGGACCTTTAAAGTATCGCGACCCATTCCCGGTTTCCACTTTATATCTACCGGTTTGTAACCGTCCTTTTCAAAACGCAATTTCATTCGCGGCCCGAGGGGGTTGTCGATCTTATAGTCCGAAAACCACCCCCGGCCATCTGTTTTCGGCGGCCGGATCACCCCGTAGGGGCCTATGGTATCGCACAATTCCTTTTTCCTGTCATACCGCCTGTACGCCGCCCCGGGGACGGCCTGCCCTGTTTCGGCATCGATCACATGGCCCTGCAGGCTTTGCATGCTATCGCAGCAAATTAAGCCTGAGCACAATGCGGGTAACAGCGACCACAGGCCGGCCCGGACTACCGTTTTCAGCAGCGCGGATACAGGTAATATACTTCTCAGCCTCTTGTTCATTGATAAGTGTCAGCTTAGTACTTGTGTAAACAAGCTCTTATACCTTTCTACAAAGGTAAATTTCGTATATGGAATAGAAGTCGTTGTTTTCAGGGGTTTTTCGCCATCTTTTAATTCCCGTGTTTTCTCTCTGTCTTTTTTTCCGGTTTTTTTATGGATTATTAATGGGCCGATACCGCTTTAAGCCCGACGATCGAAGCGATTAAGGTCGTGATAAAGAGTACCCGCAGAAAAGTGACCGGTTCCTTAAACACAAAAATACCGACCAGAACCGTCCCGACAGCACCAACTCCGGTCCAGACGGCATAAGCTGTTCCCAGTGGCAAGGTCTGGGTCGCCTTGATCAAAAGCCCCATACTCACCGTAAGGGATACCAGAAAACCCGCATACCACCAGTACATTTCACTTCCCGTTGCTTCTTTACCCTTGCCCAGGCAGAATGTAAAAGCTATTTCAAACAGCCCTGCAATAATTAAAATACCCCAGTTCATTTCTTTTTGTTTTTAATTCGTATTACTCACCATCTTCCAATAGTCCGATATTTTCATATCCCTTCTGACCGGCCATATCGCTTTTCATTGAAATAACCGCATCGCCCTCTTTCCCGGACCAAAACGTGATTTCATTAGCGTCGGTATGGGCAAAAGCACGTACCATACCTTTTTGGCAGCAACAATTTTATATTTCGTTCAGCCTGGCCTGTTCTTTAATCAGCTGCCTTATTGCTGCAGCCGGAACTTTTTGGTCAAACCTGATCTGTATTGTTTTTTTACCAGTTTTATACCCTTTTCCTTCCAGTATTCTGCGCACTTCCGCAGTTAGTGAATCTATACCGAAACTAACGTGTTTTTTAGCCAGGGAAAATCCTGCCAGAATACCGTGGTATTTATAAACGGGCACATTCCAGCTTATCCCGCCTTCTGCACGCGGTTCGGCAGCTTCGATCAGCGCTTTAAGCGCATACATGATTTCCTGTGATGCTTCCGGTGACGTCTTGATAAATTCGTCAATGGTTTCCGGTTTTTGATCTTTCATTATACGGGTTTTATCATTTTCTGCTCATGCCTGGCACTCGTTTGCAACGAGTGTCCAACTGTGCTGTCTTTGTATTTCAACAAAAGGCCTTCTAATTAATCTTCTAATTAATCTTCTAATTAATCTTCTAATTAATCTTTAGTAATTAGAACCCATCTGGGCATCTTAAATGTGCCATTATTTTTAATCCGTTGCTTTTTTCTCAATTCAGATAAAAGGTTATTTATTTTAATTTTCTTTTGCTTATCTTCCATCCATTCCGGAAGCTTGTTCCAAAGAAGTTCGTCAATATCCTTTCTGCTTAATTCTGTATGTTCAGTAATAGCTTTAACTATTAGATCGAGATAATATGTTTTATCAAATCCTTTATTTTTAGAATAAGCAGCTTTCTGACCTGTCTTCTGAGCGACTTTTAACCCTATGTAAAAATTTGGTTTTCTCCCTTCGATTAACTTTCTGCTTTTCAAATGTTTTTCTTCAGAATTCGTTAGGGGTAGCTTCTTCTGAACCTTGTCTAACATAATGATTTCTTCTAATGTCAGATTTTTGTTTTGTGCCAAAAGACGGGCATAATCCATATCCAGAATTTTACCTGAAATGGATACTTTTACTTTATCATCAGACAAATCATAATCGGGGAGAGGAAAAAAGCGGGCTCGCTGGAAATTGAAAATCTTTTTAATACCTCCTCCCGCAGTATCTACCATCTTCAGGTTGAACATAGCAGTAGCCAAAAATCTGTTTCGATAAAATTCTTCGGGAGCATCTTCAATAACCACTTTTTCTACACTACCCGGAATAAATGATCCCTGGTTTGTAAAAACCAGCTGATCCTGCATTTCTATGACATTGATACGGGCATTTTTAGTATAATCCTGATGGGCAATACAGTTATTGATTGCCTCGCGAATAGAGAAGGGTTCATATTGGGAAACTTCGGCGGGGAAAATTGTTCCTTCCTGCATATACCGGTATTTGATGTTCCGTATTTTGGCAAAGACCTTTTCAACAGAAATAATTAATGGTATCCCAAAAATTTCATAATCAATATCATTGTTATTTTCATCGACAAGTTTCCAGCGAATTTTTATCTCAGCAGGACTTAAAAAATGTTCCGACTCATCTTTACCTAAAAGAATTATAGCGGTCCTGGTCATCTTTCCTTTGATGGTCACTTTAGCTTTATTGAGAAAAGTAGTATCGTCCCACGTATTTACGTCTTTCACTTTATCAGGAAATTTGTTCTTAAAGTTTTTTCTTGCCAAAGCAATAGCGTCCTCATCCAAATCTTCAATTGTTGCTTCCTGTACAATGGCTGCGCTCCAGTCTTCCTTGGTTGCCTGTGCCCTTATTCTTTCTATTTTTTCAATATTTAAAGGGGCCAACTCTTCTCCGTCGCGCGCATAATAATGTCCATAAAAAGCTGTTGGAATACCTTTTGGAGCAGCCGGAATCTGAAACATAATTACACGACCTTTGGAAGAAGATACTTCATGAATATTGATAAACGAAATACGGTTGGTGGTTTTGTTTGCTATTTCCCCCTTCAGTTTATCCAGTTCTTTACGTATTGGCCGATATTGTGTACCTATAATTTCATGTTTCTTGTCTTTCACACCGAAGATTAACCAACCGTAAGGCTTACCACATAGGTTGGCTTCATTACTTATCGCAGAAAAATATCTCCCGAGTTTATCGAAATGGAAATTATTCTTTGCTTCTTTAAACTCCACAATTTCGTTTTCCGCTTCGAGATTACGGAGGTTGTCCAATATTTCCTGAAGTTGTTTTGCTGTCATTTCAATAGTTCAATTACTTTTTTGGGGGAACTACAGTTTCTTAACGATTTGTCACCATGATGCCAAGTCTGATTTTCACAATTGTTTGTGTTCTTTGGTTGAAGAAAGTCATCCGGTTTAAATGATTTACAATATGTAAATATACACAATCCTTTCTTCCCGTGATATCCTGGATTTTCTTCTGTTCACAGATGTTCGCAGAACAAAGTAGGGTAACTGTCAAAAAGGAATTCAGCTGTAATAAACCAGGTAGGAAGCCGTTAATAAAAATACATGCACACCACGATAAGATCCCTTTATAAAAGCGGCTTAACCTTGTTATGGCCCCTGATCATCACAGTTGTCCTTTCCGGTTTCACCAACCACAAGGCTTCCGGGCAAAGCATTACCCTGGAGGTTACGGCCATGGCGTATAATTCGGTTAAGAGCCAGACCAAGGCAGGAGACCCTGCGATAACCGCCTGGGGCGATAGGCTAAAGCCGGGGATGAAGGTCATTGCCGTTTCCCGCGACCTGATAAAGATGGGCCTCAGCCACAATACCGAAGTCAAGATCGAAGGCCTGGACGGCGTGTATGTGGTGAAAGACAAGATGAACAAACGCTGGAAGAAAAAAATAGACATCTATATGGGGCATGACGTAAAAGCCGCCCGCCGGTGGGGAAGGCGAAAAGTGACCATCACCTTTCGTCCCGATCCCGGCCCTTAGGAGAAGGTGCATCGGGAGTAAATTCCATTACAAAATGTTTGATACAAGAGACAGCTGTTTTTGACCTCTTCTTTTTGCATCCAAAATCAGAATGCCATGCTATACCAAAAAGATGTACTTGGACGGATGGATACGAATTGAGCTGGCCGAATGACGAGTAGCGTAATTATGCAATGTTCTATACGTTTTAACGTATCGGAATAAAGGTTTTTACTTATCTTTCTGCGGTTTGTATAAAACGGCCTGGCGATGGTAAGTTTTATTACACTATATACAGAGTTAAAAATGCAGTAAAAGTTATGAATAAACTATTCTTGTCTTTTTTAATGGCCATTTTTTGTGCGCAGGGAGTCATCGCGCAGGAACAACTTGGCGCGACCGAAAAGCTGGCGAGCACAGCTCGGATATGGGGCTTTTTGAAATACTACCATCCCAATGTGGCAGATGGAGCATACAATTGGGATGAGGAGCTCTTTAAAATCCTGCCAAGGGTTAAACAGGCTACAGACAAAGAAGCGTTATCGGAAGTCTACCTGGAATGGATTGAAAGTCTTGGACAAGTAAAACCCTGTGAACAATGCAAAGCCAATAAGGAAGGGGTGCTGTATTTTGATAAAAATTTCGATTTAAACTGGCTGGATGACGAGCAGTTGTTTACTAAGGAACTTTCCGAAAAACTCCGGTATGTCGAGGAGAACAGGCATCAGGGAGAAAAATATTACGCAAAGACAAGAGAGGGAGTAGGAGGGGGTGCCCTCGCTGTTGAAAATGAAATTGACTATGAAGACTTCGATTGGAATAACGAGAACCTACGGTTGTTATCGCTCTTTCGCTATTGGAATATCGTGGAGTATTTTTTCCCGTATAAATACCAGATGGATACGGATTGGGATGTTACCTTATCAGAGATGATCCCCCGGTTTTTAAACCCGGAATCGGAAGAGGATTTTTCGTTAGCTATGTTAGAACTGGTCATCAGCATAGATGACAGTCATGCCAATTTATTTACCAAAGGTACACTAAAGTATTTTGGCAGGTATTATCCTCCGTTTGGAATTAAGTTATTTGATGACGGGGCCGTGGTTACGGAGATTCTTAACGATTCTCTGGCAAAATCGGATGATATAAAAATCGGTGACATTATAACCGAAGTCAGCAATCGAAATATAGGAGATGTCTTTGAGGAAAGGAAAAAATATATAGCCGGGTCTAATATCTCAAGAAAAAGATTCAACGCCAAGTATTATATTTTTAATGGATCTGATGATTCGTTGAACCTTACGTATATAAGAAACGGTAAAAAGCAGGAGAAGACCATAAAAAGGCACTTAAACAAGGACATATGGGGCGCAGAGAAGAGCGACAATAAAAAAGAAGCTTATAAAATCTTCGATGGAAATATAGCCTATGTAGATCTGGCGTTATTGAAAGATATCAAAATTCAGGACATGATGGAGACCCTAAAAAATACCAGGGCCATTATTATCGATACAAGAGAGTCTTCTTCAGCATCTATTTATGATATTGTGAATTATATCACCTCTCCTGAAAAAGAATATTTCAAGATCATTTTACCTGATTTTGATTATCCGGGAAGATTTTTTTGGATGGAAGAAGGCTTGGGCAAAGGGGGTAGTAATAAAAAATTACAATATGAAGGTAAGGTGGTCGTATTGGTGAATGAACGTTGTCAAAGTCAATGTGAATTCAGGGTGATGTGTTTGCAGACTGGAAATAATGTCACCACTATAGGAAGCCAGACTTCCGGAGCAGATGGAAATGTCAGCAGGTTTAATATAGTAGGTGGTGTGGAAACGCAAATTACAGGTGTAGGGATATTCTATCCGGACGGTACCGAAACGCAGAGAAAAGGAGTTAAAATTGATATTGAAGTGGAGCCAACACTCCAGGGAACGGCTAATGGGGAAGATGAAATACTGGAGCAGGCTATTGAGTTTGCGAAACAGTAGGATGTATTACCGGAGGGCATCTGACCTTTTCAGGCTTATCCTTTCGTAGTGCTCGTTTGGATCATGTGGGTTGGAAACCGGAAATTTCGGAGAGCGGGGCATGTCTATTTTTTTTCCGGACAATGAAAGTTCTTTATGGTCTTCTGCCTGTATTCAAGCATTAATTGGTCTAAAAACCGGAAGAGATCAGCATTCATCTCCGTGAAGTCATTACTTCTGATCGCTTCAGGTTTTTGTACAAACCTGTGGGTCGTATTATGGGTCAGGAAGTCCTCATCTTCCGCAATCAGCAAGTCCACAACTTCCGGCGTCAGCTCCATATGACACTGAAATCCGTAAACCAAACCGGAATATGCAATTATTTGCCTGGGACAGCCGGTGCTTGAAGCCAGTATCCTGCTGTCAGCAGTGAGTCCCGGCATGTCGCTATGCCAATGCCCCACCGGTAATGACGGACCGAAATGTCGTATTTTCCCGTCTTTCAAACCATCGTCCGTCAATTTTACGGGAAAGACACCGATTTCCTTTTCAGGACTGCGTTCTGCTTTAGCTCCCAGGGCCTCTCCGATGAGTTGCGCGCCCAGGCAAACACCAAAAACGGCTTTCCCGGCCTCCATACATTTTTGAATGAAAGCCATTTCTGCCCTGGCGTCAAAATAAGAGCACTCTTTCCTGGAGGTCCGAGGGCTTTGCGGTCCGCCCATAACTACCAGCATATCCGTCCGGTCTGTCGATTGAGGCAGAGACTCATATTCAAACACCTTCGAAATGGTGGTATGGTAATTTCTCTCTTTTGCCCATTCTGAAATCGCCCCGGGTGCCTCAAAGACTTCGTGTTGTATAATATGGATGTTCATCATCGATCATTTTTAGAAAGGATTGAATAGTCATTAAGACTGCTGTAAAATCAGATAGCGAACCCGGCCAGGTTTTTTTAACAGACAGCGGAAAGCCTGATTTTATGCTTGCGGTTCTAAATAAAACATTCTGAAAACAAAGATAACGTCAACCTGCATTACATCCAAAATCTGACTACGACCTGAAAATGACTTTCTTAACCAAAATTATCCATTCGGATAACGATTTTAACTTTTTTTTGAATTTCGTTTTTTTTAATCAAAATTCGCTTTAAGGTCAAAAAAAACAATATATCATGCGGTTGTGTTGCAAAAAAGTACGTGTTTTAACAAAAATATTGATTTTTATATTGTGTTCTGTGTTTTCTTCATACGCGCAAAATAGTGCAGGAACTCATACCGGAGATGCCTTTGCGGTAAGACATGAGGCGGCACCAGAAGTAAACGGGCTTCCTTTACAGGGAGAGAGAAGCATCAGTATACACACCAGGGAAGGAACCTGGCTTGCCCTTGATGTAAGCCCCGATGGTAAACACCTTGTTTTCGCCATGTTGGGAGATCTTTACGAGTTACCGATAGCAGGAGGCAAAGCCCGGCAGCTGACCAGTGGCATCGCTTTTGACTGCCAGCCAAAGTACAGTCCGGATGGTACGCAAATAGCTTTTATTTCGGATAGGGATGGTGCGGAGAACATTCATCTCTACGATGTGGCTGAAGGAAAGGTGAAAGGGCAGTTAACCCACAGTACGGACGAATATTACCAGGGGTTGAGCTGGTCGCCGGACGGAAATTACCTGGTCATTGCAAAAGGAGTAGGCCTTCCTAAACTGAATCTCTACCATAAGGATGGAGGAAGCGGCCGTCTGCTTACCGCAAAACCTGAAGATATCAAAGCTATAGAACCGGTATTTGACGGGGAAGGGAAACGGATATGGTTTTCCAAAAGGAATGGAATGTGGGATTACAATGCCCGGTTTCCGCAATACAGCATTGCCTCGTATAGTCTGGGATCGGGAGCAATAGAGGAGCAAATATCCCGCTATGGTTCCGCATTCAGTCCTACGCCGTCCCCCGATGGTAAATGGCTGGTATACGGTACCCGGTATGAGGAGGAAACCGCACTGGTATTACGCAATACAGAAACAGGAGAAGAAGAATGGCTGGCTTATCCCGTACAGCACGATGACCAGGAGTCGCTGGCATCGACGGGAGTACTTCCCGCCATGAGTTTTACTCCCGACAGCAAAACCCTGATCGCGAACTATGGAGGTAAAATATACGCCATAACAATAGCCACTAAAAAAGTACGAGAAATACCTTTTGAAGTAGATACTGATATCAGGATCGGGCCAAAACTGGATTTTAAATTTCCCATAGAAGACACCCCTGATTTTAAACTTACCCAGATCAGGGATGTGAGCTTTTCACCGGATGGCAAAACCATAGCGTTTACAGCTCTTGATAAACTGTATACTGCAAAGTACCCGGAAGGTAAACCCGAAAGAATGACGGAAATGGAAGTGGTGGAGGCGCAGCCCGCCTGGTCTCCGGATGGCAAACAACTGGCCTTTGTAACCTGGGATGAAGAAGAAGGTGCCATATATACCGTGAATATCGGTAATTCTGCAGTAAAAAAGCTGACGACCTCTCCTAATGGTTTTTACCAGGAACCGGTATGGTCTCCCGACGGTCAAAAAATCGTTTTCTATAAGGGATTTGCGAATGGATACAAACAATCCACCCACAACGGTAAAGAAGCAAAGCAGTATTTATCCTGGATATCTGCCGGGGGAGGGGAAATACACGATATAATGAAAGCTAAAGGGGCAAATCCTCATTTTTCCGAAGACGCTTCCAGGATATACCTCTTTGATCGTCAAAAAGGGTTAATATCTGTCAACTGGCAGGGAGAAGACGAAAAAGAGCATATACAGCTTAAAGGCTTCACTTCTTATGCCTTTAAGAACAATCACGGGGGTGAATTTCAGTTTTACCGTACCGATGCCAAACCCTCGCGTATTATAAAATCTCCTGTGGGAAACTATGCCCTGGCCCAGATCTCCAGCCAGCTATACCTGGTCACCATTCCGGAAACCGGGGGGGAAGCACCGCTAATAGCTGTAAAAGACGTTAAAAATGCTGCTTTTCCAAGTTGGAAACTGACACAGACAGGGGCAGAATTTCCGTCCTGGTCTGCAGATGGCAAAAAAATATACTGGGCATTGGGTACTTCTGTCTTTTCCTATGAGGTTTCACAAAAAAACGAAGAAAAGTATGCGGCCATTGAAGAAGAAATTCCCTTTCGCGTACCGAGGGATATTCCACAACAGGAATTGTTGCTGCAAAATGCGAGGATCATTACCATGAATGGTGATGAGGTCATACCGCATGGAGATATCCTGATAAAAAACAATCGCATCACTACAGTAGGTGCAACCGGAACGATACCGGTATCTTCCGGGATCACTGTGCTCAACCTCGAAGGAAAGACGGTGGTACCCGGCTTTTTCGATATGCACGCCCATATGCCTGTTGCCCGTGGAATACACAACCTTCAGCCTTTTGCCTATGCTTCCCAGCTGGCTTACGGTGTCACTACCATCAGGGACCCGCAATCGGGAACATCAGATATATTTACATACAATGACCTGGTACGTACCGGAAAAATGCTGGGCCCCAGGCTCTATACCACCGGGCCGGGCGTTGGATACTGGGGATATAATGTGGAAAGCCTGGATCACGCCCGGCAGATACTCCGGCAATATTCGAAGTATTACAATACCAAGACCCTTAAAATGTATGCCGTAGGAAACCGTAAACAGCGGCAGTGGATTATCATGGCAGCAAAAGAGCAGGGCCTTTTACCTACTACCGAAGGCAACCTCGACATGAAGCTCAACCTTACCGAAATACTCGACGGCTATCCGGGGCACGAACACGCATATCCCGTATTTCCGTTCTACAAAGATTATATCACCTTCGTGGCCGAATCGGGTATAGCCTTTACATCGGCACTTTTACTGGGATACGGAGGGCCTAATGCAGAAAATTTGTTTTATGAAACCGAAGATGTCCTGGGAGATAGCAAGTTAAAGACCTTTTCCCCAAAAGTGTATATAGATCAGAAAGCAAGAAGGCGCAGGAGCTGGTTCGCCCGGGGCGAGTATGTTTTCAAACGGCAGGGGCAGGTAATCGGTAATGTGCTTCATGCCGGCGGACTACCCGCAATCGGAGGACATGGAATGCTACAGGGACTGGGATATCACTGGGAACTGTGGCTTAATAAAGCGGATAATATAAGTAACCTGGAAGTATTGCAAATGGCTACCATAAACGGGGCCAGGGCTATCGGGCTGGATGAAGACCTCGGCTCGGTGACCGAAGGAAAAATAGCCGATTTAGTCGTTATGAATAAAAACCCTCTGGAAGATATACGAAATACGAATACCATTGAATACGTCATCAAGAACGGCAGGGTCTACGAAGCCGAAACGCTGAAGGAAATCATGCCGGATACACGTAAAGCCCCCACATATTACTGGCTGGATAGCAGCATGCCCTGACAGGCTCCCGGTCTCAAAAAGTACCGGAAGTCGCTTTCGGATATGCTGTAAGGCAATGACAACTAATTCTTCCTAACGCATGAGAAATAATCTAATTAACTAAAAACACAGCCATGAAAAAGAAAACGTTACTGTTCGTTTTTGTGTTGATGATTTCCTGGCAAACAAACGTCTTTGCTCAGGAGAGACAAGTCACCGGAACCGTAAGCAGCACAGAAACCAATGATGTACTCTTAGGGGTCACCGTACAATTAAAAAACACCAGTGTGGGAACAGTCACCGATCTGGACGGCTCGTATTCCATAACGGTTCCCGGCAATGAAAACAATATATTGGTATTTACCTATATGGGGTTTGAATCCAGGGAAATTGAAGTAGGCGACCGGAATGTGGTAAACGTCAGCCTATCCGAATTTGTAGAATCTCTGGATGAAGTACTGGTAGTAGGTTATGGCACCCAGAAGCGCAAAGAAGTTTCCGGGGCCATTTCATCCGTAAAAGGAGAGGAAATAGCCAAAATTACCACACCGGGTTTCGATCGTGCCATCCAGGGGAAGGCCGCCGGGGTACAGATAAATTCGAGCAACGGAATTCCCGGCGGAGCCACCGAGGTGCGCATACGGGGTACAGGATCTATCAACGCCGGAAACCAGCCCCTGTATATTATAGATGGTGTACAGGTCACTTCCGACAGCCGCACGGCAAACCTGGCGTCTTCCAATCCCCTGAGCGGACTCAATTCGGAGGACATAGCGTCTATAGAAATATTAAAAGATGCCGCGGCGGCGTCTATCTACGGAGCACAGGCCGGTAACGGGGTCATTATTATCACCACTAAAAAAGGAAGTACAGGCAAACCTGTCATTTCCCTCGATGTATATACAGGGATTACCAGTATGGCACAGGATATAGATTTATTGAACGGACCGCAATGGGTGGTGCTCAACCGTGAAGCACAGGTAAATACCGGGAATGTTCTCGCAGGGTACTATGCGGATGCATTATACGGAAGTCCTGAAAGCGCCCCTACTTACGACTGGCTCGATGCCATTACCAGGAGCGGGAAGATATACAATGCACAGCTTTCCGTGAGCGGCGGAACCGAGAAAACAAAATACTACCTCTCCGGTTCCTACAACAGCCAGGAACACCAGTTCAAGGGATATGACTTCGCCCGCGGAACATTCAGGGTTAATATGGACAACGAGCTTTCTGATAAAATATCCCTGCAAACCAGGATAAACCTGAGCTCTGTAAAACAACATTCCATGGATGTGCCTTCGTTCCAGACCTATAATATTTTTATTTCGGGGCTGGCCGGTGTGCCGGTAGAGCCGATATACAATGAAGACGGAAGTATTAATACCAACCTGAGAAGCGGATGGGATAACCCGCTATTCAGCATAGCGAATAACAAAAATACCGGAATTACCAATCAGGTGGTCGGCAATTTTGCGCTGAATTACGATATTATTCCGGGACTGCGATTCAAGTCTTCTTATTCTCTGGAATATACCACGGTTAAGGAGGAGCTTTTTTACGATCCCAGAAGTACTGCCGGTATAGCCCTTAACGGGGTGGTACGGTTTAACGAGGCCGAAGTAACCAATTGGCAAACCGATCAGACCCTTACATTTAATAAGCTCATTAACGACAAACACAGTATTAATGCTTTGCTTGGTTTTAACTATCGCAATGAGACATTCACAAACCTGAATACGCAAGGTAACGGGGTGGCCATACCTGAATTCGGTGAAACACTTACCGGAACAACACCGGCGGTCTTGTCTTCTGCCTATAATCAGTTCATCACTGTGGGAGTATTCGGCCGGGTGGGATATACCTTTGACGATAAATACATAATTCAGGCAACGCTGAGAAGGGACGGGTCGTCCAGGTTTGGCAGTAATAATAAATTCGGATGGTTTCCGGCCATATCGGGGGCATGGCGTATAGCACAGGAAAGCTTTATGGAAGATACCGGTTTTATCTCGGAGCTCAAGTTGAGGGCAAGTTACGGAGAAACGGGTAACAGTGAGATTTCCTTTTATCCGGGGCTCTCCCTCTTCGCCTCCAATGCCGATGCCTCATATAACAGCAATGCCGGGATACTGTTCAACCAATTAGGAAATTCCGATTTGGGGTGGGAGCGTAACGTAACCACCAATTTCGGGCTGGACTACAGCTTGTTCCGCGACCGGATATCCGGTTCTTTAGACTATTTTGTACGTACTACCAAAGACCTGTTACTCAACAGGCCGCTTCCCAATACTTCCGGATTCTCCAGTATAGCTGAAAATATCGGTTCTCTCGAAAACAGGGGTTGGGAAATAGGGCTGAATACCGTAAATCTTGACGGTGATTTTAAGTGGACCACCAATTTTAACATCACCTTTATCAAAAACGAAATACGCTCCCTGCTCAATCCCGGAGAAGATCTTCCCGCCAGCAATTTGTGGATAGGAAGGCCGATGGGGTCACGTTTTATGCCAAAATGGGCCGGAGTCAATCCCGCAGACGGAAGGGCCATGTGGTACACTAAAGATGGAGATATAACCTATACCCCGACCCAGGAAGACAGGGTCTTCCTCAAAGACAACCTGACCACTCCCGATTACTATGGAGGTATAACAAACACCTTTGGCTATAAGGGGCTGGAACTCTCCATGTTTTTCCAGTACCAGGTGGGAACCATGCAACAGGATCAGCCCAGGGCGTGGTTGTTAAGTGATTTTAAATATAATGGAAACCAGTATGTGGAAGCCCTGAACCGGTGGACGACTCCCGGGCAGATTACAGATACCCCGCGATTGTATCCCGGTTCGCAGGCCCCGGGAACTTCCAGTTCTGTTTTCGGATCGGGCGGAGGGACGGATCGTTTTTATTCCGATGCATCATACCTGCGTTTAAAATCACTTTCTCTGGGGTATACCCTTCCCGAATCCCTGACCTCCAGATTGCGGTTAGATCATTTAAGGGTTTATATTCAAGGGTATAATCTCCTTACATGGACGAACTATACCGGGCTTGACCCGGAATTTGCAGCAGGATCCTATAATATGGGGTCCGTACCACAGAGCAGATCATATACCCTGGGCATACAAGCCAGCCTGTAACTAAAAAATAGACCATTATGATACTTCGTTTGCAAAAATATATACTATTAAGTGTAGCCGTCACAGGTATGCTGTCCTGTGAGTCGATGCTCGACACCGAACCCAGAACTTCCATAGCCGCCGGAACGGCACTTAACACCTACCTTGGAGTAGAAGCCGCCCTGAACGGGGCATATGCGGCCCTCAGGGGGCCTGAAGGTTATACCGGGAGCCCCGGTGCCGCAACATATTACGGCCGGGAAATGGTCATATACCCGGAACTGCTCGCAGATAATGTACGCAATGTAAATCCCGGCACCTGTAGTTGCAGGGGCAGCGCCCAGCTGGTAAACCAGGCCGGATCGCACCTGGATATCTGGGAAGCCGCGTATGCCGTAATCACCAAATCAAACCTGGTGATCGATGCTGCAGATCTGCTTGAGGAAGCCTCCGATGCTGAAAAAGCAGTATTAAAAGCACAAGCGTTGTTCCTGAGAGGTTATGTCTATTTCGACCTGATCAAAACCTATGCATATAACCCCAATCATATCCAGAATGGTTTTGATCTTGGAGTGCCGCTCATTCTGGAAGGGGTAGACGATTACGGGAAGGTAGAATTTCCGGAAAGAGCAGGGGTTACAGAAGTATATGCCCAGATAGAAAAAGACCTGTTGCAGGCGCTCGATCTTTTTTCTGCAGAAGGAGTGGAGTCTCCCGCTTCCCCCGTTTATGCGACTGAAGGAGCTACCCATGCCCTGCTGAGCCGGCTGTACCTGTACCTGGGAAATGACAGGTATGAAGACGCCATTATACAGGCCGATGCGGCCCTGTCTTCCGGGGTGGGAACATTTCAGGAAACCCCGGAGAGCTATGTGAGTATGTGGGAGCAGGCTTCCAATCCCGAATCCATGTTCGAGCTGCAGTTTGCCTCGACGGCAGAGTTGCCCCAGAACCCTAATGACAATACCATACAGGCCAATTATCAGCAGATCAATACGGGAACCACAAGAATAGGTTTCGGAGACATTGTCGTTGCCGATAATCTTCTCGAAGAATACGAAGCCGGAGATGCGCGTCGTGAAGTGATGGTGGATTATGTGCGAAGTGATGGTGAACAGGTGATAGAAACCAATAAATTCCAGGGAAGCAAGGGGTCTTTCGGTTTTGATAATGTCCCTGTGATACGTGTTTCCGAAGTATACCTGAACCGTGCAGAATCGTATGCACGGTCAGGAAACGAGGGAGAGGCGTTGAACGACCTGAACAAGATCAGGAACCGTGCGGGATTACCGGATGCAGAGGCGTCGGGGAATGAGCTTATAGAGGCCATTTTAAAAGAGAGAAGACTCGAACTCGCCTTTGAAGGGCATCGTTTTTTTGATCTTACCCGGCTTGGCAGGAATATCCCCAAGGAAACGATCCCGGCCATATCGTTTGGCGATTACAGAATTCTGGCACCGCTGCCACTGGCCGAGCTGGATGTAAATCAGAATTTGGAACAAAATCCTAAATATTAAAAGCGATGAAGATTAACAGTTTGTTTTCGGCTTTATTTGCTGTACTGGTTTGTGCTTCGTGCTCCGAAGAAAGAGATCTTACCTATCAGGGAGAGGATGTAGTGGAGTTCAGTAATCCCATTACCGGTCTGAACGAAAAATTAACAGGACCGTCCATAGGAGGAAAGTCCAGGGAAGGAGATAATCCCGATATTCCGATAAGGGGCACACAAGATAGCGTGGTGGTTCAACTGGTAGGCCGCCAGAAAGATTCTCCTGTCATTATTCATTACACTATCGAAGGTACGGCCGTAGAAGGAGAAGATTTTGAAATCATCGGCGACAAGGGAATAGTCGCTATCCCGGCCAATTCCAGTTCGGCAGCGATCAGGTTTAGCCTGCTGAATCATTCCGAAGATCCCTCCGATATCAGGGAGGTCACCTTTACCATGGAAAGCGTTGAAGATGAAACCGCAGGGATCAGTGAAAATTACCATAGTTTTACAGTGAGTATCTTTCCCATGCTGGCCTATGTAGATGCTGGCGTATCAGAAAGCGAAGCCTTTTTTTCTACGCGAAACGGCGAAACGTATTCCGGGATTTCTGCACCGGAGACAGTGGATGTGGCTTTTGGATTCGGTGAAGATCAGATATCATTGGTCTCACCTCTGGTACATAGCGGCGATGTAACCGCCTCCGACACAAAATATTCCGAACGCGTATTTACGCCACCCTCTGATGCCCCGGATTACTTGCTGGCGGCCTATGCTACCGATCAGTTGGGAGATATTACTTCCGAAGACGTGGCTGAAATTCCCGTTTCCGGCACTACTGCAGGAGCGGCTGTACATACCGAAACAGCTATTGAAGTAAACGGTATATACGGTTTTGTGAACGGAGCAGGTAAAAAAGGATATATCCGCATTAAATCAGTAGAAGGAGACCAGGTGATATTTGATGTCATGGCACAACCGTAATATAAAAAAGCAACATATGATAAAGCGAAATATAGCCGGAATGGTTATTTTAACCGGGATGATGTGCAGCATAAGCAGTTGTACCGATAGCCTTCCGGCCGACCGTATCGTATATGGCAATATCTGGACCGCAGACACGCTTAATCCCCGGGTAGAAGCCATGGCGGTAAAAGCCGATACTATTCTGGCTGTCGGAACTGAAGACGAAATAGAGCGGTATCGGGGAAGCGAGACCGTTATCACCGATTTGGCCCCGGGCAACATGGTAGTTCCCGGCTTTATAGACAGCCACACCCACTATGTAGACGGCGGGCTGAAATTGTCTTCCGTACAGCTTCGGGATGTAAAGTCGCCCGAAGAATTTATTCGCAGAATAGCCGCATACGCAACTAAAGTGAAGCCTGGAGAATGGATTATCGGTGGTAGCTGGGACCATCAGAACTGGGGGGGAGAACTACCCGAAGCAAGGTGGATCGATTCGGTGACTCCCGAAAATCCCGTATGGCTGAACCGCCTCGACGGACATATGTGTCTTACCAACAGTCTGGGCATGAAACTGGCAGGAATAGATAAAAACACCCCCGAGATGGAAGGAGGAAGGGTTTTCCGGAAAGAGGGGGCGCCTACAGGCCTTTTCAAGGATAATGCCAAAACCCTGATAGTAGACCGTATTCCCATGCCTTCCGACGCACAGCTGGACAAGGCCCTGGAAACCGCGATGGATCAATTTGCCGCTCAGGGTATAACATCGGTGGTAAGTGTTACCGGTACCGGTTTCGGTGCGTATTTTGATGTTTACCAGAGGGCCAGGAGAAAAAATGCGTTAAAAACACGTATTTATGCCGTAAAGGAACTGGAGGAATGGAAATCACTGGCAGAAATGATTACAAAAGAAGGAAAAGGCGATAAGTGGTTGAAATACGGAGGCGTAAAAGGTTTTGTAGACGGCTCCCTGGGGTCACATACAGCTGCCTTTACCGAACCTTATCACGACGCTCCCCGCGATTCCGGTTTTTTCGTGACCGACAGGAAATTGTTGTACAGCAGGATCAAATCTGCCGATAGTGCAGGATTACAGATACTGGTACACGCCATAGGCGACAGGTCGGTACACACCCTGCTCAACATGGCAGAAAGGCTGAATGAAGAATCCGGGAAAAAGGATCGCAGGTTTCGCATGGAACACGCCCAGCATATCTTGCCGGAAGATTTCAGTAGATTTGCGGCACTGGGGGTTATTGCCAGCGTACAACCCTATCACGCCATTGATGACGGTCGCTGGGCAGAAAAGGTGATAGGCCCCGAAAGAATACGGCGTACGTATGCTTTCAGGTCGCTTCTCGATGCAGGTGCCACGATTGCACTCGGCAGCGATTGGTTTGTGGCGCCGTCATCGCCTTTGCTGGGTATTTATGCGGCAACGACGAGGAGAACCATAGATGATGCCTATCCGGACGGATGGGTGCCGGAACAAAAAATAACACCGGAAGAAGCGCTTTACGGGTATACCCTGAATGCCGCATATGCTACCTTTGAAGACCATATCAAAGGCTCTTTGGCCAAAGGAAAACTGGCTGATTTTGTTGTTCTGGAAAAGAATATACTGGAAACAGCGCCGGAAGATATTAAAGATATAAAAGTACTGGAAACGGTAGTAGGGGGCAGGACCACATACCAGCCTTAAAACCAAAAGATCTGTCATTATGTATATTCCTGAACACTATAAGATCACCGATGAAGACCTTATAGATGAATTTATCCGGTATAACGGATTTGCCACCATCATATCGCCAAATACCGAATATGCTCTAATAACCCATATCCCGATGGAACTGGAATACGATGATCAGGGGAACCGTTTATTAAGGGGCCACCTGGCAAAAGCAAATCCGCACGGGAAGTATTTGCTCGAAAACCCGGGAGCAACTGCAGTTTTTCTGTCCGATTTTAATCATTATATATCTTCATCCTGGTACAACTATGCAGAAGCACCGACCTGGAATTATATGAGCGTACACGTTTCGGGCCCCGTACGGATACTGGATGATCGTGAAACTGCCGACTCCGTAAGAGATCTTACAAAGCGCCATGAGAAAGATATCGGGGGAGATCTTGATTTCGACAAGCTCCCTTCAGGGGTTTTAAAACAATTGAGATATGTAACCGGAATTGAGATGAAAGTGGAAAAAACAGAAGCTGTTTTTAAACTGAGTCAAAACCAGGACACCATTAATTTCGACAGGATTGTTCAGAAACTCAAGGCGACCGGCAGCCCTAAATCCGTTAAAATGGCAGACGCCATGATGAAGCTCAGGGATTTGTTTTATAATGGATAATCAATTATTTCAAGCCGAAAAGATGCATCGAAGAAAATTTCTTAAAAACACCTTGGCGATGAGCACATTGCTTACTCTGCCATTACCTGTCACCAACAAACTTTTTGCGGCCCGTCTCGCTTCCGATATAACCGATCTCAGCGCCACAGACCTGTCGATGGCCATAAAGGCAAAGACGGTGAGCTGTGTAGAAGTAATGCAGGCTTATTTGGCCCGTATTCATCGCCATAACCCGGTATATAACGCCATTGTAAGTATGGTGAGCGACGATGAGCTGTTACTTCAGGCGCGTGAAGCAGACCGCGCTTTGGCCAGAAATGAATATTGGGGATGGATGCACGGAATGCCCCATGCCGTAAAAGACCTGACCCCGGTAAGAGGGATGATCTACACAGAGGGGTCTCCCCTATATGCAAACCGCATAGCCGGGGAAGACGGGGCCATAGTCACCAGGATCCGCAATCAGGGTGCCATCTTTATCGGGAAAACAAATACTCCCGAATTCGGCCTGGGCTCTCAATCCTACAACCCGGTATTCGGAACTACCGGAAGCGCTTTCAACCCTGCCCTTACCGCAGGAGGGAGTAGCGGTGGTGCGGCATGTGGTTTGGGCACCCGTATGTTGCCGGTGGCAGATGGCGGAGATATGATGGGGTCTTTAAGAAACCCTGCCGCATATAATAATGTCATCGGGTTCAGGCCGAGCACTAACGTGGTGATGGATGAAGGAGATGCCGGAAACAGGCTGCTCTGGACTTCAGGGCCAATGGGGCGAACCACCCGGGATACCATTCAATTATTACAGACCTTAGCGATAAACCCCTCTTTTGGTGCCTGGAACCCATTGAATGTCAGGAATGTTAAAATTGGATGGATGGGCAACCTGGATGGTTATCTGCCCATGGAAGAAGGAATCATGGATCTGTGTGAAGATAGTTTGGGCACTTTAACAGATGCCGGCGCCATAGTCGAGTCGATACAGCCCGGGTTCAAACCGCCGGAGATATGGGAGAGCTGGACCACTCTGCGTCATCACAGGCGTTTAAATATGCTGAATTATTACGAAGATCCGCAAACCCGTGATGCACTCAAACCGGAATTGATCTGGGAAATCGAACAAGGTCTGAAATTGAGTGAAGATGATGTGGAGCGGGCCCAATCAATTCGTGTAGGCTGGTATGCGGAGTTGGACCGGCTATTTAGCAGGTATGACTACCTGGTCTTACCATCTGCACAAGTGTTTCCGTTTTCAAAGCATATCCACTGGCCCCGGGAAATCAGCGGGCAGAAGATGGATACCTATCACCGTTGGATGGAAGTGGTTATTCCGGGCAGTCTCGGCGGTATCCCCGTGGTGAATGTCCCTGTCGGGTTTGATGCGCAGGGAAGGCCGATGGGGATGCAGATCATGGGTAAATTCGGAGATGATAAAAGAGTACTGGAGTTTGCGCTGGCTTATGAACAGATAACAGATCATTTAAGTGTAAGACCAGACCGCGGGGCATAAATAAATACCACCTCATAATGTATCCGGATACTACCCGGGTTAAACCTTTTCAGGCATAACTTTTCTGATTGCGGTGTTTCCGGATATAATCGCTCGGAGATACTTTAACTACCTTTTTAAAGACCTTGTTGAAGTTTACCGTACTGTTGAACCCGCAGCTGTAAGCCAGCGAGGTCATGTTTTCAAAATCTCCCTGTATGATCTTGTTACAAGCCTTGCTAACCCGGATTTCATGTAAAAAGTTCATATAGGTCTTACTCGTGTGTTTTTTGAAAAACTTGCAGAACGCCGGCTGGGTCATGGAACATATTTGCGAAACGGTTTCCAGGGAAATGGGGGTGTTGTAGTGCTTTAAAGTAAACTGGTAGACCTCTTTAATCCTGGGATTTTCAGAAACTGTTCGCAAATGATTTTTAACTCCCGAAGAAAGATCCCTTACTTCGTGCAACTCGCCGGTGAAATAGTGTAACAGCCTTACAAACCGGTAAAGCCGCTCAAAACCCGAACTGTTCTTTATTCTTATCACCTGTCGTTTTACATATGCTTCATTTTTGTTGGGTATTTGTATGCCGTGTTTAACAATATTCAGTAAGCGCCGTATGTTGTTCATTTCCGGCAGGTAATTATCCGGGATCAGTTTTTTCTCGTCAAAATAAATATGAATGGCATGAGCGCTGTTTTCTTTCTGGTGGTCGAAATAAGAAACATCCGAACAAAACAGGTGCGGGTTACGGGCATTTATAAAGTAAATTTCACCGGGAGTAAAACGTTGTTTGTAGTGATCCACAATAAGAGTCCCTTCTCCCTTGAGGATTACGGTGAGTTGCATATCGTTGTGATAATGCAGGTATTCGTAGAAATAAGGAAGCCTGTCTTCTTCAATAACTATGGAATCAGCGGATACCGGAACGGAATATCGGACTACTTTCATAGCGTGGCGTTGTTTGATCTTAATGATATTTAACAAAAATCATTTCTTAATATAATGAAAATAACCCTTAAAGGCTATGTTTATAATCTGTTTTAACATATTAAAGAGTGATTTTTAAAAATCTATAATGTTTGGCCACCACTTTTTAAAATACAACCTATGGATATTGAAAATAAAAATCCCGCTAAGACCGGGCTATATTGCATATTCCGCTGCACACTTCATAGATCGGCCATACTGCTTTTTCACAGTAAGGTATTTATACCTGATCTTTCCGGGTGGCACCATTCAACCCGAAAGAAATGGTAATTGTTCCGGGATATCCGGGTCCGTGTTGGAAATCGCTATAAAACACCATGCGCCGCCGGAGCTGGTGTGCGTTTGAGACGGATACTGTCTGCCTATGCCATTAATACAAGTACAAAAGCAATGAGCGCCGGAAGTCCCTGCTTGAAAAAAATTGCCCGATCTGCCGTCATGGCGGCATACAAAGCCGCCCTTTAGGGTTGCCTTTCATGGCGAACCTATGCTGTCCCTAAACGCTTAACACCCATCTCACATCAAAAGCATCGGTTACCTCAACCAGTTTTTGGTCATCGTCATTATTGACAAAAGGAATCTGCTTATTAAATTTCAGTTTTTCAATAAGCACTTTTCTATGATGTGTATTTCTGCAGTGCAGAAAAATAGACATATAATTTCCAAGTGTTCTCCCTTCGTCGTGTACCAGGTCCGAACCGTGAATGACTATCCTGTCGGAGACCAACGATCCGCTGACGACGGGTATTTCGGCGTACCCTTGCAATTTCCTTCCGAAAGTCTCGAATTGCAAGGTGCCGCCAAAACAGGTCTGGTAATAGGTGAGTGCCTTTTTACAGTTCCCGGAAAACGTTATAAAAACCGCACTCACAAATTTACCGTTATCAGAGTCAGTCATAATGAGATTAAATTAATGCCATCCTTGTTTCTGAAACTCCGGATCATTTTCTGTTTCAGCATCAAATGTGGTTGCTATGCTGGTTTTGCCATTTTGCTCGGCAAACAAGGTGGTGGCCTTTCTTCCGTGTACCCGAGTATGGCGTTATTGAAGCCGTTACACCGCCATTCAGAACCTTCCAAACCGCTAATGAGTTTTTAACCACATTTGGAAAAAAGCCCGTTTTCGAGGTCGAGTATGTGGGTTTAAGAGCGTATGTACCCGCTAACAATGGCGAATACATGATAAAAACCGACAGGTTGCTCAAAGATGGTCAAACCTTTTTGAATTTACAAGTTCAAGATATTGTTCAGGTCTGCCGTCCTTGAAAAGTCTTGTCCCATTACCGATCAAAACAGGAACAATCGAAATAATAAATTCGTCAATCAGGTCGCTTTTCAAAAGTTCATTCACTATTTCTGCCCCGCTACCGCACGATTGTATCGTGTGGCCTGCCCCCCCGCTACCGCACGATTGTATCGTGTGGCCTAAACTATCTATAACGTTTTTTTCTTTAACCAAAATACTGAAAAACAATAATATTATCCAACAGCCCTTTTCCTCCTGCATAGTCCGTCGCACTGCTGTAAACATAGTCCTGTGGCTTGAAAACCAAGCCCGCTTCCACCGGATTGTTATGGACATAGCTTACCTTTTCCTGTATAACCTTGTTGCTCCACAATTCAATGGGCTTGTTGTCATGTCTCCAAAACTGATGACTGTCTACATTGGACGATTTTTCCGCCGCTTTTTTAAACTGTTCCAACAAAAACTCTTTTCTGCTTTCCCGTGGGTTATTCTGTATGGCCTTTACCACGGCTTTGCTTGTAAACCGCTTAAAGTCGCCCAACAGCAAGGCAGGATGTTGACCCTTTACGCTCCTGAAGACCAAATGCACGTGGTTGGTCATGATGCACCAGGCTATTATTTCCATACCTTTTTGCTTTTGGCAAAAAGATAGGCTATCGAGCAATATGTTCTTGTATTGTTTTCTTGTGAAAACGTCCAGCCACTCCACTACGGCAAAACTTACAAAGTACAGGCCTTCGGGATTGTGGAATTTGTAGTTTCTGCTCATAGGTTAAATGTACAGATTTTTCATTTTCGGAAAAATAGGGCCATGAGGAAAGTTCAGGGAATTAAAGATACCACACGATACAATCGTGCGGTAGCGGGGCGGGGATACAATCGCCCAACTTTCGCCAAAACCCGGGCCGGTATAAGCTTTGTTATTTCTTGCTTGTTGACATTCTTCTACCGACACCCCATATGTTTATGAATATCTGCAGTCAATTCCCGAAAATAGGCCATAAACAGGTTTACGTTTACACGAAACAGGGTTACGTTTACCGTATACGCATTTCGGTACGCGGTGTAAGTGATAATGTTTACCGCTTAGGGCGTTATGTTTACCGTATACGTATTTCGGTATGCGGTATACGTTATAATGTTTGCCGTAAAAGTAAATACCTATGCACAATAAGCGACTACTTTTACCGCTTAGGGTGTTACGTTTACCGTATATGTATTTCGGTATGCGGTATACGTTATAATGTTTGCCGTAAAAATAAATACCTATGCACAATAAGTGACTACTTTTACCGCTTAGGGTGTTACGTTTACCGTATAGGTATTTCGGTATGCGGTATACGTTATAATGTTTGCTGTAAAAGTAAATACCTATGCACAATAAGTGACTACTTTTACTGCTTAGGGTGTTACGTTTACCGTATAGGTATTTCGGTATGCGGTATAAGTGATTACGTTTACCGTGTAAGTATTTACGTTTGGCGTAAACGTAACTCTGTTTGGCGTAAACGTAATTGCCTAAACGACCCCGAATATGTACAAAAAGGTGTGTCCATCCGTGCAAGTACACTTATGCTTTCCGGTATGCGGTGGGTAGAACCAAGGTTTCCTTGGCCTTGTAGGTGCATGCGTAATA
Source organism: Sinomicrobium soli (assembly GCF_003285545.1). Classification (GTDB taxonomy): domain Bacteria; phylum Bacteroidota; class Bacteroidia; order Flavobacteriales; family Flavobacteriaceae; genus Sinomicrobium. The sequence continues at coordinate 30,342 of NZ_QLNV01000014.1, read as the reverse complement.
TTTGTTTGACTTAAAATCTAAGGGGTCAGCATCCGCGACAATGGCAGTCGCTATAAGGTTACAATCGCAACCCCGGAAGAGGGGTCAGCTTTAAAAGAATTAAAATTAGTAAAAAAGCCACCCTCCCGGATGGCTTTACCCCAAATTAATTCAATCTACTACTAACCAACTTAGTTTGAATTACAGTAAATGTAGGAAAATTTATTAAACAATCAAAGCGAATGTTTAAATATTAAGAAGTAAATATTTTCTTATGCAAGAAAAGTGCTTATGTATTAAGCGCCGCCATTTCCCTCTCCTTATAATAATCAAGCCAGGATTTTATTCTTCCAACAAACATTTTGAGGTAGTTTTCAGTCAGGAATATGTTTGACCAATCAAATCTCTGTGCCTGTACTCCAAGATAAAAAACAAAAACAGAAGCTCCGGCTTTAGGTATTAACCTGAGTTCATTATCTGATAACGCTCTAACTTTTTGGTAGCCGTTTAGAAAACTTTGAACCTTAGATTCATATTGTTTTTTGTCAGATTCTATGAAAAATAATTGTTTACAGAAATATGCAATATCTAAAACCTGCCAGCCATTTCCACAGAAATCAAAGTCGAAAATTGTAATTTCCTTTTCATTTACTACAGCCATGTTATCATACCAAATATCCATATGTACGACTCCCTCCCCAATATTGTCAAAATCTGAATCCCGGAAAGACTCCCCAAACGCTTTAATAAACTCCATTTCTGTTAATTTCTCGGGGAAGAATTGTTTTAAATACTCATATGGCAGTTCTATAAGCGATTGTTTGTTATAAGAAATTCGGTCAATAGGTTTGTTTAAGGGGAGGGTATGAATTTTTGCCATTAGCGAACCAATAGAAGAACAAGTTTCTTTGTCCATAAATCGAATTTTGCCACCTTGTGCAAATGAAAAAAGCACTACATATCTACTTCCTTCGGGGGCATTTATTTCCTGAATGAAAGCTCCGTTTTTATCCTGAATTGGAAAAGAGACCGTTATTTTCTTTTCTTTTAGAAGATTTAGCAGTTTTATCTCCTCGGTAATATCATCTTTAGACCTCCAATTGTGACTATAAACCCTTATGACATATTTTGTTTCACCTGAAGAAATGAAATAAGTGTGGTTCATTCCTGTCCTGAATAATTCACACGTAAAATTTTCGTTCAACTGATATCGGTCTTTTATAAACTCTCCTAATTCTTTTGCGGAAAGTGTAGACCTCGTAACTGGAAATGCTGTCATTTTTCACTTATTAGATCATCCATTGATAAAATGGCATATTCAAAATTGTCAGACCAACCATCTTTAAGTGGCAATACCTTTCTCTTTCTTCCTTCTCTTGTCATTCCAACTTTTTCTAAAACCCGGATACTTCCTATGTTGTCCACTGCACATCCGGCCTCAATCCGGTGTAGTTTAAGTTCGTTGAATCCGAAATCCAAAATTTTATGTAAGGATTCCGTTGTATAACCCTTATTCCAAAAATCAGAGTGAAATTTATACCATACTTCGGCAGTTTTAAATTTCGGCTTGGTCAGTTTTTTGTTCCGTTTGAGCCAAAGTCAAATCGGAAACCAGAACAGCTAATATTATTATCAATTTTTTCATCAATACCCGCTACCGCACGATTGTATCGTGTGGCCTAAACTATCTATAACGTTTCTTTCTTTAACCAAAATACTGAAAAACAATAATATGATCCAACAGCCCTTTTCCTCCTGCATAGTCCGTCGCACTGCTGTAAAGATAATCCTGTGGCTTGAAAACCAAGCCCGCTCTCCCACCGGATTGTTATGGACATAGCTTACCTTTTCCTGTATAACCTTGTTGCTCCACAATTCAATGGGCTTGTTGTCATGTCTCCAAAACTGATGACTGTCTACATTGGACGATTTTTCCGCCACTTTTTTAAACTGTTCCAACAAAAACTCTTTTCTGCTTTCCCGTGGGTTATTCTGTATGGCCTTTACCACGGCTTTGCTTGTAAACCGCTTAAAGTCGCCCAACAGCAAGGCAGGATGTTGACCCTTTACGCTCCTGAAGACCAAATGCACGTGGTTGGTCATGATGCACCAGGCTATTATTTCCATACCTTTCTGCTTTTGGCAAAAAGATAGGCTATCGAGCAATATGTTCTTGTATTGTTTTCTTGTGAAAACGTCCAGCCACTCCACTACGGCAAAACTTACAAAGTACAGGCCTTCGGGATTGCGGAATTTGTAGTTTCTGCTCATAGGTTAAATGTACAGATTTTTCATTTTCGGAAAAATAGGGCTATGAGGAGGGTTCAGAGAATTAATTAAAGATAAAAGATACCACACGATACAATCGTGCGGCAGCGTGGGTGGTGCTTGCCGAAATTAGATACCTTCGCTGAGCTTGCAACACTTCAAAGAACAGGTGAATAGATTATTGAAATGTAGCTTCTTGAAGATGTTTCATAGTCATATTAATATATTTTGGATTGGAAAACATACTACGTTTTCTATCGTTCCACTCCTCTAGTTTTTGAAAGACAATTTGCTTGTCGAAAGTTTTTTGTTCATTAATTATATAATCTATGGAAGATAATAGTTCAAGGGCAAAGTCTGAGTAAAAACCATTTAAAAAGTTAATCGTTTTTTTTGCAATATTCAGAAGATCGGGATTACTTTCAATATGGTTTTTAACAGTTTCATAACCGTCTGCGACTAAGGTTAACGGTTCAAAAGGCTTTTTATTCATATCACTATACCCCATGATGTAACTTCCGTTTAAAGCATTCAACACAAATCTTACTTTACCCGAATAAGGCCCGTAAAAATAAGGGGCAAATTCAAGGTTAAAATATTTTTGTGCTCCAAATCTTTGTAGAAAATAACAAACCTTTTCACTTGAGAATTCAGAGGCATATTCACCATTTTTCACCAAATCATAAAGCATATAAAGGAGTAAAGCTCTGGCGTCGGTCAATTTTACTCTTTCCTTTTTCAAATGCTCCTTTATTTGCGTCGTTGGCTCATATACGAAAATATCGATATTAAAATTTTGTAGTTTAGTCTCTATTATTTTTTTTACCTTTTCCCATTCCAACCCTCCATTGCCTGCACCGAGAGGAGGAATTGCTATACTTTTAATTTGCTGCGTTCTAATTATCCGAATTAGATCGTCCAGTCCTTCTTCTATGTATACATATTCCGAAGGCTTCCGCCAATGTTTTTTTGTTGGAAAATTGACAATGATTTTTTCTCCTGTATCCAGGTTGGAATCCTGTGTGACAAATAATTTACCAACTTTAATTTCACCATTTTTACAAGCTTCGACATAGGCTTTAAAATTATTCGGATATGCTTTTTTAAATTGTAGCGCAATGCCCTTACCCATAATACCAACAGTGTTTACAGTATTCACTAAGGCCTGTGCACTGCTTTCAAAAATATTTCCTGTTGTATACTTTATCATGGTCTTTTGTTTTAATGATAATAAGCTTTGGGGATAATCTTAATTTTTTCTTCTTCAACTCCCATAACTATTAACCTTTGTTTGGCAGTTTCATTATAACAACCAAAACCAATCAAATAGTTGGGAGAAATGTCGTCTGCTACTAAAAATTCTGCTTGCTTTTTCCGCTTTAGATTTAAGTTATCCTGTCCTCCCCAAAACTTAGCCTTCACGGCTTTCCAATCTATCGAGGATGGAAGATCCTTTATTTTACTTCCGTCAAAAAAAGTAGTTAAATTATCAGTGGCATGTCCATCAGTAAAATAAATGGTGTTATTTGATTGAACTATATCGTATATTGAACAAGCCAAATATACAATATCTTCTGCAGGTGTAGCCGTCCTCACAAAATTTCCCCCGTTTTGCATAACGTAAAGCATAGGCATTTTAACCCCAAAATAAAAAGGAATAAAATCGCCTAAAACAATTGTTGGTGCATTAAGGTTAGGAAAATCACCGTTATCTACACTAACTCTTTTAGTATTTCTGGTGTCAATTAAACTGATATCCCCTATAGTTACAAAATTGTCGTTAGAATTGGGAGAATCTTTATGAGTAACACCATGTTGTAGAATATGTGGTATATTCTTAATGTGGGTCATACGGTATATTTTTATTTGCCGCAATTCCATCTGTTTTGTTTTACACAATTGTACTTTTAAAAGTACTAATTTTATATCAGGATGTTGTAAAAACCAAAAAGCACCAACCAATAGCCATCAAGGTTACAGAGACTCAACCGTCCAACAAATATTATTTATACGCTTTTCCCCTCGTTTCAACGGGCTCCACTTTTGCCACCTACCCGGCTTTCTCTTTCGCCTCCGCCAAAACCCGGGCCGGTATTTCCTTTATAAGTCGAAAATAATACGGTTTACAGTCTTTCCGAGTTCTTAACATTTTCGTCAATGGGCACGTATTGGCTGGTCATGGATGTGCTATGGGCTGTAAAGTTAGAGACAATGAACACTTCGTTGAGCGGGTTTAAGGTACAATCGTGCGGCAGCGGGGGGCTGCAAAGCCAGAGACATTCGCATAGCTTGCAACACTTCGAAGAGCAGGGAATAACTTTATCCTGTTTATTATTCCATAATTTTTATTTTTCCTTTATCTAAATCCACAGTATATTTCAGTTCAAAAGTTTGTCCCTTATCCAAATTATTGACATCAAAACTATACAACAGGAATTCATACTTTTCATCGCTCAATTTATGGAGTTTCGTATAATTTTGTCGCTTGCTTTTTCTCCATTTTTCAAATAATTGAATAATATTTTTGTGCGAATTCGAAATTTCTACAGCGTTTTGTATCCGCCTGATTTCCGCCAGCAAATCCGCTTCAAACTTTTTCTTAGAGTCCGTATGTCCGTTGGCATCCAGATAGCTCCAGACTTGATTGTTGTGGGTTTCCACAGCATCAATCATGTCTTCCGGAAATGTGTCTCCTGCAATCCCCTTTATTCTAAAAGGCCATTTTTGCTCCACAATGCGTTCGGCATTTGAGTTGACAAAATTCCCGATACTGAACAGTGTCCAGATTTCAAGCGTGTCAGTTTTTTGTTCCGTTTGAGCCAAAGTCAAATCGGAAACCAGAACAGCTAATATTACTATCAATTTTTTCATCAATACTCACAATGCTATTATAGGGGGTGGTCCCAAATACATCATGAAGATGGAACCGATGATGTCAACGCGTTTTATTTCATTGTTTGTGTCAGGTACACTATGCCAAAAATCCAACCTGTATAGAGTATAGTATAAGCCAGCGAATACATTGCTGAAATCCCAATGTCTCCCTTCGTTTCCGTTGATTTATTAAAAACAAACTTTAAAGCCCTGAAAAAAATCCAATACAACATGGCGAGGATTATAAAAATCGAAAACCAAAATACAGCTTCTAATACGACCAACAGGACAATAAAAAGTATCGTAACCCCAATCCAACATAAGATGGAAATGATCAACCCGCTAATTCCATCCCCGACAGAAATACCCGGTGTGTCAAAAGTGGGTGCTGTATGTCCGATAATATCCCCTTTTTTAAAATTCCTGAACTTTGGAAAATTGTCAATCAGTCCGATTCCTTTATAAAGCCCGTAAGTCATAAACAGGAAAAGCGTGGTTGCAATGATCCCTAAGGATAAATACAGGTTTGAAGTCAAATTCCGGTTGTAATTTATTCCGGTTAAATAAACGGTCAGTATGGTAATCCCGATGACGATCAAAGAAACTACAAAAACTGATTTTCCCTTTAAATATGTCTGTTTAGCTTTCAGTGGTGTGTGTTTTTGCTTGTCGGTAAACGTTAAAAATGCTTTTATATGTTAGATTCTCGTTTCTGATGTGCTCAAACGAGGAATAGTTGGGTGTTATTAGAACCTTTTTATAATGCACCTCCGTCCGGCCAGTTTTTCCAATGGTTATTGGGGGCATTTGACGGCTTATAATGTTTTGTTTGTCCGGTTTCCAGAACCCTGGCTATTTGTTTAAACGTTTCATTATTACCTGGAAGTTCGGAAGCAGCACAGTCCGGATGATTCCATTCGGTCAATTCCATAATCCTGGGTAAATCTGCTGGGACCCTTTCCCTGATTTCTTTTTCGGTGGCAAAAAAATCATGGTTGCGTTCCGGCACTAAACCTCTTAAAAATTCCCAGATAAAAATCTTATTTTCTTCTTTCAACTCAATTCCCTTTTTAAGATAAAAGTCCCTGTTATGATTAACCGGAATTTCCTTTTCCCGCAAAGTCATGGTTTTGGCATTGGGATTTAAACTTTCCATATATTCTTCATCGAAAGTTGGTATATCCGGACTATTGCCCGTTATATAAAGGAAATTGGCATTGGCCATTCCCGGTTCGGTGTTTATGCAATTCCCAAAAACGTGGAGCGCGTTGGTAATTCCATTGTGCCCACCACCGCGATAGCTAAACCCGACTACTTCTATGATCAATGCCCATCTTTTATCGTCCCGGTAAGCGGTCAGTTTAGAGGTCACTGGATATACATATCCATTGTCGAGCATCGGGAAGGTAAAATCCTTGGCACATTTGTTCAACTGCCTTAAAATATCCCTGGCTGAATATTCCTGTTTTTTCTTGAATTTAAAGATATTCATTTGTATATATGGTAGTGGTCTCGTATGCTCCTCAGTTTTGGGATAGGTTCCAAATCAATCCACTCTTTGACATGGTCAAATTCCTCTTATCGAATAGCTCCTTCATGATCATCCAGACCTGATCGGTCAGTACGAATGACCTTGTCTGGCTTTGATCGGTCCTGGAAACAAATCCGGTTATCGCAATCTTTTCTATAGCAATTTCCTTATCTCTGAGCCTCCAGAACAGCTTTCCGGTGAAGGGAACGTTTATGGTAGCAGCCTTCAATAATTCTCCTCGATCTTTCAGCTCATTAGAATATATTAGGATGTACTTGCTAAAGGGAATTTCCCTGCCGTAAGAATCATAAAGTTTGGCATAGCACATTGCCATGACCTCTTCTTTTCCAGTGATAACCTGACTGCCAAAATCAATACTTGTAATGTTTGCTCGCTCCAACATGATGTTCGAACGGATATCCAGGATTCCCACCTCAAAAGTCCTTTTAAAATCCCTGTCATTCTCTTGGGCCTCCCACAGCTCGACCAGTTTTATGCCCTTGTGCGCGGCATACAAAAGCGTATTCTTCGTAAATCCCGTTTTACAAACTATGATCCCATTTTCAATTCCAGCATCCTCCATGACACCCCAGAGCTTTATCACAGTATCATTTGTTACTTTTTTCTTTATAAACTTACATTCGATGGCAGTCTGGTGTTTTTTCTTACCATCCGACTGCTCTGTCAGTACATCTATCTGATAAGTTGCTCCAGATTTGCCTTTGACCTTGCAATTCCGGCCATACCCTATCACCTTGATACCGTATTTTTCGCCCATCGCCCCGTAGATGTATTTAGTGATGGCCTCATATTCCTCCCAGTCTAGCTCGTTTTTATCGGACATTGTTTTCAAATTTAGGATATAGCCTGTGTTTTTACTGGATTGCAAATATACTATTGAGGTTATGCGAAGAGGAGGTAAAGAGTACTGCCTTAGCATAACCTTTTTTCTAGTGTTATACTTGGGGGCTGTTTCCGTCAGACTCAAACGGGGGCTGGGGCTGCAAGATTTCGAAGAGCGAGTTTCCTAAACTCCACTGGCGGTAGCGGGGCGATACAATTGCGCACCAGCGGGGGCGGTAGCTGGGGTTTTCTTCCGGCTCTAATATTTTGGTCAGAAATATGTTTTGTTCCGTACTGATCCATTTCCTTACAGGTTATGAATTCTTTCGAGTACTCTTTTTTTGATTCCAAATCTTATCAAATACAAAGTCTAAATACTGGCGTTTGAAATCTGGGTCATCCGTGAATTTTTTATACAAATCGGTGAATTGGAAAATCACATCCTGCATCAAATCCTCTACCTTTTTATCAGAAGTGATTTTTGCGTTTTGCTTGTCACTGTTTTTAACTGCGTTGACTGTGGCCTCATCACGGGCAAAATCGGCGGGTAATTGCTCGAACAGGAATTTCTTTACCTTATCATCATCCGTCCAGTTATCAATGCCAAACTTTGTATTGAACTCTTTGAGGATAGCATCCAACTCATTAAAGCCAAGTTCCCCTTTTTTGCCCTTCATTACTGGTGGAGTAGGGTCTAATTCTTCATCACCACTTAGTTTGATGTTCTCTTGTGTTGTTCGGGTCAGTCTGTAACTATCCAGGTCTATTGCTTCCAGAATGCCCTTGGCTAAGTCCTCAATTTCCTCCGGCTTGATTTTAGGAATCAGGAATTTCAGAAACCAATACAGTCTTTCCCAATAAGAATTATTGAAGGATAGCAGCTTAGAAAGGAATGCATACGTTCTAAAGAAGGATTTCGCCTTTACATAGAAATCAATCTGGGCATCTTCATTTAGTTCAGTTTTATACTCCGCAACGCATTTATCAATGATCGGGTCTAATTCCTGCCTGTCTGCTTCTTTGAAATATAAATCGGTGAAATTGACTACATCATCCTGAGAATAGACCTGAGCATTGTCTAAGGCATCTTGTAAATCATTGAGTTTATTGGCGTCTGTTTCTTCACTTAGGACGGTGGTAGTATAGAAAGGCTCAAATGCTTTTTTAATATCCTCGGTGGTATTGAAGAAATCCATCACAAAGGTGTCTTCCTTGTAAGGTTTGTAAGCTCTATTGAGTCTTGATAAAGTTTGTACCGCCTGAACATCCGCTAATTTTTTATCTACATACATGGTATGCAATAGTGGCTGGTCGAATCCTGTTTGAAACTTATTAGCTACTATCAGGAAGCGGTATTCCTTTTTCTTGAACTCAGTTGGAATGTCATTGCTTGGGAAACCGTTTAATCTGGCCTCATCCCAATCTTCTCCGTCTATTTCTTTTGTGCCTGAAAAAGCTACAATGGCTTTGTATGGTGAGTTGATTTCTTTCAGATACTCGTTGAAAGCCTGATAGTAAAGAATGGCGTTTTTGATGCTTTTACAAACTACCATTGCTTTTGCCTGACCATTGATGAGCTTTCTAATGTCCGCATGAAAATGGTCTAACATGATTTTAGACTTTTCCATAATGGAGAAAGGATGGCTTTCTACATAAGCACGTAGCTTTTTGTTGGCTTGACGGGTTTCAAACTCCGGGTTGTCTTCAACAGCTTTATCTAATTTGTAGTAGGATTGATAGGTGGTGTAATTCTTTAGCACATCAAGAATAAATTCTTCCTCGATGGCCTGCTTCATGGTATAATTATCAAAAGCCATGAATTTACCCTCGGCTGTCTTTTCACCGAAGGTTTCCAATGTCTTGTTCTTGGGGGTGGCGGTAAATGCAAAATAGCTCCCGTTTTTCAGCATTTTGCGGTTCTCTATCAATTCATTGATAATATCCTCAGAGGTTGGTGGTTCAGGTTCATCACCGTATGGTACTTCCTTATCGGACAGCACCCAATTCATTTTACTGGCCGTTTCACCGCTTTGGCTGCTATGAGCTTCATCAATGATGATGGCGAATTTCTTTGCCTGTAAAGCTCCGATTTCATCTATGATAAAAGGGAACTTCTGGACTGTGGTAACAATGATTTTCTTCCCGTCTTCGAGAGCTTGTTTTAATTGTCTGCTCCCTTTATCAATAGCTTCAACGACACTACTTACCTGAGCAAATTGCTTGATGTTGTCTCTGATTTGCTTGTCCAAGACACGCCTGTCCGTTACTACAATAACACTATCGAAAACGGTCTCTGTATTCTCACTATCGTGTAAACTCACCAACTGGTGTGCTAACCAGGTAATAGAGTTTGATTTGCCTGAACCAGCTGAATGCTGAATAAGGTATTTTTGGCCAACACCGTTTTCTTTGGAATGGTGCAGCAGCTTTTTTACCGCTCTGAGTTGGTGGTATCGGGGAAAAATCAGTTTGCGCTTAACCTTTCCTGTGTCTTCGTCTTTTTCTTCAACAATTTGAGCAAAGTTTTCGACTATGTTGCTCAGGCTGTCTTTGGTCAATATATTTTTCCAGAGGTAATCAGTTTTTAAACCTTCGGAGTTTACCGGATTGCCTGCACCATCATTATTTCCCTTGTTAAAGGGGAGAAAAAAGGTTTTTGTACTGTTGAGACGTGTGGTCATATAAACCAAATCGGCATCTACAGCAAAGTGAACCATACATCGGCCAAAGGCAAACAAGGGTTCTTTCGGATCTCGGTCTGTTTGGTATTGGCGAATGGCGTGTTTTACATTCTGACCCGTCCATTGGTTCTTTAATTCAAATGTGCTCAATGGCAAACCATTGATAAACAACACCATGTCTAAAGAGTTGCTGTTCTCCAGACTGTAGTACAACTGTCGGGTAACAGAAAAAATGTTGCTGCTATAATGCTTCTGAGCTTTATCGTTAAGAAGAGAAGTTGGCTTTTTAAAGTAGAGCTGTACTCTTAAATCCAAATCCTTGACCCCATTGCGAAGTATTTCAATGATACCTTTATGGCGAATTTGGTCTGAAAGACGTTTCAGGAATTTGTCTTTGCCTCTTTTGATGATGGTATCATGGGCATTGGGTTGCGTTGCTGCCAAAAACTCGAACAACAGCTTTTCATTGATGCAGAGGTCACGATCATAGTCGGCACTATAGCTTGCAATAAAGCCATTGTGGTTGATTAAATGCTTTTCTATGATCGTTTCTAAGCCCTTTTCTGATGTATCTGTTGTATGCATACTAATGGAATTTATAGTGGCCTTTGCAAGCAATAAATGTTACCACGTTATTTTCTACCGTGTAGCTTAACCTGTCCCCATCAGGATAGCTATTCGATATTCTTTTGGAGGCTTCTTTGCCTCGATTCTTTAAATTTTCTGTCTGACCCATGCCACCAGTGAACGGATGTAGCTCAACATCTTTCATAAGTGCCAAAGTGTATTTATAAAGCTTTTGGTTTTCTTTTTTCCAACCCATAAGTTGAGTAAAGAAATCATCCTCGAAATGAGCCGAATACTTCGTATATCCCAAATATTTGCCCAAAGCTTCTTTGTCCTCAATTTTACCTGCTAATGAAACACTGACCCAATCTTTGAATTGTTGAGATTCAAGATGATCTGATTGACAGATATTGTTGACTGAAAAACTTGCGCTTTCAGCTTCTTCTGCTCCAATCCTTGTTAGATTGATTTTCAGGTTATTCCAAAACTCATGAGTGTTTAGACTGATGGTTGGAACGGTTTTAATATGAGCTATCGGAAAACCGTAAGGAGCTTCTGTAGTTGGGCAACCCTCATCAGTTATACGATATTCACTTGAATAAAATTCTTCTAATTCAGCATCTGTCAAGTCATCCAGATAAGGAGGATTAAGAAAAGTTATTAAAGCCCTTTTCAAGTCTTTATTTTCCAATAAGTCTAAAAGCTGAACGAAGTTTATTTGCTCTATCACCGCTTGGTTGGATAGATTATTCTGGAACAAAATATTCTTAAACCCAACAACTTCTTTAGCCTTTTTAAATGTGCCAATCATTGTCCTAAAGTTCATTTCAGCAACTTGGACAGACTCGGTTAGAGGAAGCAGGGAAAGCTCATTAAAAACTAACTGCATCCTCAAAATAATTTTAAAAGTTGATTACCCCATTCGTCAAGCAAGCCTTCTGGTTCTTCGGAAAGCGTCCCATTCTTATCCAAGACAATGTCGGTTATGGCTGAGTATTGCTCTTGCTCCTCCACAATCTTTTTGAAGTAGAAAAGTCTTGCCTTGTCTTTGCTTAATTTCTCTTCCTTTATGCCTACACGAATACCGTTTACAATATGGTCGCTATGAGTCTCTATGATAATTTGCACATCGTTTTGTGCTACCAAGGCAATCAATTTTCCTAATTCTGCCTGACCTCTTGGATGGATGTGGCTTTCAGGGTTTTCGATAATAAGCAGGTCACCTGATTTTGCTTTTAATAAAGCTGTTACTACATGGAGAACATACGAAATACCGAAACCTACATTTTCAGGTTTAAATGCATTTGTTTCTCCAAAGGTTGGTTGTTTGTATTCAAATGCCAACTGTACGAAATCTGAGGTAAGATCTGTTGTTTTAATTTGTACTTCTGGGCTTATTTCACTAAGCCATAAATTTACTTGATGAATTAGCCTTTTGTCTTTAAACCTCTCATTCTTGTTATTTACTGAAATAATCGTGTCTGGGTGTATGCAATTTTCAAAAGCGATATTTTCATCTCCATTTACTTCCAAAAAATGCACAGTGTACTCTCCTTTTTTTCCTATGTTTCTGTCTATAGTTATTGAAGAATAACTTTTACTGTGTAGTGATTTTGGTTCTACACGTTCTGCGTTTAAATACTGAAAGTTTTTCGTAAATAGAGCTTCATCCATTGGTATATTCAAGCTTTTAGATGAATCTTTGACTTTCATTATGTCTGAGTCAGATTTATACTCAAAAACCAAGTTTAAAATCTTGGATTCTGAAAATTTAACTTCAAAAGACATATCTTCTTTTGCATATTGATAGAGTGCATCTTTTGCCTTCCCGATTCTTATTAATTTTTCATCATTCAGATTAATGTGCTCAGTTATATGCCTTTGACTTTGTCTCAGTAATAATAGACTTTGAGTGAAAGAGCTTTTGCCCTGTCCGTTGAGCCCCAAAAGCACATTCAAATTCCGAAGCGCAAACAATTTGGACTTGATGGATTTGAAGTTTTTAATTTCTATACTACTAATCATGTTGAATCGCTTGATTAATTAATTCCCTGATTTTGTTGTGGCGTGTTGCAACCTTGGTTTTATCACCTGTACCACTGGTTACTGCTGAAAAGAAAACCTCATTATTGGTGAGTTCTTCTTTTAGCGTGGTTTTAAATGCTGCTTTGTTCTCCTTTAAGCGGGTGGCTTCATCTTCTGATAGCAATGCCAGTTGAGTAGAAAGCGCATCAAATAGGGCTTTGTTGATGGGAGGGAGCCTTTTATTGCCTGTGCGCACTTTTCTGAATGCTTCGTCCCCGAATATGGTTTTTGCCAGTTGCATGGATGCTTTAAAAGCATTGGATATTCGCTCTAATTCCTCCTCGGATTTGGAGTAAATCTCTGCCATTGCCTTGCTCATGTAGGAGTCTAAATCATAGCCAAATTCTTTTGTGCCATAATTCTCTACACCCAACAGGTAAAATCCTAAGAAACGATTGGCAAAATCTCTGTCGAGCATCCTGTCCGTTTTGATTTTATTTGCGGTGGCATCCTTAAACGCTTTGATGTTTGCCAATTCATAAATAAAAGTGGCTGGTCGCCCTTGGAACAAGGCGTGGCGAATCTCCTGCGCTTCCAGAATGAGACCGCCCGTATTGATTCGTTTGAAGATATTGAACTTCACATCGGTTGGTGTGCCCGGCATGATTTTGTAAATCACAACCTGTGCTTCTTCAATTACTCGTTGAAGGTCTTCAGGTAAATCATCCCAATACTTGCCGTTGAGATGCGTTAAAAATTCCAGATTAGTTAAAGCCTGACTTTTATCTACTACAAAGTTGCGAATACTGCTTAAGCGTTGTAATCCGTCCACCACCAACCAGTTATTATCATCGCTTGCATCGAAAAAGAAGGCCGGTAGCGGGAAGCGAATAAGTATGGATTCTATCAGGCGGCTTTGCTTGGTTTTATCCCAAAGGTCGTCTTTGCGCTGAAAGTAAGTTTCGGTATTCATTTGAATACTTTTCCTTTCAATGCGCTTGATTAAGGTATCTAATGAGGGCGTTTTGGTTTCTATCTTGATGAGCGTAGGGTCGAATGGCTTATCCATCAACAATACCTGGTCATCCACCTGCTCTTTCTCTGTACCATCACCAGCGTCAATGATAGTGTTATCTACCTCTTCTTCTGATATGTTATGAATGTTATCCATTTTCGATTGCTAATTTTTTCTGTTGTACTATTTACTACTTGTCTTTCGATTTTCCTTTCTTCAATCCCTTCACCATTTTATCAAAATCGGATTCTATTTTCTGGGTTTTGTTAAACTTGTCGTATTCGGCATGGGCTTTATTTTCGGCCTGTTTTTTTGACTTTTTGCCTGGGCCTTCTAACACTTTGTACTCATTAAATTCCAAGAACTTGTTGACACTCAATGCCAACTGCTCCATCGTGAAGGTATTCTCTCGTTCTATCAGCCCTTCTATATAATCAAAATAGCCGGTTACCGTACGTTCCAGTTGTTTGATTTCTTTTTCCTGCAGGTAGTTTTTGGCAATGCTGGTATCTGATTTTAGGATTCTGCCTTCGGGAGCATTTTTCCAGGTGGTTAAGCCCATGTTTTCTTTTTTGCTGTCGGCTTTCAAGAAAATGATTTCGGCTGCTGTTTTGCCTGTGATGGCAAAGTGAAATTTGTTTTGAACCGTGGCGTAAAATTCTTTGGTAATGGGCGATTGCGGGTCGTAATCGATGCTACACTCGGCAAAGATGTCGGTTACCTGCTGGTAAATTCTGCGTTCGCTGGCACGGATGGAGCGGACACGCTCCAATAACTCTTTGAAATAATCTTTGCCAAACAGTGTTTTGCCTTGCTTGAGGCGTTCATCATCGAGGGTGAAACCTTTAATGATGTACTCTTTTAAGGTTTTGGTAGCCCAGATACGGAATTGGGTGGCCTTGGCAGAGTTTACCCGGTAACCCACGGAAATAATGGCATCTAGGTTGTAATATTCTAAATTACGGGCGACCTCCCTGTCGCCTTCTGTTTGAACTGTTCGGAATTTCCGAACAGTTGCCTCCCTGTCCAACTCACCACTGTCATACACATTGCTAAGATGTTCACTGATAGTAGATTTGGCTACCCCAAAGAGGTCAGCTATTTTTTGTTGTGTAAGCCAAACGGTTTCGTTTTGCACATAAATCTCCACCTTCACTTCACCCGAAGGAGCAGTGTATAAAATGAACTCACTCAGCTCATTATTTGATTTTACAGGCTTGTTGCTATTCATTGTCTTGAACTATGATTTTATGTGATTTTTTGACGGACTTTGATTGGGCTTCATTACTCTTTTAAACTGTAAAGAAGTATTACCAAAATTGATTAGCAGACCTATTTCCATACCATAGGCTTCTAAATAATTGATGGCTTGAGCCAAATGCACATCTTCCAATTCCTTTACTGCTTTTATTTCTAACATTATTCTGTTTTCAATAAAAAAATCTACTCGCCTTGTTCCTATATCATACCCTTTATATTTTAAATCCATTTCTTGTTCTCTTACGTGAGAAAGGTTTTGCATATTCAACTCTATGGACAATGCCCTTTGATACACGACTTCTTGAAAGCCATTTCCTAAATGCTTATGCACTTCCATCGCACAGCCTATTATTTTGCCTGTTAAATCGGAATATTTATACTTTTCATTAATCATAGTATTCAGACAATCATTTTAAAAATCATAGTTCAGACACTTTTAACTTCCCCAACACCGCTTCGGCTATCATGGCTTCCCGATACTCTTTGATGAGTTCTATTTCTTTCTCTGCTTTCGCAATGGCCTGGTCTATTTTGGCGGTTTCAGTTTTGATATAGTTATAAATCATTACTTGTTCTTCGATTGGAGGCAAAACAATTGGAAGGCTTTTCAATAAATCCTGACTCATTGAAGCACGTGTTATGATATTCATTTCCTTCACGAAATACTCTCGCAATAATTCATTTCTAAAGTAGTATGTACTATAACCTTCAAAAAGAAGGTTTTCTGTAGGTCTGAAACGAATTAAAAACCCTGAAAAAGTTGCATTAGGAATTGTTTGGTGGCAAGTCGAAGCGATGGCGATTTCATCTACAATTTCTGATGTTCGTGTAAAAAAAACGTCTCCTTTTTCAACCGAACAGTTAGCTTGTTCTTCTTCTGTGGATTCGACTAAACCTGATGGGATTTGAGGTAAAATCTCATTGTTATATATATCTCCGTAACCGAAAAAGGGGAAGCCTTTTCCAAAAAATTCCCCTCCTTTATTTAGCCCATTTTGACATTGCCCGCAGTATCTTAATTTTCTTACCTCCCAATGCTCAGGAATATCCCCCAACCATTGAATGCCGCTATCCTTTAAGGTTATGTCGGGGTTAATACCTTTAGTAACTGCACGGCTAATAACCGCCTGCCGTTGCTCTTTGAGTAGCTCAATAAAAGCTTGCTTTTTCCGGATGAAGTGTTTTATTTTTTTGGATTGCCTGTCTAAATAATTGGCAATGGCGATTTGCTCTTCTAAAGGGGGCAAAGGAATTTTAACAGCACCAAATTGGCTATTTGTAAGAGTTGTCCGAACTCCTGTTCCTTGTACCATTAAAGACTTATTATAATCTTGCTGTAAGAAAAAATAGTAGTAGAATTTTGAATGAATATTTTTCTTGGGTATAATGTTGGTGTATGCAGAAGTAATAATTCCTTCATTTTCACAATGTCCAACAATCCGTGGTGTTACATCCATATCAAAAAGACAAAGTACAATGCTGTTGGGTTGAATAATCATGTATTTATCCATGGAAAGTGAATGTTTTCCTTTTCTACTTTCCATATCTCGAACAATTACTCCATTGCCTTTTACAGATAATGAAAGAACTTTGAAATCATTGTAGTTTTCTCCAACAACTTCACATGAGAAGTTGAAATAATTCTTTACTCTCTCCAATTTCCAATGAGAGGGTAATTCAGGCATCCAAGGTATATACGTTTTATATGTATGTTTCATCTCCATTTACGCTTCAACAATTTCTTTTAATAGATGCTCGGTTTCTTCCTCAATCTTGAAAATATCGGCAGATATTTCCTCTAAACTCCTTGGGGCTTTGTGCTGGTAGAAGTACTTGGCAAAGTTTATTTCATAGCCAATTTTGGTTTCGCTCTTTTTATACCAGGCACCCGCCTGCCGTTCAAAAGACTTTAATTTTTTATCTTCATATTGTTTTTTTAGCCAATCTCTACCTCTTCCCGTCTTTAAATAATCTTCCCTCTCTACGGCATCTTTTCTTGTTTGAAATATTTCCCAATGTATAATTTCAACAGGCAAATTCTTTGCTGTCCAACTAACCTCACCATTTTCATGTTCTTTCATTCTTCTTGGGAAATCTTTCGTTTGGCCTTTATAGAATGAACCATCCGCACATTTCAATACATAAACACAAAACTCTCCTGAAATTGGCTTTTGGGCGGGCAGGTCCGGCACAAAAGGGGTGACCTCTTTGGCAAAAAAAGCATCAATATCATCCTTCAAAGGAATGTTTTCCTTGTCTTTTAAGGAAGTATCGCTTTTGGGGTTGCCTCTTGAATCCTTGATGATATGGCCTTCTTCATCACGCTGCGGGCGGTGCACGGTTATCTGGCTGTAGCCAAAATCTTCATTATCGAGAATAATGCTATGTTCGTTGTTCTCGAAGTGCAAAAACAGGTCGGTAATCTTGCGGATATGGTCTTTGCTAAACTCCACCCGCTTTTTACCCAATGGCTTGCGCATTTTGCTGTAGAATTGCTCAGAGGTAACATTGATGAGTTGCAGTTTCCCTTTTCGTATTTTCTCCTTCTTGTTGTTCAGGATAAAAATGTAGGTGGGAATGCCGGTGTTGTAAAACAAATCGTTGGGCAGAGCAATTACCGCTTCCAATAAATCATTCTCAAAAAGATACTTGCGAATTTCGGTTTCTCCTTGCCCTGCATCTCCTGTAAACAATGCCGAACCATTATGAATAGTTGCTGCCCTGCTACCCAATTCGCTGTTGGTTTTTAGCTTGGAGACAATGTTCATGACAAACAGTAATTGACCGTCATTTACTCGAGGAACGCCTACTGTGAAGCGAGGGTCAATGATATCTTTTTTATCAAGTATAGCATCTTTATCTACTTTCCATGTTTTCCCATAAGGTGGGTTACTAATCATGAAATCAAATTGCAGGTTAGGAAAGCCGTCTTTGCTCAAAGTAGAGCCGAAAGCAATCTTCTCCGGGTCTTCATCTTTTATGAGCATGTCTGCTTTACAGATAGCATAAGTTTCCGGGTTTACCTCCTGACCGTATAAGTGGAAAGTAGCTTTTGGGTTAAGTTTTTTGGCAAAGTGTTCTGCTTCTGTAAGCATACCACCACTACCACAAGCAGGGTCGTAAATCAGATAAGTACCGTCTTTAATCTTTCCTTTGAGGGGTTCAAAAATCAAGTGGGTCATTAAACGAATAATCTCCCGTGGGGTAAAGTGTTCTCCCGCTTCCTCGTTGTTCTCCTCATTGAACTTTCGTATCAATTCTTCAAACACATAGCCCATACCCAAATTGGTCAAGCCTTCCATCACCACATTGCCGTCTTTATCAGTCACCGGAACCGGGCTTAGGTTGATGGTGCTTGAGCAGAACTTTTCTATCAGCGGAAATGTAATGTTGCCTTCTTCTAAGGTCTCCAACTGGTTTCTTAACTTAAACTTACTGATGATGTCCTGCACATTGCTGCTAAAGCCATCTAGGTACGTTTCTAAGTTTTGGCGGATGTTCCCCGGCTCGTTAAGCAACCTTTTGAAGGTGTAGTTGGAGGTATTGTAAAACACATAACCGCTGGTTTTGCGCAATTGAGCAGATTGGTTGTCAATCTTCATTTCATTCAGTTTTTGGTGCATCTCCAAAACTTTGTCTTTTGTAGGCTCCAAAATGGCATCCAGTCTGCGCAGTACGGTAAACGGTAATATTATATCTCTGTATTTTCCACGTGTATAGACATCACGTAACACATCATCAGCAATACTCCAGATGAAATTAACAATGGCGTTATGTTGTACTTGATTCATTCTTATTTAATAACAGATTGTTTTAATTCTTTTTTAGCAATTTTTAAGGCTTCTAGCGCCAGATCTTCATTTTCTATTAATTTATAAATTTGATCAGCCAGCCATAAAGAAAATAATTGATTATAATCCAATTCAAAAATCTTTGCTAACAATGTAATATATTCCCGTTTAGCGGTTTTTTCACCCCTTTCTATCTTGCTGAGCAAAGCTGTGTCAATATCCAATTCGGCAGATAAATGCCTGAGTAGCATTTCTTTTTCCTCTCTTTTAGTCCTGATAAGCTCTCCAAACCTATTCATAAAGATATTTGTTAAAAAATGATTTGTTAAATATAGACAAATAGGAAATATACAAGAGTAAAAAATACAACTCTTTTGTATAGGGTTGAGCGGGCAAAATGGCATGATTTAATATCGTGTGATTCTTTTAGAAAGAAGGTAAGAGGATGATGTGTATTAAAAGAGTATAGAGAATGTCTAAACACCTATTATTATTAAAATTGGATAACCTTACTTTTTCTTCCCGGTATCCATATAAGGCTCAAAAAAAGGCAAATCAACTTCATAAATGATTTTGGGAGTGAGCCCGAGTTCTACTTTCTGAAACATCTCCACAAGTTTTTCCCCGTCCACCAGTTCTACCTGAGGGGCGCCGTCTCTGTTGGCTTCCCTGACGGCATCGGATGAAAAAGTACCCGTAGTCATAATAATTCCTTTTTCGGCCCTTCCTATCATGGCGTTTCTAAAATCGCCTACCTGGGCTCTCGAAACGGTTCCTTTATACCGCTTGCATTGAAACAATACTTTAAAACTTACAAAAGGGTTCATCTCCAAAGTACCGTAGCCGTCAATACCGCCATCGTGAGATTGCCCGGTGACGACTACATTTTCAAATCCTGATTCCCGTAACAACCTTTGGCAGATTTTCTCGAATCCGTGGGGCGTTAAACTCTGTAATACTTCCAGTAAATCCGTTTTATTACTGGTTTGGGCTTCATCCGGTTCCGTTTCTTCCTGTTCGTTGATAATTTCTTTTTCGGACTTATTTTTTCTGGCTTTTCTATGGATATCCACCCATTTTAAGAAAATCTCCCTGGCCTGTTTTTCGTTAAGCTGCGTCTCTTCTCCTTTGGGAGTCAAAGCCCAAATACCGTGCTTGGAAGAATCTAAATAGCCTTCCCAAACCAGGTACTGCCTGGCCCAAGCCACCTGATTATGAAATTTGTTTTGTCCCGAACTCAAAACTTCTTCCAGTTTTTTGTCCGGAATATGGAGATTTTCGGCAATTTTCTCCGAAACCTCTCTGGGCTTTCCAGAGCCTCCCAAATGCCGTAAGGCATCTAGTAAAGGCCCAAACCATTTCACAAATTCTGCTTGTCCACTTCTTTTCTTTGCCATTTTTTATTGGTATTTCTGCCAAGCCATAAATATAGTGAAGTAATAGATTGTACAGGATAATTAGATAGCTGTTCTAATTCGCATAATTAACTATACACAAAATTTTAAATGCTGTTTATTCGAACATTTTTTGCTGTCTGTCCATTTCGCCTTTGATAGGAACAAGTTCTAAAAACCTTATTCTTGGCCTTTTCTCTATATACTCTCCTTTTTTATCTTTTCGGTCAATGAACCCTTTGATTGTACAATTTGTAAATAACTTATTTTTGTCCTTGCTGATATTCCCATGTTCCGGGTAACAGGTTAAAATGTGTCCAAAATATTGAAATCCGATAGTGTTGGAGTTTTCATTTCCACGAGTTACATGTCCGGTGATTTCGACATACATGCCGTGTTCGAATTCTGGGAACAAGATTTCATCTTCCTCCTCGGGCTGGTAGAAAATTGCTTTATCGATATATCCTATGGTAACTTTATCTGCATCGTCTCTGTCATTTTTTTCGTCATCGGCAAAATCTATCACGAACTCTCTATCTGGTTCAATTGGTTTTGCAATCTTCGAGAATAAATTTGATGGTAATTGAGAAAATAAATCAAGATAGGTTTTAGGAATAAATAATAGCTCTCCGTTTTCATTGGGAACTCCTATAAATTGAACTCCGTTTTCTTCTTTGAAAGTCACATTTTCAAAGGTTTTCTTTCTAGTAGTTCCAAGGTGTTTTGCAAGTTGAATACACCATTTAATTGATTTGATAATTCCTTTAAATACGGTTTTGAAACCAACATCCTTAAAATCAGATTTTGCCATTTCTTTTACTGCTGTCACAGTATAAGTAGTGGCACCTCCTCCCATTATAAGATAAAGCCATTCTCCTATATTTTCCGGGATCAGCGCTTCCCAACTCCCTTTCCTGACCCGTGCGGGTATTTCAAAATCAATTTTTGCTAAATCAGGGTTTTGTCGATAAAGGAAATATCTAAAAAGTTCATCAATTCCAAGTAGGGCGTCTGCCGATTTTCTCAAATCTAAATAACCATTTTCGATAGCTTCTCCTGAATATTTGAAATATGCTAAATAATCTTCCTCCATTGGTTGGTTTTGGTTAGTCGGTGTATAATGATTAGATTAAATATACTGCTATTTTGTAATATGCATTTAATCAATATACTTATGATTGATATATCTGAGGTATTCCATAGACAATTATTCTCCTCAGTTTGTAAAATAAAATGGTACTCGCTAATGACAGTTTAACGGTTAACAATTATCACAACCCGCTCTTTTTCCCAAACACAGGTCTTAACTCATCCCAAATCTGCTGCTCAATGATTTCCACAGCGAATCTTTCAAGTTTTTCATTATTTGTCGTTTTGATTTCATAGGTTTCGATGTTTACATTATAATTAAAACCTTCATCCCATTTGCATAAATGAAGACTATAAACCCTTGTCCCCATAATCCCTAAATGATTTTTTATTCTGGTTACGAAATCGGTTGTAGAACTTCCTACATAAATGGTGTTGGAATTTATGTTTTCCCTGTTGAATCTTGATAAATTGACCCTATCGACGTTCTTTGTTTTCAGGTCATTACTCTCCCTAAAGCACTTAAATTTCCTTATGAGCTCTTTCCTGGCCTTATCATCGGGAATGCTGATAATATAGATTAGAGGATACTCGTTTTGTTTTATCTTTTTTACCGGACCTCCTAAAGTATTTTTATCCCTGAATTCCGAAGAGCTAAAAACAATGGTTTGAAAATGTTCTAAACTGGAGTTGGAAATTTTATCGTTTAGTGTTTTAATAAAACTTAATGATTTGGTTTTTATTTCTTTCAGGTTGATTGCCATTCTTTTACGACTATGGATTAAAATGTTGTCAATTTCCTTTATGGTTTACAGCAAATGTAAATCTCTGCTCCGACTTCGTAACAACTTGAAACGAGAGAAGAAATAAACCAAAGTATCTGAATAACTTCATTTCGTTCAGCAAAATCTTCGGCATCCCTCAATTTATTAAGTCTGTCTTCGAGTTCTGCTTTTGAGATGAAATTGATAACTAAAATAACTTTCTTTTTTAGGTTCGGATATGTTTTCAACGTTTTGCAGTATTCGATTGCTTCTTCTACACCATTACCTTTTCTTAGTCTTGTTATTCGGGTTTGGATATGGTTATTTCTATATGTCTTTGACCAATGGTTTTGTTTAAGTGGCCATTGATTATCCGAAGGGCTAAGATTTCCTAAATTCTTTTGAGCTTGCCCTATTATGTCTTGAAAGGCTGAAGCTGAAAAGCTAGAATCTTTATATTTTGAATGATAAAATGTAATACTTTCCTCATTTAATGCAATATGATCTGCCCACTCTTTGCTTAAATCATCACAAATGAAATATTCTGACTCTACCATAAAAGTGTTCTCTACAAACCCAAAAATGGAATCATCAGTAAAAGCTGTTGATTCAGCGAAGAAGTCTCCTTTTTCGGATGTGACGTGTTCCAATTCTTGATAAGGAATGAAGACTTTCAAAAAAGAATCTATATTGCTTAGGAGTCTGCTGTCTTTAAATAATTTTCTATTACTATATACCAAATCAGGTGAATCAAAAGTGACAATAAAACTATTGGTCCAATTGAAATAGTGAAGTATAGGATAAACAACATCTTCTGATAGCTGAATACAAAGATTAGCTAATTTTCTTGATCGAAGTGTTATGGATTTGGGATTGAGTGATATCTGCAAATCATGGATAGATTTATTCTCAATTTTATACTGTATTACACCGCCTTCCTCTACAGACACAATTTTTAAAAGACGTTCAAAGTTATTTAAGACTTTTAGAATATTGACAGGCCTTTCTTTTTCGCCATTTACTATAAAACATCTTTCAATTCTGTTATCTTCAAAATCAGCATATAGCTTGGATAAGGTAATTAAAATTGCTATTGGTTGTAAATTATTCTTTTCCTCTGAATAATCTAGAGGGGTAGCAAATGAAGAAAGAAAACTTGATTTAGGTTCAAAGGCTATAATCCGATTAATAATCTCATGAGACCAATTAATGAAAGTGTCTAGATTGTTTTTAGTTCCGAATTTATTTATTCTTGATGAGTTTAAAGAAAGAGAAGTTTTACCATCTTCATTATTGACTCTTAAATTATTAAGAATATAACTCTGTAACCCTAATGTCGACAGGTTTTCCTTTAAGTCTATGGATTCCAAACTCTTTTGGCGTATGGACTTGTCAGAAATATTCATGTTATTCATTGATAATTTCTCGAAAGTCGTATCGTCATTGGTAAATATTGAGGTCAATACATTATAATCGATTGGTAAGAACATTTTCAAAAAATCCTTAATTCCGGAGATATTTCTTTTTGCTATTACTAAATGATCTTTAAAATCAATTAAACATATATAAGCTAATTTCCTTTCCTCCCATCCTTCTACAGCATCATCTATAAAGGTGGGCTTTTTTTCATATTTGAATACTGCTATAGAATAGTAGACAAACTCATTTTGGTTTATTTGATGTCTGATTTTTAGTTCATTTAGAAGAAAATTTCCCTTTTTTTCTCGTGAAGCATCTTTAAATGTACTTTTTATTAGCCGCTTACTGATAAATCCTTCCCTTTCTTTCAAAAAGAAATAAGCATTTTCATTTAGAATAATATTTTCTATTAGCTCTTGTTTTTGCATAGGCATGATGTTTAATGATCCTAGCGTTTAATGCACGTTTCATTTCGTTCAGTGTGTAAATAGATATTGCCATAAAGAAAATAAATGTTTGTACAATTGCTTTGTGGATTCCCGTAAACTCAATCATTTTTCCCAAAAAATCAACCAACAAAACCAACAAGAAAAACCATCCAAAAACAAAGAATCTCATTCCGGGCAAAAGTAGGGGGGAGTGCATTGCTACTTCACTAAAAAGGTAGCAATACGCTTAAAAATATAGTAAAATATCAATAATATAATGGCAGACTATGAATTTTTATGCAATCCCTCAGTCTCTCCAAATCACTTGGATTATCCATTGTATGTATCATACTCTATGGCAATTGCTACACAAAACAGCAGCTGCAAGACTTTGTAGGGCACGGAATCGGGAAGGCTTCTAAAGATAGCGTTGGAGCCCCTCAGAGAGGAGTGTAGCGTATAAACCCTGTTATGGATGTAAAGCTACGAAGTCGGAGACGTTCGCAGAGCTTGCAATACTTCGAAGAGCGGGGGTTTTATTTATACTTAGTAGCTTTAAAGATGTTTATGTGTATAAAAAAGTTTTTCTTTTAGATTATACTAAACATGAATTAATTAAGAGACATGTAATGATTTTTAGGCTAAAAAATGATTAGGTTAGTATTTACTCATAACTATTAAAGCAAATTGATGTATAATTATATTTGTGTATATTCACAAAGACAAAATTTTTGAATGGACTATAGATTAGAAATACTTAATGAAGATACTTTTGAAAAATTAGTAAATAGAATTTGCCAATCTTTATTTGGTATTGCTACTATATCATTTGCGAAAGGTAAGGATGGAGGCCGGGATGGTAAATTCACCGGAACTGCTACAAGATTTCCATCAGATAAATCTCCTTGGAAAGGAAATTTTATCATTCAGGCTAAACATACTAGTAACCCAATTGCTTCTTGTAATGACAGTAATTTTAAGAAAATTCTTGATGAAGAAATTGTAAAAGTAAAAAAACTAAAAGATAACGGAGAAATAGATTGTTATATAATTTTCACCAATAGAAAATATTCGGGTGTTTCAGGAGAAAAATTATTAGAAAAAATTAAAAAAGACTCAGGGCTTGAAAATGTTTGTATCATTGGTAAAGAAACTTTGAATGACCAATACATTAAACCTAACAAAAGTATAATTTCTGAGTTTCAGTTGGATTTAAATCATATTCCTTTTGAGTTTTCTGAAGATGATATCAAAAATATTATTTTAGAATTTCATAATGAATTACCTAGAATCAAAACAAACTTGGAGGCAGAGGTGAACAGGGTAAAATTTAATTTTGATAAAATAAAAATTGAAGAAAAGAATAAAAAAAATGAATTAGGACAAGAATATTATGAAAATGAAATTTTATCTCATTCTCTTCAAGATTTCGATAAAATTGAATCCTTTTTATCTGATCCGAGAAATGAAGATTTAAAAGAGCAATATTTTGATATTGCTGCTGAATTAAGAAACGTGATCCAAATAAAAAGAAGTAATTTTGTACTGTTTGAAGAGGTTTTTGTATTCATCTATAAAAAAATATCAGATGGCAATACAATAAGAGGAAAAAGACATATTTATAAGCTATTGCATTTTATGTATTATGAATGCTTAATAGGAATTAAATGATTAGACCAGACAGACATACCAATCCCGAGTTCTCCGTACTAAACATTAGTTCTATTATTTTATCAGAATTAAATACCTTTTATCCTATTCAATATGATACTTTGTTGAAAAAAGTTACTGAAGTATTGGGTGAAGAAGCAAAAATAAATTTCCCGTATGCATTGAATTTCTTGTTTTTATTAGGAAAGTTAAATTACGAACAATCGACAGATTCTTTTAAGTCAAATGAAGCTTAGTAAACTTTACTGCAACGATGATAGGTTTAAAAATGTTAGGTTTAACCTCAGAGGATTAAATGTAATCTATGCTGATGTTGTTACTAACTTGAAAGATAAAAAGAATTCTCATGATTTAGGTAAAACTAAACTGGCTGAATTAATTGATTATCTTTTGATAAAAAAAATAGACAAATCCAATTTTCTGTTAAAAGCTATTGATGAGAAAGGAAAACAATTATTTAAAAGTCACATATTCTATTTAGAAATTCTTTTGAATTCCGGAAAATTTCTAACCATAAAAAGAAGTCTAGAGACTCCTACTAAAACATCTATTAGTATAAATGAACAGACCATAAATGGTTATATACCTCCACTCAATTGGGAATATGAAAATTTAGGGATTAAAGCTGCTAAGGAAATACTTGAGTTCTACTTCAACTTTGACTTTTTTAAAAACAAACCTTATGATTATCGAAAGGCAATAAATTATTGCATTCGTATGCAACCTGATTATGAAGATGTTTACCGACTTTCAAAGTTTAAAGGAGGCAAAGATGTTGATTGGAAGCCTTTTATGTTTGATTTGCTGGGATTCGATGGTAAAATTCTCAGAGAAAAATATATTAATAACAATAAACAAGAAGAGATTGATAATCACATAAAGCAATTAAAAAAAGATTTTTCCGTAAATGATGCCGACAGAGATGAAATAATAGCTCAGATAGGATTACAAGAATCCAAAGCTAAAGATGCAGAAAACAAAATAGACCAGCTCAATTTTTATGAGCAGGATAAGCATTTGATTGAAGAAGGGATTGATCAGATTGAGAATAAAATTTCTGAACTCAATAGCTTGTCATATAATCTAAATTTTGATATCAGTAAACTTCAAAACTCAATTAAAAATAATTTTTCATTTGATCTTCCAAAGATAGAACGTGTTTTTAAAGAGTCAAAAGTCTATTTTCCAGATGATTTAAAAAAAGATTACAGTGATCTTATCAAGTTTAATGAAGAATTAACGAAAGACAGAAATAGACTTTTAAAAAAAACAATAGCGGAGAAGAGTAAACAATTACATGAGATAAATGCTGATCTAAAAGAATTGAGTCTCAAAAAAGAAAATTTATTGGGATTTCTGACGGATACAGATACTTTCAGGAGGCTTAAAGATTATCAAAAAATATTAGCGAGAATTGAATCTGAATTAATTCAATTAAAGGAGCGTTTAAGAATAATTGATAGAATTGTAGAATTAAATAACGAAAAAGAAGAGTTAAAAAAAGAAATTGAAAATACAGTTAAAGAATTAAAAAACATAAGTAACCATACCGAAAAAAACAAAAAATACAATTTGGTAAGAACCTTGTTTTCAAACTTCTTTAATGAAGTAATGGACGAGGATACTTATATTTCCTGGTCCTTGAACTCTAGCAATAATGTTGATTTCAAGCCGCCTACCATAAAAACAAAAGATCAGTTTTCTAAAGATACGGCAAAAGATGAAGGAAGAACTTATAAAAAAATCCTTTGTGTAGTATTTGACTTAGCTATATTGGTAGCTTACAATAAAGAATCTTATTTCAGATTTGTTTATCACGATGATGTTCTTTCTCAACAGGATAACGGTATAAAAATAAGGTTGTTAAAACTAATACATGAGGTTACATCAACCTATGATATTCAATACCTCTTATCTGTTATAAAGTCTGATTTACCAACTAATGAAAAGGATGAACCAATTTATTTTGATCAAAAAGATATCGTTCTTGAATTGAATGATAAGAACGCGTCAGGAACTCTATTTGGATTTGAATTTTGAGTTGTGTGCACTTTTTCAGGAAGATTAAATTAAATACAATCTTTTAATTCTTCATTAATTTTATCCTTTTCTTTTTTTATAACCGAAATGGAAGTTTCTTTAATAAATCTCCATTTTTCAATATGATGTTCAACAGAAAAAGCACCATGAAAATCAGTATATAAATGGAGCCTATTGCGTTTTAAGTTTATCTCCTTCAGGTAATACACTAATTTTTTGTCCAGATTAAGTACAGACTGATATTCCTCATTAAGCGTATGAGAAAAGTTTATAGTAGCCATACTTTTTGCCAAACCATTAAACTCTGTTATATTCCTGCGTACCGTTATTTCCGGATAACCGTCTAGATAAAAATCGGATATTTTCACTGGTTTCCCCGCTGATTGTTGTTTATATAGTTCCTTATTAAGCTTACTGTGCTCTATTTTATGAATGAGTATTCCTTTTTTTACCAAAACAGCCTTGTTCAGCGTTTCAAAGGCTGTTATAATTTTTATATAATCAATTAATTTTTCGTAATAGGAAGCATTCCAGTAAATCTCCTGTTTGTCTTCTTGTTTATCCGAGCGAAGTTGTCTGCAATACTCATCAAAATGTGTAAATATGTAAACACTCTTTATTATTCTATATGCATTTGTTATCAGGTTCCAAAGTGATCTTGTTTTAGGGTAATCCTGATTTGAGTATAGCTTGTGTGCTACATTGAGTTCATCGGATGTATTCATAAGAGTTAGGTTATATAGACAGGTGATTTTGTATGTCTAAAATTAAACAGCTATTATTTTTATACATTGTTGCTACCAGTATTTTGTTCAGTAATTATTCTTTCGACTTTCTTAAATATACTCGATTCATAGTTGTCAAATGAATTTTTAATTTCATTACTTCTTTCCTCATTTTCATAATAATCAATAATGGAAGAAGGTACTCCAAAATCACTTGCAATTCTACCTTTTTCCGTAAATGCATTGTATTCTAGTTTTGTTAATAATCTATCTAATCCACTTACTTCATCGATGGGTTGTCCTGTCTTTTGAAAAATGAAGAATTTATACATAATATTAAAAACACCTAGGTACTTGACTACTTGGTATTTTAGTGTACTATATACAAATTCAGAAGTTTCAGAAATAGCCTTATCAACCGGTAGCCCTTTGCCTAGTTTAAAATTTACAGAACCTCTGAAACCACCTTGTAAATAGAAATGTACCAAGTGCGTAAGTGTCGAATAACCCCCATTTTGACCTTTATATTCAATTAAAAATTTCAACTTTTGGTTTTTAACTAGTGATTCAAGAATGTCAAGAATTATTTGAAATCCATCATAGTCAATATCCATTCTAAAATTGATATATCTAATCAACCTTTTAATAGCTTCTAATTCAGCTTTGCCTAATAAGGCAATTTTGTCGTAAATCTCAATTTTATCTTTCCTACCTATAACTTTATATAAATTAAATACTTCATCTGGAATGTTTCTATCCTGTTGAAGTTGGTTAATATCCATTATTTTAGTTTTATCGTGTTCAGTTAGATATTCTTCGTCAGTATAGAATAAATCCACTTCATCTTTTGGGGAATTTATATCATAATTTTTATGTTTTATCCCTTCTGATTCAGAATGTATTATTTTCATAAAATCGTTTTTGAGGATTATAACCCTACCGTTGTAATGATGTAAAAATCTACCAGCTCGACCAGCTATATTTTTAGCATCAAACTTTTTTAAAGGTTTATTCCCTTTTTGGTTATGAAGGACGATTAAATTTTTGGCAGAAGTGTTAACTCCTTCGGTAATTGTTGTTGTTGAAAGTAACACCTTTAGTAATCCTTGGTTAAAAAGTGAAACTGTTTCTTTTTGAATATATTTAGGTACAAGTCCGTGATGTATTCCAATCCCTTTTCTTAATGCATTTATTAATATCCATTCTTGGTTGAAGTTCTCAGATATATGATTTATGAATTCATCATAACCTTCGTTGCTGTGGTTGTTTAGTAATCCTGAATTTATTATTGTCTTAGCATAGGCTTCTACAGAACTTCTCGAGTAACAATAAATTACAGTGTTTTCATTAATGTCAAAAATTTGATTTAAGATTTCAATAAGTCTGTCGTTTTTCGAACTTTTTTCAAATGTCAAATCAAAATTGTAATCCAAAACATAACTTTTTTTACCTTTTACATCACTATAGGTCTTGTTTACTATCTCATAGTTATTATAATCAATCAATACTATTTTATTCTTTTCTAAGAATCTATCAAAAGAACGATTATAAACTTCGTCATTAGGTTTTGAAAATTCAATATATGGACCTGCTAAAAGTGTATCAACATCTTTTTTTAACGAATAAAAGACTGCTAATCGGTAAGCAACATCTCTTTGATTTTCTCTAACTTCTTCGTCAATGATATAATCGTTATCAATTTTGTACACCTCGTCAACAAATGCGAAATTGAAATCTATTTCACCCTCTCTTTTTTCGATAAAGGACAAATAACGTTCAGGTGTATAAATGAATAGATTTTTATCATCCAAATTTTCAACTTCACTTAGCGTATGAATGGAATATTTTTCAACGAAATATTTATAATTTTCGTCAGAAATTAATCTTTCAAGATTTTCCGATTGTAGCCTTCCCTCTTTTAGGACACCGCTAAATTCGATAAATAATTATTATTTAGTTCAGATTTGATGAAGAATTT
>NZ_QLNV01000013.1 GCF_003285545.1 Sinomicrobium soli | reverse complement strand
TACAATGAGGTACGTCCCTTAGAATTATAGAAAAAATTTATGAACAAAACTTGTCTGAGTCATAGGATACAGGCAGGTTCGTCTGAAGAGGGGAGTTTTTCAAATGGAGCAACTTACCATAGATACGTCATGGGTAGCACAGTCGAAGGATCTCCGGCGTCCATGATGGGATAAAACCCCGGATCACAGTTGTATCTGCCTCTCGATCTGCTGGTGCAGGGAGATAAATGTTTCCGTGCGCGAGATACCTTCTATAGACTGTATCTTGTGGTTGAGCAGTTCCATGAGATGTTCGTTGTCTTTACAGAGTATCTTGATGAGAATACTCCAGTTGCCCGTGGTATAATGACATTCCAGTACTTCCGGTATTTCCTTTAACTGTTTTACGGCCTCGGGGTTCCGGATGGCCTTGTCCAGGTAAATACCGATAAAGGCCATAGTGGTATACCCCAGTATACGGGGATTAATGATAAAGCGGGAGCCCGAGATAAGCCCCGATTCTTCCAGCTTGCGGAGTCTCTGGTGTATGGCAGCACCTGAAATCCCTATCTTTCGCGCAATTTCGAGGATGGGCCTTCGCGCATCGTTCATCAGGGACCGGAGGATTTCCTTGTCTATGCCGTCTATATTGACTGTTTCATTGACGATTTTCATAGTGCTTGTTTAAAAATGCAATTAAATATACAATATTATATAACACTGTAACGTCAAAACACTGCCAATTATTTACAGATTGAAACAGTTTTGTTGTTTTTGCCTGGGGCATAGCTTTTTAAGCGGTTACCCGGCTACGTAATTCGGGTTGTACCCGGTGTAAGGGTGTTCGGTTTCGGTGAAGCGGATGCCCTGTGCTTCCAGGGCTGCCAGTATGGGGGCATAGACTTCTTTGTCAATGGGTATCCTGACACCGGGGGCAGATATCTTTCCCCGAAGGATATACAGTGCAGCCATGCCCACGGGAAGGCCAACGGTTTTTGCCATGGCGGTGTAGGTCCGGTCCTGGCCGGTAACGACCATGCTGGCATCGGTCTGGTACCGCTCTCCTGCCAGTTCGTAACCGAATTTGTGGTACATGACGATCATGTCCCTGTCGTGTTCTTCCAGGCTCCAGCTTTCTTCCAGTATCTTCTGGAGGATACGTGCCGGGCTGGCATTTTTGAGCCCTACCTTCCTGCGGTGGTCAAACAGTCCGAGCTCCTCGAGTTTGGCCCACATGATGTCGTCCTGGTCTATTTTCAGGTAATACCGGAGTTTAAGCTCTACGGAATCGGTGGGAGAGAACGGAAGAAAAGCATTGATAAAGTCGCGGAAACTCATGTTTTCGGAGCCTTCCATGACATAGCTGTCGTCGGTCATGCCCAGTTGTACGAAAATATTCCACGCCCTTGAAAAGCCTACTTTTCTCATGGTGCCCCTGTAAAGCGTAAGCACGTCCTGAAGCCCGTATGCCTCACGGT
The DNA here is from genome assembly GCF_003285545.1 of Sinomicrobium soli. GTDB lineage: Bacteria > Bacteroidota > Bacteroidia > Flavobacteriales > Flavobacteriaceae > Sinomicrobium. The sequence continues at coordinate 98,545 of NZ_QLNV01000013.1, read as the reverse complement.
ATTTGAGGGAGTCCCGGTTGGCATAAGCCTCGAATTTTCCGTACCCTTCGACATCCAGGAATTCGGTACGCCTGAACAGCTTGTGATAGGGAATGTACTTGTATGCCCCTTCCTGTATGAACTTGGCCGCCCCGCCCTGTCCGGCCAGGACCACATTTCTCGGATTCCATGTAAATTTGTAATTCCACAGGTTGGTATCGCTTTCCGGGGCCACCAGCCCTCCGCAGAAGGATTCGAAAAGCAGCATCCTGCCGCCCTGCTCCCGTATGCGGTCTATGACCTGCATGGCACTCATATGGTCTATACCGGGGTCCAGCCCTATTTCGTTCATGAATACCAGCCCCTTGTCCCGCACCTCCCGGTCCAGCTGCTGCATGGCCGGGCTCACATAAGAAGCCGTTACCAGGTGCTTGCCCAGGACGAGACAGGTCTTTGCGATCTCGATATGCAGGGCTGCCGGCAGCATGGAGATGACCAGGTCTGCAGGCCGTATGTTTTTTTCGAGCAGGTCGCCCCGGGAAATGTCGAGCCTTACGGTGCCTATTCCGGGATATTGTGCCTTAAGCAGTTCCAGTTGTGTCTTGTCCCTGTCCCCGAGAGTGATCCCGATTCCTCCCTCCCCGGCTTCCCGGTATAAATAGTCGATAAGGTATGAAGTGGATTTCCCGGTGCCTATGATCAGAATGTGTTTCAAAAGAATGGATTTTTGGTTAAATTTTTTATCACGTATTTTTGCCTGTGTGGCTGCTTAATGGTGTGGTTTGTATTATTTTTATAACACGAATATATAAAAATGTTGTATTTGTAAAAAATAATGATGCTGTTGTCCCGCCCCGCGATCAGAATTTAAACAGTTTCCGGGAAAGGACAATACCTTTGCGTTTTTTTGTTTGCACCAGCAACCAGCAACCAGCAACCTCACACCGAAATAACTCAAATTTATCCGCATGAAAAAAAATATCCTCATTACCGCTGCCTTTTTCGGGCTTACAGCCATTATACTCGGGGCTTTCGGGGCCCACGGGTTAAAAAGGCTCATCGATGAAGAAGCCCTGCTCACTTTTGAGACCGGGGTGAAATACCAGATGTACCACGCACTTTTCCTGTTGTTTGCAGGAAGCACTTCCCTGATTCCGGAGAAGGCGGGAAAGGCGATTTTCTGGCTCACGACCGTAGGGGTTATCTTTTTTTCCGGCTCCATTTACGGTTTGGCGACCAACGGGCTCAGTGCTTTCGACTTCAGGACCATTGCACTGATCACCCCGGTCGGGGGCGCGCTGCTTATCGCCGCCTGGGGAGTGTTGTTTTATAACTTTCTGAGGCTTAAAATCAAATAAATATAACACGAAAACGTTTTCGTTTCGATTAATTTTTACATTTGTAGTATAAAAACACACACTAAACTATTTTCGTAATGATTAACGACACGCTACACACGAAAACGTTTTCGGCGGACGATTACGGCATCAGGAATGCCAGGGTACATTACCAGCTTTCTCCGGAAAAGCTGCAACAAATTACCATTGCAAAAAAACAGGGCGTTGAGGCTTCTTCGGGGGCGCTTGCGGTATGTACAGGGGAATTTACCGGAAGGGCGCCCAAAGACCGTTTTATTGTAAAGGACGACATCACTTCTGCAAAGGTGTGGTGGGGAGAGGTGAATATTCCGTTTGAAGCGACGCATTTCGACCGGCTGTACGACAAGATGACCGCTTATCTCTCCGGAAAGGAGGTTTTTGTCCGCGACTGTTATGCCTGTGCTGCGGAAGATTACCGTACCGGTATCCGGGTGATTACCGAATATGCCTGGAGCAACCTCTTTGCATACAATATGTTTCTGAGGCCCGAACCCGGGGACCTGGAGGATTTTGAGGCGGAGTGGACCGTGATCAATGCCCCGGGATTTTATGCAGACCCGGCTGTAGACGGCACCAGAAGTCATAATTTTTCCATTCTGAATTTCAGCAGGAAGATCATTCTTATCGGGGGCTCGGGATATACCGGGGAGATCAAGAAGGGAATTTTTTCCGCACTTAATTTCGAACTTCCCGTATACAGGAACACGCTTCCCATGCACTGCAGTGCAAATGTGGGGGAAGATAATGCCACTGCCCTGTTTTTCGGTCTCTCGGGTACCGGCAAAACAACACTGTCGGCAGACCCGGACCGGAAACTGATCGGGGATGACGAACACGGGTGGACGGCTAAAAATACGGTATTCAATTTTGAGGGAGGATGTTATGCCAAGGTGATCAACCTGAGCCGGGAGAACGAACCGGATATTTACGGGGCCATACGGAAAGGGGCATTGCTGGAAAATGTCATCCTCGGTCCCGACGGCAGGGTCGATTATGAAGATGGTTCCATAACACAGAACACCAGGGTCAGTTATCCGATATCTCACATCGGGAACATTCAGCGCCCGTCCATAGGCCGTGACCCTGAGAATATCTTTTTCCTGACTGCGGATGCTTTCGGAGTGCTGCCTCCCGTTTCCAGGCTTACCCCGGGACAGGCAGCCTACCACTTTATTTCGGGGTATACGGCAAAGGTAGCCGGTACCGAAGCAGGCGTCGATGAACCCGTACCTTCTTTTTCTGCGTGTTTCGGAGCGCCTTTCATGCCTTTGCACCCCACGGTCTATGCCGGGATGCTCAGTGCCAAAATGAAGGAAACCGGGGCAAGGGTCTGGCTGGTAAATACGGGATGGACCGGCGGGCCGTACGGCACCGGTGCACGTATGAAACTCAGGTATACCCGGGCCATGATAAATGCTGCACTACGGGGAGAACTTGCGCAGGTGGAATATGGCAAACACCCGGTTTTCGGGCTGCAGGTACCGCAATCCTGCCCTGATGTTCCCGCAGAAATACTCAACCCGCGGAATACCTGGGGTGATAAGGATGCCTATGACCGGCAGGCATTAAAGCTTTCGGAGGCTTTCAGGGAAAATTTCAGGAAATTTGAAGCTTATGCCAGTGAAGAGATCCTGGCAGGGGCCCCGGGATAAGATCTTTCGTAATACCGGAAAGCAATACGGGCTGTCTTTTTTAAAAAGGACAGCCCGCTTTTGTATTATGGTATATTATTGTCTTATCTTTTGTTGGCTTCCAGAATATATTTCTCCAGGGCCATGGTCATGGAAGGGGTTTCGGGAGTAGGCGCCTGAATGTCAATGCGAAGCCCGGCGTCGGTTGCCGCCCTTACGGTCGTATTTCCGAATACGGCAATACGAGTGTCTTTCTGCTCGAAATCCGGAAAATTCTTGAAGAGGGATTCGATGCCTGACGGACTGAAAAATACCAGGATGTCGTAATATACGTCCCTGAGATCCGACAGGTCGCTGATCACCGTTTTGTACAGGATGGCCCTTTTCCAGGTTACCCCGAGTTCATCAAGTGTTTCCGGGACCTCCGGCTTCAATACGTCGGAAGAAGGCAGGAGAAACTTCTCGTCTTTGTACTTCTTGATCATGGGGGCCAGTTCCTGAAAAGTCCGTTTCCCCACATAGATCTTTCGCTTGCGGTACACCACATACTTCTGCAGGTAATAGGCTACGGCCTCAGACTGGCAAAAGTATTTCATGGTATCCGGAACCTTGAAACGCATCTCTTCTGCAATTCTGAAAAAGTGATCTACGGAATTTCTACTGGTGAGAATAATAGCAGTGAACGTGGTTAAATCTATCTTTTGCTGCCTTACCTCTTTCGCATTAACTCCCTCCACATGAATAAAAGGCCTGAAGTCTATTTTTACTTTTTGCTTTTCTACAAGCTGTAAATATGGTGAATTTTCTACTTTTGGTTCCGGTTGTGAAACCAAGATTGTTTTCACTTTCATATTAACCATTTGTTTTATTTTCCCCCGATGTTAATCAAAAGACCATCTTTACGACAATCAGATAGGGTGCTATTTCCAGAGCGCAAAGATACAAAATAAAATAAAACAACTTCCCGGTCAAAAACTTTTGATGTTTTCTAAGGATCCTCCCCCATGCGATAATATTTAGTAAAAGGAATAGTGAAATGGTTGCAGATATTACAATTTTCTCGTGAATGGGATTGTAAACCAGTAATGCGATAAGGGGGGTTAAGATGATGGCTATCAGGCTTCTGTAGGTGAGCTTGTAAAAATTATACTTCTCGAGGAAACTATTCAGGTCGAAGATGGTGGCGATGATCTTCTCCAGGTAAAACTTAAACATGATAAACAACCCCAGGGCCGCGATAATTAACAATAAGTTGATATGGAGCGAAACCAACCCGAGGTAGGCCCCGGCAAGCCAGAGCAGCATTCCGAAAATAATGATCTGTACCAGGAACAGGGGAATGTTGAACCTGTTCAGGTTGGGGTCCTGTTCCTTGCCGTAAAGTTTCAGGTACTTGTCAGACACAAATGCTTCCAGGAAACGCCGGAACCTTGCCTCGTTAGATATTTTGGCGTAGGCTACCAGTGCCAGGCAACTCACCAGCAACACGGTCTCGATCGTGTGGTAATCTGCATTCCTGTATATTGCATTCATGTCCATAGGCGATGGTCAAAAATAGTTAAAAATAGGGGTTTACGTTATTAGGTTAATACGTTATTAAGTTAATCAGGCAGGACTCAATAACCCAATAACCCAATAACCTATTAACCAACCCTACTCAGAAGGAGCCTGCTCAATGGGGACAACGCTTCCCTGGAAGCCGGAAGGCCACCCGTATTCCGAGATGGAAATGCGGAAAAGCGTTCCGTTATCAAATTTATGTATACTGTCCAGGCCCACCCTAAGCTCTATGGAACTTCTGGGGCTCAGTGTTTTTACACTTTCGGTGAGCCTCGGGTAAATGTTTACGGTATCGGTAATGCGTTTCTTTTCGTTGAGGACAAGGCCGTAAAATTTAAGTTTCTCAAACGGCACTCCTTCGGTATACGGGTTGGTAAGCATAAGTGTAAGCGAATCGGATCTGCTGTTTACACTGCTCCCGTAAACGCTGCAGCCCAGTTTGCGGAACGACCTGAAGTCTTCCACGATCTTTCCCTTCCACAGGCTTCCTTTCCTGCGGCTGATATTTATACCGAATGCGGAATCGGCATCCTTGCGGGAAGAAAAATAGGCTACTTTCTGGTGCTGTACCAGGGATTCGGAACGGTCGATGTCGTACTGGTTCTGGCGGTGTTCGACGCTGTTGAGGGAGAAGACCGGGACCCTGGTGTAAAAGCCGTACATACTGGCTACCCGGTATGAATCCTCGAAAACCACCGGGATCCCTTCGGTTTTTTCATACATGGCCCTGGTCCACGCCTTGTTGCCGTGGCTTTCATAGGGTATGGGCGAGATCTCATCGAAAACGAGGATTATCCTGGCCACACCGATCACGACCAGTGATGCCGTACTGGTGCGGCGCAACCAGGTCCGGAATGTTCCGTGTTCAAGGCAGTACCGGAAGGTGAGGATGACAAGCGGGAGCATGGTGAGCAATGGCCATTGAGCCTGGGTCTTCCGGTTGAAGGAGGACAACAGGAAAAAACCAATAATCCCCCAGCTCACTACCACAAGGGCCCGGTCAAAGCTGTTTTTCCTGAGGATATCATAACGGGAAAACCGGTAAAGGGCCAGGTATATCAGCGGAAAGGAAAACCCGGGAACAATCAGTACGTTTAAGAGATAGTTCAGGGTAAAGGACGGTCTCCAGTAGCTGTTTGCCCTCCCGGAAAGATGGTATTGAAGCGACACGAAATCGGAGTCAAAAAGCCAGAAAAGGTGAGGAAGGTAACAGATAAGCGAAAGGGCCAGTGCTACCCAGAACCGGTATTTCAGGAATATTGCGGGATAGGACAGCAACACGAAAACGATAAACAGGAAGGCGTGATATTTGCTGTACATCATGGCGGCCATGGATATGGCGAGCAAGAGTATGGCCGGGATATCCGCCCGTTTTGTAAATCTTCTGAAAGCATACAGGAACAGGGCGCCGAAAAACAGCAACGGCGTGTCCGGCAGCATGAAAAAACCGTAGGCGTTGAACAGGGCCACCGAGGCCGAAAACAGCATGAAGAGATGTATATGTTCGTATTTCCTCTCGTCTTCGATCAGTTTCCAGAGCAGATAGACCGTTCCGGAAAAGAGGAAGGGAGCAAAGAGGCGAACCCCCAGTTCATTGTCGAAAAGGGCCGTGCCCGCAGCTGCGAGAAAAGCGACCATGGGAGGGTGATCGAAATATCCCCAGCTCAGGTTCTGGGAAAAATACCAGTAATAGGCTTCGTCAAAAATAAGCTGGGTAACCCCTCCCTGAATGAGATTGATCAGTGTCAATCCGCACAGGAAAATCAGAAGTAGTTGTTCCTTTTGTTTGTTAACTTCCATATATCCGGAAAAATTTCAAGCAAAAATACTTAATAATATATGAGAATAATACACTAATTTAGCCTTTGGGCCATATTACAACGGGCCATGCGTTACAGATAACGGAAAAAGAACGAAAGAAATTCTATTTTTGCATTCTGAGATAAGATTTTTTATGCACACGGACGGTCTGGTCATTATCCCCACATATAACGAAATTGAAAATATCGAAGCGATCATCAGGGAGGTTCTCGGATTGCGGAAAGCATTCCATGTCCTTATCGTGGACGACGGGTCTCCCGATGGTACTGCGGCCCGGGTAAGGATACTGCAAAAGGAATTTCCGGACCGCCTTTTCCTGGAGGAACGACGCGAGAAGTCGGGGCTGGGAACGGCGTATATTCACGGTTTCAGATGGGCATTGCAAAGGGAATATCCCTATATATTTGAAATGGATGCCGATTTCTCCCACAATCCCAGGGATCTCGTACGCCTGTTCAATGCCTGCTCCCTGCACGGTGCCGATGTAGCCATAGGGTCGAGGTATGTAAAAGGAGTAAATGTGGTGAACTGGCCCATGAAAAGGATACTGCTCTCTTACGGGGCGTCGTTCTATGTAAAGATGATTACCGGAATGCGCATACACGACCCTACGGCCGGGTTTATCTGCTACAGGAAAGAGGTTATAGCACAGATTGCCCTCGACCGCATACGCTTTGTGGGCTATGCATTCCAGATCGAAATGAAGTTCAGGGCCTTCCTGAAAAAGTTCCGTATTGTGGAGGTGCCCATTATTTTTAAGGACAGGGAAAAGGGAAATTCCAAAATGAGCGGAAAGATCATAAATGAGGCCGTTTTTGGGGTACTGTCCATGAAATGGCGTAGCCTGTTCCGCAAAAAGGATTTTTAAGACGTTTGCTTCCGGGGAGGGATGCAAGCTAAACGACAGCAAATGAAAACACTTATAAAAAACGCTACCGCAGTTAACGAGTTCAGGATATCCGAAACAGACGTCCTGATCGAGAACGGTATGATCTCGAGGATAGACCGCGATATCGACACCTCCGGATGTACGGTGATCGACGCAGAGGGAAAATATCTCTTTCCTGGGGTGATCGATGACCAGGTACACTTTCGCGAACCGGGGCTTACCCACAAGGCCACCATAGCGTCGGAAAGCCGGGCGGCCATTGCGGGGGGGATTACCTCGTATATTGAGATGCCCAATACCAATCCGCAGACCACAACCATTGAAAAACTGGAAGAGAAGTTTGCCATTGCGGCCGGGACTTCCCATGCCAATTATTCCTTTATGTTCGGGGGCACCAATGACAACCTGGAGGAGGTCCTTCGCGTAGATCCGAAATCCTGTGCCGGATTAAAGCTCTTCCTGGGGTCGTCTACGGGAAACATGCTGGTAGACGACGAAAAGACCCTGGAGAACATATTTTCCAGCACTCCCCTGATCATTTCCGCGCATTGTGAGGACGAGGCTACCATAAAGGCAAACCTCGAGAAATACAAGGCGGAGTACGGCGACGACATTCCGGTAAAATTCCACCCGGCGATACGCAGCGAGGAAGCCTGTTATCTCTCGTCGTCACGGGCGGTGGCCCTTGCGGAGAAAACAGGGGCGCGGCTCCATGTCTTTCACCTGTCGACCGCCAGGGAAACCGGGCTCTTCCGCAATGATATCCCCCTGCGCGAAAAGAAGATCACCGCCGAGGTATGTATACACCACCTCTGGTTCAGCGATGAGGATTACGACAATAAGGGGACCCTTATCAAATGGAACCCTGCCGTAAAAACATCTGCAGACCGCAAGGGGTTATGGCAGGCGCTGCTGGACGACAGCATAGACGTAATCGCAACCGACCACGCCCCGCATACGCTGGAGGAAAAACAAAATGTCTATACCGGGGCTCCCTCTGGCGGCCCGCTGGTTCAGCACGCACTTACAGCTATGCTGGAAACTTTTCACCAGGGCAAGATATCCCTGGAAAAGATGGTGGAGAAAATGTGCCATAACCCCGCTGTGCTCTTCCAGATCTCGAAACGGGGATTTATCCGCGAGGGGTATCATGCCGACCTGGTCCTGGCCGATCTGGACAGTCCGAATACCGTAGGAAGGAATAATATATGGTACAAATGCGGATGGTCTCCTTTTGAAGGGACAACCTTCCGTTCGGCAGTAACGCATACCTTTGTAAACGGAAACCTGGTGTTTGACAACGGTAAATTCACGGGAGGACGCCATGCCATGAGGCTGGAATTCGACCGCTAAAAAGAATAAAGTCATGAAACTCATATACCGAGCATTGCTTTTTATCGTTTTTCTTATGGTCGTTTCCTGTAAGAACAGCACGGTGGAGAAACCGGACAACCTTATTCCCGAAGACCGGATGAAAGATATTCTGCTGGATATCGCCCTGCTCAATGCGGCACGGACGGTGGATGCCGAAACGCTCCGCAAGAACAACATCCGGTCTGAAGCGTATATCTACCGCAAGTATGACATAGACAGTACCCAGTTTGCCAGGAGCAACCTGTATTATGCCTCCAGGCCCAACCGGTATAATGCCATGTACAAGGAAGTGGAAGAGCGGCTTAAACAGATGGAGGAAGATGAAAGGGAAGCCGGGGCAGAACAGGAGGAAGAAAACAAACAGCCGGAAGAATGACCCTCCGTTTTTCTATTCCACTTTTTTCAGGATAAACATTTCGGCAAAACCGCTGTCTTCGATCTTGTTCCCGTCCTGGTCCAGTACCTGGATAAAACCTTCTCCTACAAAGTATTTGTGTACGTCGCCTTCTTCCGGACTGAAGGTAATGGTGCTTTCGGATATCTTCCAGCTTCCCTCTTCCGTATAGGTGTTTTTCACATCTTCCCCGAGATATTCGTATACCGACCTGAACGAACCGTCGTCATTTATGGAAACGGTAAGCTTAATCCCTTCACAGTCCGCACAGGGAATGACCCCTTCGTAGACGCCCTGGTAATCCAGGGCATTCGCCGCATTGTGCATATCGGGGACCTCTGTCTGTTCTTCCTGCGTGTTTTCGTCCGACCCTGAAGAGGGCCTGTCTTTACAGGCGGTAAGGCATACCGTCGATATTGCAGACAGGAGGATGAGGTTTAAAATTGTTTTTTTCATGACTTTGGTTAATTTGATAATGTGCCAATGTGCCAATGTGCCAATGTGATAATGTGTCAATGTGATAATTTGTCAATTGGGAAATTTGTGATGGAGGCTGTTACAGGTCAAACTTAATGCCCTGTGCCAGCGGTAGCTCGGTGGTATAGTTGATGGTATTGGTCTGTCGCCGCATATATACCTTCCAGGCATCCGAACCCGATTCGCGTCCGCCCCCGGTTTCCTTCTCTCCTCCGAAAGCTCCCCCTATTTCTGCTCCGCTTGTTCCTATATTTACGTTGGCAATACCACAATCGGATCCTTCAGCAGATAAAAATCGCTCGGCTTCCCTCAGGTTGTTGGTCATTATCGCCGAAGACAGCCCTTGTTTCACCCCGTTTTGCAGGCGGATGGCATTTTCCAGGTCTCCGCTGTATTTAAGCAGGTACAATACGGGGGCAAAAGTCTCTTCCTGTACGATGTCGTAATGGTTTTCGGCCTCCGCAATGGCGGGTTTTACATAACAGCCGCTCTCATATCCCTCTCCGGAAATCACACCGCCTTCTACCAGTACCTTACCGCCTTCTTCCTCCACCTTTTTAAGGGCGTGAAGATACCGGGCTACGGCGTCTTTATCGATAAGCGGGCCTACGTGATTTTTTTCATCCAGCGGGTTTCCTATGCGAAGCTGCTTATATGCGGCCACGATGGCATCCTTTACCTTGTCGTAAACATCTTCGTGTACAATAAGCCTCCGGGTAGAGGTACAGCGCTGTCCGCAGGTACCCACGGCTCCGAACACGGCCCCGATCACCGTATTCTTGATGTCGGCATCGGGGGTTACGATAATGGCATTGTTTCCCCCGAGTTCCAGCAGCGACTTTCCGAGACGTGCAGCCACGGCCTGGGCCACGATCTTCCCCATACGGATCGACCCCGTGGCAGAAACCAGCGGGATACGCTCGTCACGGGTCATCATCTCCCCCACCGTATAATCGCCGGTAATGAGGCAGGATATCCCCTCGGGCAATCCGTTTTCGGCAAATACCCTTGCGGCAATATTCTGGCAGGCTACCGAGGTAAGCGGTGTTTTTTCCGAGCCTTTCCAGATGCAGGCATCCCCGCATACCCAGGCCAGTGCCGTATTCCAGCTCCATACCGCAACCGGGAAGTTGAACGCCGAGATGATCCCTACGACACCCAAAGGGTGATATTGCTCGTACATACGGTGCCCCGGCCGCTCGGAGTGCATGGTAAGTCCGTGTAACTGCCGTGAGAGCCCCACGGCAAAATCGCAGATATCGATCATTTCCTGTACTTCGCCCAGCCCTTCCTGGTATGATTTTCCCATTTCGTAGGAGACCAGTTTTCCCAGGGGTTCTTTCAGCCGTCGCAACTCGTCGTTGAACTGGCGTACGATCTCCCCGCGCTGCGGCGCAGGCATGGTACGCCATACGGCGAACCCTTCGGCGGCCGTTGTGATTACTTTTTCGTAATCTTCCCGTGTTGTCGTACTCACTTTTCCTATAAGGGCACCATCCACCGGCGAATATGAAGCGACGGGATCTCCGTTCCCGAAAAAGTTTTTCCCCGTGGAAGTCCCGTTGTTTACATCGGCAAGCCCCAGGGCCCTGAGACTTTTATCTATTCCGAAATCAGTAGCAATTAATGACATTTATAACTTTTTTTGAGTAGACTGTTAAATTTTCACGAAGTTACAAATTATTATTTTCTCCTGTTAAACCTTCCCGGCAGATCCGTATTTCCCGGGTCGAATGGTAAAGGAGGCTCTGATAACTTGATTATATATTGAATTTATGTGTTATTTTTTTATTAATTTTATGGATATATCCACATAAAAATGCATATTATGAAAAAAACTATCGGAATAATTTTAATCCTGGCCGGGCTGGTTGCAGGATATGTAGGCATAAACACTTTAGGCGACAGCGAAAGTGGTATCGAAATCGGCGATCTTGAGCTTAAGGCAGAGGATTCCTCGTCCAGGACCAGGGGGTATGCCTATCTCGGCGGAGGCGTTATATGCCTTATTGCCGGAGCGGTGCTCATAAGCCGTAAAGGCAACTGATCAGTCCGTAAACCTCGGGTCGGTATCCATGACGGTTCCGCATTGTTCACAGGTGCGCAGTGCCTCCGAATTATAAAAGTCCCGGAAGTGCGGCAGAAAGTCTTTTTCTATGTCGTGAAGTTCAAAATAGACTTCGTGGAGTTTGTGATTGCAGTTTTCGCAATACCACAGCAGCCCGTCCTTAAAATTCTTTCCGGCCCTTTTTCGCTCTATCACGAGGCCTACGGACCCTTCGCTCCGCACCGGGCTGTGGGGCACCCCGGCGGGGTTGAGGTACATGTCGCCGGGGCCGAGTTCCATCTCTTTGCGCTCCCCGTTTTCCTGGACGACCACCTTGATGTGCCCCTCGATCTGGTAAAAGAATTCTTCGGTCTGATTGTAGTGGAAGTCCTTACGGGCATTGGGCCCGGCAACGACCATCACGATATAATCTTCCGATTCGGTGTAGAGGTTCTTGTTCCCTACCGGCGGTTTGAGAAGTTCCCGGTTCTCGTCGATCCATCGGTGAAGGTTAAAAGGTTTTTTGATACTCATGTCTGAATGTCCTTTTTGATATGGAAAATAATGATGACCGGCTCCCCGTATGCAGGGGAGCAAGGGGTTTCAGGTACCTTTTGGTGCCGAAGCCCTAAAATTACGGATTTCTGCCTTTGGGCCGCATGCTTCCCGTATTTAATTTTGTTGTAATTTCAACAGCTTCCATGATCTCTCCCGGATACCGGCAGTCTGCCCGGAAGGCCATAGCCCGTTTCCGTGGTATTTACCGTTTCGGAAAGGAAAAAATACCCGTTTCCGGGGATTTTTTTAAAGGTGGTTGGCTGTTATTTTTGACTGGTCGAGTGTTGATTCGTCCTGTTTTGAACGATCCGGCCGGTATTTTTAGTATTTTTATTTTTTAAACGAGCCGTTATATGTTCCCGAACAAGTATACCTTCAAGACCGTATTGTACGGCCTGGCACTTTTTGCAGTACTTTCCTGCAGGCAGGAAGCCGGAACCTCCGGGGGAGCCCGCGATGATAAAGAAGAAAGAGTTGCCCTGGTGATTCACGGGGGTGCGGGGACCATTCTCCGGAAGAACCTTTCCCCGGAACGGGAAGCGCAGTACAGGAGTGTACTTGAAAAAGCGCTGGATACGGGATATGCCGTGCTGCAACGGGGAGGCAGCAGCCTGGATGCCGTGGAGCGGGTGGTGGTCATGCTTGAAGATTCCCCCCTGTTCAATGCCGGAAAGGGTGCGGTTTTTACCAGCGACGGGCGGAATGAACTGGACGCTTCCGTTATGGACGGGCAAAGCCTGAATGCAGGGGCGGTGGCCGGGGTAACCACAGTTAAAAACCCTGTTTCACTGGCCCGTGCGGTCATGGAAAGATCGGAACACGTTATGCTGGCCCGTGAAGGGGCGGAGGCTTTTGCCCGGGAGCAGGGACTGGAAATGGTGCCGGAGGGGTACTTTCATACCGGGGAACGGATGCGGGCGCTTAAGGCCGTACAGGAAAAGGCAAGGCGGGAAAACAGAAAACAACAGGCATCGGCCTACGACCCTTTTATCAGGGATTCCAAATACGGTACGGTGGGATGTGTGGCACTGGACCGCAAGGGAAATCTCGCAGCCGCAACCTCTACCGGGGGGATGACCAACAAGCGCTGGGGGCGTATCGGGGATTCTCCCGTTATCGGGGCCGGTACCTATGCCAACAACAATACCTGTGCCGTTTCGTCTACAGGATGGGGAGAGTTCTTTATCCGGGGCGTCGTAGCGTATGATATTTCCGCACTTATGGAATACCGGGGCCATACCCTGGAACAGGCGGCCCGGGAGGTTATCCGGAAGAAGCTCCCGGAAATGGGAGGAAACGGAGGGATCATAGCGGTAGACCATAAGGGGAATATCGTTATGGAATTCAACACCCCCGGGATGTACAGGGCGGGTATCGGTGCAGACGGGCAGAAACATATCGGAATATTCGGAGAAGATTAACCTTAAGATTACAACGGTCCCCTGAGAGGGCATGTCATATTAAAACGGAACATTATGCGTCTGAAACATTTACTCTTTATTGCCATCGCCATGATCGTGGTATCCTGTAAGGATAAAGATCCCGAACAGGCGGTCAGGGAACAGGTTTCCAACTTGTTCAAATACCGCGAATACGTCTCCGATGTTTCCCAGGGGATTATTTCCACCACTTCAGATATCAGGGTGGTGCTTACACAGCCCGTGGAGGGATGGGAGAAAAACAAGGAGCTCCCGGAACGTCTTTTCAGGGTTTCCCCGAATATCAAGGGTAAGGTTGTCGCCCTGAACAACCAGACCGTGGCTTTTGTTCCTGAAGAATCCCTGGAGCAGGATACGGAATACGAGTTTACCCTTGACCTGGAAGCATTGGTAGAGGACCTCCCTGCCGACCTGAGAAAATTCCGGTTCCGGGTAAAGACCGTCAAACAGGAATTCAACATTACCACCGATCACCTGCAGTCGTATGACCGCAACTGGCAGTATATTGAGGGAACACTCCGGAGCAGTGACCAGCTCGATATCGGTATTGCCAAAAACCTCGTGATGGCTTCGCAGGGGGATAAGGACCTCCCTGTGGATTTTTATGCCACTGCAGGCACCCATACCACCTTCCGGTTTAAGATAGACAGCATACAGCGGCAGGAAGAAGATTCCAAAGTAAAGGTGTCGTGGAGCGGAAAAGCCTTCGGTATCGATTCGGAAGGGCAGGGAGAGGTAGCCGTTCCCGGAAAGAATAATTTTACCGTGATAGAGGTCCAGGTGGCCGGGACCGACAAGCCATACCTGGAGATCAGTTTTTCAGACCCGCTTAAAAAGAACCAGGACTTTAACGGCCTGGTCCAGATCCAGGATGCCGGGTCGCTTAAATTTTCGGTAAACGGGAACGTGCTCAAGGTATACCCGAAGGGCACCCTGTCGGGAACAAAAAAACTGGAAGTATTTCAGGGCATACAGAATGCGGAGAACTACAAGCTGAAACAGCTCTTTTCCGAACAGGTGGCCTTCGAACAGCTCAAACCGGATGTGAGGCTGCTGCAAAGCGGTTCCATCCTGCCCTCGTCCAACAATCTGAAAGTCAATTTTGAGGCGGTAAACCTGAAGGCCGTTGATGTGTCGGTGATAAAAATATTCCAGGACAACATCCTTCAGTTCCTGCAATACCAGGATATTAACGGGGGCGAAGGCGATTTGCGCACCGTGGCCAGGCCCGTAGCGCGTAAAACCATAGTGTTGCAGGATGAAATTACTCCCGGCGACGGCAAATGGCACGCCTATGCCCTGGACCTGCGGGAGCTTATCAATCCTGATCCGGGGGCTGTCTACAGGGTGGAATTCCGATTTCGCCCTTCATACAGTACCTATACCTGCAGCACTACCAATTTTACCGAGGAGGAAGACACGGAAGAAGAGGATTACGACAGTGCCGTCGGGGAGTCGAGCTACTGGGACAATGCAGAGCAGTATTATTACGACGATTACTATTACGATTATTCCTATAGCTGGAGCGAAAGGGACAATCCCTGCCATACGTCCTATTACCGCAACAGGAAGACAACGGTCAACATCCTGGCTTCGGATCTCGGCGCTACGGTAAAAAAGGGAAACAACCAGTCTTATTTTATAAGCGTGACCAACCTGGTTACCGCCGACCCGGAGGCGGGGGCCAAAGTGACCTTCTATAATTTTCAGCAGCAGGAGGTGGCGCGGGCGGTTACCGACCAGGATGGTTTTGCCATGTACGATGCCGATCGTCCGGCTTCTTTTGCCATTGCAGAAAAGGGAAATAGCAAAACCTATGTCAAGCTGAACGACGGCAATGCCCTTTCGGTGAGTAAGTTCGATGTGTCGGGTGTTACCCTGCAAAAGGGGATCAAGGGATATATTTACGGGGAGCGGGGCGTATGGCGTCCGGGAGATACGCTTTTTCTTTCTTTTGTGCTGAATGACAAGGCCAGCAGGCTGCCTGCCGGGCATCCGGTAAAATTCGAGCTGCGTGATCCCTATGGCAAAATAGTGACAAAGAAGACCCGCAACGGGGGGGTAGGTAATTTTTATACGTTTATTACGCCTACCGACCAGGATGCACCTACGGGGAACTGGCAGGCGGTGGTTTCCGTAGGGGGTGCTTCATTCCATAAGAACATACGGATAGAGACCATAAAGCCCAACCGGCTGAAAATAAAGGCCGGCTTTGAAGACGAGATACTCTCCGGCTCAAAACCGGTACACGGAACCCTGGATGTAGCCTGGCTTCACGGGGCGGTAGCCCGAAACCTGAAAGCGGATATACAGCTCAGGTTCCAGCCGCAGAAAACAGCCTTCGGGCAGTTTCCGGGATATGTCTTCGACGACCCAACCAGGTCGTTCCGCGCTGAAGAACAGACCGTTTTTGACGGGAAGATCGACGCGGAGGGAAAAGCGGTGTTCTCGCTGAAACCCCAGCTGGACAAAGCCGCCCCGGGAATGCTCAGGGCTTCTTTCACAACCAAGGTATACGAGACCGGGGGAGATTTCAGTACGGATGTCTTTTCCAGGACCTACTCACCCTATCAGACTTATATCGGGCTTAATGTGCCTAAAGGGGATGAAAACCGGGGGATGCTGCTCACCGATACCAAACACCGTTTTGAAGTGGTTTCGGTTGACGAGGATGGAAACCCCAGGGCGACGAAAGGACTGAAGGTTACGGTGTATAAGGTAAACTGGCGCTGGTGGTGGGATACCTCCGAAGATAATTTGTCTTCCTATTCGGGGAGCAGTCAGCGGGAGAATGTTTATTCCCGGACACTGGATACCGGAGCGGATGGAAAAGCGTCGTTCGAATTTGAACTGAAATACCCGGAATGGGGGCGTTACCTGGTGCATGTTGAAGATCCGGAAGGAGGGCATGCTACGGGGCAGACCGTTTATATCGACTGGCCGGGATGGGCCGGGAAGTCGAGGAAAAACGATCCGTCTACGGCCACGATGCTGGTGTTCTCCACAGATAAGGAAAGCTATACGGTAGGGGAAAAGGCCGTAGTTACTTTCCCCAGCAGTGCCGGCGGGCGTGCCCTGGTGACCGTGGAAAACGGTACCGAGGTGCTGCATGCGCGCTGGGTGAATGCCGGGGAAGGGGAAACCCGTTTTGAACTGCCTGTCGAGGCCCTGTATGCCCCCAATGTGTATATCCATATTTCCCTGTTGCAGCCTCATGCCTCTACGGCAAACGACCTTCCCATACGGATGTACGGTGTAATGCCGGTAAACGTGGAGGACCCGGCCACCCGGCTGAAACCGGAAGTGGCCATGCCGGACGTGCTGCGCCCGGAAGAAACGGTTACCGTGAAGGTGAGGGAACAACAGGGCAGGCCCATGACCTATACGCTGGCTGTTGTGGACGACGGCTTGCTCGACCTTACCAGGTTCCGTACACCGGATGCCTGGGAAGCCTTTTTTGCACGGGAAGCCCTGGGCGTCAAGACCTGGGACATCTATGACGATGTTATAGGGGCCTTCGGCGGGCGCATAGACCAGGTATTCAGTATAGGAGGGGATGAAGAACTGGCCGGGGCAAAGAACAAAAAAGCCGATCGCTTCAAGCCGATGGTGGTTTACCTGGGGCCCTTCAGCCTGAAAAAGGGACAGACCGCGTCACATGAGATCGCCATCCCGAAATACATAGGTTCGGTGAGGACCATGGTGGTTGCCGGAAACCCGGAGACAGGGGCTTATGGCAGCACAGAAAAGACCACCCCGGTGAAGAAACCGCTTATGGTACTGGCCTCATTGCCGAGAAAGATAACCCCGGGCGAAAAGGTTACCCTGCCGGTAACGGTATTTGCCATGGAAGACAAGGTGAAAAATGTGACGGTACAGGTAAAAGATAACAAGGCCTTCAAGGTGGCGGAAAACAGCAGCCAGACGGTTTCCTTTGAACGCCCCGATGAAAAAATGGCGTATTTCGAACTGGAGATCTCCGATTTTGAAGGGATAGGCAAGGTAGAGGTCACCGCTTCCGGAGGTGGGGAGACCGCCTCTTATGAGGTGGAAATAGATGCGGTAAACCCCAATCCCGTAACGACCTCGGTACAGGATGTGGTACTGGAACCAGGAAGTAGCCGGGAGATTGGGCTGGAGACCTTCGGGGTGGCAGGCAGCAATGCCGTTAGCCTGGAGTTTTCTACCCTTCCCCCGATGAATTTTGACGGCCGCATGCAATACCTGATCCGCTATCCCCACGGCTGTGTGGAGCAGGTGACTTCCGCAGCCTTCCCGCAGTTGTTCCTTACGGATATTTTTGACCTGACCGCCGGAAAGAAACAGGACATACAGAAAAATGTGGAAAGTGCCATAAAACGGCTGGGCGGGTACCAGCTTCCCAACGGGGGATTTGCATACTGGAGCGGACAGCGGCAGGCCGACGACTGGGGGACTTCCTATGCGGGGCATTTTTTCCTGGAAGCGGAGAAAAGAGGGTACATACTCCCGATAGGCTTCCGCAACAGCTGGGTCAGTTACCAGCAACAGGCCGCCAAACAATGGCGAAGTTCGGAACGGAGTTCCAGCCTTGCCCAGGCTTACCGCCTGTATACCCTGGCGCTGGCAGAACGTGCCGATGTGTCGGCGATGAACCGCCTGAGGGAAACTTCGGGAATATCGAACGAGGCCAAACATCGCCTGGCCGCAGCCTATGCACTGATAGGGCAGCAGGAAATAGCCCGCGAGGTCTTTGCTTCGGCCAATATCGATTTTAAACCGGTGGTATACGACTATCACACCTATGGCTCTACCGAGAGGAACCGGGCACTGGCCCTGGAAACACTGGTGCTGCTGAATGACAAGGATACGGCACGGGAACTTGCGGTAACCATTGCCAAAAGCCTGAGCGAGGATAAGTGGATGAGTACCCAGAGTACGGCATACAGCCTGCTGGCTATGGCGAAATTTGCCGGGTATGTGGGAGGTAAGGGCATGGAGGTAACCTATACGGTAAACGGAAAACAGGCCGGTATAAACACTTCCAAAACCATGGCATCGCGTACTCCCGCGGTCAAGCAGGGTTCCAACAGCCTGCAACTGGAGAACGGCAGGGACAATACGGTTTTTGTACGGGTACTCAGCAGCGGTATCCTTCCGGTAGGTAAGGAACTGGCTGAACAGCAGAACCTCAGGGCCGTAGTAACGTATAAGGGCAGGGATGGCAGTACGATGAATGTGTCGTCCTTATCGCAGGGCACCAACTTTGTGGCGGAGGTAAGTATTACCAATCTCAAGGGAGAGGAACTGAAAAATGTGGCATTGAGCCATATCTTCCCCAGTGGCTGGGAGATCGTCAATACCCGTTTTACCGACTTCGGCGAGGGGCAGAACACCCCGAACCCGGCGACCTATACTGACCTGAGGGACGACAGGGCCAATTTCTATTTTGATCTGGGTGCGAGAAAAACCAAGACTTTCCGGGTACTGGTCAATGCTTCCTATCTCGGCAGATACTATCTCCCCGGCATACAGTGCGAGGCCATGTACGACAATGATTACCGGGTACGTACCAAAGGACAGTGGGTGGAAGTGGTTCGTTGATGGTTGTGGGTTAAACGGAAAATGGGTGAAATAATGAAGGATAGTATACAGGGGCAGTTTGTGGATATGGAGAACCGGGATATTTATCCTGCGGAGATCGTGCTGGCAGAAGGGAAGATAAAGGCGGTGGAACGGCTGGGGTCGGCCCCGGAAGTATTCCTGATGCCCGGTTTTATCGATGCTCATGTACATGTGGAGTCGTCCATGCTGGTGCCGTCGGAATTTGCGCGTCTTGCGGTCGTACACGGCACTGTGGCTACCGTATCAGACCCGCATGAGATCGCCAATGTATGTGGTATGGAAGGGGTCAGGTATATGCTTGACGATGGCCGGAAGGTGAATTTCAAGTTCTGTTTCGGGGCACCGTCCTGTGTGCCGGCAACTCCTTTTGAAACGGCCGGGGCCACCATTACGGCCGGGGATATCGACAGATTGCTGTCGGAAGAAGATATTGGCTACTTGTCGGAAATGATGAACTGGCCGGGGGTCATAGCGCGCAACCCGGAAGTCATGGAAAAAATTGCTGTTGCAAAGAAGTACGGCAAACCGGTAGACGGACACGCCCCCGGTCTTCGGGGAGCAATGGCGGAACAATATGCCAGTGCCGGAATTAGCACGGATCACGAGTGCTTCACCAGGGAGGAGGCACTTGACAAACTGAAGCTGGGCATGAAGGTCATCATACGGGAAGGTAGCGCGGCCCGGAATTTTGAGGCCCTGGCCGGCCTGATCGATGATTACCCCGACCATATTATGTTCTGCTCCGATGACAAGCATCCGGACAGTCTCGTAGAGGGGCATATCAATACCCTGGTATCCCTGGCGGTATCCCGCGGCAACGATCTTTTTAAGGTGTTAAGGGCTGCCTGTGTAAATCCCGTGCGGCATTACGGGATGAATGTAGGGCAGCTGAAACCGGGAGACCCTGCCGATTTTATAGTGGTCCGGGACCTGGTAGACTTCGGTGTGCTGAGCACCTATATCAACGGGGCCCGTGTTGCGGATAAGGGGAGGTCGCTGATACCCCGGGGCAAACCTGCCGGGATCAATAATTTTTGTGCAGGCAAGGTGGCGGCTTCCGGCTTCCGGGTCAGGGCTTCGGGAGAATACCTCCGGATTATAGAAGCACATGACGGGGAGCTGATCACTTCCGGGGCCCTGGAAAAGGCAAAGGTATGCGACGGGTTTGCCGTTCCGGATACGACAAGGGATATCCTGAAGATAGCCGTTGTCAACAGGTATGAAAATGCGCCTCCCGCAGTTGCTTTTGTACGGAACTTCGGTATAAAGGAAGGGGCGATAGCTTCTTCGGTGGCTCATGATTGTCACAATATCATTGCCGTAGGCTCGGACGACAAACTCCTGGCAAGGGCCGTAAATCTTATAGTGGACAGCAAGGGCGGTATTTCGGCGGTATCCGGCAGTGAGGAGATGTTGCTTCCCCTTCCCGTGGCAGGGATCATGTCTGATGCCGATGGTTACGAGGTGGCCCGGAAATATACAGCCATAGAAGCTATGGCTAAATCGATGGGGAGTACCCTGCAGTCTCCTTTTATGACCCTGAGCTTTATGGCCCTCCTGGTGATCCCTGACCTTAAGCTGAGCGATCGTGGCCTTTTTAGTGGGAAAGATTTCAGGTTTGTTCCCCTTTTTTCCCGGAATGTTCCCTGAGTTGCCTGTAGTACTGCCCCGTACGGCTTATAGTATCGGCTACCGGGTTAAAGGTAATGCCGAGGGCCGCTTTTATCTTTTCGCTGTTATAATAGTGACGGGCTATTGCCGACCTGGCCGTTAAACGGGTGATCCTGCGCGGTTTTCCGGTGATCCTGCCCGTGAGCCAGTCCAGCCTCCACAACAGGGGCAGGGTCCATGCGGGAACCTCTTTCCGGGGAGGCTTTTTGTCGAGGGCCCCGGCTATGGCCGTAAAGACCTGCCTGTAGCTCAGGTTTTCCCCGACAGCAACATATCTTTCGTTGCGGAGGTCGCTTTGCATAAGGCCGGTCATGATGGCCACCACATCGGTTACGTCCACATATCCCGTAATCCCTTCGGTATAATGGTTCAGCCCCCTGTCGATCTCCCGGAATATTCTTCCGCTCCCTGTTTTCCATCCCTTTTTCCCCGGCGGGATTCCGAGAATGATGCCCGGATTTACGATAACGACATCCAGTCCTTCCTGGCTTCCTCTCCACACCTCCATTTCAGCGCCATATTTGCTGATGGCATATACGTTGTTTTCCGACTCCGTATTCCAGTGGGTATCCTCGGTGATAAATTCGTCGGGGGAAGCAGTCTTTCCCAGGGTTGCCACAGAGCTCGCGAAACACAGCTTGCGGACACGGTGTGCCAGGCAGAGGTTTACGATATTGGCGGTCCCTTCCGTATTTATCTTTTTCAGCAGATGGTAGTCGGCCGGGTCGAAGGAAATAAAGGCGGCGGCGTGATATACGCGGCTAATGCCCTTAAAGGCATCGGAAAGCGCCGGAATGTCGGTAATATCGGCCTCGACCCATGTGATGCGGCCGAACCGGGCTTCCGGGTCTTTCAGTTCCTCAAAAAGCGTCTTTACTGCAGCAATATCACTGCCTTTCCTGTAAATGGCCCTTATGTGTTCTTCCTGCCGGGACAGTGCGTGTAACAAGTGAGCACCAACGAGCCCCGTTCCTCCGGTGACTAAAATCATAAGGCCAAAGATATGTATTTTAGACCGACTGCATTGCGGGAAAACAGTACAAAATCGTTGTTTACAGGGGGGCTAATTGCCTATTTATTGTAAATTTGCGCTTGTTTTACCAAAAAGGATACAGAAATGGTGAGGAATTTTGTCGAAGAATTACGCTGGAGGGGCATGATCCACGATATCATGCCGGGTACCGAAGAGCAATTGAACAAAGGAACTACCTCGGCCTATGTCGGGATCGATCCTACGGCCGATTCGCTGCATATCGGTCACCTGGTGGGGGTGATGATGCTTCGTCACTTTCAGCTGGCAGGCCATCGCCCGATAGTGCTGGTAGGCGGGGCTACAGGGATGATCGGGGACCCCTCCATGAAATCGGAGGAGCGCAATCTGCTCGATGAGGAGACCCTTGAGAAAAATATAGAGGGCCTTAAAAAACAACTGTCAAAACTGCTCGACTTTAACAGTGGCAAGCCCAATGCCGCCCTGATGGTAAACAATTACGACTGGATGAAGGACTTTTCCTTTATCACCTTTGCCCGCGATGTGGGCAAGCGTATCACGGTAAACTACATGATGGCCAAGGACTCCGTCAAAAAACGCCTGAGCGCGGAATCGGGATCGGGGATGTCCTTTACCGAATTTACCTACCAGCTTATACAGGGATACGATTTTTACCACCTCTACAAGACCTACGACTGCCTGTTGCAGATGGGAGGGTCTGACCAATGGGGCAATATTACGACCGGTACCGAACTTATCCGGCGTATGAGCGATGACAGTGCGAAGGCGTACGCCCTTACCTGTCCGCTTATTACCAAGGCCGACGGGTCGAAATTCGGAAAAACGGAAGGCGGTAACGTATGGCTCGATCCGGAAAGGACCTCTCCGTATAAATTCTACCAGTTCTGGCTGAATACTTCTGATGAAGATGCCGAAAAATACATCCGGATATTTACCTTCCTCGACCGGGAGACCATCGAAGCGCTGATTGCCGGGCACCGGGAGGCCCCGCATCTCAGGGAGCTTCAAAAAAGGCTGGCGGAAGAGATCACGGTCTTTGTACACGGCAGGGAAGCCCTGGAAAAAGCCATACAGGCGTCGGGAATACTGTTCGGGAAGAGTTCTTCCGAAGATCTGAAAGCCCTGGATGAACAGACATTTCTCGATGTATTCGACGGCGTTCCCCAGGCAGAAATAGCGGCTTCGGATATCGAGGCGGGGCTCGACATCATCGGGGCACTAAGTGAAAAATCAGGATTCCTCAAATCCAACGGGGAAGCCCGCAGGGCCCTGAAGGAAAACTCCATTTCGGTAAACAGGGAAAAAGTAGGCGAGGGATATGCCATCACCGGGAAAGACCTGATCAACAACAGGTTTGTACTGCTTCAGAGAGGGAAGAAAAACTATTTTGTGCTGGTAAAAGGGTAATGTTTTTATAAGTAGAGGCCCCATCTGTCCATGCTCCGAAAGCAACTTATTGCCCCCCGTTCTCTTACTCCATATCAAATCCCCCGATTGCCCTGTATCCCGTATAGCTGCAGTATTTTATCTGCGATGGTACGGGCGAGTTTTCTGTGGCTCTCGAAGGTCCATCCGCCGACATGCGGGGAAAGCAATACATGATCTGCCTGGAGAAGGTACTGAAAAGCTTCCGGGATGCGGTCTTCGGAGAACAGGGATTCAAAAGACGATTTTTCGTATTCCAGGACGTCCAGTGCAGCGCCCGTTATTTTTTTGCTTTTCAGGGCCCCGACGAGGTCGTCGGTAACGACACTTTTCCCCCTGGCCGTATTGATAAGCCAGAACGGTTTGGCAAACTTATCGATAAAAGCCGTGTTTACCATCCTGTCCGTGAGGGGAGTAAGCGGGGTATGCAGGCTGAGCACATCGGTTCTGGCCTGTAGTTCGCCGAGGGATACCTGGGTGGCGTTTTCATCCCCCTTGTCCGGTAAGATGTCGTAGCAGATCACCTGTGTGCCGAACCCTTTCAGCTTTGCGGCAAAGGCTTTTCCCATATTCCCGTAACCGATGATCCCCACTGTTTTCCCTTCCAGTTCGTGTCCGCGGTTGGCCTCGCGGAGCCATTGGCCTGCCCGGATCTGCCGGTCGGCACGGTTGAGGTTGTTGAAAAGGGACAGCAGCATGCCCAGTGCGTGTTCGCCTACGGCATTCCTGTTGCCTTCGGGGGCAGCGATAAGGGCTATGCCTTTCTGCCCGGCACAGGCACAATCGATATTTTCCAGCCCTGCCCCTACCCGTGCGATAAAGCGGAGCCGGGTGGCCTTGTCCATAAACTGCCGGTCTATTTTAAAACGGCTGCGTATCACAATACCGTCGTAGGAGGAGATATCTGCCTCGATATCCTCTTTGGAAGAAATGTAATCGCTGTGGTTTTCAAACCCGGCTGCTTCCAGCTGCTCCCATAAGAGCGGGTGGTTACTGTCTAAATGTAATATCTTTGTATGCTCCACGATGTCGTGTTTTGTCGTAAGTGATGAAGAGGTTCCAAAATTAGATTTTTTCCGCGGAAAAAAGTAAAGCCCTAAAAGAAAATAATTTATGGCAGGCAGATACGACAAAAATACTTATATTTGCACCCTCCTTTTCGGAAGGAGTTTCTCAGAATTAATAACCGGGGTCGGGAACCCCATATAATTAATGTATTATGCCTGTTAAAATCAGATTACAGAGACACGGTAGAAAAGGAAAACCTTTTTACTGGATCGTAGCGGCCGATGCCCGTGCCAAAAGAGATGGTAAATTCCTGGAAAAACTGGGAACTTACAATCCGAACACCAACCCTGCACAGATAGAACTCAATGTAGACGGTTCCGTGAAGTGGTTGCAAAACGGTGCACAGCCTACCGATACGGCAAAACGGATTCTTTCTTACAAGGGTGTACTCCTTAAGAAACACCTGCTTGGCGGGGTTACAAAAGGCGCTTTGACCCAGGAAGAAGCAGAGGCTAAATTTGCAGCGTGGCTGGAAGAAAAAACCGGTAAGGTTACTGCAAAAGTAGAGGGGCTGGAAAAAGCTAAAGAAGAAGCTAAGGCAAAAACGCTGGAAGCAGAAAGAGAGATCAGCGAAAAGCGTAAGGCCGACGCTGCTCCTGCAGAGGAAGTTACCGAAGAAGCCGCAGAAGAGGTTGCCGAAGAGGCTGCTGCTCCCGAAGCAGAAGCTGCACCGGAAGCCGGAGCAGGTGCGGAAGCCTCTGAAGAAGAGAACAAGGAAGCTGCAGAGTAATTATTTTGATGGGATGAAGAAAAAGGATTGCTTCTATCTCGGTAAAATAGTAAAAAAATACAGCTTTAAGGGAGAGGTGCTGGCCAAGCTGGATACCGACGAACCCGAATTGTACGAAAATCTGGAATCAGTGTTCATCGCCGTAGGGCATGACCTGGTTCCTTTTTTTATTGAAGCGTCTTCGCTTCACAAATCAGACCTGTTGCGGCTCAGGTTTGAGGATGTCACTACCGAAGAAGATGCCGATGCCCTGCTGAGGGCGGAACTCTACCTGCCGCTTTCGGCACTGCCCGAGCTGTCGGGCAACAAGTTCTATTTTCACGAAGTGATCGGTTTCCTCGTAAAGGATAAGAAATTCGGAGATGTGGGCAGGATAACCGCTGTTAACGACACTACGGCACAGCCCCTGTTTGCGATCGACCGTGACGGAAAGGAAATCCTGATCCCGATGAATGACGAGTTTATCGTAAAGGTAGACAGGAAAGCCGGAGCTGTGGTGGTCAATGTGCCCGAAGGACTGATCGAATTATACCTCTAATATATTCCTGCGGGGGAAACTCCTGCCATTTAAACCGACGGCGATGCCTGATAAACCCTTTCATTTTAAACAGTTCAGTGTAAAACAGGACCGGTGTGCCATGAAAGTAGGTACAGACGGGGTGTTGCTGGGGGCCTGGGCCGATGTTTCCCATCATCCGTTTTCGGTACTGGATATCGGGGCCGGAACCGGTGTTATTGCCCTGATGACCGCCCAGCGGTGCGGGGCAGAATTGATCGACGCGGTAGAGATCGACGGAGCGGCGTATGAGCAATGTGTGGAGAACTTCGAAAATTCTCCCTGGAACGACCGGCTGTTCTGCTATCATGCATCCCTGGCAGATTTTGCCGGTGAAATGGACGACACTTACGAGCTGATCGTTTCCAATCCGCCCTTTTTTTCGGAGCATACCTCTTCCTCAGATCCGGGCAGGGAAAAGGCCAGGTCTGCCGCGTGGCTTCCCTTCGAGCAATTGCTGGAGGCCGTGGCCCGGCTTCTCGCAGATGACGGGAGGTTTAATGTGGTAATACCATACAGGGAGGAGGAACGGTTTCTGGCACTGGCTGCCGGGCAGCGGCTTTATCCTTATCGCATTACCCGTGTGAGGGGCAGGGAAGGTGCCGGTGAGCACGGGATAGGGAGAAGCCTGGTCGGACTTTCCTTCCGGGAGCGGACTCTCCGCACCGATATGCTTGCGATAGAGCGGGAAAGGCATGACTATACCGAAGCATACAGGGCACTTACCGGTGATTTTTATCTGAATATGTAGGGTTTACCCTGTTTTTTACAGGTGGCTGTGCCCCGTTTTTAATATATTTGTAAGGCAGACCCATAGAAACACATGAAAAATAAACGTACGATCCGGGACATCGCCGATGAACTTCAGTTGTCTATTACCACGGTTTCCCTGGTCCTCAACGGCAAGGCAAGGGAAAAACGAATAAGCCAGGAGGTCATAGAGCGGGTTCAGAAATTTGTGCGGGAGGTAGATTACCGTCCCAATCATTTTGCGAGAAGTTTGCGAAACGGCAAGTCGCAGATCATAGCTTTTATGGCCGAGGATATTTCCAATCCCTTTTTTTCCAGTATTGCCAGGCGCATAGAAGACCGGGCCAATAACAGCGGGTATAAGATCGTGTACTGCAGTACCGAAAACGATCCCGAAAAAGCCAGGGAACTCATAAGGGCATTTAAAGACAGGAGTGTGGATGCCTATATCATTACCCCTACCGAAGGCATAGAGGAGGAACTGAAGGAACTGGTGGCAGGCGAAGTGCCGCTCATGCTGTTCGACCGCTATTTTAGCGGACTGGATACGGGGTATGTAGTTATTGAGAACGAAAAAAGCACTTATGAGGCGATACGGCATCTTGTAGACCAGGGGTATTCCAGTATCGGTTTTGTTACGCTCGATTCCGTGCAGTCGCAGATGCAGGGCAGGCTCAATGGATATGTAAAAGCGGTGACCGAAGCAGGGTTGCCGGAACAGGTGCTTCGGGTACCGTACGGGAGCCCCGAGACATCTATAGTGGACGCAATCCGGAATTTTCTGCAGGATAACCGGCAGCTCGACAGCCTGTTCTTCTCTTCCAATTACCTGGGGGCAGGTGGCCTGAAGGCCATCAGGAGCCTGAAACTGTCCATTCCGGAAGATATCGGGGTGGTCGCTTTTGACGACAGTGAGATCTTCAGGATGTATACCCCCGATATTACTTCGGTAACGCAGCCCGTAGAAGAAATATCGCTCAGGCTGGTAGACAGTATCCTTTACCAGCTGAAACACGAAGGGCAGCAGGTCGATACGGGAAAATATAAGATAGCACTACCCGCCCGGCTTGTGGTGCGGGGATCTTCTGTGAAGAACAAATAAGGAATTCTCTTTTCTTTGGCTTTTTTGTTGTTTGATATGTAAAAAAAACACCGGGACTTTGCCGGATAGATTTTTTTTCGTAAAATAGCGCAGAAATCGGAAGTTTTCTGCTCTTAAAGGCACTATTTGCAGGGAAATAAACAGATTTGAAGCCCTAAATCCGCTAAAACGTTTTAGCTTGCTTTTTGTAAGAGGTTGATAAAGAGAGCTTCCGGTTATGCCCCGGGCCTGTTCCGGGATTACAGATCATATTTGAAAACCGGCACCTATGAAATACTTTTTCTCGTTTATTTTCCTCTTCTCCGGGATTTCGGTTTTTGCCCAGTCGGGCAAAGCACAGAACAACCCGGTTTTTCCGGGCTGGTATGCCGATCCGGAAGGTATTGTTTTCGACAAGACCTACTGGATATACCCCACCTATTCGGCACCCTACGACAAACAGGTGTTTTTTGATGCTTTTTCTTCTCCCGACCTGGTACACTGGACCAAACACGAGCGCATACTGGATACTGCTTCGGTAAAATGGGCCAGGAGGGCGGTATGGGCTCCTTCCATTATTCAAAAGGACGACCGCTACTTCCTGTTCTTCGGGGCCAATGATATTCAGAGCAATGAAGAACACGGCGGGATAGGGGTTGCCGTAGCCTCCCGCCCGGAAGGACCTTTCCGGGATTACCTGGGGAAACCCCTGATCAGCAGGTTTTACAACGGGGCACAGCCCATAGACCAGTTTGTTTTCCGGGATAAGGACGGGAAGCACTATCTTTTTTACGGAGGCTGGAAACATTGTAATGTGGCTGTGCTGAATGACGATTTTACCGGTTTTGTACCTTTTGAGAGCGGTGAAGTGTTCAGGGAAGTGACCCCGGAAAATTATGTGGAAGGGCCGTTCATGTTCCTGCGGAACGGGAAATACTACTTTATGTGGTCTGAAGGAGGGTGGACCGGTCCCGACTACAGCGTGGCCTATGCCGTGGCAGATTCTCCGCTGGGACCTTTTAAGCGTATAGGCAAGATACTGCAACAGGATACGGATATTGCCACAGGAGCCGGGCACCATTCGGTGATTAAGGTTCCGGGGAAGGACAAATACTATATCGTATACCACCGCAGACCGCTCGGCGAGACAGACCGGAATTCCAGGGAAACCTGTATCGAAGAGATGCATTTCGACGAAAAAGGACATATTCTCCCCGTCAGGATAACACACGAAGGCGTACAGCCGGAACCCCTGAACTAAGAACCGCTTTATTTGATCAATCTATATAATTTTTGCCGTAAACAACAGAAGCATGTCATTTCAGATTAAAGAACAATCAAAAACCTACGACATATGTATCGTGGGGTCCGGGGCCGGGGGAGGGATGGCCGCCCATGTACTGGCCGAAGCCGGCTTCAAGATCGCACTGATGGAAGCCGGGCCTCATTTCGACCCTGCCAATCCCGAACAGCGTACACAGCTGCGATGGCCCTGGGAATCACCGCGGAGAGGGGCCAGTACCGTACGCCCTTTCGGGGATTTTGATATGGCATACGGAGGCTGGGAAATAGACGGAGAGCCCTATACCAAGGAAAACGGTACCGAATTCGACTGGTTCCGCTCCCGAATGCTCGGAGGGCGTACCAACCACTGGGGGAGAATTTCCCTGCGTTTCGGCCCCCTCGATTTTAAACGGAAGGATTACGACGGGAAAGGAGATAACTGGCCCATAGGGTATGAGGATGTGAGGCCTTATTACGACAAGGTGGACAAGCTTATAGGAGTATTCGGTACCCGGGAAAATATTCCCAACGAACCCGACGGGCATTTTCTGCCGCCTCCCAAACCCAGGCTGCACGAACTCTATATCAAGAAAGGGGCCGATAAGGCCGGAATACCCATGATCCCGTCGAGGTTGTCCATACTTACCAAGAGGGTCAACAATACAAGAGGGGCCTGTTTCTTCTGTAACCAGTGCTCCCGTTCCTGCAGTGTGTACGGAGACTTCTCTTCGTCATCCGTCCTGGTAAACCCGGCGATGGAAACCGGTAATGTAGACCTGTACGTTAATGCCATGGTCCGGGAAGTACTCACCGACGGGGAAGGCAAGGCTACCGGGGTTTCCTATGTGAACAAGGAAGACCTGCAGGAATACCGGGTAAAGGCTAAAGTAATTATCATGGCAGCGAGCGCCTGTAGCTCGGCCAGGATACTGCTCAACTCCAGGTCGGAAGCCCATCCTAACGGACTGGCCAATTCCAGTGATGTGGTAGGGAAATACCTGCACGACTCTACCGGGGCGTCGCGTATGGGGTTTGTGCCCTCCCTGATGGACCGCAAGCGGTATAACGAGGACGGTGTGGGAGGTATGCACCTGTATACGCCCTGGTGGCTCAACGACAGCAAAAATCTCGGGTTTACCAGGGGATATCACATCGAATACTGGGGAGGTATGGGAATGCCTGCCTATGGTTTCGGGTTTAATCTGGAGCAGCTTAACGGGCTTGTGCCGGATAAGGACGGGAACAAGAAGAAAGCGGGAGGTTACGGCCTTGACTTTAAAAATGACCTCAGAAGGTTTTACGGCTCTACGTTCGGTATGGCCGGAAGGGGAGAAAGCATCCCGAGAAAAGAGAACTACTGCGAGATAGACCACGATGTGGTAGACAAATACGGCATTCCCGTGCTCAGGTTTAATTACAAGTGGTCTGACGAAGAACGTAAACAGGCCAGGCATATGCACGATACTTTTGAGGAAGTGATCCACGCAATGGGAGGAATTGCCCTGGGCGAAAGACCCGATGCAAGTACCGATTACGGACTGGAAAACCCCGGACGGATTATTCACGAAGTAGGAACCACACGTATGGGCGACGACCCCAAAACCTCTGTAGTGAACAGGTTTAACCAGGCACATGATGTCCCCAACCTCTTTGTGGTAGACGGCGGACCTTTTGTGTCCCAGGCCGATAAGAATCCGACATGGACCATTCTCGCCCTGGCCTGGAGGGCCTCGGATTACCTGAAGGAAGAAATGAAAAAAATGAATATTTAGTGTTTGGATATTAAGTTAACAGGTTATTGAGTTACTAAGTTATTGAGGTCACACGCAATAACTCAATAACTCAGTAACCAAGTAACCAAGTAACCCAATAACTCAGTAACCCATAAATAAAATGGACAGAAGAGAAACCATAAAGACCCTGGTCATGGGCGGAGTAGCCTCCGGACTGATACTTCACGGATGTGTGCCGGGGGAGGAAAAACAGGAACAGCCGGCGGCAGATGCGAAAACCGACAGGGAAGGCTACGGACGTACCCCGGACGAAGCGGCAAGGGATGAAGCGTTGTGGGATAAAACCTTTTTTAACGAACACGAAATGGCTACCATAGCCGTACTTTCCGATATTGTGATCCCGGCCGATGACACCTCCGGTTCGGCTACCGAAGCAGGCGTACCGGAATTTATCGAATTCATAGTCAAGGATATCCCGGAACACCAGGTCCCGATGCGGGGCGGATTGATGTGGCTCGACCGGGAAAGCGGGTTGCGCTTTGACAAACAGTTTATAGCCTGTGCCGGTGAAGAACAGAAAGCGATTGTCGACGATATTGCCTATCCCGAAGAAGCCCTTCCCGAAATGAGACAGGGGGTTGTATTCTTTTCGAGGTTCAGAAACCTTGTGGCCACCGGATTTTACACCAGCCAGATCGGGATAAAAGACCTGGGATATGTGGGTAACACTCCCAATGTGTGGGACGGTGTGCCCCAGGATGTTTTGGATGAACACGGACTGGCCTATGACGAGAAAATGCTGAAGGAGTGTATCAAGCCGGAAGAAAGGGGAGAGATCATGGAATGGGATAGTTAGAAAAGACGTGGGTTTTATACCGACAGTGCGGGAGCGTTGTTTATAAGGTAGTTTTTCGGGTCGTTTTTTAATAAAAAGATAATTTACACGATATTTTTTTGTGATATTGTGTTTTTTTGCGTAAAATAGCAAATGCTAATAAAATGTTAAAGCAAGGGTATGGTTATATCAGCGTTCCGATAACTGTTCCTGGTTTTTGGCATAAAAAGGATCTTTTTTTCACTGTTTTTCGTCATTGTGCTAAAACGTTTCAGTGAGATTTTATTTCGTCATTTTTTATTGAAGGGCGTAGCGCCTCAAAAAATCTTAATTCTAAACTAAACTATCATTTATGAAAACAACTTTAATGCGAAAGCTTGTGTTTTTCGCAGTGCTCTTCTGTGCTGTGGCAACAATACAGGCTCAGGTTACGGTTTCCGGAACCGTATCAGACCAGAACGGTCCCCTGCCCGGGGCCAATATCGTGGTAAAGGGGACTACCCAGGGTACCCAGACCGATTTTGATGGTAATTATACCCTTACCGGGGTAGATGAAGATGCTGTGCTGGTGTTCAGCTACATAGGTTATAAAAACATGGAGGTAGCCGTAGATGGCAGGACTACCGTAAATGCAACTCTTGAGGAAGATGCGCAGGCTCTGGATGAAGTTGTAGTGGTAGGGTACGGGACCCTGAAGCGGAAGGAAGTTACCTCGGCGGTTTCTTCGGTTAAGGCGGAAGATTTTAATCAGGGAGGTGCGCGTTCCCCGATGGACCTGGTCCAGGGGAAGGTAGCCGGGCTCAACATTACAAGGACCCAGGGAAATAACCCGAACTCCAGTGCCTCCATACAGCTCAGGGGAGTCTCTTCACTCCGGGGTACGAGAACGCCATTGATCGTTATAGATGGCATCCCGGGAGGAAATCTCGATCTTTTGCAACAGGATGATATCGCTTCCATAGATGTGCTGAAAGACGGTTCTGCCGCAGCCATTTACGGGACAAGGGGAAATTCCGGGGTAATACTGGTCACCACAAAAAAAGGTAAGAGCGGTGCTGCACAATACGAGTATAATACGTACTTCCAGCGCGAGTTTGTAGACAACAAGCCCGATTATCTGAGCGCTTCCGAATTCCGTGACCTGATTGCACAAGGGGTGGTTTCGGAAGACCAGGACCTGGGGTACAGCACCGATCTTTACGACGAATTGATCGACAAGAACAACCTCAGTCAATATCACAATTTCTCGGCTTCCGGGGGAAGTGAAAAAACGAATTACAGGGCTTCCCTGTATTATAACGATGCCAATGGTATTGCCAGGGAAAACGGACGGGAACAATTCGGAGCGCGGGTCAATGTCAATCAGAAAGGGTTACAGGACAGGTTGAGCCTTCAGGTAAACCTGGCCTCGAACTTCAACAAGGCCGATCTGCTGGGCGGGGGGTATACCCTGACAGACCGCGGTGATTTTGACCGTACCACCGGAAGCGATTTCGAACAGGCGATACAGCGAAACCCTACTGCTCCCATTTACAATGAAGACGGTAGTTTTTATGAAACCCAGGGGTACAACAACTACAACCCGTTGTCCAGGCTGGAAAACCGGATACTGGAACGCAATCAGCAGACATTTTCCGGAGATGCCCGGCTGACCCTCGATATTATCGACGGTTTAACGGCATCGGCCTTCGGGTCTTATGTCAGGAACAGCTACAATACCCGCCACTACCGCTCTACGAACGACTGGGACCAGAGAGAGAATTCCGACTACCAGGGGATGGCCTATGCGTCCAAATTCAATTACCTGAACTGGTCCAAAACCTTTGAGTCTACCGTTAATTACAATACGACCTTTGACGAAGATCACACCATCGGGGCCATTGTGGGATACAGCTATCAGTATGAGACTACCGAGACCTTTAATGTAAACAACAACGGGTTTACTACCGATGGTTTTCTCGACTGGAGTCTTGGCGACGGTACTGCTATAAACAATACCAACCTACCCCGCCCGGGGATGGGGAGTTTTAAGGAAGACAACACCCTGATCGCCTTTTTCGGACGTGTAAATTACGCTTACCGCGAAAAATATTTTGCCCAGTTTATTTTGCGGCGGGAGGGGTCTTCCCGTTTCGGGGCCAATCACAAATGGGGGAATTTCCCCGCTGCTTCCGTAGGTTGGGCCATAGGTGAAGAAGATTTTATGAGTGCGGTTCCCGAAATAAGCAGCCTCAAGCTGAGAGTGGGTTACGGGGTAACGGGAAACCAGGGGATTCCCAACTATCAGTCGCTGATCTCATTGAGCGGAGGGGGCGCCTATCCGCTGGGCGGGGTGTATTACCAGACCTACGGCCCGGGGAGGAACCCCAACCCGGACCTTAAATGGGAAGAAAAGAAAGAGTGGAATTTCGGACTGGATTTCGGCGTATTGGACAACAGGATAAGCGGATCTGTCGATGTGTATAACAGGGTTACCGAAGACCTGTTGTACGATTATATAGTGCAGCAGCCTTCTTTTGTGCGCGACAGATTATATACGAATGTGGGAACCCTGCGCAACAAGGGAGTGGAAGTAGTGATCTCGGCGATTCCCGTTCAAAAGGAAGACTTTGTCTGGAATGTCGATTTTGCGGGCAACTCACAGTTTAACAAACTGGAGCGCCTGTCGAACGACCAGTTCCAGGCCAACTGGCTGCAGTTCGGCGGACTTCCTTCTCCCGGAAACCTCGGAGATGCCATTCGCCTGGAAGAAGGCGGAGCGGTAGGTAATTTTTACGGGAAGCGGTTTGCCGGGTTTACCGACGATGGCAAATGGCTGTTTTACAAGGCAGACGGCTCTACCGGAACGGCTTCTGAAATGAATGAAAACGACCTGGCCGTTATCGGTAACGGGGTGCCGAAATACCAGGCCTCCTTAAGCAATACCTTCAGGTACAAGAATTTTGATCTGACCGTTTTCTTCCGGGGGAAATTTGATTTCGAGATACTGAACACCAAGGATATGTATTTCGGAAATAAAAAATGGTTGCCCAACAACCTGTTAAAAAGTGCAATTACCACCCACAATCAACTTGACGATGATCCGCAGTATTCGGATTATTATATCGAAAAGGGAGATTTTGTAAAGCTGGACAATATTACCCTGGGATATAATTTTGATTTAAAGACCAAATATATACGAAACCTCAGGGTATATCTTACCGGAAGGAATATAGCGACATTTACGGGATATAGCGGAATAGATCCCGAACTGGAAGATGCCGGTTTTGAGACCGGGATAGATAGCAGAGGGTTTTATCCCAGGACCAAATCCTGGACGATTGGTTTGAATGTTGGATTCTAAAAAGACACGACGATGAAAAAATATATAAAAAAGATAATCTATATATTGATTACGGGCCTTTTGTTCGGAACGAACGGATGTACGGATCTGGACGAAGAACTTTACAGCGACCTGGTAAAGGACAACTTTTACCGCAACAGGCTTGAAGTATTGCAGGCTGCCCTGCGCCCGATAACCCATATGGGAGCCTGGATTGCGCCCAGCGGACAAAACGGGTATTACTATCATTCCGAACTTTCTTCCGACCAGCTGGCGTGGCCGCAGAAGGGAAGGCACGGTTATGACGGGGGAGATCACTTCCGGCAGCACTATCATACCTGGACCAGTAATGAAGGAAGAATGCGTACGGCATGGACGCTGTTGTGGACCGGCGTAGGGTATATCAATGCGGCCATAGAGGATATTTCGGCCATAGAAGACGCGACAGCACTCGAAATGACCGATACGGAGCTGGAAAGCATATTGTCTGAACTTCGGGTACTCCGGGCTTTTCACTATATGAAGATCATGGAACTCTGGGGAAATGTCCCGGTCGTAACGGAAATTGCTTACGGACAGCCTACGAATCCCGAAACCAGGCCCCGTGAAGAGGTTTTCGATTTTATCAGGACCGAACTGGAAGAAAATGTACCCAATCTTCAGCCCTATTCGGAAGAACTGATAGGAAGGGTTACCGCTACGGCCGGTTATGCCATGCTTTCCGAATTATACCTGAATGCGGAAAAATGGACAGGAACTCCCATGTGGGACGAGTGTATCGCGGCATGCGACAAGATCATCGAAGGAGAGGCCGGAGGAATTAACGGGACCCCTCAGCTCGCGCCCGACCTGCTTGAGACTTTCGGGAATACCAACAGGAATGCGAGAGAAAACCTCTTTCAGATCGCTTATAGCCGGGATGGAGGAAACACTCTTGATTGGGGAGGATTTTTTATGGGCTACGACAACATCAAGGAGGTACTCAATGTAGGTTATGGAGGATGGAATGCCTTTGTGGTTATTCCGAGTGCTTTTGATGCCTTTGAAGAAAACGACCTCAGAAAAGAAGAGTGGTTCCTTTTCGGCCCGCAATATAAATACGGGACCGACGAACCGGTTATGGGAACCGAGGAATGGGAAGGGCAACCTTTTGTGTATGTCAATAGTATCCGGAGAGAAAGCGAAGGCGATACCAGCAGTGAGGGAAGTATGGCCGAAGGCGAGGAGAACAGCGGCGCACGGTTTCACAAGTATAAATCGGGAACCCTTGATGACGAAAACTATCAGGAAAACAATTATGTTATCTATCGCCTGACCGAAATTTATTTTAACAAGGCCGAAGCATTGATGCGCAGGAATGACGGTGTTGCTCCCCAGGAGGCTGTCGATCTGGTCAATGCCAGCAAGGAAAGGGCATTTACCGGGGCAGACTGGCCGGATGCAATGTATACTACGGCCACGCTTACCATGGATGAACTCCTGGCGGAAAGGGGAAGGGAATTTATTTTTGAAGGCAAAAGGCGGACCGACCTGATAAGGTTTGATAAGTATGTTACCGCAAGCTGGTGGGATCACGAACCTTCGAATGACCCGAACAGGGAATTATATCCCATACCATCTAACCAGATTGCCAGTAACCCCAACCTGAAGCAGAACCCCGGGTATTAAACTGTAAAACAAGTAAAGCAAGTGAAAAAGAGGGCCATATCGTCCCTCTTTTTCGTTTTATATCATAACCGGCATTTGCAAACAAGAATCCGGAGGCAGGAGTAGCCGATGATTTCCGCAAATGACGGTCATTGCAATTGCAGCCGGGTTTGATAACAGTAAAACAGCTTGCCGGTAATCTTTGTTTTTAATGAATTTTGTATAAATTATGTTAATAAGGGGTTATCGCTTAATCAAATATTGTTTTTTGTGTAAATTGATCTTGAAAAGTATGTGTTTAGTAATAATAATCTATAAAGGAAAGCCAATGGTGTTTTCTTAAAAATACAATTCTATGACCTTATTTTTGCCAGATATATTTTTTTTGCGTAAAATAGCATGTCTGAACAAAGTGTTAAAAATTAACAACCAAATCTGTAAATCTTTACTCACCGGATGAAATGTGAAATGTCCTTGTGCCGAAATGTACCTGATTTTTTTCGGCTCGTATTCTGCAGATTTTCCCTGCGTTTTATAACGGGTGAACGAGGGGGGGATTAAAAATTTTCACATTTCGCTAAAACGTTTTAGCCGAACATTTAATGAAAATCAGGGAGAAGATTTATTAAAAACCTTAATTCTAAACCATTTATCTATGAAGACAAGTTTAATGCGAAGGCTTTTGCTTTTTACAGCATTTTTTTGTGCTGTCGGGGCACAAGTGTATGCTCAGATTACGGTTTCCGGGACCGTTTCTGATGCTACAGGACCTCTTCCCGGGGCCAATATTGTGGTCAAGGGAACGACCAACGGTACCCAGTCTGATTTTGACGGGAATTATACCCTGGACGGTGTTCCCGAAGATGCCGTATTGGTGTTCAGCTATATCGGTTACAGGGAACAGGAAATCGATGTATCGGGAGAGACAACCCTGAATGTTACTCTTGAAGAGGATACCCAGGCTCTGGATGAAGTGGTGGTCGTTGGTTACGGAACGCAAAGAAGATCTGACCTGACAGGGGCAGTCTCGACAGTTAGCAGCGAATCGCTCCAGGAAGCGCCGGTAACCAACCCCGAACAGGCCCTGGCGGGCAGGGCGGCCGGGGTCAATGTGTCTACCAACTCCGGGCGTCCGGGAGGTAACACCAACGTCAGGATACGTGGTAACAACTCCATTAATGCCAGTAATGGTCCGCTGTACGTGGTAGACGGGGTCATTGGGGCCGGGCCTATCAATTACCTGAACCCCAACGATATCGAATCGATGGAGGTACTGAAAGACGCTTCCGCTACCGCGATCTACGGGGCCCGGGGCGCTAACGGGGTCATTATCATTACTACAAAAAGAGGAAGCAAGGAAGGTGGCCGCGTCAGTTACGATACCTTCCTGAGCATAGGGGAGCTTTCCAAAAGACTGGATGTTCTCAACGCACAGGAGTTTCTGCAGGTGGAGATGAATGCGTATAACAATGCCAGTATCTACGACCCGGACGAGTGGGCCAACGGGATATATGTAAACCCTATGGAATACAGGGAGAACCGTCGGCTTTTTGATGCCGAAGGCAACCCGCTGTACGATACCGACTGGCAAAAGGAAGCCATGCGTACCGCAATTACACAGAACCATAACCTTTCCTTTACCGGGGGCAACGACGATACCTCGTACGGGATATTCCTGAACTATGCAGATCAGGAAGGTATTGTCAAGCAATCGTATTTGAAACGGTATTCCGGCCGGTTCGTGATAGACAGCCAGGTCAAGGAATGGATGAAAGTAAGCGGGGGCATTACCTTTAACCACATCGAGGAGAACAGGGTCGACGGTTCGGTAGGAGGCCTTACTCCGCTGAGAATGATCGTGGAGACCCTTCCGATAATTCCTGTAAAGTATGAAGACGGTAGCTGGGGCGGCAATGGGGACTACCCCAATATGGAGGGGGGCGAAAACCCCGTAAACCTGCTGGAGAACAGAAAGGATATTTTCAAGACCCAGAGTGTTCTGGGGGATGTCAGTGCAACTATCGACCTGGCGGAAGGGCTGGAACTCAAGACCAGTCTCGGAATGAATATCCAGAATATCCAGGAAAGCTTTTACTCCGGTAAGGACCTGCGTCAGCTCAGTGCGGACTACAACGGGGAGGCCTGGGTAGAAAATACCAGGACCAACTACTGGCAGTTTGAGAACTACCTGACCTATACGAAGGAATTTAATGAAGACCACAGGCTTACCGCCCTGGCCGGACTGGGATGGCAGCAGTACGACTTTTTCAGGAGCCGTGCGGGAAGCAGGGGCTTTAACGATGATTTCTATATGTGGAATAATCTCGAAGCGGGATCTAACCCGCTCACCCCTACCTCGCTGAACGAAAAATGGGCCATGAATTCCTATTTTGCCCGGGTAAATTACAGCCTGATGAACAAATACCTGTTTACGGTAACGGGCCGGCTCGACGGTTCTTCGAAATTCGGGGCCGATAAAAAAAGGGCTTTCTTTCCCTCGGCGGCATTTGCGTGGAAAGTTTCGGAAGAAGATTTCCTGAGAGACAGCCACGGACTGTCTACATTAAAGCTCAGAACGAGCTACGGTGAAACCGGGAACTCTGAAATAGGGGTTTACCAGTCTCTGGCCAATATGGCGGCAAATACGGCTATCCTGGGCGGAGACAGGGCCTCGGGCACAGGGATAGGTTCGCTGGCCAACCCGGACCTGAAATGGGAAAAGACCGCACAGTTCGATGCCGGTGTGGAATTCGGTTTCTTTGACAACCGCATAAGACTGGAAACCGATTTTTACTATAAAAAGACGACCGACATGTTGCTCGATGCCCCGATCCCTACCTCCAGCGGTTATTCCAGTATTTATACCAATGTCGGGAGTATGGAGAACAAGGGATTTGAAATTTCCCTGAATACGACCAATATCGATACCGAGGATTTTACCTGGACCACATCTTTTAACCTCTCCGTGAACAAAAACGAGATCCTGGCCCTGGGAGAGGCGGATGACGATATATTTCCCAATCCCTGGTTCCTTTCCAATACCAATATTCTGAGAGTCGGAGAGTCGGTCGGGTCTTTTTACGGTCTCAAAAGACTGGGTACCTGGGGGGCTGACGAGGCCTCGGAAGCGGCGTCGTACGGGGCCTTGCCGGGAGATATCAAGCATGCCGATACCAACGGGGACGGACAGATCAACGATGCGGACCGTGTGATCATAGGAAATGGTTTTGCCGAAGGCTTCGGGGCCTTGTTCAATACCTTCCGCTACAAGAATTTCGACCTGACCCTGGATTTGCAGTTTATGTACGGGAACGATATCCTGAACCTTTCAAAACATTCCGGGGAAGACAGGACGGGACAGGCGAACAGTTATGCTACCGTACTGAACGGATGGACACCGGACAATCAGAATACCATGATTGCAGCCAACAGGCCCGTAAGAGCCGGATACACTTCTACGGTAGACAGCAGAATGGTGGAGGACGGGTCCTTTATCAGGGGGCGCAACCTGATCCTGGGGTATAATTTTCCCTCGGAGGTACTGGATAAATTAAGGCTCGGGAACCTGAGGGTTTACGCATCTCTTCAGAACTTTTTTATTATAACCGATTACAGCGGTTATGATCCCGAAGTGACTACCTACGGGGATGCCTTTGCCCAGGGGATCACCTTTTTTGACTATCCCAAACCCAGAACGTATACTATTGGGTTGAACGTAAGTTTTTAATCTGAAAAATCAGGAGCAATGAAATTGATCAAACATACATATATGGCAGCTCTGGGCAGTATTGCATTACTGCTCGGATCGTGTTCGGATTTTCTCGAAGAGGATAACAAATCCAACTATACGGAAGATGAATATTTTCAAACGGCAGACCAGGCCGAAGCCGCTATTAATACACTTTACACGGAGCTAAGGTTTGTGTCCGACGGCTCCGGGACGTACGGGGAAAGCCCGTTTATGATGCTGGAATTCCCTACCGGGCTTGTAAATACCGAGGTAGGGCAGAGCCAGGCCAATAATGACCTGCGTACCCTGACTACCAATGCAGAGAACAATTACCTTTTCGTATGGTGGGAGAGGTCG
Organism: Sinomicrobium soli; assembly: GCF_003285545.1. Classification (GTDB taxonomy): domain Bacteria; phylum Bacteroidota; class Bacteroidia; order Flavobacteriales; family Flavobacteriaceae; genus Sinomicrobium. The sequence goes on along the minus strand of NZ_QLNV01000013.1, from coordinate 58,192 downwards.
TATAAGATAATCGCAAACGCCAATCTGGCCATTGAGCGTATCCCTGAAATCGAGGGAATGGATGAAAACCAGGTCAGTAACCTGATAGGGCAGGCCAGGTTTATGCGTGCCTTCAGTTATTTCAACCTGGTAAGGATCTTCGGGGATGTGCCGCTGATCCTGGAACCGGTAGAAGCTGATTCGGAATTGCTGTATCCCGAGAGGTCTCCGCAGGCAGATGTTTATGAGCTTATTGTACAGGACCTTACAGATGCTGAAAATGCCAGTCTGCCCGAGACTGACGATAGCGGAAGGGTTACCCTCGGAACGGTAAAGTCTCTGCTCTCCAGTGTTTACCTCACTATGGCAGGCTATCCCTTACAGGCAGGGGATCAGTATTATCAACTCGCAGCCGATAAGGCTAAGGAAGTGATAGATGATTTTGATTACGAGCTGTTTGATACCTACGGTAAACTTCATGACAAGGAGAATGAGAACAGCGGGGAATTTATTTTTCAGAACCAGTATTTTGCCGGTGCAAATATTACCAATGGCCTTACTGCCTGGTTGCTGCCGCGCGCAAAAAAGATATCCAGGTTCTCTGATGAATTCGGATGTATGTACCCTACCAATAGCTTTATAGCGTCTCATGAGGCCGGAGATAAGCGGATAGAAGAGCAGGAATTTTATTTTACCGAATATCCTTCTATTGAAAATGCGGACAATACCGTTTCTTTCGGCAATTATTATATTTTTAAATATTTTAATGAAGATGCGGTGTTGAGCACGGCTCAAAACGACCTGAACTGGACATTTATCCGTTATGCGGAAGTACTGTTGACTTATGCGGAGGCCGGTTTTGAGGCTTACGGAGCTACCGCAGAGGTGCTGGATGCCGTAAACCAGGTGCGCGACAGGGCCAACCTGCCGCTTTTTGATGCCTCGGTAAGCCGGGAAGATATCTGGAAAGAGCGTTTTCACGAACTGGCTTTTGAAAACAAGACCTGGTTCGATATGGTAAGAAGGAGGAAAGTACTCAACCTCGAGTCCGGGCAATGGGATGATTTTGTGGGACATAGGTTCTCTTACGGAGAAAATCCCCCTACCCTTACGGAAAAGTACCTGCTGTTTCCCGTACCCCAAAGAGAGATTAACAACAATACCAAACTGTCCCAGAACCCGGGGTGGTAGATAAGAAAACCGTATTTTTAATAAATTTTTAAACCTCCTATGAATAAGAGATCATTAACAGTATTTCTACTCGCCGTAACAATGCTGTCCGGAGTGCCCCGGGCGCAGACGGTTATGGTAGACCGGGTGGAGAACCCGGTGGAATGGGCCAGTCCGCTAATGGGAACCGATTCCAAACACAGTCTTTCCAACGGTAATGTATACCCGGCAATTGCCCGCCCGTGGGGGATGAATTTCTGGACGCCCCAGACCGGGGAAATGGGCGATGGCTGGGCGTATATGTACAGTGCAGACAAGATACGGGGGTTCAAACAGACGCATCAGCCCTCACCGTGGATGAATGATTACGGACAGTTTGCCATCATGCCGGTAACGGGAGAACTGCGGTTTGACCAGGACGGCCGTGCCAGCTGGTTTTCCCACAAGGCCGAAACGGTAACGCCGTATTACTACAGCGTTTACCTGGCCGACCACGATGTGACTACCGAGATCACGCCAACCGAACGGGCGGCGCGTTTTCGCTTTACCTTCCCGGAGAACGACAAGTCGTTTGTGGTTGTCGATGCCTTCGACAAAGGGTCCCGGGTAAAGATCATCCCTTCCGAAAACAAGATTATCGGTTACACTACCAAAAACAGCGGAGGGGTACCGGATAATTTCAAAAATTACTTTGTTATCGTATTTGATAAACCTTTTGAATTTACCCATACCTTCAGCGGGGACAAGCTGGGCGATGCCCTCGAGGTCGAGGCCGATCACGCCGGTGCTGTTATAGGATTCAGGACAGGAAAGGGAGAACAGGTCAATGCAAAAGTGGCTTCTTCCTTTATAAGCTACGAGCAGGCAGAGCGCAATCTCAACGAGATCGGCAACGACGGTTTCGATACAGTAAAACAAAAGGGATACGACGAGTGGAACAAGGTACTGGGGCGCATTACCCCCGAAGGAGGTACCGTGGAGCAGATGCGTACGTTCTATTCCTGCCTGTACCGCTCGCTGCTGTTCCCGAGAAAGTTTTTCGAATACGATGAAAATGGTGATGTAGTACATTACAGCCCTTACAACGGGGAGGTCCTGCCCGGCTATATGTTTACCGATACCGGTTTCTGGGATACCTTCCGTTCCCTTTTCCCCTTCCTGAACCTGCTGTACCCGGAGATGAACGCCCAGATGCAGGAAGGCCTGGCCAATGCCTATAAGGAAAGCGGATGGCTGCCGGAATGGGCCAGCCCGGGGCTCAGGAACGTCATGGTGGGGAATAATTCCGCCTCCGTGGTCTCCGATGCCTACCTGAAGATCGGGGAAGACTTCGATTACGATATCGAGACCCTGTACGAAGCGTTGATCCACGGGGCAAACAACGCCGGTCCGCTCACTGCCGTGGGACGTGCCGGAGCAGCGTATTACACAGACCTCGGTTATGTGCCCTATGACGTTGGCATCAACGAAAATGCAGCCCGTACCCTGGAGTATGCCTACGATGATTTTACCATCTATCAACTGGCCAAAAAACTGGGAAAACCCAAAAAGGAAATAAAGCGCTATAAAAAACGGAGCCTTAATTACAAAAATCTTTTTGACCCTGAGACCAGGCTGATGAGGGGAAAGAACAAGGATGGCAAATTCATGGCGCCTTTCAATCCCTTCAAATGGGGTGATGCCTTTACCGAAGGGAACAGCTGGCATTACACCTGGTCGGTATTTCACGACGTGCAGGGGCTTATAGACCTGATGGGGGGAGAAAAGGAGTTCGTAAAGCAACTGGACACCGTATTCAGCCTGCCCCCTGTATTTGACGACAGTTATTACGGTGGTGTGATCCACGAGATCCGCGAAATGCAGATCGCCGATATGGGCCAGTACGCACACGGGAACCAGCCCATACAGCATATGATCTACCTGTATAACTACGCGGGAGAACCCTGGAAAGCCCAATACTGGGTACGTGAAACCATGGAGCGGATGTACCGGCCTACTCCAGACGGGTACTGCGGGGATGAGGATAACGGGCAAACCTCGGCCTGGTATGTGTTCTCAGCCATGGGATTCTACCCGGTATGCCCTGCTACCGATCAATACGTGATGGGAGCTCCGCTGTTTAAGAAGATGACCCTGAAATTGCAGAACGGGAAGGAAGTGGTGATCAACGCTCCCGGAAATGACAGGGACAACCGGTATATCAGCAGGATGAGCGTCAACGGACAGGAGTACGGCAAAAACTGGCTGAGCCACGAGGAACTCATGAAAGGGGCCGTGATCGATATGGAGATGTCCGGGGAGCCCAACCGGAACCGGGGAACGGATAAGGCTGATTTTCCCTATTCCCTGTCTAATGAATAAAAGTATAATATGTCGGAACATTCAGAACAAATGAGACCTGCCGTATATCCCTTTCTCAGGAAGGGATATACGGGGCTTATGATCGCCACCTCGGTTTTGCTGGCGGCATGCTCAGATCATAAGGAAACAGCTTCCCGGGCTTCGGAAAACGGAGAAAAACAGGAAATACAAGACCTGGCCCGTTATGTGGATCCCATGATCGGTACGGCAAAAATGGGCCATACCTACCCCGGGGCCACCGTGCCTTTCGGAAGCGTACAGCTCAGCCCGGATACCGATACCATACCCTATGCGGTAGACGGGAAATACAACCCCGATGTATACCGGTACTGTGCAGGCTATCAATACGACGACCAGACCATAGTGGGGTTCAGCCATACCCATTTCAGCGGTACCGGGCACTCCGACCTGGGTGATTTTCTCGTGATGCCCACTATGGGAGAACTGCAACTCAATCCGGGAACGGCAGATAAACCGGAAAACGGCTTCCGTTCGCGGTTTTCCCATGACCATGAGAAAGCCGAACCGGCCTATTACAGTGTACTGCTCGACGATCATGGCATCAATGCCGAACTCACGGCCAGCAACCGGGTGGGCATGCACCGGTATACTTTTCCCGAAACGGAAAAGGCCCATGTCATACTCGACCTCATGTCGGGCATCTACAATTACGATGATAAGAATGTATGGACCTTTGTGAGGGTGGAAAACGATACCCTGGTTACCGGTTACCGGCAAACCCACGGCTGGGCGCGTACCCGTACGGTGTATTTTGCCATGTCGTTCAGCAAGCCATTTGTGAATTACGGCCAGGCCAATTACGACAACAATGTGTACAAGGGGTTCTGGCGGAAGTTTGACCAGAATGAGAATTTTCCGGAAATGGCCGGGAAAAAGCTGCGTACCTACTTCGATTTTGACGTGGAAAAAGGGGAACAGGTACAGGTGAAACTGGCCATATCACCGGTAAGTACCGAAGGGGCCCTGGCCAACATGGAGGAGGAAATCCCCCATTGGGATTTCGACCGTGTGCGTGAAGAAGGCCGGGAACTGTGGAACAGGGAACTGAACAAGGCGGTGGTGGAAACCGTGTCTGACGAGGACAAGGTCAGTTTTTATACCGCCATGTACCACGCCTTCCTCGGCCCTACCGAATATATGGATGTGGATGGCCAATACCGGGGGCTGGACATGAACGTGCACCAGGCCGGAGATTTTGTGAATTATACCAGCTTTTCACTATGGGATACCTACCGTGCGCTGCATCCGTTGTTTAATGTATTGCAGCCTTCCCGCAATGCCGATATGGTCAGGTCGATGATGGCGCATTACGACCAGAGCGTACATCCCATGCTGCCCGTATGGTCGCACTACGCCAACGAGAACTGGTGCATGATAGGATATCACAGTGTTTCGGTGATTGCCGATGCCATCGTAAAGGGCAATGCGGATTTTGATGCGGAACACGCCCTTGAAGCCAGCGTAAGGTCGGCCAGGGTACCTTATTATGACGGACTCGGATATTATATGGACCTGGGCTATGTGCCGGAAGACAAAAGCGGGGCATCGGTCTCCAAAACGCTGGAATACGCCTATGACGACTGGGCCATTGCACAGGCGGCAAAAAAACTCGGGAAGAACAAGGAGTATGAGGAGTTTATGGCGAGATCGGAAAATTACAAAAACGTATTCGACAGTACCATCGGCTTTATGAGGCCGAAGCTCAGCGACGGTACGTTCAAAAAAGATTTTGACCCCCTGGACACGCACGGGCAGGGCTTTATAGAGGGGAATGCCTGGAATTACAGCCTTTACGTCCCTCACGACCCTGCTGCCATGATCGGTATGATGGGAGGAAAGGAATTCTTTTCCAGTCACCTCGACACCCTGTTTACGATGGACCTGCCTGACAAGTATTTCGAGAAGACCGAAGATATCAGCCGGGAGGGGATCATCGGGAACTACGTGCACGGCAATGAGCCTTCGCACCATGTGGTGTACCTGTACAACTGGACCGACACGCCCTGGAAATCCAACGACAAGATACGGATGATCCTCCGCAGCATGTACCGGACCGGGGCAGACGGTCTGGGCGGGAACGACGATTTCGGGCAGATGAGTGCCTGGTACATTTTCAGCGCTCTCGGCTTCTATCCCGTAGCTCCCGGTTCGGCAGACTATGCCCTCGGAAGCCCGGCGGTAAAACACGCCGTCCTCAACCTCGAGAACGGAAACACCTTTGAAGTGGTTGCCGAAAACCAGTCTGATGACCATGTGTATGTAGAAAAGGCAGAGCTCAACGGAGAAGTATTGCAACGGCCTTTTATCACTCATGAGGACATTCTCGCGGGAGGGACCCTGAAATTTTATATGAGCGATAAACCCAACACAACCCTTTACCGGTAATTGCTCCTGATTACCGGTAGCCCCTCCGGACCCCGGGTCCGGAGGGGTTTTTTATTCCCGGTTTTCCCCTGTTATGCTGTTTTTTTGTGAAATATCACATTAGCAACTTGTAATGTTATATTTGATTAGATATATTTGAGTGTAATTTAATGCAGACATCCATGAAAGCCGATCTTTTTGAAGCCCCCGATTATTATCATCTCGACGACCTTCTTTCCGACGAGCACAAGCTGGTGCGTTCGGCGTGCAGGGAATGGGTGAAGCGGGAAGTATCACCGGTTATCGAAGACTTTGCCCAGCGTGCGGAGTTTCCCGAAAAACTTCTGGGAGGACTGGCAGAGATAGGCGCCTTCGGGCCGTATATTCCGGAAGCGTACGGCGGGGCCGGGCTGGACCAGATCAGTTACGGGCTTATCATGCAGGAAATAGAGCGGGGCGATAGCGGTATCCGTTCTACGGCATCGGTACAGTCGTCGCTGGTCATGTACCCCATATGGAAATACGGTACCGAGGCACAAAAGAAGAAATATCTCCCCGGCCTTGCCGAAGGGAAACTGATGGGTTGTTTCGGGCTTACCGAGCCCGACCATGGATCTAATCCGGGTGGGATGACCACCACTTTCAGGGATATGGGAGACCACCTGCTGCTCAACGGGGCCAAAATGTGGATATCCAATGCGCCCTTTGCCGACCTGGCCATAGTGTGGGCAAAAAATGAAGAAGGCAGGGTATACGGCCTGATCGCAGAACGGGGCATGGAAGGATTTACCACCCCGGAAACGCATAATAAATGGTCGCTCCGGGCTTCGGCTACGGGCGAACTGATCTTTGACAATGTAAAGGTGCCCAAAGAAAACCTGCTTCCGGAAAAGAGCGGTCTCGGCGCTCCGCTGGGGTGCCTGGATTCGGCCCGTTACGGGATTGCCTGGGGGGCGATAGGCGCGGCCATGGACTGCTATGATACTGCCCTGAGGTATGCCAGGGAACGTATACAGTTCGGCAAACCCATAGCGGCGACACAGTTACAGCAGAAAAAACTGGCCGAGATGATCACCGAAATTACCAAGGCCCAGCTGCTGACCTGGAGGCTGGGGGTGCTGCGCAATGAAGACAGGGCCACCTCGGCACAGATCTCCATGGCCAAGCGGAATAACGTGGAAATGGCCCTCCGGATTGCCCGGGAGGCCCGGCAGGTGCTCGGGGCCATGGGTATTACGGGGGAATACAGCATTATGAGGCATATGATGAACCTGGAAAGTGTGATCACCTATGAGGGTACCCACGATATACACCTGCTGATCACCGGGGCCGATATTACGGGATTCGGAGCTTTTAAATAGGATGTTTTACCCGATAACCGGGATCAGCAGGCAGGTTTCCGTTTCATACCTCGGGTTTGCCCCGGTATTCTCGATGGTCTTTGTCGCGGCAGTGATAAGGAGGGTATTGTGAAAAATCAATTTTGTTTACTGGAATAAACAAAAAATATGTGTTTTTGTTTGCCGGAATAAACAATTATGGAGTTTTTAGCAAAACAGTTTCAACAAGGACCGGAAGATATCTCCCCGAATGTTCACCGGTCAGTAATCAACAAGGTCTACAGAGGAAGTCCTGCTTACCGGGATAAATGAAAGTTTGAACGGGTTCAGTATTTAATCCGCTTCCCGTAATGTAATTATTGATTATATTAGAGGTATGTTAGAAGTGCTAAAGCAAAACTACGACTATCTTTTCGAACCGGCTCTTCTCGAGGAGATCAGCAGGATCGGGTCCCTTAAGAAAGTACCGGAAGGATTTCAGTTCATGGATATCGGAGACCCTATAAGAGGGATGCCGCTCATTCTTAACGGAGCGGTAAAAATACTGAGGGAGGACGACAAGGGCCGGGAGCTGGTCCTTTATTTTATAGAAAAGGGCGATACCTGTACCATGACCCTGTCGTGCTGCGTAGGCTCGGCAAAAAGCGAGATCCGTGCCGTGGCCGAGACCGATACCACCCTGGTGATGATCCCGGTGGAGAAAATGGAGGTCTGGATGGCCACCTACAAGACCTGGAGGCAGTTTATACTGCAGAGTTATCACGACCGGCTGATGGAAATGCTCGAAACCATAGACAGCATTGCCTTTCTCAAGATGGACGAACGGCTTCTCAAATACCTTCGGGACAAGGCCATGATCGCCAGGGACGAGGTGATACATACCACACACCAGGAGATAGCCCGGGATCTGAATACTTCGAGAGTAGTGATCTCACGGCTATTGAAAAAGCTGGAAAACCAGGGGAAAATACAGCTGTTCCGCAATAGCGTAAAAGTGATAGACCTGTAGTTGTAATATCCCTGGCCTGTAACCGGTCATGTAACCTTTGTTACGTTTGCCAATGATGCAGCTGCTACTTTTGCAGTGAATCGAGGCAGAAACTATGGATGTATTTCTCATATCGGGTTATCTGGGGGCTTTTGCGATAGGCGTGGTGCTCGGGCTCATAGGTGGCGGAGGTTCTATCCTTACGGTGCCGGTGCTGGTCTACCTTATGGGGGTCGACCCCGTTACGGCTACCGGTTATTCCCTTTTTGTGGTCGGTACTTCCTCCCTGGTCGGGGCCCTGATCAATATGCGGAAAAGACTGGTGGAAGTAAAAACGGCATTTGTGTTTGCCTTTCCTGCCTTTGTGGTGGTTTACCTCATGCGGCGCTATGTGGTACCGGCCCTTCCGGATACTATGATGTCCCTGGGAAATACGGTGGTCACCAAGGCCGATGTCATTATGGTGGTCTTTGCCGTGATCATGCTGATCACCTCGGTAAGTATGCTGCGCAATAAGAAGAAGAATATTATTACCAATGTTTCCGACTATCACTATCACATCCTTTTTATGGAAGGGATACTGGTAGGGGTCGTTGCGGGATTTGTAGGGGCCGGAGGCGGTTTTCTCATTATTCCCGCCCTGGTGCTTTTTGCCAGGTTGCCCATGAAAAAGGCCGTTGCCACTTCCCTGCTTATCATTTCCATCAACTCCCTGATAGGCTTTACCGGCGATGTGGGGGTGATGGAGATCGACTGGACGTTATTATTGCTGTTTACCGGTATTGCCGTCCTGGGGATATTCCTCGGCGGCTACCTTTCTGACAAGGCAGACGGGAAGAAACTGAAGAAGGGGTTCGGATGGTTCGTACTCGTCATGGCCCTGTATATCCTTACTACCGAATTCATCCGGTTGTAAGAGTGCGTGAGAAATAGTTAATTACAAAAAAGAACCTGTGAAAATAGAACAGATTTATACCGGATGCCTCGCTCAGGGGGCATATTATATAGAGAGCAAAGGCGAAGTGGCCATTATAGACCCCCTCCGGGAGGTAAGACCTTATATGGAAAAGGCGGAAAAGAACGGAGCCCGTATCAAATATATTTTCGAGACTCATTTTCACGCCGATTTTGTGAGCGGGCACCTGACGCTTTCCAGGGCCACCGGGGCGCCTGTGATCTACGGCCCTACCGCCAGTCCCGGTTTTGAAGCGGTCATAGCCGGGGACGGACAGGAATTCCGGTTGGGAGAAATTACCATCGTCGCGCTGCATACTCCCGGACATACCATGGAGAGCACGACCTACCTGCTTCGCGATGCCAAAGGAAGAGACCACGCCATATTCAGCGGGGACACCCTTTTTCTCGGTGATGTAGGGCGTCCTGACCTGGCGCAGAAAGCTGCTCACATGACCCGGGAGGAACTGGCCGGGTTGCTGTATGACAGTCTCCGGAACAAAATAATGCCGCTCCGGGACGAGGTCATCGTATACCCGGGACATGGAGCGGGGTCGGCCTGTGGCAAGAACATGATGAAGGAAACCGTGGATACGCTCGGTAACCAGAAGAAAATAAACTATGCCCTGCGCAGCGACATGACCCGGGAAGAGTTTATAGCGGAGGTCACAGACGGGCTTCTCCCTCCTCCTCAGTATTTTCCGCATAATGTACGGATGAATAAGGAGGGCTATGCCGATATTGATGAGGTGCTCGCCAGGGGTGCCCGCCCCCTGGCCCCCGAAGCATTTGAGGCTATGGCCAATGAAACCGGTGCCGTGGTGCTCGATGTACGCCACCAGTCCGATTTTGAAAAGGGACATATCCCGAGGTCCGTATTTATCGGTATAGACGGTAGTTTTGCCCCATGGGCCGGAGCGCTTATCATGGATACGAAGCAGCCGATCCTGCTGATCACTCCCGAAGGCAGGGAAGAAGAGGTGGTGACCAGGCTTTCCAGGGTAGGGTTCGACCATACCCTCGGATACCTGGAAGGAAGTTTCGAAGCCTGGAAGGCAGAAGGCAGGGAATACGATACCGTAAATACCATACCCGCCGGAGAACTCGAAAAACGAGCTGCTGCCGGGGAGATCCCGGTATTTGATGTCCGCAAGGAAAGCGAATACGAAAACGGCCATATTCACGGGGCACATCTCACCCCCCTTGATTTTATAAATGACCATCTCGATGAATTTCCGAAAAAGGAGGTCTTTTATGTGCATTGTGCCGGAGGATATCGCTCCATGATCGCGGCGTCGATATTAAAAAGCCGGGGAATACACAATTTTGCCGATGTTTCCGGAGGATTCGGGGCCATTAAAGAAACCGGTATAGCAATCTCCGGAGAAGGCGGAACACCCTGTTCGCTTTAATAAACTTACACTTTACACTAACCCGGATTTCAGGGGAGAGCCGTTCCGGAGTATGATCCGGGGCGGTTTTTTGTTTCCGGAGTGTCATCCGGACCGGGAGAAGCCCTTGAAGCAGTATTCGGGGTGTATTCATCCATAAAAAAAGGCGGAGTAGAACTCCGCCTTTTTGCCCCAAATCTTACCATGAACTTAACCTACTTATGCTATGGTGATCCGAAAGTATAGCCAATATTTTTACAGACCTAATTATTTCGATAAAAAGCGGCTTAAAAACGTTAAAGTGTAATAACTTGTTACCTGCCTGAAAACCACCGTACAAATATAATTCCCGAAAACATATCCGTGAACATCCGCAAGGTGTTATCCGGCTGGTTTAAGAGGGGAAACAGGATAGTGCAGGATGCGTACTTCAGGCCCGTGTTCTAATTTTATTTCGGAAGAGAGATGCCTGGTTCTGATAACACGGAAGTGTATGGTGTATATGAAAAACCCATAACCCACGGAACGCGAAGTTGGCAGGTTTCGGGTTGCACGTTACAGGTGCAGGTTTGTCTAATTTGCAACCCCACACAGAAATAACTTTTTAATCTCTTAATTTGAATTTATTTGTGTAGAACAGATATGAGCAAGCAGATTTTATTTTTACTGGGGAGAGTGTTTCTAATCTGGTTCCTGCTGGCCGTTTGCCGGGAGAGTTATGCACAGTCGGCGCCCGTGAAGGACGGGGAGCATAAGGCAACATCCGAAATGACCAGGCCGTGGACGAGGTGGTGGTGGATGGGAAATGCAGTCGACAGGGAAGGGATCACTGCAAATCTTTCGGCCCTGAAAAAAGCGGGTATCGGGGGGGTGGAGATCACTCCCATTTATGGGGTAAAGGGGGAAGAAAGCCATTTTATTTCTCATCTTTCAGACCGGTGGACCGCCATGCTTGAGCATACCCTGGATGTAGCCGATAGCCTGGGGATGGGCGTTGATATGGTTCTGGGTACAGGCTGGCCTTATGGTGGTCCCCAGGTTTCACCGGAATATGCAGCCGGTAAGCTGGGGGTCAGTGAATATCACCTTCGTCCCGGTGAAAGTATGGACCGCAACCTGCAGAAGGAATACGGGCCAGGGTCTGTAAATGCGGTGTTACAATATGTCTTTGCCTTTAGGGGCGACGGAGAGTTTGAAAATATAACAGCTGATGTAAAGGGCGGAAGGTTACAGTGGCAGGCAGGTACATCGCCCTGTACGATCTACGCCGTATTCTGCGACAAGACCGGGCAGAAAGTAAAAAGAGCGGCCCCGGGCGGAGAAGGGTTTACACTGGATCATTACTCCGGCAATGCTTTTAAACACTACGTAAATCCGTACGATAAAGCCTTGAAAGGACTTCACGGCAGGCTCAGGGCATTTTTTAATGACAGCTACGAAGTATACGGTACCGATTATACCCCGGACCTTTTTGAATATTTCAGGAAGAAAAGGGGCTACGACCTGGCGCGGGTATTGCCTTTGTTACTGGATACGCTTTCTTCGGAAGCGGGGAACAGGGTGAAGAGCGATTACCGGGAAACCATATCGGATATGCTGCTGGAAAATTTTGTACGGCAATGGACTGCCTGGTCTCATGAAAAAGGCAGTAAAAGCAAGCTTCAGGCCCACGGTTCCCCGGGAAACCTGATCGACCTGTATGCAGCTGCGGATATTCCGGAATGTGAGACCTTTGGCTCCATGCCATTTGATATTCCGGGGTTCCGGAGGGAAGCTTCGGACATCCGTGAAGGGGACGCTGACAGGATGATGCTGAAGTTTGCCTCTTCTGCAGCTCACATTGCGGGTAAACCCCTGGTGTCTTCTGAAAGCTTTACGTGGTTGCGGGAACATTTCAAGACCGCACTTTCCCAGTGTAAGCCCGAGGTGGAAGAATTGTTCCTGGCCGGCGTAAACCACACTTTCCTGCACGGAACCACATATGCCCCGGAACGGGCGCAGTGGCCGGGATGGAAATTCTATGCCTCTGTCAACTTTCATCCCAACAACACGATCTGGGAAGATGCCCCGGGATTGTTCTCTTATATCGACAGGGTGCAGTCTGTATTGCAGACAGGGCAACCCGGGCGCGATGTACTGCTGTACTGGCCTATTTACGATACATGGGGTAAAAATCTCGGGGGTACACGGTTTTTCCAGTTCAAGATCCATTCTCTTGAAGAGTGGTTGTACGGAACATCGTTTTACGAGATGGCCAACCTGTTGCTCGATGGCGGATATGCTGTGGATTTTATTTCGGACCGTTATATTTTACAGGCCGGGAACGAGAACGGAAGTATAAAGCTTCCGGGAGGGAACTACAAGGCAATAGTGGTTCCGGACAGTGATAAAATGCCGCTGGAAACGCTGAAAAAACTATTGGAACTCAAGGATAAGGGAGCAAAGGTCATTTTTGCGGGGCTTCCCGGATCGGTGCCGGGATTTCACCGATACAAACAGCAAAACAGGCAGATGGGGGAGCTTCTTGCACAGCACAGCATCACAACCATAACAGGGGGAAACCTTCTGGAAACCCTTGAAAGGTCAGGGGTGTCCGGAGAACCTCTGGCTGCTTCCGGGATCAAATATCTGAAAAGGGTCAAAGGGGATGAAAGTTATTATTACCTGGTCAATCATCAGGACAAAGCTATCGACGAATGGCTTCCCTTGCGAACCCGTGCCAAAGGCGCAGAACTGACAGACCCGCTTACGGGTGGTTCGGGTAGGGTAAAGGTACTCCAGGAAGGAGATCTTGTAAAGGTCAGGGTGCAGCTGGAACCGGGGCAGAGCCTTCTGGTACACCTGATGCCCCGTTTACCCGAAGGAGAGGAATGGACCTATTATAAGAAAGATGCATCATTCGCTGTAAAAGGGATGTGGGAAATATCTTTTCTGAGGGGAGGCCCGGTTCTCCCCGAACCGGTAAAGGCGGAAAATACGGGATCATGGACGGATTACGGTGAAAACTACGAGGCATTTTCCGGTACCGCCAGGTATACCGTTCTGTTCGACCGCCCGACTGGAAGGGCCGAGAACTGGCAGTTACAGCTGGGAGATGTAAGGGAAAGCGCGAAGGTATGGCTCAACGGAAAATATCTCGGTAGCGCATGGTCGGTACCCTATGTGCTTGAAACCGGGAAATTGCGCAAAAGGAACAACAAGCTGGAAATCGAGGTGACCAACCTTTCGGCAAACCGGATACGGGATATGGAATTGAAGGGTGAAGAATGGAAAATATTCTACGATGCCAATATAGTGGACCGCAATTACAAAAAGTTTGATGCGACCGGCTGGGAACCCATGCCCTCCGGGCTTTTGGGCCAGGTGAAACTGGTGGCCCTGGTCCGGGATGATAAATGATAAAACAGAAATCATGAAAAAGATATGGGTTGCCCTTTTGGCGGGGGCATGCGGAATAATACAGGCACAAACACCTCCCGACAGGGCCGGAGTGCTCAAACAGATGGAACGGGCCAATACCTACTTCATGAAAAAATGGCCTGATGTGGGCAAAACCATTATTACCAATAAGGAGCGCCCGAGCCATATCTGGACCAGGGCAGTGTATTACGAGGGGCTTATGGCGCTGCATACCATTCATCCCAGGGAGGAATATTACAACTATGCCAAAGACTGGGCCGATTTTCATCAGTGGGGGCTCCGGGGAGGCAACACTACCCGGAATGCGGATAACTATTGTGCCGCACAGACTTATATAGACCTGTACAACCTGGCTCCCGGTGCTGAAAAACTCAGGAATATCCGTATACAGACCAATATGTTGCTCCATACCCCCCAGAACGACGACTGGTCGTGGATCGACGCCATACAGATGGGGATGCCGGTCCTGGCAAAGATGGGCGTTCTGGAGCAGGACGACCGGTATTTTGAAAAGATGTACGAGATGTATATGTATACCCGTAACCGTCATGGTAAAAACGGCCTGTTCAACGAAAAGGACGGCTTGTGGTGGCGCGATGCCAGTTTTGTACCTCCGTATAAGGAGCCCAACGGTGAAGACTGTTACTGGAGCCGGGGCAACGGCTGGGTGATCATGGCCCTGGCAAAAGTACTGGAGATCATTCCGGAGGATGCACCACACAGGGATCAGTATATCAAAGATCTCCAACATATGGCAAGGGCACTGGTCCCGGTCCAGCGCAAGGATGGTTTCTGGAATGTAAGCCTTCACGACCCTACCCATTTCGGAGGAAAGGAGCTGAGCGGAACAGCCATGTTTGTGTACGGGATGGCCTATGGTGTGAATAACGGTTTTCTGGACAGGGAGACTTACCTGCCTGTTATCCTTAAAGGGTGGAATGCCATGGTCGGTGATGCCCTCCATGACAACGGGTTCCTGGGGTATGTACAGTCTACCGGGAAGGAGCCCGGAGACGGGCAGCCTTTGAGCCATACCAAGGTCCCTGATTTCGAAGATTATGCTCTCGGGGCCTTCCTCTGTGCGGGAAGTGAGGTATACCGGATAGAGAACCCATAAACAGGACGTCTTTGTTTTTTATGTACCTTTAGACAGTTTCTTGGAAAGTGAAAACAATTTTTAAAACAGATGAAGTTACATTTGGTTCTTTTGACATTTTTTTATTCTGCAGTTTCTTTCGGACAGCAAAAAACCGTAGAGGTATGGCCCGGAAAAATACCCGGTGCTATTGACGCCGGTTCGTATAAAAAGGAAATAAAATACGACAGTAACGGGAAATCGCCGCGTATCAGCAAGGTCACAGATCCCGTTATGGAAGTTTACCTGCCTCCTGCGGAAAAGGCCAATGGTACGGCAGTCGTGATCTGTCCGGGCGGAGGGTATTCCGTGCTGGCCATTGATCATGAGGGCAGGGATATCGCTGCCTGGTTCAACAGCCTCGGCATTGCGGCATTTGTGTTGCAGTACCGCCTGCCGAGCGATGTTATCATGGAAGAGAAAAGTACGGGCCCGCTTCAGGATGCACAGGAAGCCATGCGGATCGTAAGGCGCAATGCCGGGAAGTGGCACATAAAAACCGACAGGATCGGGATCATGGGATTTTCGGCCGGGGGGCACCTGGCTTCTACCCTGTCTACCCACTACAATGCCAAGGTATACCCGGTGGATAAGAAAGTCAGTGCCCGGCCCGATTTTTCCGTGCTGGTCTACCCGGTGATTTCCATGGATGAAAAGATTACTCATAAAGGGTCGAGAAATAACCTTATCGGCAAGAATCCCGATCCGCACCTGGTGAAAGAATTCTCTAATGAACTGATGGTTTCGGAAGATACCCCGAAGACCTTTATGGTCCATTCTTCTGACGACACCGTAGTGCCGGTAGAGAACAGTATCCGGTATTACCTGGCTCTTAAAGACCACGGCGTGCCGGCAGAACTGCATGTATATCCCTATGGAGGGCACGGTTATGGTACCGGGAGGTCGGATAAGACGGAAAGTACCTGGCCCCGGGCACTGGAAAACTGGCTGAAAATGAATGACTGGTTATAACCATAAGGTTTGAACATAAAAAGCTGTTTCACGGTGCCTGAAAATACCGGGGACAGCTTTTTTGTCATTTATTGCGCTTTGATGCCGTAACCGGCAGCGGAAAACAGGATTGTACAGGATGCGCATACACTTTAAAAAAGGGATATTGGCTTTCGAAATGAAAGCTCAGGACCATGCGCAGTATTTTATTCTTACCACTTATATGCATCACAACACTCTGCTCGTGCCGTAAGGAGATTTCGCGGCCGCAATCCGGGGAGTCCTCTTTATGGTGGCATGGAAAGGAAAGGCATGTACATTATCTTCCGGACGGGGAGGATTTTGTGCTTTACCGGGGAAAGAGAAGGTTCAACCGTGCATTGTACGGCTCCGGTTCCGCATTCCGTGTGGAAGCGGGCGACCTGCCCGAATTTGCCATGTACATGCCGGGTATGGGCGGAAATTTTAAATTGGGAATAGTGCGGAATGACAGCAGTAAGTGGCTTATCGATGCAGATTCCATCGAAACCCGTTACCGTCCCGGAAGTATGTTGTATGCCATACGCGACAGCCTGCTGGGGGAAGGGACCGTGAGACTACAGTTGCTGCCTCTTGCCGACGAAGAGGGCTTCGTGCTGAAAAGCGAAGCGGAAGATCTTCCCGGGGAGGTCAGGATTTTCTGGGCTTTCGGAGGGGCAAGCGGGAAGAAATTTTCAAGAAACGGTGATATAGGAGCAGACCCTGAATCGGTCTTCTATCTTCAGCCCGGGTATTGTACGGAGAATGAGTACCGGGTTTCAGGCAATAGATTCGAACTGGAATACGGAGCGGCTTCCAACAGGAATGGGGGGACTAACAACAGAAAAATATTCGGGATATTCCCTGCAGGCTCGGAGGTCAGGATTGCCGATGCAGAAAAACAGGATACGCCGGCGAGACTCTTTGCATCCGGGGAGGGTTCCCTGCCCTTAATTTCGGGAATGAGTAAGCCGGACCCGGACATATCCATGTTCTGGATGATCAGGAATGCCTCAGGGGCAAAAGAGAATGAGACGCCGGAACAGGCATTTCTGAAAGCAGAAGAATTTCGCAGGGAGCTGACTTCCAGGGTAAAGGTGCAAACTCCTGATCCGTTTATCAATACCCTGGGAGGGGCACTTGCGGTTGCAGCCGACGGGATATGGGGAGGAGAGGCCTATCAGCACGGTGCCGTGGCCTGGAGAATGCCGCTCAACGGGTGGAGGGGAGCTTATATCGCCGATCCTCTCGGGTGGCATGACCGTGCCGGGATTCATTTCGGAGGATATGCCAATTCGCAGGTGACCCGTCCGGAAACGGGGCCCGTGGTTGCCGATACGGCACTTCAGCTGGCCCGCCAGAAAGAAGTGATGGGGACCTCGTTGTTCAGCAGCGGTTATATCAGCCGGAATCCCAATAATAATACCCGGCCGCACCATTACGATATGAACCTGGTATTTATAGACCAGGTACTGCACCATATGATGTGGACGGGAGACCGGGAGTTTATGGAAAAAATGTGGCCGGTGCTTCAAAGGCACCTCGACTGGGAGAAAAGGAACTTCGATACCGACGGAGACGGACTGTATGATGCCTATGCTTCCATTTGGGCCAGTGATGCCCTGCAGTATAACGGCGGTGGTGTCACCCATTCCTCGGCCTACAATTACAGGGCAAATCTCCTGGCGGCCCTTCTGGCGGAAAAACTGGGTAAAGACCCTTCGGAATACACAGAGGAAGCGGATAAAATATACGCGGCCGTCAATGAGGTGCTGTGGATGCCCGGCCCGGGCAGGTATGCGGAATACAAGGATATCATGGGAAACCGTTTGCTCCATCCCTATCCCGGGTTATGGACCGTTTATCACGCTATGGATGCAGGGATCCCGGATGCCTTCAGGGCATGGCAGCTGTTGCGGTATGTGGATACGGAACTGCCGCGTATTCCGGTACGCGCAAACGGCCTTGGGAAGGATAGCCTCTATCTTGTCCCCACCACAACATGGCAACCCTATACCTGGTCTGTAAACAATGTAGCGCTGGCTGAAGTACTGCATACCGCGCTGGCCTACTGGCAGGGAAACAGGCCCGCTGAAGCTTTCCGTCTCTGGGAAAGCGCACTTGCCGAAAGCATGTACCTCGGGGCCAGCCCCGGAGGGTTTCACCAGCTTTCCTTTTACGATGCCATGAGGGGAGAACTGTACCGGGATTTCGCAGACCCCATAGGTATGGCGGGACGAACCCTGGCAGAGGGGCTTTTCGGGATCCGGCCGGATGCTGTTTCGGGAAAGCTCGCCATCCGCCCCGGGTTTCCCCGGGACTGGGAAGCGGCAACTCTCGATATTCCCGATGTCAGGCTGGACTATAAACGCCGGGACAACCGCGACGAATACGGTATTGTCCCTTCTTTTAAGACGAAGATGGACCTCGAACTGGTTATTCCCGCTCGTGGTGCCCAGGTCGGGGCCGTGACGGTAAACGGAGAAGAGGCAGACTGGGCGGCCGAGGAGAATGCTGTCGGGTTTCCTTCCGTGGTCATCCGGGCTCCCTCCGCCAAAACCTATGATATTGTGGTGGAATGGGAAGGAAGCCCTCCTGCGGAACAGCTGAAGGGGACAGGGATATCCGGCGGGAATGCGATAACTGCTTTTACGGGCGGGACGGTAAACTTTCATGTTCCCGGTGCGGAGATATCAGGGGTGTATGATCCTCAGCAGGTGCTCGACAGCCCCTCGGTTTCGGAAAATGAAGTGTCGGCCGGAATAGCTTCGGAAAAAGGGGAAAAAACATTTTTTGTACATGTAGGACAGGGAGAATTTCGTTGGTGGCTGCCCGTTGAGGTCTCTGTGGGCCGTGCGGTAACCATTATCCCGCCTCCTGATATGTACCGGGAAAATGAGAAGGGCAATGAAATCACAATACATAATAATACGGGAGAAGAGATCAATGGCAGGATGACAGTAAACCCGGGAAAGGGGCAGCCTGCCGGGGATATTCATATCCCGGGACATTCCGGAATCACCGTACGGTTGCCCCCTGCAACTCTCGTGCCGGGAAGCAATACCGTACGGATCAGCCTGGAAAACGGAACAGAGGTGAAGGAAAAAGTTCTGTGCTGGGAGCAGCAGGCCAGTCCGGAGACAACGTGGAAAACCGTCGATCTGAAGCAATATTACAACAGCCGGGTAGGTGATATCTTTAAAAATGAATACAAGTCGCCCCGACCGGTATCCCCGACACTGCAACTGCCATTACACGGTATAGGAAACTGGTGTTATCCCGGGGTCCAGGTTAATATAGACGACTCCGGATGGCGCAAAAAGGCCGGTGCTGGCAACCGCGTCGTAAGTCCGCAGGGAATCCCTTTTGATACCCCCGGTGCGGAAGGGGCGCACAATGTTGTTTACACTTCCATGTGGGACAATTATCCCGAAGCGGTGGAGATTCCCCTCTCGGGAAAGGCCTCCCATCTGTATATGATCATGGCGGGGTCTACCAATCCCATGCAGAGCCAGCTGGTAAACGGTGAGGTTGTTGTGGAATATGACGATGGCAGCCGGGATGTACTGCAACTCCGCAATCCCGAAAACTGGTGGCCCGTAGAACAGGACTACTTTACCGACCGGTATGCTTTCGATACGGGAGCGCCGAAACCACCGAGAGTGTATTTTAAAGAGGGAAAGATTACCCGCGATTTTAATGATTTTATAACGATAAAGGGCTTTACCGGTTACGGAGTGGACGGAGGGGCCGGAACCCTTCTTGACCTGTCGCTGGATGCTGAAAAGAATTTGAGGAAAATGCAGGTAAGAACGGTAGCCAATGATGTGATTGTAGGCTTGATGAGCGCTACATTGATGCAATATGCCGAATAGAACCGTTGTTTCCGGAATAAAAATACAGAACATGACAAGAGAAGAATTTTTACAACGCATATCCCTGTTTTCGGCAGGAGTTCTGCTTCCTGCTCCCGGGATCGCTGTTCCGGGGACATGGAACAACCGGAACCCGGAAGGTTTTGCGGAACGGCTTATACCCGTAGGGCGGCGCCTGCAACTGGAAGGATATTACGTCTGGTGTAACAGCCCGATACAAGGGGACGACGGAAAGATACACGTATTTTTCTCGAGGTGGAAAGCCGAAAAATCAATGAGTGGCTGGATACGCGGCTCGGAGGTATGCCACGCCGTGGCCGATCATCCGGAAGCACCCTTCCGGTTTATGAGTGTGGTACTGGCACCGAGAGGGGGTAACTATTGGGATGCGACTACCTGTCACAATCCTCATATCCGAAAGGTAGACGGAAAGTACTGCCTGTTTTTTATGGGGAATTCTAACGGAAAGACCAATACCAAAAGGATCGGACTGGCTACTTCCGATTCCCTTTACGGTCCGTGGAAACGCCCGGACAGGCCCTTGCTGGAAGCAGGAGAACCGGGGGCATGGGACGATCATTGTACGACCAACCCTTCTTTTATAAAACATCCCAACGGCGAATACTGGCTTTTCTACAAGTCCTGGAATACTGCCGAGTACCGCAAGGCCGCCGGAAAGGCGGTAAGAGGCAATAGAAAATACGGGCTGGCTATCGGAAAGACCCTGGAGGGGCCTTATGTGAGGTATGAAAACAATCCTGTAGTGGATTTTTCCGGGCGGGGAGATCATGCGCAGTTCGAGGATGCCTTTATATGGTACCGCGGGGATAAATTCAGGATGCTGGCAAGAGATATGGGAGTGTTTGGTGATGATGTGGGATTGTATATGGAATCTGACGACGGAATTCACTGGGGAGAACCTTCTTTGGGATACAAACCCCTCAAGGCATATATCAGGGAAAAAGCCGCTCCTTCATATCTCCGGAGGTACGGAAGGATGGAAAGGCCGCAGCTGCTTTTTCTGGACGGAAAACCGGCCTACCTCTTTACGGCGGCACAGGGGGGCAGGTACGGTACATCGACTGCTGTCCTTCTGAAAATTGCGGAAGGATAACCAGTGGTGCCCGTAGAAATTTAAACAAGTTCTTAAAAGATAAAACCTGGAGTAATGATTGGAAATTTACGGAATTTAATAACTTTTGTGAAGAGAATATCCGTTCTTGCCCTTGTGCTGGTCCCGGCCTGGGGATGCGGGGAAAAACAAGGGGAGAGAAAACAGGAAAACACTATCGCGGTCATAGACCGGGAAGCCCTGGTAAAACGGCATAATGTAAAAGTAAATGAAGTGGACACCCTGGCTTCGCTGTCTGTAGGGAACGGAAGTTTCGCATTTACCGTTGATGTTACCGGTCTGCAATCCTTTCCTGCGGCATATCAGAACGGGATTGCGCTGGGCACTCAATCAGAATGGGGATGGAACAGCCTGGAGAACAGCCGGGGGTACCGGTTTGTGGAGAGCCTTAAGACCTATGAACAGTACGGCCGGAAGATCACCTATGCCTCGCAGTGGTCTGAAGCGGGAAGACACAGGGATGCTGCGGACTGGTTCCGCAAAAACCCGCATCGTCTCCAGCTGGGCAATCTCGGGTTCGAGATAGCGAAGCAGGACGGCAGTATGGTAACGCCGGATGATATAAAGGACATCCGGCAGGAACTCGATCTCTGGACAGGGCAGATAAAAAGTGTATTCAGGGTAGACGACGAGGTCGTGGAAGTATGGACGGTTGCAGATCCGGGGACAGACCTGGTGAGCTTCCGGGTAAAATCCGGGCTTATCGGGCAGGGCCGTCTGAAGATAAGGCTGCGTTTTCCCTATCCCACCGCCGGCTGGGCCGATACCGGTACCAACCGGGGGAGTGCCGGCCGGCATAAAACGGCATTGTCGTCGGTAACCGGTCAGGGGGCCACCGTAGTACATCAGCTGGATTCGTTATCCTATGCGGTTAAAATGAACTGGGAGGAGAAAGCACAGGTCAGTGAAAAGGAACCGCATTATTTTATTGTTGCTCCCGGAGAAGAAGAAAATTCTTTTTCGATGAGCTGCCTTTTTACGACGGATCGTAGTGATACGGGCAAACTTCCTTCGTTCCCGCAAGTGGCGTCGGCGAGTGCCGATGGATGGGAGTCCTTCTGGAAATCGGGGGGAGCCGTTGACTTTTCGGGAAGTACAGACCCGAGAGCCGGTGAGATCGAAAGGAGGGTGGTGTTGTCCCAATATCTGACCAGGCTTCAGTGTGCGGGAGCTGTGCCCCCTCAGGAAACCGGGCTTACGCAGAACAGCTGGTTTGGAAAGCCCCACCTGGAAATGCACTGGTGGCATGGGGTACACTATCCCCTATGGGGTAGGCCGGAACTGCTGGCGAAAAGTATGGACTGGTATAAGAAGGTTTCCCGGAAGGCCCGGAAAATAGCGGAAAGACAAGGTTTTGAAGGGGTGCGATGGCAAAAGATGACGGATATTTACGGAAATGAATCCCCATCCTCCATCGGTGCGGTACTGATCTGGCAGCAACCGCATTACATTACTTTTGCCGAATTGCTGTACCGTTCCGGGAATGGTGAGAGCGTACTGGAGGAATATGGCAACCTGGTTTTCGCTACAGCCGATTTTATGGCTTCCTTTGCACATTACGACGAGGAAAAGCAGCGTTATATGCTGGGTCCGGTACTCATTCCTGCCCAGGAGCGTTTCAGGGCAGAGGAAACCTTTAACCCTACCTACGAACTGGCGTACTGGCGATGGGCGCTCGAAACGGCGCAGCAGTGGAAGGAGCGGCTCGGGGAGGAACGGGTAGCAAAATGGGATGATGTACTGGATAAGCTGTCTCCCCTGCCCGTACAGGACGGATTGTACCTCGCGGCCGAAAGCGCCCCGGATTCGTATACCAATCCGGAATATATAACCGACCATCCTTCTGTTTTCGGGACTTTCGGGATGTTGCCGGAGACGGACGGACTGGATAAGGAAATCATGAAAAATACGTTCGGCTATATCTGGGAGCACTGGTCCTGGGAGGATACCTGGGGATGGGACTTTCCGATGACGGCCATGACAGCTGCAAGGCTGGGACTCAGGGAAAAGGCTGTAGATGCATTGCTTATGGATATACAGACCAACACCTATCTGCCCAACGGACACAATTATCAGGACGAGCGGCTTCGTTTATATCTTCCCGGTAATGGCGGGGTGCTTACCGCTGTGGCCATGATGTGTGCAGGATGGGACGGAAGCAGGGGTAAGAACCCGGGATTCCCTGAAAACGGGAACTGGAAAATAAAATGGGAAGGATTACAGAAAATGCCCTGAAACTAATCTGCAAAATCCCGGTATAGTTTTTCAATACGCGCAACAGGGAGTTTCCTGTGGTGTACTATGACTCTGTGACGAAATTTCAGGGGTTCATCCACGGGTACCCCAAGAAGTCCCCGGCCCGGGAATGCGGGGTTCTGCATGCTTTTTTCCGCCCGGAGTATCCAGCCCTGAAAGGAAGGTAATTTTTCAGGTTCACACATGATAATTACGCCGGTCTGCTCCTTCCCCGCCCCGTAATCGGGGATGGCCTGTATCCAGTTTCCGGCCTGTACGGCGGTATTCCGGGGAGCCACTTCACCTTTCCCGGAGAAGAAGCTGATGCTTTTCGCAGCGTGTATCCTTGCGGAAAACCCACCGTACCCCTTATCGTCTTCGGAGCCTCCTATACGGATATCTTCCCTGAGCCCTGAAAGAGTGGTATCGAAATCCAGGATGTAAAAACCATTTCCGGGAGAATAGGTTATGGAGGTCTTTTCGCGGATGACGGCCTCTCCCTCTTCCCCGGCTTTCCACAGTACTTCCGTTTCCAATACGGCCGAATTGCTCTTGATCCGGGTTTGGATATTTTCGTTTGTCCAGGTAATATTCTCGCAAAACCACGGATCGGCAAGCCTCTCCTCTCCGGCAAAAAGCTGGTGCCACGTCCAGAAGATACCCCGGTGGTGGGGATGGTCACCAGGAAAGTCTTCGGTGAGCATATTGCCCTGCATGTCGTAAAGGGGATGGATGTAATTTGCCCTGGGATAGCGCCCGTCAAGGCTTTTGGTATCCGACTGGTACGTATACCTGGGAGTACCGTTTTCTACCAGCGTCACCGTCCCGTTCCCTTCTTCGAACCGGAGCGACTGGGCATGGCAGAAAATACCCGAACACAGGAAATAAGCAAAAATCAGGAGTTTTTTCATAACTGATCTATATCATTTCAGGGGTTATACCATATATTGTTTTCGTTGTTAGTGGCAGGTTGCAGGTTTAAATCATCACTGTGAAGCCCGGAGATTCACAGAGAGGATCATACGGAATTCCGGTCCAGAAAGCGGAAGACATTCCTGATATTGTCATTCCTGCCCTGCAGCAACAGGTCTGCTGCGGTTTCTCCCATGATCCTGAAATCGGTACTGATCACGGTGATGCCCAGCAACTCTTTGAGCGGAGTGTCATTATACGAAATGATACCTATGTCCCGCCCGGGTACGAGTTGTTTTTCCCTGACCTGTTTTACAAGATTTACCAGGTCGTTTTCTTCTATGATAATGTAGGTATCTCCCGACTGTAGCCCCATATCGTCATAAATTTCGTCGAGGATCTCAAAGTCGAAGGAATGCTCCACACAGAATTTCCGGAAACCGTGAAGAATGCGTAGCGGATAAGGGTATACCGCTTTTCGCGGGTATACCAGGATAAGCTTGTTGTAGCGCTGCAGTTTGTTCAGGGCTTCGGTGAGGGCCTGGTATATGTCATTTTCAAAATCCTGGTAAATGGAGGGGTATTTCCCGGAAACAGGAGGCTTGCCGTTGTCCAGCAGCAACAGCTTGTTTTTCGGGATCTTCTCTATGGCCCGTACGACTTCTTCGGTATTGCTGATGTGCATCAGCTTGTCGTTCTTGAAGTGTGGCATGATCACGTAATAATCGTATGCGCCTATATTTTTTTCAAGGGTCCTGACAAAGAGGGATTCTTCACAGTGGTAGACAAAGAGACTGACGTGGCCGTTTACCCCGATACGGTCTACAAAGGAATTGTATATCCGCATTTTATACGAACTGAGCTTGTTGACCATAAAAAAGACATTGATCCTGGAGATCAGGTCCGTACGTGCCGTATAATAGCCTTTTCCTTTTACCGATACTATAATCTTCTTCTCTTTCAGGAGCCGGTACGCCTTTTCTACAGTGTCCCTCGAAAGATAACATTCCTCACTGAGCTCGTTTATGGAGGGGATTTTCTGCCCTATCTTCAGGTCTCCGCAGGCTATTCCCTCGATAATGGAATCTACGATCTGTTTGTATTTGGGAATACGGGAATTTTCATTGATCCGAATATCAGAAATGGCTGGTGTAATATTCATAGTGCACCCTTTATGTTAATTAATAGCAATTTTGTTAAAAAGGAGAGGTGTTTTATTATAATGGTAAAAATAATAAAAAATGTGTTTCTTACACACTATATTGCGGGAAGCTTGTGTTTTGTATTGAGCAGTACACTACAGGATAGTTGTTTGATACAGAACATATATTTTCGTCCATGCTTGAATTGTAAACCCTGGCCGTTATAGCCTTGCAATGCTATGGGGCCTAAAAAAGAAAGTCGATGAAAATAGTGGAGAAAAAGAATTTCAAATACGTGGATTACCTGTGGGATGAAGCAAAGGCTGCCACACTGGAGGGCAACGAAGTGGATTTATTGCTCTATCGTTCCAATCTGCTCGGAACAGATCTCCGGATCACGAATTACGGCGGGGGAAATACCAGTTGCCGTACTGTTGAGAAAGATCCCTTAACGGGGGAAGAAACCGGGATCATGTGGATCAAGGGATCGGGAGGAGATATCGGAAGCCTTACCAGGAGCGGCCTGGCCGGATTGTATGTAGATAAGCTGAGGGCCCTGAAGAAGGTATACCGCGGCATTGAACACGAGGATGAAATGGTAGCCCTGTTTAATCACTGCATCTATGACCTTGACAGTAAAGCACCTTCTATAGATACTCCCCTGCACGGCCTGTTGCCCTTTAAACATATAGACCATCTGCATCCGGATGCCCTGATCGCCGTGGCGGCGGCAAAAGACAGCAGGAAAGTGACCCGGGAGATTTGGGGCGACAGTATGGGGTGGGTACCCTGGCAGCGCCCGGGATTCGACCTCGGGTTACAGATCGAGAAGTGCCTGGCCGAAAACCCCGGTATCAGGGGGATAGTCCTCGGAAGCCACGGACTTTTTACCTGGGGGGATACGGCTTATGAATGTTATATCAACAGTCTTGAGGTTATCGAAATGGCCTCGGAATATATAGAAAAGAAGATTGCGGGAAACGGAGGAGTTGTTTTCGGAGGGGAAAAAATAAAGAGCCTGGAACCCGGAAAGAGAAAGTCGCAGGCGGCAGCCATCGCACCTTTGCTGCGCGGGCTGTGTTCTTCCGAAAAGCGGATGATCGGGCATTTTACCGATGCCGACAGGGTATTGCAGTATATCAACAGCAATGACCTGGAAAGACTGGCCCCTATGGGTACATCATGCCCGGACCACTTTCTCCGCACCAAGATACAGCCGCTTATCCTGCCCCTGGAGGCCGGGGCCGACCTGTCTGATACCACAAAGCTGCTCGGAAAACTGGAACCGGCCTTCGAACAGTACAGGGCGGAATACAGGGAATATTATGAAAGCTGCAAACACGATAACAGCCCGGCTATCCGCGATTCCAACCCGGTGGTCATACTCTGGCCCGGTGTGGGAATGTTTACCTTTGCCAAGAACAAACAGACCGCCCGGGTGGCATCGGAGTTTTACGTCAACGCAATCAATGTCATGAGAGGGGCCGAAGCGATCAGCGAATATACCTCTCTTCCGAGACAGGAGGCCTTTGATATAGAGTACTGGTTGCTGGAAGAGGCCAAACTGCAGCGTATGCCCAAGGAAAAGCCATTGTCGAGGAAGGTAGCCCTGGTTACCGGCGCAACGGGAGGTATCGGGAAGGCCATAGCTGATAAACTCGTGGAGGAAGGAGCCAATGTGGTGCTTACCGACCTGGATGCGGAGCTCCTGAAAGAGGCGGAGGGAACGTACGGGAAAGATGAGGTTTCTGCGGTAGTCTGTAATGTTACCGGTGCAGCTGATGTGGAAGGGGCCTTCCGGCAGGCATGTCTCGGTTTCGGGGGAGTGGATATCATCGTACATTCTGCCGGGCTGGCCATTTCGAAGCCCCTCGAAGAGACTACGGAAAAGGACTGGCAACTATTGCAGGATGTACTGGTCAAAGGACAGTTCCTCCTGGCTCAAAGCGGGGTTGATATTATGCGAAAGCAGGGGCTGGGCGGAGATATTGTGAGTATTGCCAGCAAGAACGGGCTGGTGGCAGGCCCCAATAATGTGGGATACGGGACCGCCAAGGCAGCCCAGCAGCACATGACAAGACTGCTGGCAGCCGAACTGGGGCCGGACAAGATACGGGTGAACACGGTAAACCCCGACGGCGTTATCGTGGGAAGCAAGATATGGGAAGGAGCATGGGCCGAAGGACGGGCCAGGGCTTACGGAATAACCGTGGAGGAGCTGCCGGCACATTATGCCAAACGCAACCTGCTCCATGAGATCATACGCCCTGAAGATATAGCCAATGGGGTATATGCCCTGCTGGGGATACTGGATAAGAGCACCGGGAATACCATTAATGTAGACGGAGGCATGGCCAATGCCTTTGTGAGGTAAGGGATCCCGGGATACTTGCGAATGATGAAATGGTCAGAAGCCGGAAGTTGTCATTCCGACAGCCTGTCCCGAACATCGGGAAAGGAGAACCCCGAAGGGCTCAACGCAGTTAAATCTCCGGGGCTTCCGTTCTGCTGTCAAACTCCCGGACTAACAACTAAGAACGAATAAACTAAATGAGAATACAACAAGAACAGATCGATGCCCTGAACAGGCAGCAGGATAGTTTTCACAGGCAGCAGCTGGACGGGCTTCGGACGCTGTATGAGGAAAAACGGATGGCACAGACCATACAGAAACTCGCGGATTTCCAGGTAGCCCTGCCCAGCTGGGCCCTTGGGGCCGGGGGCACGCGCTTCGGACGTTTTTCCTATGGGGGCGAGCCCGGAAACCTGGAACAGAAGATAGAGGATATAGGACTTATACACCAGCTTACCCGCACGGCAGGGGCCGTGTCTTTACATATTCCGTGGGATATCCCGGAAGATGTAGCCGCCATCAGGCAACTGGCTGATGAACTGGGAATTTCGTTCGATGCCATGAACTCGAATACCTTTCAGGACCAGGCAGGAGCCGGGGAGAGTTACAGGAACGGATCGTTGAGCAGTGTACACCGGGCTGCCAGGGAACAGGCCATTGCACATAACATAGAGGTGATCCGTATCGGGGAGCAGCTGGGCTCCAAAAGTCTTACGGTATGGCTGGCAGACGGGGCCAGTTTCCCGGGGCAGTACAATTTTCAGACCGTATTGCAACATACCGAAGACAGCCTGAAGCATATTTATTCGGAATTGCCGGACGACTGGAAGCTGCTGATAGAATACAAACCCTACGAACCGCATTTTTACAGTACCGTTATACAGGACTGGGGCACATCTTTTGCCCTGGCCAATGCCTGTGGCGAAAAAGCATTTACCCTGGTAGACCTCGGGCATCACCTGCCCAATACCAATATAGAACAGATCGTGGCCACCCTGATGAAGAAGGGGAAACTGGGAGGCTTCCACTTCAACGACAGCAAATACGGAGATGACGACCTTACCGTGGGAGCCATAAAACCGTATAACCTGTTCCTGATCTTTAACGAACTGGTCTACGGTATGGAAAACAACCCTCAGAACCCGGATCTGGCCTGGATGATCGATGCAAGCCATAATATAAAAGATCCCCTTGAAGACCTTATACAGTCGCTCGAAGCGATCCTGATAGCATATGCCCAGGCATTGCTGGTAGACCGCAACGCCCTGTTTACAGCACAGCAGGAAAGCGATGTGGTACGGTGCCAGGAGATATTGCAGCATGCTTACCGTACCGACGTACGGCCATTGCTCCGCGAGGCCAGGCTCCGCGCGGGGGGAGCTTTTGATCCGCTGGAAACCTATCGTTCCCTGGAAGTGAGAAAACAGCTGGTAAAAGAGAGGGGCAGCAGTACCCGGGCCACCGGACTGTAGAGCTTTGTCAACCAAGTATAACCATTTTACCGCCATGACAGCCAAAACCGAGGTAACCGCCGTATTCGACATAGGCAAGACCAATAAGAAATTTTTCCTGTTCGACAAGGAGTTCAATGAAGTGTACAGGGAATATACCACACTGGATGAAACGACAGATGAAGACGGCTATCCCGCAGAGAACCTCCCCCAGCTCCAGCAGTGGCTCAAGGGAGTGTTCGACCGTATTCTGCATTCGGGCGAATACAGGGTAAGGGCCATCAATTTTTCCAGTTACGGCGCCAGTTTTGTTCATCTCGACGAAACAGGGAATGTGCTTACCCCGCTGTATAATTACACCAAGCCTTTTCCGGAAAGTGTAGCGGATGAATTTTATAATACCTATGGCGACGCCTTATCCGTGGCTGCCGAGACCGCATCGCCCAGGGAGGGAATGCTGAATTCGGGAATGCAGTTGTACTGGTTAAAAAAGACCAGGCCGGAAGTTTTCAGTAAGATAAAATATTCCATCCACTTTCCGCAATACCTCTCCTACTTGTTTACGGGCGTACCCCTCAGTGACTATACCAGTATAGGGTGCCATACCGGGTTGTGGGATTATGAGGCCAATGATTATCACTCCTGGGTATACAGGGAAGAGATCGATAAAAAACTCCCCCCGATAGTGCCGTCGGAAACCAGTCTCGGTATGACTTATAAGAGGAGAAAGATAAAAGTGGGGGTAGGGATTCACGATAGTTCCGCAGCGCTCCTGCCCTATATACTGAGTGAGAAAAAGCCGTTTTTGCTGGTATCGACGGGTACCTGGAGTATTTCGCTGAACCCCTTTAACCAGGAGCCGCTGACCAGGGAGGATATCGAGTACAACTGCCTGAACTATATGCGGACCAAAGGTAAAAGAGTGAAGGCCACCCGTTTCTTTATGGGCAATGAGTACCGGATACAGGTGAAGAAGCTCGGGGAGTATTACGGAAAGGCTTACGGATATCACCGGAAGGTGAAGTTTGATAAGGAGATCTATAAGAAACTTATTTCCCGCGCTTCCGTTCACTTTAAATTTGAAGGGATCAGGCTGCGGCGCAGAAAGCTCAACAAGACCGACCTGGCCCCTTTTGCGTCCTTTGAGGAGGCTTTTCACCAGTTGATGATAGAGCTCATGGAACTACAGGTGGAGACCTCCAGAAGGGCTATCGGAAATACGGAACTCAGGAAGATATTTATAGACGGAGGGTTTACGGATAATGAGGTTTTTGTAAAACTGATGGCACATCATTTCAAGGATTTCAAGGTAAGAACAACCCGGAATTCACTGGGGTCGGCCCTGGGCGCTGCCATGGTGATCTCTGAAGAAAAGCCGGGGCCCAAATTCCTGAAAAAAACATATAAAATGGAAAAACTTTCACCCCTGCTGCTCTCACCGGAGACAGACAGGGTCTGACCGTTTTTTATCAACCGTACTAAAAAGATGTGAATTGTCGTTAGTTTGCAAACGACGAAACGGGCGGGAGTTGGAAGTCCGAAGCTGGAAGTCGGGAGTTGTCATTCAGAACGTAGCGCAGCGGAGTGAAGAATCCCGACCCCAGCCCAAAGAAACTTCAACAGCATAACGAAAAGCCCGGAGATTTAACTGCGTTGAGCCCTTTGGGGTTCTCCTTTCCCGATGTTCGGGACAGGCTGTCGGAATGTGCAACTAACAACTAAGAACTACAAACTAATAAACTAAATGGAACAGACCAATACCGAAGGACATACACCGGATGGGACCGCTTCTTCCGGGGGCGAATTCGAAAGGGAGGCAGTACCCGCATCGAAATGGAAAGGATGGAAAAGTTTTCTCGGAATGTATGCCGGAGAGCATGCCGCCGGTACCGAATTTGTTATCGGCCCGCTGTTCCTGACCACCGGGGTCAGCGCTTTCGACCTTATTGTGGGGCTTTTACTGGGCAATTTCCTGGCCGTACTGAGCTGGAGGTTCCTCACTGCCGGGATAGCGGTAAAGTACCGCTGGACGCTTTACTATCAGCTGGAGAAGATCTGCGGAAGAAAGCTGGTTACCGCATATAACCTGGCCAACGGTGTGCTGTTCTGCTTCCTTGCCGGGTCTATGGTGACCATATCGGCTACGGCGGTCGGGATTCCCTTTGATATGGAAATGCCCAGGCTTACCGATACCATGCCGAACGGCATTACCTGGATTGTTATCGTAATAGCCATAGGAATGGTTATTTCCGTCATTGCCGCAAGGGGTTATGAAACGGTTTCTAAAGCGGCCAACTGGATGTCGCCGTTCATAGTGCTGGCATTCCTGCTTTGCGGGATCGTTGCCCTGAACAAACTGGGGGTTTCGGGTTTTTCAGACTTCTGGGATATATGGGGTGAGGGCAGTGAACCTTTTCCCGGGCAGGTAAAGTTTACCTTCTGGCATGTGGTGTTGTGGTCCTGGTTTGCCAATGCGGCCATGCATATAGGTATGTCCGATCTCAGTGTCTTCCGCTATGCAGATAAACCCTCGGTGGGGTGGACCACGGCAGCGGGAATGTACGTAGGGCATTATATGGCCTGGATCTCGGCAGCCCTTATTTATGCGGTATACCTCCGTTCTCCCGAAGTACAGGCCATACTGAATTCAGGGGAAGCTCCTTCGGTCGCTCCGGGCCCCCTGGCCTATGATACCCTCGGGGTTTTCGGTATTATTGCCGTGATCCTGGCCGGGTGGACCACAGCCAACCCGACGATATACCGGGCGGGGCTTGCATTTCAGGCTATTATGCCCAGAACCTCCACGGCAAAAGTGACCATGATTGCCGGCGGCATAGCTACTGTTGCCGGGCTGTTTCCGGCCATAGCCATGAAACTCCTGGATTTCGTGGCGCTATACGGGTTTATACTCGCCCCTTTTGGTGCCATTATCGTATTTGAACACTTTTATGCCGAAAAGGCGGGGATACAGCGGTTTTATGCCGAAAAGGCGGGGATACGGTTTAATAATGCCGTTTTCCTGGCCTGGCTGGTCAGCTTCGGGCTGTTTTATTTTATCTCCCTGAAATTCGATGTGTTCCTCTCGTTTGTAACCCTTCCCACATGGCTTGCCTGTGGTGTATTATTCCTGTTGTTCAGCCGTTATTTTCAGAAGAAGAAAGAAGGGTGATGCCTGGAAGAGCACGAAACACGAAGCCAGGAGTTTCTTTGAGTTGGGGTCGGGATTCTTCCTTGCCGGCCGGTAGGCAGGACTCCACTGCACTCCGCTCTGAATAACAGGATATTGTCATTCCGACGAAAGGAGGAATCTCCGGCGCTTCCGTGTTGCAGCTGTAACCAGCAACCCTGTAACCTGTAACCGGAAAACCCTGTCATCATGATCAGAAGCCATAAGACAGGGTTTTCGGTACGGTTGCTTTTTAACTGTTCCGGTTTAGAAATTATACGAGAAGCCGGCTGCCAGGTTCCTGGTCAGCTGCGGGTTTATCGTAGACCATCCGGTATAGTATTCCTCGTCTGTGATATTGTTGAGTTTCAGGGTAATCCTGAAGTCTTCGGTGCCGTAGAATGCGGAGGCATTGAGTACGGTGTATTCCGGAACGGTAAAGGTGCCTACGGTATTCCGGTTCATGATCTTGTTCTCCCCGGCGTAGTTTCCGCCGAAGCCAATCCCGAAGCCCTTGAGTTTTCCTGTGCTGAACTGGTATCCGGCCCACAGGTTTGCGGTATTTACGGGCCCTGCTCCTTCTGGCCTCCTGTTGACCAGGTCTTCGGTCCCCTTTTCGAGTTTGCTGTCCAGGTAACTGTATCCGGCAATGAGGTTCAGCCCCTTGACCGGACTGGCATTGACCAGGGCCTCAAATCCCTTGTTGCGCTGCTCCCCGTTTTTGGCATAGTAAAAATCGGTGGGGTTATCGGCGGTCGGGTCGTCGACACGCAGTAACATGTCGGCAACCTTGATGTCGTAGTAGCTCAGGGTAGCAGTGAGTTTGTCGTTAAAGAGGTTGAGTTTTGTTCCGAATTCAAGCTGGGTGGCATGTTCCGGATCAAAGGAACGGAAGGAAGATACCGAATTCCTGACCTCTTCCCTCGGGCCTATATTGGTAAAGCCGTCCATATAATTGGCAAAGATGGCGACCTGATCTATTACGGGCTGATAAACGATCCCGAATTTCGGGGAAAAAGCGGTCTGGTTATAGGAGTTGTCCCAGAACCGGTCTACCCGAAGGCTGGCCATTGCGGAAAGCTCGGGCAGAATATTGATCACGTCGGAGGCGTATACACTGAAAATTTCCTGAATGGCCCTGGACGGGCTTATCTTTCCGTTGGCCAGCAGCGCATCGGTGCCGGCTGCGGTCAGTACCCCGCTGTCGTCTGTATATTGCGAAGGATCTGTGATCCCGAGGATATCACGGTTA
The DNA here is from genome assembly GCF_003285545.1 of Sinomicrobium soli. Classification (GTDB taxonomy): domain Bacteria; phylum Bacteroidota; class Bacteroidia; order Flavobacteriales; family Flavobacteriaceae; genus Sinomicrobium. The sequence goes on along the minus strand of NZ_QLNV01000013.1, from coordinate 24,582 downwards.
AAGGTTTCCATGTCCGTTCCGCCCATATACACCATGCCGTTCAGGATATACGGACTGTTGTTGGAGGTAACGGTGGTTTTCAGGTAATCAATGCCTACGACCATCCTGTTGCGGACTGATCCTATCTTGAAATCGCCGATGAAGTTCTGTTGTATGTCTGTTCCTATGGTCTCGGAATTCTGGTCGCTGATATACCGGCCGAATACCATTCCGTCATTCAGGGTTACGTCGGCTGCTGTTTCTGCTGCTGTAGTACTTTCGGTCAGGTAGGAGTAGTATCCTTCGGATTTCGCAGAGGAATTGGAAAGTACAGTCTGTGAAGTCCATGTTTCACTGAGTTTGTAGTTCATCTGTGCCTGAAAGCTGTATGAAGGGTTGTCGATATACAGATCATTGCTGGTGTACGATCGTTTATGGTCGTATCCCAGCTCGTCTATGTTGTGTGCCCCTATGGGGTTTACCCTGTCCAGGAACAGCATGGTCTGGTTGGTACTTCGTCCGTTATAGATCTCGGCATTGACCAGGAAAGAGAGTTTGTCATTGACCTCGTAGGAAAGCGAGGGAGCAAAGAAGAACGACCTCCTGAAACCGGCATCCTGGTAACTGTTCTGGGTATGGTAGGCACCGTTTACCCGGAGGTTGATGTTCTTTTCCGTACTCAGGGGAGTATTTACATCTACGGTGACCCGGTTGAGCCCGTAACTCCCGGCGGTATAGGAAACATTGCCCTTGAACATGTTAAAGGGTTTTTTGGTGACGATATTGATCAATCCGCCATAGGAGATCAGGCTGCTGCCATAAAGTGTTCCCGAGGGGCCCTTGATGACCTCTATCCGGTCTGTATTGGCCAGGTCCGGGCTCCCGTTGGTAAGGGAGGGAAGACCGTTCAGCATGGTGGGCTGCACGGCAAAACCGCGGACGGAAAAATATCCGGCTCCGTCACTGGCCCTTCCGGTAGGTTCCCACAGCATGGTAACTCCCGGCGCATTGCGGATGGCATCGTTAAAACCGGTAATGACCTGGTCTTCCAGGAGCTGGCTGCCTATGCTGTTGAATACCTGCGGGTTTTCGATATCCTTCAAAGGAAGTTTGGAGACATAAGTGCTTTCTTTCTGTGCGTACTTATTGGTCCTGTTGCCTGCAACAACAACTTCCCGAAGCTGCTCCTGCTGTTCGGGAAGTGTAATGTCCGGTAGTGTGGTAACCCCTCCTGCATCTACCACAATGCGGATTTCACGGGTCTTGTATCCTACCGAGGAAGCTTTCAGGGTATACGTTCCCGGCGAAATATTCCGGATCTCATAGTTTCCCCGGCTGTCTGTAAGAGTTCCCTTCGTGGTGCCGTTATGGCCCAGGGTAATGGTCACATATTCTATAGGGTTGTTCTTTGTGGATATCACAGTTCCCCGGATGGTTCCGCTCTGCGCTGCGACGCCGGTAGCGACCAGTACAAGGGTTAAAAGGGCAAATAGCTTTTTCATAGTGGTTTTTATTTAGAATAAATTCAAACAATGCAAAAGTATTTAACCCCTCTGTAATGGCAAAGTATTTTTTGGAATTAACAAAAAAAACCTTCATCCGGTTCCGGATGAAGGTTTTTTAATATTGTAAAGGAAGTGTTCCTTACGCTTCGAACGGAACGATGGAAACGTAAGATTTGTTGTTCCTTTTCTTTTCAAATTTTACGACACCGTCAACTTTCGCATGCAGGGTATGATCTTTACCCATGTATACGTTTTCACCCGGATTGTGGGCTGTCCCGCGCTGACGTACGATGATATTTCCGGCAATGGCAGCCTGCCCTCCGTATATCTTTACACCAAGACGTTTAGATTCTGATTCCCTACCGTTCTTGGAACTACCTACACCTTTCTTGTGAGCCATTTTGTTCGGTTTTTTATCCCGGTCTACTTAGTGGTAAACAGGGAGGGTTATACTTTAATTATCGTTTACGGGGGTTATTTTTCAATACCGCCGTCCAGTTTTTCCTGCAGATCCTTCAGTTCGTCCCATTTGCCATCTGCAGCAAGCTGGGCCTGTTGCGGCCAGGTATCCGGAACCTTGTTGGCGTAATTCGGGCCGGCTTCTGTCAGGATATCCCTGAGCTTGTCTACAGCAGTGGCGGCGAGATCCGTATAGGTTACAATACCGTTGCTGTTAAACAATTCGGCAATTTTCGGTCCGATACCCTCAATTTTTTTCAGGTCGTCCCCTTTTTTGGCTGTCTTTTTAGCAGCAGCCTTTTTTGCGGGTTTTTCCGCTTTGGCTTTGGGAGCCTGCTTTTTTGCTCCGGAGGCAAGGATGTCTTCCACTACGATCTCGGTAAGAAATTGCCTGTGACCGTTTTTTACACGGTACCCCTTACGCCTTTTCTTTTTGAAAACAATAACCTTGTCACCTTTGAGGTGCTTGACGACCTTGGCTTCTACCGAAGCGCCGTCTATAGCCGGGGCGCCTATGGTAACATCACCTCCGTTGTCTACCAGAAGAACATTGTCGAAAGAAACTTTCGACCCTTCGTCTTCTGCCAGGCGGTGAACGAATACCTTCTGGTCTTTCGCAACTTTGAATTGCTGCCCTGCTATCTCTACAATTGCGTACATAGCGTTCTTAATTAAGAATTATTTTTTTATATAAGCCCTGCCCATGGCAAAGGCGGGTGCAAATATACTCCTAAATCCTTAACAGGCAAACAGCTCAGGCTAATTTTTTGGCCTTTTCCGGTATTTTTGAAGAGAGGTTCCAGCTGGGCTTGAATTTCTGCATAAAGGCGAGGGTGAGTATCACCGAAGAGGCAAATCCTTCGATACCCAGAATGAACAACAGCATACCGGGACCCTGGTTATGCCCCTTGATCCAGGTATTCATGATGCTTTCGGGGAATTTCGGGTCCAGGTGGAACATGTATACCGCCATAAAACCAACAAAGAGAACAGTGGCGACAAACCCGGTGGACAAACCGGTCATCGCCCCTGAAAAATAATCGAACTGCTCGCGTTGTACCAGCCTTTTGAAACGGATGGAAGCGTAAATGCCATAGGCTACGATACATCCGTTGAACAGCCGGAGCCATATATTTTCATGCAGGTCGAACAACCTTACGATCAAAAAATAGGCAATGAGCACAAGAGCCGTGACAATGCCGTATCTGAACTGTATGAACTTTGCTCCCATGATCTTTCAATGTATTGATTAGACAGCAATTAAATTACGACAAAAAAATGTAAATATCAAGTCCGGGGTATTTTGCCGTTCTCTTTCCGGGCTGTACGTCGTGTGGCCTCGTCTTTCTGCGTGCGTATACCCGGTTCCGGAAAACCGGGTTTTTATTTTTTTACATTATATACGGGAATTTAATTTTCAAAAATTTGTTTTTGTAAAAAAAATGTTAATTTTACTCGAAAGATATGGGCATGCCCCCTGAATACCCGGGATGTTTTTATCCTGGAAATAGTTGCCCCGGCCGGATTTTACCATGCTGTCGACTTCAATTATGTGTTCGATAACATAAAGAACTGCCTTCTTGTGACTTCCGGTTTTGCGGAAGGGTTAACAGGTTGAAAACGGATAGTTTTTTAACTATATGAATTTCAGGCATTTTGAAAAGTAACAGGGAAATACACGATTTATGGGAAGAACTTCGCAGGGGGAGTACACAAGCTCTTGGTGCCCTATACGACCGGTATGCGGGCTTACTGTTTTCTTACGGAATGAGGGTTTCGGGCGATAGGGAGAAAGTGCTCGATGCCATACATGATCTTTTTCTCGACCTCTACAAATACAGGAAAAAGCTGTCTGCCTGTTCCAACGTACAGGCTTATCTCGTCCGGTCACTGCAGCGAAAGATCAGCCGCCGGTTCAGGACAGCGGAAAATACGCGGACGGTTTCCGTGGAAGATACGGAGCAGTATATTTTTGTCCCCCAGCAGTCCGTATGTTCTGCGGAAGAAGATTATATTTTTAACGAATGGCATACCGAAAGGGCGCTCCGCCTGGAATCGTCTTTCGGTCTGCTGACGGACAGGCAGCGACAGGCCCTGTTTCTCAAATACAAGGAAGAGAAACCCTATGAAGAAATAGCGGAGATCATGGATGTTTCGATAGAAACTTCCAGGACACTGATCTACCGGGCGGTAAAAGTGCTTCGTGCGCATTTGCTGCCCTGCCTGCTTATACTTTCCGGGTTGTTTTTCTGCATATAGGTTCCCGTACGGGCAGGTGATAGAAACAGCTTTTGTCAATCACCTGTTTCTCAAATATTTTATTTCCGTTTTAAGAAAACATCTGATATTTTCTGAAAAAAGTTTTAAAAAACTGTCTATGCCGGGGCAAAAACGGCCTTTTATATAATAGAGCCCCCCGGTACGCACCATGCAGGACGCGGAATAGTCCGGTACTTATGCTGAAAATGCGTTGTATGTTGTATCGGGCAATGTCGGAATGCATTTCAGGCTTTTGCCGGGATAATAATCGTTGAAGAAACTATCGTGGAAAAAAGTAATAACAATACAGAAGGAACAGCCGTGATCCGGGAGGAAGAGCAGGACCTGTTAAAAAAACGGATTATGCGGTCCGTACACGGATACAGAAGGCGCAACAGGATCAGGAGGGGAGCCCTGGTCCTGGGGTGCGTGGTGTCGGTACTGGTAGCTGGAAAGATGTATTTCCGGGCCACACAGCCGCCGGGCGTTTATCATTATGCCAGATCGCTGGACCAAGGCGGGAAAGATAGTGGCGGGGAAGTCAGGCTTGTTATGGGAGAAGAACAGGAAATAAGCCTGGGCGCGGCCGACTCTACGGTTTCCTATTCCCCGAACGGTGAGAAGGTAACCATAGGAAAATCGAAAACCGTATTGCAGAAAAAAGACGATAACAAACAGGTAGCATTCAACACCCTTATCGTGCCCTATGGTAAAAGATCGAGGATAGCATTGTCCGACGGCACCACGGTTTGGCTCAACTCAGGTTCGAAACTGGTATACCCGGCTGTTTTTGAAGGGGATAAAAGAGAAGTATACCTGGAAGGTGAAGGTATTTTTGAAGTGACCCACAACAAGGAGAAACCTTTTATGGTGCTGGCCGATAACCACCGGATCCGGGTGTTGGGAACCGTGTTTAACGTGAGCAATTACGCCGGGGACGATGCGGTAAGAACCGTGCTGAAAAGCGGAAGTGTTGAAGTGGCCTATAAAGGGGAAAGTATGTGGCAAAGGGAGAAAACCATCAGGATAAAACCGGGGACCATGACCGAATACGAGAAGAACACCGGGAGAATGACCTCGAAGGAGGTGGATGTGGATGATTTCTTTTCCTGGAAGGAAGGCGTGCTGATCCTCGAGAACAGCAGGATGGACGAGATCGTAAAAAAGCTGGCCAGGTATTACAATATAGAGATAGAGATCACCGACCTGGTATTGGCCAGGCAGACATTTTCAGGGTACCTGGACTTAAAGGACAGCGTAGAGAATGTTATAGAGACGATCAGAAAAACTACGGATTTCGAATATTTCAGATCCGGAACAGGAAATAATAAATGGATTATTAACTAAAAAACTTGTTGAATATCATGACATGACACCACAGCTCTAAAAACAAGAAACCGGAAGATGCTCCAACATCTCCCGGTGGAAAATTAACCTTACCGGGCCTTGCCGGTAACAATTAATCAACAAACACAACAAAAGTATGAATAAAAATACTAACCCTGGCTTCCCGGGGGGCTTTCCCCCTGTGAGGTTCTTATGGACCGCGATGAAAATATTTCTTCTCTTTATCGGTATCGGATTGTCTTCGGTATATGCCAGTCATTCTTCTGCACAGACCAGGATGGACATTAACATGAGGAACGTTACGGTAAAACAGGTATTCGAGGAAATACAAAAGAACAGTGAATACGTCTTTTTTTATAAGGATGGTACGCTGGATGAAAGGGAAAAGGTATCCCTCGACGTAAAGGATGCCACCCTGGAGGATATCCTGCACAAGATATTCGGGAAGACTACCCTTACTTATGAACTGGACGGCAGACAGGTCATTGTACGCAAAAAACCCGGAAAAATACCCGAACCGGGTACATCCGAAACCAATATATCGGCAGGGGAACAGGGGATGGAAATATCGGGAACAGTGACCGATTCGCAGGGAACGCCGTTGCCCGGGGCAAATGTACTGGAGAAAGGGACTGCACACGGTACACAGACCGACTTTGACGGGAATTATACCTTGACGGTTTCCGGGAAGGATGCGGTACTGGAGGTTTCTTACCTCGGTTTTGTGAACCAGGAAGTTCCGGTAGACGGGCGGACAGAGGTACAGGTAGCATTAAGAGAAGATGTTTCTGCCCTGGAAGAAGTTGTTGTCGTAGGGTACGGAACACAGAAAAAGAGCGATCTTACCGGGGCTGTTTCTTCCCTGAGCTCTGAAGACCTGACCTCGGGAGGCTCGGTCAGCAATGTGGCCCAGGCTATTCAGGGAAGGGCTTCCGGGGTAGTGGTGACCCAGAATTCGAAAGCGCCGGGAGGGAGTATGTCGATCAGGATAAGGGGCGCAAATTCGGTGAGCAGTACCAATGAACCCCTGTATGTGGTAGATGGGTTCCCTACAGATAACGGGGTAAATATAAACCCGGACGACATAGCCTCCATGGAAATACTGAAAGACGCATCTGCCACGGCCATTTACGGTTCGCGAGGAGCCAACGGAGTAGTCATGATCACTACCAAGAGGGGAAAGGAAGGGATCAGCAATATCACCGTAAACGCATATACCAGTATTCAGCATATTACCAATCCGTTCGACATGCTGAACGGCAAGGATTATATGAGCCTGGCCAACGCACTGTATAAAGAGATACCCGGGCAGGAAAACCAGGAATACGGAGTGTATACTCCTTCGCAACTGGAATCTGATGTCAATACCGATTGGGTAGAAGCCACTACCCGGAACAGTGTGATACAAAACTACAGTATACAGGTTACCGGGGGAAATGAAAAGACAAAGATACTGACCAGCCTGGGTTTTTTTGACCAGGACGGGGTTTTGAAGAATACCAACTTTTCCCGGGTTTCCGGGAGGGTAAACATAGATCACAAGATCAATGATTTTCTCAAAACCGGGGTTAGCATGATGGCCCAGCGCGAAAAATCGGATTACCAGTTATATAGTGGTAATATATTGAATTCCAATGTGCTGTATGCGGTTCTTACGTACGACCCTACGGTTCCCGTTTACAATGCAGACGGTAGTTTTGCCCGGCCTCCCGGGGGAAGGGGAGACAATCCGCTGGCCAACCTGATGTCCAGGCAGAACGATCTTCAGAAAGATGCCTTCAACGGAACCATGTTCATGGAATTTAACCTGGCCGAAGGACTTACCGCCAGAGTGGATGCCGGGACGGAGATAAGGCACGATCAGCTGGGCACCTACCTGTTGCGGGAATCTTACCAGGGAAGCGCAGACAACGGGGTGGCCTCGACCTCCGATTATTCGCTTACCCATAACCTGTTCGATATGTTCCTTACCTATAACAGGGAATTCAATGAAAAACACGCCTTCCAGTTTATGGGCGGATACTCTTATGAAAAGTTTATCAATGAGCGGAAGGGAATAAATGTATATGGTTTTTCAACCGACCTCTACGGTTATAACAATCTGGGGGCGGCCTCGACGATCACCGGGGTATCTTCGTATAAGAGCGAAAACATACTGGCCTCCTTTTTCGGAAGGGTCAATTATACCTTTGACGACCGGTATTTACTGACCTTTACGGTCCGGGCCGACGGTTCGTCCCGGTTCGGGGAGGACAATCGCTGGGGGGTTTTCCCCTCCGGGTCGTTTGCATGGCGGGTTATCAATGAACAGTTCATGCAGGACCAAAACCTGTTTTCCGACCTGAAATTCAGGGCGGGTTACGGTAAGACCGGTAACGAAAGGATCGGGGATTACGCCTCTTACGGTCTTATGTCCAATGCCAAATACACTTTTGACGGGGAACAGAATTCTTCGGGGGCATACCTGAACAATACCAGCCCGGAAAACAGCAGGCTGAAATGGGAGACTACAGACCAGTACAATGTGGGAGTGGATTTCAGCTTCCTGGACAACAGGCTGAGCTTCAATGTCGATGCCTATCACAAGAAAACCGAAAACCTGCTGATACGAGTAAATCTTCCGATGTATACGGGCTATGTTTCCGGCCTGAAAAATATCGGGGCCATTGAGAATAAGGGAATAGAATTCGGGATGGAATCCAAAAATGTTGTAGGAGAAGATTTTACCTGGACCACTCATCTCAACCTTGCCTTTAACAGTAATAAAGTGAAGTCGCTGGGAGGGGAAAGCGATATATTGCTTACCTCGTCCAAGCCTATGGGAACGGTTTCTGAAGAAGCCTATGCCATAATCAGGGAAGGAGAGCCCCTGGGGTCGCTGTTCGGGTATAAATATGCGGGGGTGCTCCAGGAGGGTGAAACCTACGGGCCGCAACCCGGTGCGGTGCCTGGTGATCCGTTGTTTGTTGATGTTAATAATGACGGGGAAATCACTTCTGCAGACCGGACCATCATAGGGAATGCGACTCCGAAAATGACACTGGGGTTTACGAACAGTCTTACCTATAAGGATTTTGACATGTCGTTTTTCCTGTACGGAAATATAGGGAACGACCTGCTGAATATGACCAGGATGAACCTGGAATGGAACAGGACCAGGGACGCATTGAACCGGTGGACCCCGGATAATACCGATACCAACCTTCCGAGAAATGGTTTCTATTACGCACAGTACGGAGGGTATGTCAACGATCATTTTATAGAGGATGCCTCGTTTCTGCGCCTGAGGAACCTGACCCTGGGATATACCGTACCCCTGAAAACGGAAAAAGTGGAATCGCTGCGGGTGTATCTGATGGGAGAAAACCTTTTTACCATAACCTCCTATTCGGGATGGGACCCGGAGGTGGATACCAAGGGATATGAGAATAATAACGGGCTCAGCGCAGGGGGAAATCAGCAGGCGGCGAATGCCGGAGCGGGACTGGACTTTAATTCCTACCCCAGCATGAGATCGTTCACTTTTGGTTTAAGTGTTAAATTTTAAAGAGAAGCAAATGATGGATTATAAAAAATATATTGTCATACCGGTCATCAGCCTGGTCTTTGCGGCGTGTACCAACCTGGAACCCGAACTGTACAGCGACCTGACCACCAAAAATGCGTATAGCACGGAGAGTGATATAGAAGCAGCCCTGACCGGGATCTATTCCAAGCTGAACCCGTATCCGGGAGATGCCTATCTTTACTATGCCGGGTATTTGGTCATGATCACGGATTACGCGACCGATATGGGGTTTTCCACGGCAGCGGGAGATCCTACGAAGATGAGCAATTTCACCTATGATGATAACAACCGGTATTTCCGGCTGAACTGGCAGAACATGTATGAAGTGATCAGCAATGCCAATATCCTGCTGGGCAGGATAGAGGAGGTGGAAATGGATCAGGCCCGAAAAGATTATATTACCGGGCAGGCGCGCTTCCTGAGGGCACTGGCCTATAAAGACCTGACCGATTCCTGGGGCCCGGTTCCGCTGATCACCACCTATGAAAACCCGGGAGAAAGCACAGATTCCCCGCTGTCGCCCGTGGAAGAAGTGGAAAAAGTGATCATCGAAGATTGCGAATTTGCCATAGAACACCTTCCCAAAACCTGGGATACGGAATACGGATTGGGGAGAGCTACAAAAGGCGCTGCGCTGACCCTCCTCGGAAAGGTGTATATGCGTTCACATGATTATGCCCGGGCCAAGGAGTATATCGATCAGGTGCTGGCCCTGAGAGATGAAGGCATCTACACCCTGAACCCGGATTTTAAGGACGAATGGTCTGAGTCCAATAAAATAGATGACGGGCTCATTTTCGGGATATTGCACGAAGCTGCACAGAACGGGGGAGAGATTACCAATCACTTCGGGCCGTCAGATCACAAAGTGGTCCAGAACAGGTGGCAGTATTATGCCGTATCGCTCCCTTTCTGGAGAAAATATGCGGATGAAGACCCGAGAAAGCAGTTCTTTTACTTTGACTACGAAGGGGCCTCTCCCAGGGATGGCAATACAGAAAGCGGTTTCTATTACAAAATGCCTGAGGTGGGGGAAACAGTGCCTCCCAACGATACTACAAAGCTGCTGCAAAATGTGGCCACTAAAAAATATTCTTATGAGATGATCTCCAATTCATACCTGGACGGAAGGACCATACAGGTGTTCAGGCTGGCCGATGTGATCCTCTGTAAGGCGGAAATCGAGAATGCCCTGAACGGTCCTGATGCTGCCCTGCCTTATGTAAATGAGATCAGGGCCAGGGCCGATGCGCCGGAATACGGAAGCAGTGCAGAGTTCCCCATTCCTGCAAGCAAAGAGGAAATGATAGATGTACTGGTCGATGAAAGAGGTTTCGAACTGGTTTTTGAATACCACAGGAGGGCAGATCTTATACGGCTGGGGAAATACGTGGAGGTGTGCAACGATTACCTGGTTTCGCGGGGAATGGCCCCCGTGGTTACGGAAAACATGAGGTATTTCCCGTATCCGCTGGATGAAGCCATGCTTCACCCGGAAATGGCAGGGGAAAATGCAAACAGGATGCCTTAAAATTTGCGTATGGGACTATCGTTGAAAAGAGGAAGTGTTATTATTCTGTCCGGGGTACTTCTGGTTATCGTACTGGCTGTTTTTTACCTGCTTTCCGGTACTGTAGAGATCAGGGAGATAAGGTTGAGTTCTCCCGGTAACTCGGCACTTAAGGAAGACATAAATATCGTGCTGAACAAGACGGCTTCGGTGTATGTCGAGTACTGGAAAGAAGGCGGGGCCGAAAAGTATACGACCCCGGTTTCGGAGGATAGGGAAGAACACGATATTCACCTTCTTCTCCTGGAACCCGGAACAACATACGAGTACAGGATTACCGTAAAGGGATTGTTTGACAAGTCGACGGATATCCGGAGTTTTCACACTATGGACGCTCCCCCGTGGATGGTTCACGACTGGATGAAAGAAGGGGCTCCCCGCGACGTGACTGCACTGGACGACGGCATGGTCATGCTGTGTTACAGGGGATACCCCGGTTATATTGCCATAGTAGACGGCAACGGGGTGGTCCGCTGGTATTGGCAGGATGATGACCTCGGGGTACGGATAGCGACGATAACCCCCCGGAAAACCATTCTGGCCTTATTGGCCCCGGCCCGGAAGGATGAGTTCAGAAAAAAAAAGAAAGGAGAAAATGCCGGGGTAGCCAGCTATTACATGAGAACAGGTAAAACAGGGTTTGTCGGCGGAACCGAAATCGTGGAACTCAACCTCGAAGGACATGAGCTGAGACGTATAAACGTGGCAGAAAAGGACCTGGTATTCCATCACGATATCCGGATGAATGACCAAAGCCAGATCATGAGCATCTACAGGGATTACAGGATGTATGACCTTAAAGGTTCGGGAGAGGCCAGAGATACCCTGTGGGGCGACGGGGTCATGATCATGGATACCCTGGGGGAAGTGGTGAAAAAATGGTCTGCCTGGGAGGTATGGGACATCGAAAAGGACACCCGGCTGGAGGAATATGCGGGAGACCGGTTTCACTTTAATTCGATCCGGCTCGACCGGGATGGAAATTACCTGTTGTCCACTCCCATTGAAAACCAGGTGTGGAAGGTGAACCCGAAAACCGGAAAACTTGTCTGGAAACTGGGTAAGGGAGGAGATTTTGAAATGGATTCCACCTCGTATTTCTACTTTCAGCACGATGCCCATATCAACAGGCTTGGAGACCTGATGCTGTTTGACAACGGTGATTTTTCACCTAACGACACCACGAAGGTCAACAAGTTCTCCAGGAGTGTTTCCTTTGACCTGGATACCGTGAATATGCGGGCCAACATAAAGATCAATACCGTACTTCCGGGGAGGTACTACACGTCCAGGATGGGGAGCTCCACCCTGTTGCCGAATGATAACATACTGTTTACCAGTTCCAAGACAGGCGGGGTCGTGATCAGCGATCAGAAGGGAGAGGTATTATGGGCCCTGAACTCGTATTTTATTCCGTACCGGGCAGAATATGTGCCCCGGTCTACCTGGTCTGCTTATTTTAAAACAGAACAACAATGAGAAATTCAAATGGCATAGGCCGTATTATACTGATAAGTTTCCTTTTGATTACCGGGCATACGCTTCCGGCCCAGCAACACCTGTATCCTCCACAGGAGGAATTATGGGATGCAGATTCACTGGGAACCCAGCGGGCAGTGGTCCAGGTAAAGAAAAAGGTGGACGGAGTAACCGTTTCCATAAACTGGCGAAATCGCAATGTAACCAGAAACCAGGCGATTATTGTAATCGACAGTGCCGGGCAGGAGGCCGTACCGGAAGTACAACCGGTCGATATCACCCCGGAAAGAGGGGTCCTGACCTTTGCGACCAACGGGAACAAAGGAATATATTATGTGTATTACCTGCCTTATAAACTGGAGGGGAGAGGGAATTATCCCGATGCCAGGTACCTGGACCAACCGGCCAAAAATACGGAAAACCGTAAAAAGTATAAGATATCGAAACGGTCTGTGGCGGAAGTGATCCGCTTGGAGCCGGTAGACGATTTTAACAGCAATACACCTATGGAGGTTATTGCTACCCGGGAGGAAACGGAGGAATTTAAGAAAAAAGTTAAAGGGCAGCCCTATGTGGTTTTTCCGGAGTACCGGGAATTCCCGGTAAAAATGAAAAAATACCTGCCCGCGAAGTGGGTTACCGGAACCTTGAAGCCGGTATTCAGCGACCGGGTAAAGCGGGGAGAGCACTACACCTTTCAGCTGGGAGTATGGGCAAAGGACCAGGACCTTACCGATATATCCATCTCGTATTCCGGTTTCAGGGACCGCGACGGGAATATATTGCCCGAAACCCTTTTTTCCTGCTTTAACAAGGAAGGTACGGACTATACCGGAACACCTTTTTCAAAGACCGTCAATGTCGCCAAAGGGCTGGTACAACCACTGTGGTTCGGGATAGACCTGCCCGAAGAGACCCCTGCCGGGACCTATACCGGGGAGATCGTGCTTAAACCGTCGAACAGTGCGGAAGTAAAGACGAAGATCGAACTTACCGTTACGGAGGAGGTCGCCGGGAACAATGGTATGGACGAACCGTGGAAACAGACCAGGCTGTCCTGGATCAACTCCACGCTGGCACAGGAGAACTCGGTGATTGCCCCGTATACACCGGTAGAGGTAAAGGGCAACACGCTGTCGATACTGGGACGAAAGGTAGTCCTGGGTGAAAACGGCCTGCCTTCCGCGGTCGAAAGCTTCTTTACCGAAGAAATGACCTCGGTATCGGATAAAGCAAAAGATATCCTGGCCTCCCCGTTCAGGTTCTCCGTTAAAAAGGCAGGCGGACCGGTTGTGGAAACGGACGGTTCCGGGGTGAGTTTCCTGGAAAAAGAATCCGGGAAGGTCAGCTGGAGCGCTGTGAGCAGCGGGCATGACCTGCAGATGAACGTGTCGGGCTCATTGGAATTTGACGGTTTTATGAATTACGAAATAAAACTTACCGCGCAGCGCGATGTGGAGCTTGAGGATGTTTCCCTGGAGGTGCCCTTGTCTGAAGACAGTGCGGAATACTTACTCGGGCTGGGGTTCGAAGGTGGGGAGCTGCCGGATGTGGTAGACTGGAAATGGGATGTAAAGAACAGGAACCAGGACGGCTGGTGGATAGGGGATGTAAATGCAGGGATGCAGCTGAGCCTCAGGGACGAGCATTACCAGCGGCCGCTGAATACCAATTTTTACCTGCAGAAGCCGCTGAGGCTACCCGCCTCCTGGGGCAATGACGGAAAGGGGGGTATACGCATCGGTGCGTCGGAAGGCCGTGTGGTGGTCGATAATTACAGCGGAAAACGATCGATGAAAAAAGGAGAGGAACTGTATTTTAATTTTACACTGCTAATTACCCCGTTTCACACCCTGCAAACCGATAAGCACTGGAACAACCGTTATTTTCACGCCTACAAACCGGTGGATTCTGTGATCAGGAGCGGATCGAATGTGGTCAATATTCATCACGCGAACGAGATCAACCCCTACATCAATTATCCCTTTATTGCGACTAAGGAAATGAAGGCGTATATCGATGAAGCTCACCGTAAAAACCTGAAAGTCAAAATATACAATACGGTTCGGGAGGTCTCTAACCGCCTTTACGAACTCTATCCCCTGAGAAGCCTGGACAACGAGGTCTTTTCTGAAGGAGACGGGGGAGGAAGTGCCTGGCTGCAGGAACATCTGCAGGACCATTATATCGCGGCATGGTATGTGCCGCGATACAAGGATGCCGCCATTATAAACAGCGGCATGAACCGCTGGCACAATTATTACGTGGAAGGCATGAACTGGCTGGTGCGCAACATAGGGATCGACGGGATATACCTCGATGATGTGGCCTTCGACCGCATCACCATGAAAAGGATAAAACGGGTATTGACCCGCGGCGGGCATCCCGGGCTTATAGACCTGCATTCGGCCAATCAGTACAATGAACGCGACGGTTACATCAACAGCGCTCACTTGTATATGGAGCATTTTCCGTATATAGACAGGCTCTGGTTCGGGGAGTATTTCGATTATGAGAAAGCATCTCCCGCCTTTTATCTCACCGAGGTGAGCGGGATACCGTTCGGGCTTATGGGGGAGATGCTGCAGGACGGGGGAAACCCGTGGAGGGGAATGGTATACGGGATGACCAACAGGATGCCGTACCAGGAAAAAAGGCCCGATGCGATCTGGAAGGTCTGGGACGATTTCGGAATGCAGGGCTCAGACATGATAGGGTACTGGGTGAAGAAGAACCCGGTAAAGACCGGCAATGAAAAGGTACTGGCAACAGTATACAGGAAAGAGGGCAAAGCCCTGGTGTCTGTGGCGAGCTGGGCAGAAGAAGATACTTCGGTAACGTTGCAGATAGACTGGAAAGCACTGGGAATTGACAGGAAAAAGGCTGGGATACGTGCTCCGGAAGTCAGGGATTTCCAGCCCGGAAGGGCCTTCGGTACAGACGAGGAGATCCCCGTGGAAAGGAATAAGGGTTGGATGTTAATCATAGAGGAAAGATGAAAAAATTATCAACAGTTTTAATCCTGGTCCTTATTTCCTGCGAGGTCTTTGCCCAGCAGGGGGCTATGTACAGGGAATACATGAAGCCATACACCACTTACCCCTTTTCCGACCCTGACCCGGTACCGGCAGTACCGAAACTATACCCGTATTTCCGCTTTGACGGTTTTACCCGGGAAGCGGTGCAGAAGGAATGGAAGGTTGTGGAACTGGAAAACGACTATATCAAGGTGATGATCATGCCGGAAATAGGTGGGAAGGTATGGACCGCCTATGACAAGATCAATAAAGAATACTTTTTGTATAACAATGAAGTGGTAAAATTCAGGGATATAGCAATGAGGGGCCCCTGGGTAAGCGGGGGTATCGAGGCCAATTACGGTATTATAGGGCATACTCCCAACAGCGCCACCCCGGTAGATTACAAGGTGATGACCAGGGAAAACGGCAGCGTTAGCTGTGTGGTAAGTGTACTGGACCTGCTCACCAGGACCCGGTGGGTACTGGATATCAACCTGGAAAAGGACAGGGCGTATTTTACGACGCAGTCTTACTGGTTTAATCAGACCGGTGTGGAACAGCCCTATTACACCTGGATGAATGCAGGGATCCCCGCGGGAGACGACCTGCAATTCCTCTATCCGGGCAGTCATTACATTGGCCATGACGGAAGTGCGCATACCTGGCCGCTGGATGCACAGGGAAGGGATCTGTCGCTGTATTCGGAGAATGGTTTTGACGGATCGAAGTCGTATCACGTGCTGGGCGTTTACAGCCGGTATTTCGGTGCCTTGTGGAAAGCGCGTGATTACGGCATGATACGCTATTCGTACAGGGGAGACAAACCGGGAAAAAAGATCTTTCTGTGGGCCCAGTCTGAAGAGGGAAAAATATGGGAAGACCTGCTTACCGACCACAGCGGGCAATACGTGGAAATACAGAGCGGCAGGCTGTACAACCAGAATGTGGACCAGAGCAGTAAGACGCCCTTTAAGCAGATCGGGCTGATACCCTATACCGATGAGTCGTGGAAAGAGTATTGGTATCCTTTCGGTAATATCGGCGGGTTTACACATGCGAATACTGCGGGGGCTTTCAATATCAAGCTGCAGGGTACGGCCCTGTATATTGCACTTTCCCCGGTAAAGGAATTCAAGGGAGATATGGTCCTCCTGGGGGCAGATGGTGATGAGATATACAGGGAGGAGATTGTGGTCAGTCCGCTGCGATCCCTTGAAAAAAGGGTAACACTGCCGGAAAATGCCCGGTTGCGGTTTATACAGCTCGGCGATGACCGCATAGACCTGGCCGGGAACGATCAGAAAAAACTCAGCCGGCCGGTGTCTTCCCCCGAAGGATTTGATACCGGCAGCTATTACGGGTTGTACCTTCTGGGAAGGGACTATGCCAATTTCAGGAAATACCGGCTGGCCGAGGAAACCATCGGGGCTTCTTTAAAAGAGAACGGTTTTTTTGTTCCCTCCCTGGTAGAGATGGCGAAGATCAAGTACTTTAAGATGGAGTACGATTCCGCTTTCCGGTATGCGAAAAAAGCATTGAGTATCGATACTTACGACGGCGATGCCAATTACTACTATGCCCTGTCGGCATCCGGAACCGGAAGGTTTTACGATGCCCTGGATGGCTATGAAGTGGCTGCCCTGGATTCCCGTAACAGGAACGCTGCCTATACCCGGCTGAGCCACCTTTACCTGAAAAAGAATGACCTTGACAAGGCAGGCGAATATGCAATGCGGGCCCTCGATAACCGTCACCGGAACATGGATGCGCTACGGGTCTTATACGTAATTGCCCGTCTGGAGCACGATGAAGCGGCGATGAACGAAATGGAAAGCAGGATTGAAAGACTCAATCCTCTCAGTCACTTTATGCGGTTTGAGCGTTATCTCAGGACGGGATCCGAAAAGGATAAAACGGATTTTACCTCGCTTATCAGGAATGAAATGCCGCTGGAAACCTACCTGGAGATGGCGATCTGGTATTATGAACTGGGAAGAACGGACGAAAGTGTGACACTGTTAAAACTCGCCCCCGGAAATGCACTTGCCACGTACTGGCTGTCTTTTCTGTCTGACCGCGAAGAAGACACTGACCGCTATTTTGAACAGGCTGAAAAAATGTCACTGGATTACGTATTCCCCTTCCGGGAGGAAAGTGCGATGATGCTGGAGCAGTTACAACAGGAAAGGCCTTCCTGGCGGCTCAACTACCTCCTGGCATTAATACACAGTTTCAGGGGCAATAACCACAAGGCGGACTCTCTGCTGAACGCTACCGGAGTGGATTATGCCCCGTATTATGTGATGAAGGCCAGGGTAGGCGAACAGGGTGGTATGGCTGCAAAGCTCGGTTACCTGGACAAGGCGACAGACCTGGCCCCGGAACAGTGGAGATACCAGGTTATGTATGGGAATCTTCTGGAAAAGTCGGGAGAAGCGGGAAAAGCGGTCGGCATGCTTGAAAAACTGTACCGCAGGAACCCGGACAATTATGTGGCGGGGCTGGCCCTGATAAAGCTCCTTATGAAGCAGGGAGCATATCCGCGGGCAGAGGAAGTGTTGTCACGGATCAGGATATTACCTTTTGAAGGAGCAACCGACGGACACAAATACTTCAGGCAGACAAAACTGATGCTGGCTTATAAGGCCTATAAAAAAGGACAATATGAAAAAGCATTGCGGAAAACCGGGGAAAGCGAGACCTGGCCGGAGCACCTGGGGGTAGGCAAACCCTATGAGGATATGATCGACAGGGATCTTCAGCATACGCTGAGAATGTATGTGTACCGAAAGCTCGGGGACAGGGAACAGGAAGAGAAATACAGGGTGTTACTGCCCGGAAAACCACTGAGTGAAAGCGATCTCGAACAGGAAATAAGGCAGATTTCTTTCAGGGAAGATGAATATCTCTTTTAGTCGGATACGGTCCCGGGGCGGGATATATCGTTGTTCTCCCATCGCAGACTCTCCATAAGCCTCCGGATGTCCCTGCCCAGGTATTTCGCTGCCGGAAGGATGGAGTCGTAATTGGGCCTGGAATAGAAGTACAGGGAGCCTGTGAGAAAATGTGAGGTGCTGTCGGTAACGTAAAATTGTACCTGTGAAGCGGCGTTGCCGGCAACCTCGTATAAACGGCCGTATACCCTGCTCTCCGCGTTCTCGAACTGTCCGCCCACGCCAATTTCATCTGCCTTGACCACGTGGTCGAAGGTCAGTTTTTCGGCGTCTGTCATCAGTTCCTTCAGGTTGTTTTCCACGGGCATATACGTGAGAAAGATGGTTGCTTTCATTTCGGGATACCCGATATCGAGCCGGCAATGCCCTTTGTCCCCGATCTGTGCGATACTGTTTTTTTCAAACCGGAAAGGACAGTGGGGGGGCGAGGTGGCCTCGTAGGAGGGTTCCGGATATTCCAGCCGCAATACGGCCCTGGGTTTGGGCACCGGGTCGTGATGACATGCCGTAAACAGGAACAGCAAAATAACGGGTAATGCGAATGCAATGCGTTGTCGCGTTATTTTCATTGCGAAGTTTTTTCTGTCTCCCGGGGCTTCCCTATGGTTACTTTTATCTGTTTGATACGCTTTTCGTCCAGCGCTTCTATGACAAACGTAAAATGATGGAAGTTTATTTTCTCCCTGATCCGGGGAAATTTACCCGCGATCTCGAGAACAAGACCGGCAATGGTCTCCGATTCTCCCTTTTTCTCCTCGAAAAGCGCCTCGTCGTTTTCCAGGCGGAGTACCCGGTAAAAATCCTTCAGGCTTGTTTTGCCTTCAAAGACGTAATTGTTTTCGTCCAGTTTGGAAAAAATGAGGTCTTCGTCGTCAAACTCATCGCTGATATCGCCTACGATCTCTTCTATGATGTCCTCGAGGGTCACCAGCCCGGAAGTTCCCCCGTATTCGTCTACCACAATGGCCAGGTGCATTTTCATGTCCTGGAATTCCTTGAGCAGGTCGTCGAGTTTCTTGTTTTCCGGAACGAAATAGGCTTCCCTTTTTAAGCGGGCCCAGGCAAAGGTCTTTTTGTCGATATGGGGCAGGAGGTCCTTGACGTAAAGTACGCCCGTAATATTGTCTACATGGTCTTTGTACACCGGGATGCGCGAATAGCCGTTTTTGACGATCTCGCGGATAACCTCCTGGAACTTCAGATCTTCACTGAGGGCAAAAATATCGATACGGGGGCACATGACCTGCTTGGTGTCGGTGTTTCCGAAAGAGACTATGCCCTGTAGTATTTTCTGTTCTTCCCGGGTAGTGTCTGATTCGGAGGTAAGTTCGAGGGCATGGGAAAGCTGGTCTACGGAGAGGTTGGTCTTCTGCCTGCCGAGCTTGTGCTGCAGGAAAGCCGTGGAGGCTTTCATGGGAATGCTGAAGGGGAGCAGTACCCTGTCCAGTACGGTCAGCGGATAAGCCATCAGGTGGACAAACCTGACCCGGTTGCGGCTGGCGTAGATTTTCGGGAGGATCTCTCCGAAAAGAAGGATAAGGGCGGTGGCTACCACTACCTCCAGTATAAAGCGCAGTTCCACAATGCCGAAGATGGTTTGTTCCATACCTCCGAAGAACGATTGCCCGAGAGAACTGAACAGCAATACGATAGCGATATTTATAAAATTGTTGGCCACCAGTATGGTCGCCAGCAGCCTTTTCGGCTTTTGCATGAGTTTTACGATGAGGGTCCCCCTGTTGCTCTTTGAGGCGATCTCTTCATTGATATCGGTTTGGGTAAGGGAAAAGAAAGCTACTTCCGCTCCCGAGATCAGGGCAGAACAGCACAGCAAAACGACAAGGATGATGAATTTAAAAATGGTAATGCCTTCCGTACCTGACAGCAAGGCGATAAAACTCGAGGGTTCAGGGTCCAATCGCTGTTAATTTGGTTAAACTTAAAATTGATTACCCCGGAGTAAGCCTTCGAGGTATTCAAATAAACATGTCCCGCCCCGTTCCGGGGCCGGGCACGGGAAATTTAATCCCGTCCGGGGGGATTAAAACGGTAAATCGTCATCGTCCCCGTTGTTATCCTGTGACGGTTCGGGACGGTTCTCAACAGGGCGGTTTCCTGCCGACGCAGAAGAGCTTGCCGGGGAATAATTATCGTCCCCGCTTTCCTTTTTAGTGGAGAGAAAGGTGAAATCGGTAGCCTGTATTTCCGTAGAATAGCGGGTGTTACCGTCTTCTCCCTGCCATTGCCTGGTCTTTATTCTGCCTTCCACATAGATCTTGTCTCCCTTACTGAGGTATTTCTCGCATATTTCGGCGGCCTTGTTCCGAACTACAATATTGTGCCATTCGGTATTGGTGACCCGCTCTCCCGTCTGCCTGTTTACATAGGTCTCATTAGTGGCCAGCGGGAAGCGCCCGAGTGAGTTGCCTCCTTCAAAATAATGCATTTTCACATCATCCCCCAAATGCCCGATCAGCATTACTTTGTTCAGTGTTCCGTTCATAACAGTTGTAATTCCAATTACTCAAATATACTAAAAAAATAGCTGTATTCCCCGTCGGGGATCAAAATTCATACTCGCGTACAAAGTTAGCGATTAAAACGGGTACCGGGTAGGCGCCGACCTCCGATTTTCTGACGGTGCCGTTTACGGGATCACCGGGATATACAACCCAGAAGGAGGCATGGATATGCTGGTGCGACAGTTTGTGTATGACTGTTTCTCCGTATTGTTCGAGCCGGAACGGGCTGTCGCCGACGAGTTTCCGGAATTCCTTGTGATGTTCAATATCGCTTTTGTCCAGGGGACCGTCTGCCTCGATAAGCGGAAATTCATAGAGATGTTGCCAGATGTCCTTGTGTTTCCGCTGTTGAAGTACGGTGTATTCGTCATGTTCTATGACGAGATAGTGAAAGTACCGGTGCCTTATGCTGTTCTTCCTGATCTTTACGGGCAGCTGTTGTACCTTGTCGTCCCTTAATGCCACACATCCGTCGTTTAAAGGGCATTCGTGACATTTGGGGGCCCTGGGGCTGCACTGTATGGCCCCGAACTCCATGATGGCCTGGTTAAAGGTGGCAGGGTCCTGCCGGTCTATAAGCTCGCCGGCGAGTTCCTTGAAGTATTTTACACCTTCGGAAGCATTGACCGGGATGGCGACCCCGAAATACCTGGACAGCACACGGTACACATTGCCGTCTACCACGGCTGCCGCCTCGTTAAAGGAAATGGAGGCAATGGCGCTGGCGGTGTAGTCGCCTATGCCTTTGAGTTTCAGTAGTTCCTTATAGGAAGAAGGAAACCTCCCGCCCAGTTCTTCTGCCACATAACGCGCGGTGTGATGAAGGTTCCTGGCCCTGGAATAGTATCCCAGGCCCTGCCAAAGCTTGAGCACTTCGTCTTCCGGAGCCGCCGCCAGGTCGAAAACGGTGGGATAAGCAGCCGTAAACTTCAGGTAATAAGGCAGCCCCTGCTCTACCCGGGTTTGCTGTAGCATGATCTCCGACAACCAGATACAATAGGGGTCTGTGGTTTTACGCCAGGGCAGATCTCTCTTATATGTGCGATACCAGTCTGTAATTGTCTTTGAAAAATTCATGTTCTTAAATACCGGGTCCGTTTACAGGGTTCGTGGATCAAAAGTATAAAGTTTGGACCGTTTTCCTATGGTTAAATGGCAATCAGTAACATTTTAATCGGGATGATGATGGAAGGCTTCGGGAAATTGCGACTTATGACTGTGCTTTAATGTGTTGTTTTTCATTCAGTTGGTAATGCCGAAGCCTACACCCCCGGATACGGTAGTCCCGGGCTGTTATTTATATAATTTCCGCTACTTATTAAAAGCACCTGAAAAAGGCAGATAAAATCAATTGCTTTGACCTGTTGTAGGAAAACATTTTGGACGCTATTGAATTTTAATTAATTAGGGTTTAAAAATTGAGTAATTAATTTATATATTTGCATCCCCTAAATAATACAGTTAATAAAACAAATATAAAAATGACGAAAGCAGACATCGTAGCCAGGATTTCGGAAAAGCTTGGCATGGAAAAAGGAGATGTGCAGGCCACAGTAGAATCTTTTATGGAGGAGGTGAAAAACTCACTGGAGAGTGGAGACAATGTGTATCTGAGAGGGTTCGGGAGTTTTATCATTAAAACCCGCGCAGAAAAAACAGGGCGTAATATTTCAAAGAATACGACCATCAAGATACCTGCCCACAATATTCCTGCATTCAAGCCTGCAAAAGTTTTTGTTGAGGGTGTAAAATCGAATGTAAAAGTAAAGTAAAATATTAATCTAATTCTTACAGACTATGCCGAGTGGTAAAAAAAGAAAAAGACATAAGGTAGCTACGCATAAGCGCAAGAAAAGAGCGAGAGCTAACCGACATAAAAAGAAAAAATAAAGTAGGGACACACTGAGAGGTGTGTCTCTGCCGTTTTTCGTTTTATAAAACACAAAAACGTTCATTGAAAATGAAACTGTTCCCTCCGGGGAAAAGTTTCGCCGGGTTTATCATCCCGCCAGAAGCGGGAGACCTGTGAAGATTATTGTTTAATCCTTTCGTCTGTCGGTGTCTTACCGGACAAGAGCAGACGGATATAAAATCATTCGGAGTGAATAAGGAACTTATCGTACGGTCTGGTTCCTCTGACGTTGATTTTGCCTTGTTAAAGGATGGAAAACTAATCGAATTACATAAAGAGGCGGACAGCAGTGATTTTGCCGTTGGCGATATTATGCTGGCGAAGATCCGCAAGCCTGTTTCCGGCTTGAATGCTGCCTTTGTAAATGTGGGATATGAGAAAGATGCTTTTTTGCATTATCACGATCTCGGCCCCAAATTGCCTTCTTTATTGAAATTCATAAAACGTGTAAGCACAGGTAAATTAAAAGACTTTTCTTTAAAAGACTTCCCATTTGAAGAAGATATAGACAAGGACGGCAGTATATTGAATGTACTCAAAGCTAACCAGTCTATATTGGTACAAATTGTAAAGGAGCCCATTTCAACCAAGGGTCCGAGGATCAGTTCGGAACTTTCCATAGCGGGAAGGTACCTGGTACTGGTCCCGTTCTCCGATCGTATCTCGATTTCGCAGAAAATTGAAAGCAAGGAGGAAAAAGACCGGTTGAAAAGGCTTGTTCAGAGCATCAGGCCCAAAGGGTTCGGTGTTATAGTTCGTACCGTAGCAGAAGGCAAAAAAGTCGCAGAACTGGACAAAGATTTACACAACCTGTACAGCAGGTGGATAGCCATGTGTAAAAAAATCTATAAAGCGCCTCATCCGTCCAAGGTTCTGAGTGAAATGAATCGTGCGGCATCCATTTTAAGGGATGTCTTCAGCGATGAATTCACCGGGATCCACGTAGATGACGAAACGCTTTATTATCAGATTAAGGATTATGTGCATGAAATTGCACCGGAGAAAGAATCCATTGTAAAATTGTATGAATCCCGTATACCTGTATTCGAAAAATACGGGGTGGAAAGACAAATAAAAACTTCTTTCGGAAAAACGGTATCCATGAGCAGAGGTGCTTACCTGGTGATAGAACACACAGAAGCACTGCATGTGATAGATGTAAACAGTGGAAACCGTTCCAACAAAGCCAAATCCCAGGAAGAGACCGCATTGGAGGTAAACCTCATTGCGGCTACCGAAATAGCGAGGCAACTGCGGTTGCGCGATATGGGAGGTATTATAGTCATAGACTTCATAGATATGACCAGGCAGGAAAATCGCAGGAAACTGTACGACCATCTCCGGGAGGAGATGAAGGAAGACAGGGCAAAGCACAAGATACTCCCGCCCAGTAAATTCGGCCTCATACAAATCACCAGGCAGAGAGTGAGACCGGAAATGAATATCAAGACCAGGGAAGACAACCCCAACGGAACCGGGGAAGTTGAAGCCCCTATTGTTATTATTAACAAGATTGCTGCCGATCTTGAAAGAATTATGCAGAGTAAAAGCTACAACAACGGAATTGTACTCAATACACACCCGTTTATTGCAGCTTATTTAACCAAAGGATTTCCATCCATCCGTTCCAGGTGGTTCCTGGAATATAAAAAATGGGTAAAGATTTTACCAAGAGATGCTTACACGTACCTCGAATACCGATTTAAAGATAAAAAGGGAACACTTTTATCGTAATAAGAAACCACGCTTTCCGGCGTGGTTTTTTGTTTTACAAAACACCCGGCCACCCCAGGGTCGTCGTACAACCCCCGCATTCCCCCATCGGCCCATCGGCACATTCCCCCATCGGCCCATCGGCACATTCCCCCATCGGCCCATCGGCACATTCCCCCATCGGCACATTGACACATTCCCTCATTGGCACATTGGCACATTCTCCCATTGGCACATTGGCACATTCTCCCATCGGCCCATCGGCACATTCCCCCATCGGCCCATCGGCACCATT
>NZ_QLNV01000012.1 GCF_003285545.1 Sinomicrobium soli | reverse complement strand
TTAGTCTCCCCCCAGACCCCCCCTCTTTCAACATCATCATTATAGATTTTATTTATATTTACAAATCTAAAGGCCGGCCAGGCAGGGAATCTCCACCCCCGCACAAAGCAGCTTCAAGAGCATTTCCGAAGGACCGGAGATTTAACTGCGTTGAGCCCTTCGGGGTTCTCCTATCGTCGGAATGACATGAACAACTAAAAAACTACCCGCTTCAGAACCATTTGCGGGTAAAGAGTTTTATAAGTGTTTTGGGCTGAAGGGTAACGATAAAGCGTATTTTCTGATCGTAGCGTTGCTGCGCGATCTCCCAGCCGTTGTTGGAGTATACCGGGAAGTAGAGTTCGAAATAATCGGTGACCAGGTTGAGCCGTATGCCGGAATCATATACGAACCGCGAAGGTTCGTATTTGCTTTTGATAACCCCCAGGTCTCCGTAGAGTTCCACCCATTTCCAGACGTTGAAACTCGCATTGGCGGTAACCATCCAGTTATTGGCATAAGGGTCGCGGAACTTCGATTTGAAACCGCCTTCTGCAATGATAAGCTGCTGGCTCAGTATCCCGGTGGTCTCCGACCTCCCGAGGTAACCGAAGTCGAAGAGGTAGTCGGTAGGGCGGTCGAGCGCAAAGCTGAAATAATCGTTACTGGTATCGTTGTAAATGAATTTTCCGGCAAACAGCCTGAGGTTGAGCTGGCGGTTGTTCTGGTATAATTTCCGGAACTCGACATCGAAGGAGAGCTTTGAAAAATTGTTGGCCACCTGCAGGTCGGAGAACCAGGAAAAATAGTTGATGATACCGTTGTTGGAATAGGAGTACCTGGCGTTGAACACGCTGTAGTCGGGATCGTTATTGTCAGACGTCATGGTTTCGTCTCTTTCGCGGATCACATTGACAAACCGGAGGGTGAGTGCTTCCCTGATATTGGACCGGAAATCGCTTGTCCTGAACCCGAGGCTTACCGTAGGGGTTATGGTGCTGTACCTGAGGTCTTTTGCATAATGGTAGCTCGAACCGCTCACCGAGAAGGAAGAGAGGTAGAGATTGCCTTCATTGAGATAATTGCGGTAAGCGATGACCCCCGATCCTACCAGTGACTTGTTTTTGGTGGCCAGCGAAGGGACCACATCGATCAGGAAAGGTTTTTCGGTAAGTGTCTTGTTGTGCATGCGCATGCCCAGTACTACCCCGTCATAAAAGTTATAAGAGGCCGTAGGAACGTAGAATATCTGATTGTAATAGGGGTTTTCGGCATCCTGAAAAAACTGGAGTTTTAGCTTCCTGTTCTGGGAGAAAAAACCCCTTAGCGATTTCCAGTTGTCCCTCTGGTCGAATTCGGGAATGATCTTGTCGTAGTTCAGCACCAGTCTCTTTTCGTTGTTATTGGGGATGCGAAAGGTGCTATCGCCGGTAATATTGTTGAACCAGTATTTTGACAATACCGTATCATTGCTGACGCCGAACAGGGAGATGGGGACATTGGTACGTTCCTTATTCCTGACCGTGACCCAGATGGAGTCCTGGTTTTTCCTTACTTTCTTAATGGTAAAGTCGATCTTGTGACGGGTACTCACATACTCGTCGAAAAACCAGTCGATATCTTTGGTGGTATTTTCTTTCAGTTTTTTTTCAAAGTCGGTGGCATTTACGGGTTTAAGCCTGTAATCACGATAGAATTTTTTGATCTTTTCCGGAATGGTGCCGTCGTTCAGGTAATTTTCCAGGTATACCAGTCCCAGTCCGGCTTTGTATTTGCCGGCGATCTTCTCATTGAATTTTATCAGTTCGTCCTTGGGGGTAGCCAGCGACTGGTCCAGGTTTTTGCTCGACATCAGCATAAAGAGAAGCGGGTACTGCTCGTTGAATCCTTTTTGTGCAATATGAAAATTTTTTACCAGCCATAACTTCGACAGGTTTCCGAGAAGCTTCATGTCGGGATAGTAGGTGTCTACATACTTCATCATCAGGTAGACCTGGATGGCATCTGCGATCCATCTGTCTTTCCGGGTATCCAGGAACAGGGTGTTTTCGAGGTAATTGTGGAGTGTGGTCTTGAGCAGTTTCAGTTCGTACTGGAACTCCTCGGGAAAAGGGCGCAGGAAACCGGGAAGCTGGTTGAGTCCGTATAGCGGGGTCTTGAGGTACTCTGTTTCGGTAACCATGAGCTTCTGGTGGGGGTAGGGCCCGAGGTTGTCTCGGATAAAACTGCCGATGCGCCTGGCGGAGAATGATTTCTCTTCCGGGGGCAGATCGCCCGACCTGAGGTTGGTGACCAGTGACAGCGGACCGGTGTGGTAGTTTTCGAAGGAATTGCCCTTTTCCAGGTACAGTTTTACATCGTTTCGCCCGTTTCCCTTAAGGACGGTTTGCCGGATGCCGGCCACGGTCCTGTCTTCTTCGGTGTCGAGATCGGAGGTCAGGGCATAATCCTTCGGGTAGTTGAAGATCACCCGGTAGTCGGTCTGCCCGGTATACAGGTCGTCGAGGTTCTTGTTGCTGTAGAGCGCCCATTCGTGCCCGTGGTACACAGCTGGGGTGAGGTACCAGTATCTCAGCCGGTAATTTCCCAGTTCGTCATAACCGTAGCGGGTAAAGGAGGCTGCGGGGAGCTTTACGGTGTATGACAGCCTCAGGAGAATGTTCCCTTCGGGATAGACCGGAAAATTGAGCTGTACCTTTACCAGGTCTTTCGACCCGGTACGTTCCCAGTGTACGGAATGGAAATTCTTGTCCGATATGTTGATGATCTTCGTATATCCCCTTACTTCATCTTTGGCCAGGTGCAGGCTTTTGTCGAACTCTTCCCCGAAGCGTTTGGCCAGTGCGGTATTTTTGCCGGAGTACGCATTGTTCCAGTCGGAGAGATAGATGCTGTTTATGGTATCTGAAGAGTTGTTGTGAAAGAGGATCTCCTGCTGGATGTTGATGGTATGTGTTTCCGGGTGCAGCCGTGCCGTAATGGTCTGCTTGTTCTGGGCACAGAGGGTGTTCAGCCCGGCGGTAATAACAAACAGGCAGCAATACCCCGCAATACGCGGCAGGTGTACGACACGGCCGTACACCTGCCTGCGGTATGTTGATATACGGGGTGATTGCCGCATGAGATTAAAAATTGGGGCTCAGGTTGGTGTCCTGGTAGAAAGAGTCGATGATGTCCAGGACCTCATCCGCGGTATCCACGATCTTTACGAGGTCCATGTCCTGCGGACTGATATTGCGGTGTCTTTCCAGCAGTGTTTCCCTGATCCATTCGAAAAGTCCGCCCCAGAATTCCGTACCTACGAGAATGATCGGGAATTTGTCAATTTTCCTGGTCTGTATAAGGGTAATGGCTTCGAAAAGTTCGTCCAGGGTACCGAAACCTCCCGGCATGACCACAAATCCCTGTGCGTATTTTACGAACATGACCTTTCTGACAAAGAAATAATCGAAGTTGAGGTTTTTATCGCTGTCTATATACGGGTTATCGTGCTGTTCGAAAGGCAGTTCGATATTGAGGCCTACCGAAGTACCGCCCCCGAGGTGGGCCCCCTTGTTCCCCGCCTCCATAATCCCCGGTCCGCCCCCGGTAATGACCCCGTAGCCGTGGTTGACGATCTTGTATGCGATCTTTTCAGCCAGGTCGTAGTATTTGTCCCCTGGCCTGATACGGGCCGATCCGAAAATGGATACACAAGGGCCTATCTGGCTCATTTTTTCGTATCCGTTCACAAATTCCCCCATAATCTTGAAAATCGCCCAGGAATCGTTTGCCTTTATGGCATTCCAGCTTCTGTTCTGTTGTACTTTACCCATATCTGAATGTTTGAGTTCATCGGTTGTCAGGTTATTAAGTTATCGGGTTATTAAGTTATCGGGTACTGCCTGAATAACCTAATAACTCCATAACTCATTAACTTTACCCACAACTTTGTATTCTGCGACGTAAACATAGATAATTTTGATTTTATTATCCTTATGCTCCTGTCAAATTTTTTGGAATAGCTTCAGGTAGTTTTTAAAGTTTGCCGGTGTTTTGAGGGTCATTTTTGCCCGAGTTCCTTTCTCAGGAATCCTGCGGTATAGCTTTTGGGGTCCCGGGCCACTTCTTCCGGGGTTCCCGTAGCGACCACCCGGCCGCCGCCCTTGCCTCCTTCATATCCTATGTCTATGAGGTGATCGGCTATTTTGATCACATCGAGGTTGTGTTCTATGATCAGTACGGTGTTCCCCCTGTCTACCAGCTGGTTGAGTACTTCCATCAATACCCTGATGTCTTCAAAGTGCAGCCCGGTAGTGGGTTCGTCCAGGATATAAAAGGTATTCCCGGTATCTTTTTTCGACAGTTCGGTGGCCAGTTTTATCCGTTGGGCTTCTCCTCCCGAGAGGGTGGTAGACTGCTGTCCGAGGGTGATATATCCCAGTCCTACTTCCTGTATGGTTTTCAGTTTGCGGTATATTTTCGGAATTTTTTCAAAGAAATCCACTGCCTCGTTGATGGTCATTTCCAGTACGTCTGATATGGATTTTCCCTTATAGCGGATCTCGAGGGTTTCCCGGTTGAACCGTTTGCCCTGGCAGGTCTCGCATTCTACATATACGTCGGGCAGGAAGTTCATCTCTATCACTTTGAGCCCGGCACCCTGGCAGGTTTCGCAACGCCCGCCCGCCACATTAAAACTGAACCGTCCCGGCTTATAGCCCCTGATCATGGCCTCGGGAGTTTTGGCAAAGAGGGTCCTGATCTCACTGAAAACCCCGGTGTATGTGGCGGGGTTCGACCGCGGCGTTCTTCCTATGGGCGACTGGTTGATGTCGATAACCTTGTCGATATGTTCGAGCCCTTCGATACTTTTGTAGGGCATCGGTTTTTTAACGGCATTAAAAAAGTGGGCATTGAGAATGGGGTAAAGGGTTTCGTTGACCAGTGTAGATTTCCCGCTGCCGGAGACCCCGGTAACCCCGATGGTGATACCCAGGGGAAATTCGACGTCTATATCCTTCAGGTTATTTCCCGTACATCCTTTCAGGACCAGTGATTTCCCGTTGCCTTCCCGTCTTTTTTCCGGCACCGGGATCTCGCGGGTGCCATTGAGATAATCGGCGGTAAGGGTATGATGCTTTTTCAGGGCTTCGGGAGTGCCCTGCGAAATGATCTCCCCGCCGTGCCGCCCGGCTCTCGGGCCTATGTCTATAACGTGATCGGCCCTTTCTATCATGTCTTTGTCGTGCTCTACCACCAGTACGGAATTCCCGATATCACGGAGGGATTCCAGCGAATTGATAAGGCGTTCGTTATCGCGCTGGTGCAGCCCTATGCTGGGCTCGTCCAGGATATACAGGACCCCGACCAGCTGAGAACCGATCTGTGTGGCCAGGCGTATGCGCTGGGCTTCTCCCCCGGAGAGCGATTTGGAACCCCGGTTCAGCGTGAGGTAATTGAGCCCTACATCCAGCAGGAATTTCAGCCTGGAACTTATTTCCTTGATCACCTCTTCGGCTATTCTGAGCTGTTTGTCCGAAAGGTGTTCCGGGAGTTTCCGGAACCATTCGTACAGGTCGGAGATATCCATGGAGGCCAGTTCTGCTATATTCTTGTCGTATACCCTGAAGTACATCGATTCTTTCCTGAGCCGTGATCCCCCGCATTCGGGACATACGGTTTTGTCCATATATTCCTTGGCCCAGCGTTTTACCGAAGCAGAGGCATTTTCGTTGTACTGGTTTTCGATAAAACTTACGATCCCCTCGAAATCGATCCTGTAATCGCGGGTTATCCCGAGGGTTTTCGATACCACCGAGAATTTCTCGTTTCCCCCGTACAGGATCATGTTTACCGCTTCTTCGGGAATGTCTTTTATGGGATCGCTGAGTTTGAATTCAAACCGATCGGCAATGGTCTCGAGCTGTTTGAAGATCCAGGATCTCTTGTATTCCCCCAGGGGAGCGATACCACCGGATTTGATGGAGATGTTCCGGTTGGGGATGATCTTTTTCAGGTTGATCTCCCGTACGGTACCCAGACCGTTGCAACGGGGGCACATCCCTTTGGGAGAGTTAAAGGAAAAGGTATTGGGTTCAGGGGCGGGGTAGGAGATCCCGGTAGACGGGCACATGAGTGCACGGCTGAAATACCGGCTGTTCTCACTGCCGTGTTCCATCACTATCAGCACATCCTCCCCGTGGTACATGGCGGTATTAATACTGTCCGACAGTCGTTTCTGTGCTTCCGGGTCTGTACTTACCTGTAGGCGGTCTATGACGATCTCTATATCATGAGTCTTATAGCGGTCTACCTTCATGCCCCGTTCGAGATCGCGTATTTCGCCGTCTACCCGTACCTTTACGAACCCCTGTTTGGCGATCTGTTCGAAAAGTTCGCGGTAATGCCCCTTTCTCGATTTGATCACGGGGGCGAGCAGGTATATCCTTTTGCGGTCAAAATCTCCGGTGATAAGCTCCCTGATCTGCTCATCGCTGTAACTGACCATCTTTTCGTCGGTGTTATAGCTGTAGGCATCCGAAGCTCTTGCGTAAAGCAGACGGAGAAAATCGTATATTTCGGTAATGGTACCCACGGTAGACCTCGGCGATTTCGAGGTGGTTTTCTGTTCTATGGCGATAACCGGCGAGAGTCCGTCTATCTTGTCTACATCCGGACGTTCGAGCCCCCCCAGGAACTGCCGGGCATAGGCAGAAAAGGTCTCTATATACCTGCGCTGCCCCTCGGCATAGATGGTGTCGAAGGCCAGGGACGATTTTCCACTGCCGGACAAACCGGTGATAACGACCAGTTTCTCCCTCGGGATGGTCACATCGATATTCTTAAGGTTGTGTACACGGGCTCCGAGAACTTCAATATACTCTTCGTGATTTGTCATATGAAATACGTAATGGACAGCTTTGGACAAAGTGACGAAATTACGAATTTTCATTTATTCCACACTCGCGGGGAGGGAGTAATTTGAAGAAGGAAAAAACTTAAACAGTTTCTTATATTTGCAGTCGCAAAAAAATAGAAAATAATGAAAGCCGGAATAGTAGGATTACCCAATGTAGGAAAGTCGACCCTGTTCAACTGTTTGTCCAATGCCAAGGCACAGAGTGCCAATTTCCCGTTCTGTACGATAGAGCCTAACCTGGGGGTGGTCAATGTACCCGACCACAGGCTGGAAAAACTGGAAGAGCTGGTGCATCCCGAAAGGGTGCTGCCCGCCACCGTGGAGATCGTCGATATCGCCGGGCTGGTAAGAGGGGCGAGTAAGGGAGAAGGGCTCGGGAACCAGTTCCTGGGGAACATCCGCGAGTGCCATGCCATTATTCACGTACTCCGCTGTTTCGACAACGGGAATATCGTGCATGTCGACGGCAGTGTAGACCCGGTTCGCGATAAGGAGACCATAGATATAGAATTGCAGCTCAAAGACCTGGAAACGGTAGACAAGCGGCTCGAGAAAGTAAACAGGGCGGCCAAGACCGGCGACAAGAATGCGTTGAAGGAGCAAGCTGTGCTTCAGAAGTTCAAGGCGGCACTGGAAAGCGGGGTCTCTGCACGGGCGGTCGATGTAAACGATGAAGAAAGGGAGATCATAAAAGATTTCCAGTTGCTTACCTCCAAACCCATATTATACGTCTGTAATGTGGATGAGGCCTCGGCCAGGGACGGCAATGCATATGTGGAGCAGGTAAAGGAAGCCGTAAAGGACGAAAATGCCGGGGTTATCGTGCTGGCGGTGGCCACCGAGGCCGATATTGCCGAGCTGGAGGATTACGAGGAGCAGCAGATGTTCCTGCAGGATATAGGGCTTGACGAACCCGGGGTGGCGAGGCTCATCCGGGCGGCGTATACACTGCTCGAACTCCAGACCTATTTTACGGCCGGGGTAAAAGAGGTGCGGGCGTGGACCATTCCCGTAGGCGCCACGGCACCACAGGCCGCCGGGGTTATTCACTCCGATTTCGAGAAAGGCTTTATCCGTGCGGAGGTGATCTCCTATAACGATTATGTTGCCCACGGCAGTGAGGCAAAGGTAAAGGAAGCCGGGAAAATGAGGGTGGAAGGGAAGGAATACGTGGTACAGGACGGCGATGTGATGCATTTCAGGTTTAATGTGTGAGGTTTGAAGCACGAACCCAATCCCAATGCACAAACCTGCAACCAGTAACAAAAATCAACAATAATGACACTGTTGTTGTTGATTAATTTAATTTTTCCGCCTTTCATAATTTGGTGGGAGTTGCTATATTAGCGTCGGAACCAAACTGCTTACAATATGTCGCAATCATCTCAGTATACCGAAGATAATATACGTTCACTGGATTGGAAGGAGCACATCAGGATGCGCCCCGGAATGTATATCGGTAAACTGGGGGACGGCTCCAGTGCGGACGACGGGATCTACATCCTGCTCAAGGAGGTCATGGACAACTGTATCGATGAATTCGTGATGGGGGCCGGAAAGACCATCGAGATCAGCGTACAGGGGAACAAGGTGATTGTCAGGGACTACGGCCGGGGGATCCCGCTGGGGAAAGTGGTGGACGTGGTGTCTAAAATGAATACCGGAGGGAAATACGATTCCCGCGCCTTTAAAAAATCGGTGGGGCTCAACGGGGTAGGTACCAAGGCGGTGAATGCCCTGTCGTCTTACTTCAGGGTAGAGTCTACCCGGGACGGAAAATCGAAATCGGCGGAATTCGAATCGGGGAATCTTACCGATGAGGAAGAGCTGGAAGAAACCTCACGCAGAAGGGGGACCAAGGTGTCTTTTATTCCCGACGACACCATTTTCAAGAACTACAAGTTCCGGAACGAGTATATAGAACGCATGCTGAAGAACTATGTATACCTCAATCCGGGGCTTACCATAGTGTTTAACGGCGAGAAGTTCTATTCCGACAACGGGCTGAAGGACCTGCTCGAAGACAATAACAATACCGACGACATGCTGTACCCGATCATCCACCTGCGGGGTGATGATATCGAGGTGGCCATGACGCACAGCAAGACCCAGTACAGCGAGGAATACCACTCTTTCGTAAACGGGCAGAATACCACCCAGGGAGGGACTCACCTCGCTGCTTTCAGGGAAGCCGTGGTAAAGACGATACGCGATTTCTACGGCAAGAATTACGAGGCCGCCGACATCCGTAAATCCATCATAGCGGCCATTTCGGTAAAGGTGATGGAGCCCGTATTCGAAAGCCAGACCAAGACCAAACTGGGGTCTACCGATATGGGGGACGGACTGCCCACGGTGCGTACCTTTATCAACGATTTTATAGGGACCCAGCTGGATAACTACCTTCATAAAAACCCGGAAACGGCCGAAAAACTCCAGCGCAAAATACTACAGGCCGAAAGGGAGCGGAAAGAACTTTCGGGTATACGCAAACTGGCCAGGGAAAGGGCGAAGAAAGCGAGCCTTCACAATAAGAAACTCCGGGACTGCAGGGTACACCTCGCCGATATGAAAAACGACCGCAGGCTCGATACCACCCTGTTTATTACGGAGGGTGATTCTGCTTCCGGATCGATTACCAAGTCGAGGGATGTCAATACCCAGGCGGTCTTCAGTCTCCGGGGAAAACCGTTGAACTCATACGGGATGTCTAAAAAAGTGGTATACGAAAATGAGGAGTTCAACCTGCTTCAGGCCGCATTGAATATAGAAGAGTCCCTGGAAGATCTCCGGTACAACAATATCGTGATCGCCACCGATGCCGACGTAGACGGGATGCACATCCGCCTGCTCCTCATAACCTTCTTCCTGCAGTTCTTCCCCGAACTGATCAAGGAAGGACACCTGTTTATACTGCAGACCCCGCTGTTCCGGGTGCGGAACAAAAAGGAGACCATCTACTGCTACAGCGAGGAAGAAAAGCAACAGGCCATACGCAAGTTAAAGGGGAACCCGGAAATTACCCGGTTTAAGGGGCTCGGGGAAATATCCCCGGACGAGTTCAAGTATTTTATAGGAGAAGACATAAGGCTGGATCCCGTAATGCTGGACAAGGCGATGTCCATAGATAATTTCCTGGAATTCTATATGGGGAAAAACACCCCGGACAGGCAGGAATTTATCATCAATAACCTGAAAGTGGAACTGGACCTGGTAGAAGAACAATAGCAGGGAATTCCGGGAGCTGCCACCACACTTTCGCTACAGAACTAACAACCATATATCAGCTTATAAAACACTCTTTACATGGAGGAAAATATCGATAATCAGGATCTTAATAACGAAGATGCGAATACGGATTCCATAACCCGGGTCACGGGGATGTACAAAGACTGGTTCCTGGATTACGCTTCGTATGTGATCCTGGAACGCGCCGTGCCTGCCATTGAAGACGGTTTTAAACCCGTTCAGCGCCGTATACTCCATTCCATGAAGGAACTCGATGACGGAAGGTACAACAAGGTAGCCAATATCGTGGGGCATACCATGCAGTATCACCCGCACGGGGATGCCAGTATCGGGGATGCCATGGTACAGATCGGGCAGAAAGACCTGTTGATAGATACGCAGGGAAACTGGGGGAATATCCTCACCGGCGACGGTGCGGCCGCGCCCAGGTATATCGAGGCACGGCTCTCCAGGTTTGCCCTGGAGGTGGTGTACAGCCCCAAGATCACGGAGTGGCAGCTGAGTTATGACGGGAGGAAGAAGGAACCGGTAAACCTTCCGGTCAAGTTTCCCCTGCTGCTGGCACAGGGGGCCGAGGGGATTGCCGTGGGATTATCGACAAAAATACTTCCGCACAATTTCCTGGAACTGATCGATGCTTCCGTAAAACACCTCAAAGGCAAATCGTTTAAACTGTACCCCGACTTTCCGACGGCCGGGATCGCGGATATGACCAATTACAATGACGGCATGCGCGGAGGAAAAGTACGGGTAAGGGCCCGGATATCCCAGATGGACAAGAATACCCTGGTGATTACCCAGATCCCTTACGGTACGAATACCTCTTCGCTGATCGACTCCATCCTCAAGGCCAATGACAAGGGAAAGATCAAGATCAAGAAGATCGAAGACAATACGGCGGCTGAAGTGGAGATCCTGGTACACCTGCCGTCGGGGATATCTCCGGACAAGACCATAGACGCCCTTTATGCCTTTACGGCCTGTGAGACCTCCATATCGCCGCTGGGCTGTATTATAGAGGACAATAAACCCCTGTTTGTGGGGGTGTCGGAAATGCTGAGGCGATCTACCGATTATACGGTGGAACTGCTGCGCAGCGAACTGGAGATACAGCTGAAAGAGCTGGAAGAACAGTGGCACTTTGCTTCCCTGGAGCGTATTTTCATAGAAAACAGGATATACCGCGATATCGAGGAGGAAGAGACCTGGGAGGGTGTTATAGCTGCCATCGACAGGGGATTGCAGCCCCATATCAAGCACCTGAAACGGGCGGTGACCGAGGAAGACATTGTCAGGCTTACGGAAATACGGATAAAGCGTATTTCCAAATTCGATATAGACAAGGCACAACAGAAGATCGACGCCCTGGAAGGGGACATCGCCCAGGTAAAACACCACCTCGGGCATCTTATCGACTATGCCATAGATTATTTTACCCGCCTTAAAAAGACCTACGGGGAAGGCCGGGAAAGGAAGACCGAGATACGTGTCTTTGACGATATCGAGGCTACCAAGGTGGTAATGCGCAATGCCAAGCTGTATGTAAACAGGGAAGAAGGGTTTATAGGGACTTCCCTGCGAAAGGACGAATATATCTGCGACTGTAGCGATATAGACGATATTATTGTCTTTACCGGGGAAGGAAAGATGATGGTCACCCGGGTAGAAGCCAAGACTTTTGTAGGCAAGAATATCATTCATGCCGCGGTCTTCAGGAAAAAGGATAAGCGAACGGTTTACAACCTGGTGTATAAAGACGGAAAAGGCGGGGCCAGCTATATCAAAAGGTTTCACGTCACTTCGGTAACGAGAGACCGGGAATACGACCTGACCCAGGGAAAGAAAGGGTCGTCTATCCTTTATTTTTCAGCAAACCCCAACGGGGAGGCGGAAATGATCACCGTATTCCTGCGGCAGGCAGGAAGCATCAAAAAGCTCAAATGGGATCTCGATTTTGCCGATGTGCTGATCAAGGGAAGGCAGTCCAAAGGGAACCTGGTCACCAAGTATGCCGTAAAACGCATTGAACTCAAGGAAAAGGGGGTGTCTACCCTGAAGCCCAGAAAGATCTGGTTCGACGATACGGTACAGCGGCTGAACGTAGACGGAAGGGGAGAACTCCTCGGGGCGTTCCGGGGAGAAGACCGGCTGTTGGTCATCAACCAGTCGGGGGTGGCCAAAACCATAGTACCCGACCTGTCTACACATTTTGATGACGATATGATCGTACTTGAAAAATGGAACCCGAAAAAACCGGTCTCGGCCATTTATTATGACGGGGAGAAGGAAAGGTATTATGTAAAGCGCTTTCTTATAGAACAGGGGAACAGGGAGGAGCTTTTTATTACCGAACATCCCAAATCACAGCTGGAAGTCGTGTCTACCGACTGGAAACCGGTAGCGGAAGTAGAGTTTGTAAAACCCCGGGGAAAACAGGCCAGGGAAAACCTCGCCGTAATGCTCGAAGAGTTTATAACCATTAAGGGAATAAAGGCTTTGGGGAACCAGCTGACCACAGACAGGGTAAAGCAGATCAGCCTTCTCGATCCCTTACCTTATGATGTACCGGAAGAACCCCAGCCTGAAGATATGGAGGTGGTCGATGAAGAAAATATAAGCGATGGGAAAAAGGAAGACGACGACCGTACGCAGATAAGCTTTGAGTTTGAATAGCATTCTGTTGTCGGAATGCTATAGGTGCGCGTTTGAGCAAAGCGGAAACGCGCACCTGTTGTAAATTACAATTCCCTGGTTTCCGCACCGGGAGCGTTGTTCTTGACGGAATCTATCCCGTTTTCCATTCCGGCTTCGGAAGCGTACATCTGGCTGGTGCCGATGATCTGTCCGTTCGTTGCCTTGAGGTTGAAGTAAAACTTTCCGTTCTTGGCTGTCTTGCGTTCGTAACGGCCGTCGTCCGGAGCATTCTTTTTTACGGAGGCAATTCCGTTTTCCGCAGCACTCTTGCCACTGTAGGTTTCACTGCTCAGGATCACCTGGCCGTTTTTTGCTTTTAGTGTAAAGTGAAATCCTCCCTTATCCGTTTTCTTTAATTCAAACATCGGCGGTATTTTTTATGGTTATGTAAGTAAATATAAAAAAAAATCGTAACCAATCCTTGAGTTTTCCCATCATTCCGGTAATATCTCCCAACATTATTCGGTTGTTTTAAGTATTTATAATGGCAAAATTATTAAATTGTACTGCTTTTTGGGCGAAATATTATAAATCGTTATGAAGAAAATAAGTGTCATGCTTATTATAAGTATTATTTTTGCAGCAGCTTGTAAAAATAAAAATACTTCCAAAGTGACCGAAAATATTGTACCTCCCGTAGCGGACAAAAAGCCTACTTCTCTGAATAAGCACGGTGATATCAGGATAGACGACTATTTCTGGATGAACGAAAGGGATAACCCCGAGGTTATCGATTACCTGGAACGGGAAAACGATTATAACGAAAAGATGACCGCCCATACCCGCGAATTTCAGGAATCGCTGTTTGCGGAAATGAAATCCAGGATAAAGGAAGACGATGAGTCCGTGCCCTATTTTTATAACGGATACTGGTATATCACCCGTTTCGAAAAAGGAAAGGACTATCCCGTATATACCCGAAAAAAGGACTCGCTGGACGGCAGGGAAGAAATACTCTTCGACTGCAATGCCATGGCAGAGGGACATTCGTTCTTTCAGTTGGGAGGGATCAATATCAGCCCTGACAACAAGCTGGCTGCCTTCGGGGTCGATACGGTGAGCAGGAGGATTTATACGATAAGGGTCAAGAACCTCGAGACCGGGGAGATCTATCCGGCGGAGATCGGCAATACTACCGGCGGAAGTACATGGGGCAACGACAACAAAACCCTGTTCTATACTGCAAAAGACCCGCAGACCCTGCGTTCCGACAGGGTATACCGCCATGTACTGGGGGCGGGACAACAGGACGAACTGGTGTACCATGAGGAGGATGATACCTATAATGCCTTTGTGTACAAGAGCAAATCCAGGAAATATATCATAGCCGGTTCGCACAGTACCCTTACCTCGGAATACAGCGTGCTGGAAGCGGATACCCCCGGGGGTGATTTCAGGGTTTTCCAGCCCAGGGTGAGGGGACTGGAGTACAGCATATCCCATTACGGGGATTCTTTTTATATCCTGACCAATGCCGACGGGGCGACGAATTTCAAACTCATGAGGACCTCCGAAACGGAAACGCAGAAGGAGCACTGGGAAGAAGTGCTGCCGCACCGGGAAGAGGTGCTGCTCGAAGACATAGACATATTCCGGGATTTTCTCGTGGTGAGCGAGCGCAGTGAAGGCCTGAACAAGATACGGGTGATGCGCTGGGACCACAGTGAAGACTATTACCTTCCCTTCGATAACGAGACTTATACGGCCTATACGGCTACCAATATAGAATTTGATACCGATATCCTGAGATACCGTTATAATGCCCTAACCACCCCGCTGTCTACCATAGACTTCAATATGGTGACCAGGGAGCAGGAAGTCAAAAAGGAGCAGGAAGTGCTCGGGGGAAAGTTCGACAAGGATAACTATGTCTCGGAGCGCGTGTGGGCCGAGGCGGGAGACGGGAAAAAAGTGCCCGTATCGCTGGTGTACCGGAAAGGGATCAAAAAAGACGGAAAGAACCCCTTGTTGCTGTATGGGTACGGTTCCTACGGGGCAACGATAGACCCGTATTTCTCTACTGTGCGGCTCAGCCTGCTCGACCGGGGTTTTATTTATGCCATAGCCCATATCAGGGGGGGCGAATACCTGGGAAGGCCCTGGTATGAGGACGGAAAACTGCTTAAGAAGAAAAATACCTTTACCGATTTTATAGACTGTTCCAGGTTTCTCATTGCGGAAAAATACACTTCTCCGGAGCATCTGTACGCCATGGGCGGATCGGCAGGGGGACTGCTGATGGGGGCCGTGGTAAACATGTCTCCCGGGCTTTATAACGGCGTAGTCGCCGCGGTGCCTTTTGTGGACGTGGTAACTACGATGCTCGACGAATCTATCCCGCTCACTACGGGCGAATATGACGAATGGGGAAACCCTGATGACAAGGAGTATTACAATTATATAAAGTCGTATTCTCCCTATGACAATGTAAAGGCACAGGAGTATCCGAATATGCTTGTAACTACCGGGTATCACGATTCGCAGGTGCAGTACTGGGAGCCTGCAAAGTGGGTAGCCAGACTTCGCGAACTTAAAACGGATAAAAATATATTGCTTTTTCACACCAATATGGAAACGGGCCACAGCGGTGCCTCGGGGCGTTTTGACGCTTTGAAGGAGGTTGCCGAGGAGTATGCTTTTCTGTTAGATTTGGAGGGAATTAAAGAGTAATAAAAAAAAATAACTAAATTTGCTCGGTTTTTGGTTTTTTGAAAGAACCGACTTTGAAACCAAATACAAGTTATATGAAAGATAAGGTTAAGGCTTACAATAATGTATTAGAACTGATCGGAAATACTCCTATTATAAAGCTCAGTTCCATAACGGAGACCCTTAAGGGGAACTTTTATGCGAAGGTTGAAGCTTTTAATCCGGGTCACTCTACAAAAGACAGGATAGCGCTTTACATTATCGAACAGGCCGAAAAAAACGGTATCCTCAAGCCCGGGGATACCATTATAGAGACCACCTCGGGAAACACCGGTTTCAGTATAGCCATGGTGAGTATCGTAAAAGGATATGACTGTGTACTGGCGGTAAGTTCCAAATCCTCGAAAGACAA
This sequence comes from Sinomicrobium soli, assembly GCF_003285545.1. Classification (GTDB taxonomy): domain Bacteria; phylum Bacteroidota; class Bacteroidia; order Flavobacteriales; family Flavobacteriaceae; genus Sinomicrobium. The sequence goes on along the minus strand of NZ_QLNV01000012.1, from coordinate 100,086 downwards.
GATAGACATGCTGCGGTCGATGGGGGCCAAGGTTTATGTATGCCCGGCTCATGTGAGCGCTGACGACCCGCGTTCCTATTACCAGGTGGCACGGCGCATGCATGAAGAAATGAAAGGTTCGGTGTATATCAATCAGTATTTTAACGAACTGAACATGGATGCCCACTACAAGACTACCGGTCCGGAGATCTGGAACCAGACGGGAGGCACCATAACCCATCTTATAGCCTGCAGCGGTACAGGGGGAACAATTTCCGGGACTGCGCGTTATCTCAAGGAGCAGGCAAAGAAGCACGGCAGGGAAGTCAGGATCATCGGGGTGGATGCCTACGGCTCTGTACTCAAGAAATACCACGAGACCGGGGAATTCGATTCCAAGGAAATCTATCCTTATCGCATAGAGGGCCTGGGGAAAAACCTTATCCCCACTGCTACCGATTTCGACGTCATAGACCGGTTTGTAAAGGTTTCGGACGAGGAGAGTGCCCATACTGCAAGAGAGATCTCCAAGACGGAGGGGCTTTTTGTGGGATATACCAGCGGAGCGGTAATGCAGGCGGTAAAACAGCTTGCAGCAGAAGGGGAGTTTGATGAAAACAGTAATGTGATCATGGTGTTTCCCGACCACGGATCGCGGTATATGAGTAAAATATACAGCGATGAATGGATGCGGGAACAAGGATTCTTCGACAGTAAGAATATCGAGGAAACACAAAAGATCGAATATATAAAATAACCGTATACGAGACTTTAACATCCGCTTTCAGGCGGATGTTTGTTTACAAAAGGGTTCATATCTTCCTGATATTTTTTGCGGATACACGCTTAAAATATGTAATTTAGCTTACTGGCGTTAAGAAAAAACTATCTTAAATATTGAGATCTACATGAAGGATTTATTTGAAAGGATCATTGAGAATAAGGGACCGTTGGGAAAATGGGCTTCACAGGCCGAGGGATATTTCGTATTCCCGAAGCTGGAAGGGGCCATATCCAACAGAATGAAGTTCAATGGCAAGGAGGTGATTACGTGGAGTATAAATGATTACCTCGGGCTGGCCAACCATCCTGAAGTGCTTAAGGCCGATGCCGAAGCCGCTGCGGAACACGGTTGTGCTTACCCTATGGGAGCGAGAATGATGAGCGGGCATACCGATGTACACGAGCAACTGCAGAACGAACTTGCCGCTTTTGTAAATAAGGAATCGGCTTACCTGCTGAATTTCGGGTACCAGGGCATGGTATCTGCCATAGATGCGCTGGTAACCAAAGACGATATTATCGTATACGATGTCGATTCGCATGCCTGTATCATCGACGGTGTAAGGCTGCATATGGGAAAGCGTTTTACCTTTATGCACAACGATATCGAAAGCCTCGAAAAGAACCTGGAAAGGGCCACCAGAATGGCGGAACAAACCGGGGGCGGGATACTGGTGATCTCGGAGGGAGTATTCGGTATGCGCGGTGAACAGGGGAAACTCAAGGAGATCGTTGCGCTTAAGAAAAAATTCAAGTTCCGCCTCCTTGTAGATGATGCCCACGGTTTCGGTACCCTGGGAGCCACCGGGGCAGGAGCGGGTGAAGAACAGGGCATTCAGGAGGATATCGATGTGTATTTTGCCACATTTGCCAAATCCATGGCCAGTATAGGGGCATTCCTTGCCGGAGACAAGGAGATCATTGACTACCTGAAATACAACCTCAGGTCGCAGATGTTTGCGAAATCACTGCCTATGGTATTTGTCAAGGGTGCATTGAAACGCCTGGAAATGCTCCGTACCATGCCCGAATTAAAGGGCAAGCTCTGGGAAAATGTAAATGCCCTCCAGAACGGGCTCAAAGAGAGAGGTTTTAATATAGGGACAACCAATACCTGCGTTACTCCCGTATATCTGAACGGAAGCATACCGGAAGCCATGGCCCTGGTGAAGGACCTCAGGGAAAATTACGGGATATTCTGTTCCATAGTGGTATACCCGGTAATTCCCAAAGGCCTTATCCTGCTCAGGATGATCCCCACGGCCACACATACCCTTGAGGATGTGAATGTGACCCTGGACGCCTTCTCGGCAATACGCGACCGTCTGGAAAACGGCACCTATAAAAGGCTTTCTGCAGCTGTAGCAGCTGCAATGGGAGAGTAGTAGCAGAATATACCTATGAAAAAAATAATCATAGCCATTGACGGCTATTCCTCGACGGGGAAAAGTACCATAGCAAAACGGCTTGCCAGGGCATTGGGATATATCTATGTGGATACCGGTGCCATGTACAGAGCAGTGACGCTTTTTGCGCTTGAAAACGGTATGTTTACCACAGAAGGGATCGATAAGGAAGGCCTGTTGAAAAGTCTGGGCAGTATCAATATCCGTTTTGAAAAGAAAAAGGGAGGTGAAGATGCCGAAACACTGCTCAACGGAAAGAATGTGGAGGATAAGATAAGAAGCATGGAAGTGTCTAACCGGGTGAGTAATATCGCTGCCATTCCCGAAGTGAGGCATAAGCTGGTAGAGGAACAGCGAAAAATGGGGGAAGACAAGGGGATCGTCATGGATGGCAGGGATATCGGAACTGTCGTATTCCCGGATGCCGAACTGAAGCTTTTTATGACGGCCTCCCCGGAAATAAGGGCTACACGCCGGTATAAGGAACTTTTGGGCAAAGGAAAAGAGGTTACCTACGAGGAAGTACTCAAAAATGTTTCGGAAAGAGACTATATCGATTCACACCGGGCAGACTCACCACTGGTAAAAGCTGAAGATGCCATAGAACTGGACAATACCGATATGGGGAAAGACGAACAGTTTGAGCGTATCTATAACCACACCATCCGTTTTATAGAACAACTGGGCTGACGTCCCGCAGTATTCCTGAAATAAAACATGGCCTTTTACTGGACAAAACGGTAAAAGGCCATACTGTTTTAATGTGATAGGGTTATAATTTCGGGATTACCAGTTCCTGCCCGGGCTGAATGAGATCGGGATTTTTCAGCTGGTCTGTGTTTGCCTGGAATATGGTGTTGTATTTATTGGCATCCCCGTAATATTTCCGGGCTATTTTACTGAGGCTTTCCCCCGTCTGTACGGTATGCCTGTGATATACCGAAGCATCCGGTTCGGCTACCTTGATGTCTGCCTTGATATCGGCTGGCTGGTTTCCTCCTATTTCCTTGATCTTGTCCCAGATCAAGTTTTTCTCATACTGGGTTCCGGCCGTTCCTTTTAACTGGAGATGATCTTCGTGTTCGGAGATGCTTCCTTCCTTGATCTTCAATTCGTTACCAAGGTCAATAACCGCTTGATATTTTGCTTTCAGGCTCATAGAATTTACGATTTACAGGTTTGACATATATTCCAAATATACGCAATTTATGAAGTGTTTTCGGTTATGGTACTGTAAAAAAAACACTACCCTGACGATAAAGTGTGTGAAAATGGGGGTGAATGGAAGTATGAAGCTTGAAGTCCGAAGCTTTTAGCCTTCAACCTGCAACCAGCTTTCCCCTTGAAAAAATGTCGTAAAGTTTTTATCTTTTTTTGTTTTATTCTGAACAATTCGGATTATTTTCGTTTCGGGAAACCGGCCTGGTTATCTTACGGCTTGAAATGAAGGGGGCTCCACAGGAGAAATGATAAGAAGGCCGTTGTAATTCATCTTTAAATCATTTATTAAGCTGTAATGGAGATTGTCAATGGAACGATTTTTCGAAGACACAAAAACTGCTTTTGCCCTGAAGACCGATGCGGAGCTGGAAAGGGCGTATTTCTTGTTTAAGCTGATTGCCAATCAGCCATTGGTACGTATCGGAACGGCAGTGGCCAATTTTGCGATCAAGTCACATTTGCCTGTGGAAGGCCTGATACGTTCTACGGTATTCGATCATTTCTGCGGGGGGACAGATGAGGAGGATTGTATGCCTGTTATCGACCGCATGTATGATAAAGGAGTCTCGGCGGTACTCGATTACTCGGTGGAGGGCAAGGATGAGGAAAACCCTCTCGACGAGTCGCACCGGAGGGTTATCGACATTCTGAATTTTGTCAAGGAAAAGGAAGCCATCCCGTTTGCGGTATTCAAGCCTACGGGCTTCGGAAGGTTTGCCCTCTTTCAGAAAATAGGGGAAGGAAAAGAACTCACCATCAGGGAGCAGGACGAGTGGGACAGGGTGGTCAACCGCTTCGATTCGGCCTGCCGGAAGGCACATCAGCTCGATGTGGCCCTGCTTATCGATGCAGAAGAAAGCTGGATGCAGGATGCAGCCGATGACCTGGTTACCGATATGATGCGGAAATACAACAGGAAAAAGCCGATCGTATACAATACCCTGCAGATGTACCGTCACGATCGTATGGACTTTTTAAGGCGATTGCACCGGCAGGCTGAAGAAGAAGATTTTTATGTAGGGGTAAAACTGGTGCGGGGCGCTTATATGGAAAAGGAAAACGAAAGGGCCGAAGAAATGGGATATCCCACACCTATCTGCCCGACCAAGGAAGCCACCGACCACAACTATGATGAAGCCGTGGACTATGTCGTGGAACACCTGGACCGCCTGGCGGTCTTTTCAGGGACCCACAACGAGGAGAGTTCCTACAGGTTACTTGAACTCATGGAAGAGAAAGGTATCGAAAAGGATGATTTCAGGGTCTGGTTCGGGCAGCTTTACGGAATGAGCGACCATATCAGCTATAACCTCGGGGCCCGCGGGTACAATGTGGCAAAATACCTTCCTTTCGGCCCGGTAAAGGATGTGATGCCTTACCTGATAAGAAGGGCGGAAGAAAATACTTCCGTAGCCGGACAGACCAGCCGGGAGCTTACCCTGCTTAAAAAGGAACGCAAACGCAGGAAGGTATAGTTCTTAGTTCGTAGTTGGTAGTTGGTCGTTCTTGGTTTGTTTAAAATGTCATTCAGAACGCAGTGAACCCGTCTGTCCGGCAGGCAGGGAATCTGCCTCCCGGTTCAAATAATTTTCAGCAATATAACTGAAGGGCCCGGATGGCGTATTGGAAACATAAAGAATCCGAAGGATAAAATTTAGACAGTTTCTTAGTATATTTGAAGCGTTAAAAACCGTGTGTATTGTTACTGGAACTATCCATAAAAAACTATGCCTTAATCGACGATCTGAAAGTACGTTTCGACAGGGGGCTCACCGTTATGACCGGCGAAACCGGTTCCGGGAAGTCCGTTTTACTGGGTGGGCTATCCCTGGTCCTGGGCAAGAGAGCTGATCTTAACAGCCTTAAGGACCGGGAGAAAAAGTGTGTTGTCGAAGCGGAATTTGCCATAGCCGATTATGAACTGCAGCAACTGTTTAAGGAACTCGATCTGGATTACGAGGCCCACACCATTATCCGCCGGGAAATCCTCCCCGGGGGAAAGTCGAGGGCCTTTGTAAATGATACTCCCGTGACCCTCGATATCCTTTCCGCACTGAGCCTGCGGCTTATAGATATCCACTCGCAACACCAGACCCTGGAACTTACGCGCAATGAGTTTCAGTTCCAGGTTATCGATGCCATTGCCGGGAACCGCGATGCTATTGCTGCATATACGGCAAAACTGGCATTGTACTACCAGGCGAAAAAGGAACTTCAGAAGCTTATTGATTTCCAGAAAGAGGCCGACAAGGAGCAGGACTACAATACCTTTTTGCTCCAGGAACTTACCGGTGCCGGACTGGAACCCGGCATGCTGGAAGAGCTGGAAGCCACCTTCGAAAAACTGGGCAATGTGGAAGATATCAGGGAAAAACTGGCTTTTTCTTCGCAATTGCTCAGCGATGAGCAATCGGGCATACTGGTGCATCTCAACAGTATGCGAAGCGCCCTCGGAAAACTCAGCGGATACGGAAAGGGGTTTGACGAACTTTACGAAAGGGTCAGTTCGGCATTTATCGAACTGGATGACACTTTCAACGAAATACAGAACCTCAACGAGACCATAGAAGCCGATCCCGGTCAGCTGGAAGAAGTGAGTTCGAAATTACAGCTCCTGTACGACCTGCAGAAAAAACACGGGGCTCTCGGGATGGAAGAACTGATAGCCGTCAGGGATAGCCTGGCAGAAAAGGTGTCGGTTACGGAAAACCTGGAGCAGGAGATCAAGAGCAAGCAATTGCAGGTGCTGGAACTGGAGGAAGCGCTGGGAAAGGTAGCAGACCGCATAAGCAGGAATCGCGGGAAAGCAGTCCCGGGACTTAAAAAGTCGCTGGAAGAATCGCTGAGCAAACTGGGAATGCCCAACGCGACTTTCCGTATAGAGATCGTTCCTACGACCTCTTTCTTTACCAACGGGAGGGATGAGCTGCAGTTCCTGTTCTCGGCCAATAAGGGAAGCCATTACGGCGAATTGAAAAAAGTGGCTTCGGGAGGAGAGTTGTCCCGGATCATGCTTTCGATCAAGGCTATCCTGGCCAGGTATGAAATGCTGCCCACCATCATGTTTGATGAAATCGATACCGGGGTATCGGGAGAAGTGGCCGACAAGATGGGCGATATCATGAAACAGATGGGAGAACGGATGCAGGTTTTTGCCATTACCCATCTCCCGCAGATCGCGGCAAAGGGGGGGAGGCACTTCAAGATATACAAGGAGGAGTCCGGCGAGACTACGTCTACGGAGATCAGGGAACTGGGCGGAGAGGAGCGCGTGAGAGAGATCGCGGAAATGCTCAGCGGTAAAAATATTTCGGAATCGGCCCTGTCACATGCCAGAGAATTGTTATTATTGTAATATCCAATCCCGGTACAGATATTTGCACGGCCTGTTATGGACAAGCCGGTGCGTTTCCGGAAGCGATCAGGACAGAGGCTGTCTTACGAGTGGTAAAATCATAAACGACAAACATAACAGATAGAAATGTACAATTTACTAAAAGGAAAAAAAGGGATTATTTTCGGGGCCCTGGATGAGAACTCCATTGCCTGGAAAACCGCAGAACGGGTTCATGAAGAAGGAGGTACTTTTGTGCTTACCAATGCACCTATTGCCATGAGAATGGGGCAGATAAAAGATCTGGCGGAAAAAACCGGTTCCGAGATCATTCCTGCAGACGCCACCAATCTCGATGACCTGCAGAAGCTGGTGGAACAATCCGTGGAGGTTCTTGGAGGTAAGCTGGATTTTGTACTGCATTCCATTGGCATGTCGGTAAACGTGAGGAAAGGAAGGCATTATACGGATCAGAATTACGATTTTACGACAAAGGGATGGGACGTATCGGCGGTTTCTTTTCACAAGGTACTGCAAACCCTGCATAAAAACGATGCCATGAACGAATGGGGGAGTATCGTAGCCCTGTCTTATATGGCGGCGCAACGCACTTTTCCCGATTACAACGATATGGCCGACAACAAGGCTTACCTGGAATCCATAGCGCGGAGTTTCGGATATTTTTACGGCAAGGACAAAAAGGTGAGGGTCAATACCATTTCCCAGTCCCCGACACCTACCACGGCCGGACAGGGCGTAAAGGGATTTGACGGGTTTATCGCCTATGCCGACATGATGTCGCCGCTGGGGAATGCCACGGCAGCAGAATGTGCAGATTATACGCTGACCCTCTTTTCAGACCTTACCCGGAAGGTGACCATGCAGAACCTTTACCACGACGGGGGCTTCTCCAATACCGGGGTGAGCAACGAGGTGATGGAAAAATTTGTGAAATAGCACCTGTCATCCTTTCCGGATGCAGCAAAAAAAATCCTGTCGGTGATAGACAGGATTTTTTTTATTCCGTCCGGTTTTACCGACGGGATTTTTTTGTGTACTATCCTATCCGTGCATGGTCTCCCTTTTGCCGAGGTCTTTCATGATCCCGGCTTCGTGTTCCAGCAGGGCCTGCCATTTTTGGTCCACCTCTTCCCGGTCGCCGTATTTTCTGGCGAAGGCGAGGAACATGGTGTAGTGATTGGCCTCGCTGGCCATCAGGTTGCGGTAAAAGGTAGCCAGTTCCTCGTCCTGTATGTTTTCCGAAAGCAGGCGAAAACGCTCACAGCTGCGGGCTTCGATCAAGGCGGCATATAAAAGGCGGTGAACAAGGTGAGACTGCCGGCTTCCTCCTTTTGGGAAAAACTTCATGAGCTCTATGACATACTGGTCCTTCCGTTCCCGCCCCAGTACCCATCCGCGGGCTATAATCCTGTCGTGTACCATTTTAAAATGGCTGATCTCTTCCCTGACCAGGGCCGTCATTTCCTGTACCAGTTCGGTGTATTCCGGAAAGGAAACGATAAGCGAGACTGCCGTACTGGCTGCCTTTTGTTCACAATAGGCGTGGTCGGTAAGTATTTCTTCGATATTTTTCTCTACGATATTCACCCAGCGGGGGTCCGTAGGTAATTTGAGTCCTAACATGATCTTTTGGTATTATCGGCTGTGATTATCAGTCTTATCAGGGCATTCCCGTATGCCGTATTTATATGGAGCCCCGGCTTCGTCTGCCGGAATTTCGGGCCTGCCCGGTACAAAGATAGTAAAAATGCCCGGGGGCTATCTGCTATTCCGGGGATAATGCCCGTCCCTTTTTAAAGCTCCGTTGTATTCCTTCGAGGAGTATGGCGATCAGGATGACCAGTACACATCCGATAAAATTAAGCCAGAGATACCCGATATGTTCTTCGAGGTATACGAACCGGTAATAGATAAAGAATATGATGCTTTGTGTGATCAGGGCTGCCCAGAACACGGCATTACCCCGTATAAACCGGAAAAAGAAAGCCAGCAGGAATATCCCCAGCACATTGCCGTAGAAGACCGAGCCGATGATGTTTACCAGTTGTATGAGATTGTCTACCAGCGACCCGAAATTGGCAAACAGTATGGCTATGGCTCCCCAGAGAAAGGTAAACCATTTGGATGCGGCCAGGTAGTGCCTGTCGTCCTTGCTGTTGTTCCGGTTTCTCTTGTAGAGGTCCATGGTTGTAATGGTCCCGAGGGCATTGAGTTCCGATGCCGTGGACGACATGGCGGCGGAGAGTATTACGGCCAGGAGAAGCCCGATAAATCCCGTGGGAAGATTGTTCAGGATAAAGTGTATGAAAACGTAGTCCTTGTCGTTGGTCTCGATCGCGGGATCGGCTTTTTCTATAAGTGTCCTGGCCCTGGCGCGGTTTTCCCGCTCTTCCAGATTGATCTGTTTTATCTTTCTTTTTGCCGCCATGACCAGCTGGTAATCCTTGACGCTGAGCACACCGGAATAGTATTCCTGGGCCATTTTTTTCCGGGTTTCCAGGCTTTTGTGGTCGCGTTCCAGTTGCTGGTATTCATCGGCGTATGATGAATTCATTACCGCTTCTGTGGCGGCGGGATTAAAGTTGAGGGGAGAATCGTGATATTGATAGAATACAAAAACCATGACCCCTACCAGGAGGATAAAGAATTGCATGGGCACTTTCAGCAGGCCGTTGAAAACAAGTCCCAGCTGGCTTTCCCTTATCGATTTTCCGGAAAGGTAGCGCTGTACCTGGCTCTGGTCGGTGCCGAAATAGGAGAGCATCAGGAAAAAGCCTCCCGTAATCCCGCTCCAGAAGGTATAGCGGCTTTCCGCATCCAGGGAGAAATCGAGGATGTCGAGTTTGTCGTTGGCCCCTGCCACCTTGAGCGCCTTGTTAAACGTGAGGTCGTCCGGCAGGTAGTGGAGGATGAGAAAAAACGCCACGAACATTCCGGACATGATCACAAACATCTGTTGTTTCTGTGTAACATTGACCGCTTTGGTACCTCCCGCCACGGTGTAAATGATGACCAGTGTACCTATAATGATATTCAGTGTCTTGAGATCCCATCCCAGTACTGCAGAAAGTATGATGGAAGGTGCATAAATGGTAATTCCCGCAGCCAGCCCGCGCTGTATGAGAAACAGTATGGCAGTGAGCGTACGTGTTTTCAGGTCGAACCGCTGTTCGAGGAATTCGTATGCCGTGTATACTTTCAGCCTGTGATATACCGGGATAAATACCATGCAGATCACAATGATGGCCAGGGGCAGCCCGAAGTAGAACTGTACAAAGCCCATTCCGTCGTGAAAAGCCTGCCCGGGAGTAGACAGGAAGGTGATCGCGCTGGCCTGGGTAGCCATGACCGATAGACCAATAGTCCACCATTTGGATTCCTTATTGCCCAGTATATAGTCTTTGACAGAGGAATTTTTCTTCGTTTTCCATGTGCCGTAAACAACGATGAAAAGAAGGGTGGTATACAGTATGATCCAGTCGATTCTTTCCATGGACTAACAGTTTTCCTGCATCATGAAATAAAACAGTATGATATAAACGGCATTGGCAATGAGCACCAGGGTATAGCTGGTTTTCCAGTGCCATTTTGGTGAAATGCGATATCCCTGTTTTTTCTTCATTTTACGGGCTGTTTGCTTTTTGCTTCCCTATCGAAAGCATATTGGTAAACAGTTTGAATGCTCCCGGGACCCCGGCGGGTAATTCCCTGAAAAAACTGAGTCCCGTGTAAATATAATAACCTTTTCCGTAAGGAGCTACAAGCAGGCTGCCTTCTTTAGGATTTTCGCCGGTATCGTGCATGGATAACGGGGCATGGTATTCCTCTGCCCACTGGTCTGGGAAGTAAAGCCCCCTTTCCTGTACCCAGCCTTCAAAATCGGCCGGGCCTATCTTGTTGGGTGTATTGAGTATGGGGTGTTCCCTGTCGAGCAGGGTCACTTTGGCGTTTTCATCGGTCACCCTGTCCCGGGAGAGCCGAAAGGGGTACGGGGGTTTTACATCGGTCGTATTGCTACGCCCTACGGTATTGTACTGTACGATAAGGGTACCCCCGGATTTTACATAATCGAGTAAGGCTGCCTGTCTGGTATACAGTGAAGGAAAAACATTATATGCCCTGATCCCGACCACCACGGCGTCGAAGCCGGAAAGGGAAGCTTTTGATATGGATGTGATATCTATGGTACTGACCTGGTATCCCAGCTGCCGGAGACTTTCCGGGATCTTATCGCCTGCACCGGGTATATACCCCACCGTATGCCCTGCTTTTTTGAGGTCCAGGTTTACCACCTTCGCTTCTGCGGGGAGCAGGACAGACTGGAAGGGGATATGATCGTAATTGATCTCGGCAAGCTTCCTGTCGTATTTTTTTCCGTTGATGTGTACTATGGGGGTAATGATTCCCTCGCTTTCTTTTTCCGGGGGAGCGACATTGAAAATAACGGTTTTTTCTTCCCCCCTGTTTTCCAGTTTCAGGGGGATGCGGTCGGGGGTCACCGACCATCCGTCGGGGATATCCAGTGAAACGGAGGCGTCGATGTGCCCTGTGATGGCCTTTACCTTTACGGGGATCGTTTTCGGGGTGTTCCTGAAAATATTGACATCATTTCCCGTACTTGCCGTGACCGGCGGAAGTATCTGGAAAGGCTGATAGCGTTCTCCCCGGGCCGGGTCGGTGTATTTGTAGACCACATCCTTGCGGAAGTCGAGGGGGGTTCCTTCTATGATTACCCGGAAACCGGCAGTGAGCAGCGAAGGGGTTTCGGGCAGGCCGATATATTTTTTCTCAGCACGGTACATTCCCGTTGTCCCCTTATGTGTAAGCCAGTACGGAGCGGAATAACCTGCCTGTTCCGGGACCGGGACAGCCAACTCCAGGCTTTTTTCCCGGTTATAGGGCAAGGGGAGGTCTGTCTTCTTTTCCGTTCCGGCCTGAACGATATCCACATGTTCCAGGCGGATATCCGCATGGCTCCTGTTGATGGCTTCTATCCGGACGATGGTTTCAGTCCCGGGAGAAGCCTGGGGGGTAGTGGTGGAAGCCTCCAGGTAAAGCCCCGCACAGGCCAGGATAATGTCCTTGATCTGCCGTGTTTTGAGTTTTTTCCAGTAGGGATCTTTCAGGTCCCGGATCAGGGTATAGGCCTTTACCAGCTGGGGGAGGTGGGAGGCAGGGTTCCCGAAGTCGAAATGGTGTTCCACACTTTTCAGCAGTTTGGCAATCTCTTCCGTACCGTCTATCCTGGACCAGGTGGTATTGATCCCTGCAAAGAGGTCGTTATCTCCGGGCCTGTCACCCTTGAGCAGTTCGAGGTATTCTGTTGAGCTTCCCCGCGATGCAGGGCTCCCGAACCCCTGGCTGCGGTGCTGGCTCCGGCTCAGGGCGGCAATTTCCCCGTTGCTTTTCCCCAGCTCGGGGTAGTACTTTCCGATATTGATGGCGATAAGCCCTTTCTTCGAGGCTTCTTCAAATTTGTCCTGGCTCCCGTAAAACCACCACGAGGTATTGAAAAAAAGTCTTTTTGGCTGCCAGGGCTGCAATTGTGCCAACTGGCCGGGATAACTGTCCGTATCGGCCGAAAGGCCGAAGGCTTCCACACTGAGCATGGCCGAGGCCGTATGATGGCCGTGTGTAGTGCCCGGACTGCGGTGGTCGAATCGGTTGATGATGATATCGGGCCGGAATTTCCGGATCGCCAGTACCACATCGGCAAGAACGCTGTCTTTGTCCCAGATGTTAAACGTTTCGTCGGGATATTTTGAAAAGCCGAAATCGTTGGCCCTGGAGAACAGTTGCTCCCCGCCGTCAATACGCCTTGCGGCCAGTAACTCCTGGGTCCTTATCACGCCCAGAAGCTCCCTGAGTTCGGTGCCGATCAGGTTCTGCCCGCCATCTCCGCGGGTCAGGGACAGATAGGCCGTCCGGGCGTGGACCTCATTGGAGAGATAGGAGATCATCTGCGTGTTTTCATCGTCGGGATGAGCCGCTATATAGAGCGCGGTCCCGAGAAAATTCAGCTTTTTTACCGCGTGGTATATCTCGGAAGAAGTATAGGGTTTCGGCGATTGCGGATAGAGGGGAGGAATGGAAATAACGAGGCATATAAGCAGAGTAACAAGACGCATTTCAGTTAGTTTTTAGGTTCCGGGGCCATCAAAATACACGGTTGCCCCGTACCGGGCATCCCGGTAACAATCTCTCAAATATAAAAATAATGGAATTTATCCGGGAAGGTTTAGGCTTTCTTTAACTCATAAGGTGATAAATAGTATGTGCCGCTCCTCGTATTGCACCGGGTTTCGTTACAGGCTTCCCGAACCGTCGTCTTCCGGGATCTGCGGAGATACCTTGACCCCTTTCTGTAAAAGAAGATTGTTGGGGTAGGTGATAAGTTCCCCTTCTTCCGTGCGAAGCATCAGGTGAAATGCCTTGATATCCTCTATGGTTGCCCGTACGGGAAAATCCTTGTCCTGTATCTCGATCTGGTCACCGATCTTGAACGGAAAGGTGAAAAACAGGATTACTCCCGCCGTAATATTACTGAGAATGGACCACTGGGCAAAGAGGGCCACTCCTATAACAGCAAAAACGGATGAGATCAGCAGGCCGAGGTCCTGGAAATTGACATTCCAGACGATACTGATGGCCGCAAGGCCGATCAGGAGGACCGCAATATTGGCATACCTGACGATAAGGGAAGTCCTGGCCGTATTGTAATTGCTGAGATTCCCTACCTTTCGTATGATCTTCGACAGCAGGAATTTCAACAGCAGCAGCAGGATAACGGCTATGATGCTGTTGAGCAGTTCCTTTTGGTACAGGGAGAGGATATCATTCATGTTTTATCTGTTTATTACTGTGGAATAAAGATACGCCACACCATGTAGAATATCGCTTCCGGCCGGCTATTTTTCCGGTTCATGCCCGATCAGGGTCTGCAATGTATGGTATACCAGGTGTACCGGCAGGCCCACCACATTAAAATAGGAACCCTCGATCTTCCGGATGCCGGTCAGGCCTATCCATTCCTGTATGCCATAAGCCCCTGCCTTGTCATATGGCTTGAAGGTATCGGTATAATAGGCCATTTCATCTTCGGTGAGATGGTCGAAATATACCCTGGTTACCGAATTTACCGTTTTCTGCAGGTGTTTTGTCGTAAAGCATACCGAGGTGATCACCTTATGGTCCTTCCCCGAGAGGGATCTCAGCATGTCAAGGGCTTCCTCCCTGCTCCGGGGCTTTCCCAGGGCCCTGCCGAGATGCCATACTATGGTGTCGGAGGTGATGAGGATCTCTTTTTCCCGGAGTTCGTCCCTGAAGGGCAGGGCCTTTAGCTGTGCCAGGTAATCCGGGATATCACTGCCGCGAAGCCGTTCCGGATAGATTTCCTCCACTTCTTTCAGGCGTATTTCGAACGGGACTCCCAGGTCCCGGAAAAACTGCTGTCTTCTCGGGGAAGCCGATGCCAGTATAATGTGATAATCCTTTAAAATTTCCGAAAGCATATATCGTGATATTAGGGTTTAATCGTAATTTGCCCCGAAACTGTCGTTCCACTTTCCCTGAACTTTCAGTACCTGTTCGATCACGTCCCTTACACATCCCTGCCCGCCGTTTTTATGGGAGATGTATTTCGCGATTTCCTTGAGCTCCGGTACGGCGTCCTGCGGGCAGGTGGGCAGGGCTACCATCTGCATGGGGGGAAGGTCGGGAAGATCATCACCCATATATAGGACATTTTCCGGGGCTATATCGTAGATATCAAAGTATTCTTCAAGAACCCCGGTCTTGTGATGGGCCCCGAGGTAAATATCGGTAACACCCAGCCCGCGGAGGCGTTCGCGCACCCCTTCATTGGTACCTCCCGAAATAATACAGATATTGTATCCCTTTTCTATAGCCGTTTTTATGGCATACCCGTCCTTGAGGCTCATGTTTCTGAGCATCTGCCCATCCGTGGTAATCATGATGGTCCCGTCGGTAAGGACACCGTCTACGTCAAAGACAAAAGTGGTAATATCTTCGAGGTACTCCTTGTAGTTTTTCATGTAAAAAAAGTCAGTTTAAAATATATTATAGTTGTTGCAGGTTCCGGGTTTATGATTGAGAGTCAGTTATTGTCATTCAGAGCGAAGCGAACCTGCCTGCCGGCAGGCAGGGAATCTCAACCCATGCCTGAGCACCTTCAACCTTCAAAAACAGCCTGCAAGTTACAAAGTTTCACGGGTATGCCGGCACGGCGGTGTATTCTTATTCGCTTTTTTGTATGGATTCGGTAAACAGGCTGTACAGCAGGAGGTACAGTGGGTGGGATTGCAGTTGTTCCCGGTGTTTCAGCAGGGTGGTATTATCGTGGCGCCTGGCCGGACCGGTCTGGGCTTCCGACGGGGGTATTCCGGTTATTTTTGCCGCGGTTTCGGCGATAAGCGGACGCAGTATATCGAAAGGGAGCCCGTTCTCCGTGCAGAGCTGCTCTCCTATGTGGTACAGGTGATTGACAAAATTATTGACAAATACGGCAGAGAGATGGAGGGATCGCCGCTGTTCGGAACCGACCTGGTATACCTGCCCGGAAATGCTTTCGGCCACCTGCTGTAAAAGGCTGTAATCTGCCTCGTGCTCGGTTTCCAGGCACAGGGGAACCGTAGCAAAATCGATATTCCGGGATTTTGAGAAACTCTGCAGGGGGTAAAAGACCCCTCTCCGGTTGCGCCCGTCTGTTTCGCGGAGTGCCACGCTGCCGGAAGTATGTGCTACCAGCCGTCCTTCAAACGGCAGCATCCGGGATACTTCGGCAATGGCGTCGTCAGCTACGGCAATAAGGTACAGGTCTGCCGGAAGAAGTGCTCCGTAATCACCGGTAACAGGAATATTGCCATAAGAGACCGGATGTCTGCTGAACACCTGGACGATTGCTGTTTCGTTACTTTCCGAAAATGCCCGTATAAGATGGGAAGCTACATTTCCCGAGCCTAAAACTACGACCTTGATCATAAAGCTAAAATACGAAGAATTTTTGAATGGTGTTTTTTTGCACCCGCTTTATATTAATAATTTTATGATACGTAGTTGCATTTAAGATGTTCTTTTTTGTATGTTTGTGGCCCATGCGGAATACTTTTTTAAAACATAGTACGGTGTATCTGCTCCTGGCGCTTTTTCTTTCCATGAAAGTGGCCGGGCTGCATGCCTTGTCGCATCTTCACGGCGATGATTCCGCAAAAGACTGTGTGATTTGCGATTATGCGGTGACTCCCAATTATACCCCTGTGATATTATCCGGACCGGATATGGAAGTTATCCCGGCAAGGGAAGAGATGATCCCGGCCGGGCACTTTGAGACCTATGATTTCATTTACACTGCAAGCATCTGTCCCGACCAGCTTTTTTCCAGGCCTCCCCCTTCATTTATAATGGCTGTTGCCTGAGAAACTGTCTGAATTTTATCCCTGAATAAATTTCAGACAGCTTCCGGGATTATTTCCCTGTGTTTTATACCGTAAACCGGTAAGAAGTATACTTGTTATCCCCGTTACGGGAGCGCTTTATCGCTTCGTTTCGGTACGATTCCGGAACACAGGATACGAAACGTATGTGGTTTCCGTACAGAGAAACCCGTTTTTCAACTATTATAGTATTCAGAGATCATGACAAGAATGTCGTGTGCGGGGCTTGTCCTGTACCTTTTTTGCTTATTGTCATTTTTACCGGCTGTGGGTCAGGAGACCTTTACCGTAAAGGGACTGGTGATAGATGCTGATACAAGAGCGCCCCTTGCCGGGGCAAGTATTGTAGGAAAAGAGTTTTATGCCGTTTCTGCTTCGGATGGCGAATTTACCCTGACCCGTGTACCCGGGGGAAACCGGGAATTCGAAGTGTCCTACCTGGGATATGCTTCCGAACGGGTAGTGCTCCATGTGGACAGCGATATCACGAGGGTGACCATAGTGCTTAAATCGTCTGGTACGGAACTTCGCGGAGTGGAAGTATATGGGAAGAGCCACGAGCGGAGGGCGCGCGAAAACCCGGTGGGTATCATAGAGGTATCCCGGGAATTTATGGAAGCGAACCGGGAGAACAGCCTGATGCAGACCTTGTCGCGCATTCCGGGGGTTACTACCATAAACATTGGTTCGGGGCAGTCCAAACCGGTGATCCGCGGACTGGGATTTAACCGGGTAAGTGTGGTGCAGAACGGAATAAAACACGAGGCACAGCAATGGGGTAGTGATCACGGACTGGAGATCGATCAGTACGACGTGGAACGCGTTCGTGTGGTAAAAGGGCCGGCTTCGCTGCTGTATGGCTCCGATGCCCTGGCCGGTGTGGTAGATATCCCTGCCCCGGCTATGCCCGGTCCTCATTCGTTTTCCGGAAGCGTAAATCTTCTGGGGGAGACCAATAATAACCTGCTGGGGATCTCGGCAGGGGTGACCGGAAGGAAAGAGAAATGGTACTATCGCGGGAGGCTTACCTTCAGGGATTATGCCGACTATAAGGTGCCTGCCGACCGGATCAACTTTGAAGGGTATATCTTTGAACTCCACAAGAGGCACCTCAGAAATACCGCCGGGGAGGAGGCCAATGCCAGCTTCTCCGTGGGCTATACTTCGGATAACATTACTTCGGAGACCTTTTTCAGTAATGTGTATGCCAAAAACGGTTTTTTTGCGAATGCACACGGGCTGGAGGTCCGGAGTTCGGAGATCGATTACGACCGGTCTGCCCGGGATACCGACCTTCCTTTTCACCAGGTAAATCACTTTAAGATCACCAATAATACCACAATTACCATCGACGATCATACCCTTGATATCGACCTGGGGTTCCAGAACAACTGGCGGGAAGAGCACTCGGAACCGGTTCCGCACGGGCATATGCCCAAACCGGATGACAGCCGGGAACGGGAGTTCCGCAAACAGACCTATACCCTGAACGCGGGTGATACGTATGTATTGGGGACGCATACACTGGCAGGAGGTATAAACCTGGAACTACAGGAGAATTCCATAGGGGGGTGGGGGTTTCTCATTCCTGCCTATACCAGGTTTACGGCCGGGATATTCGCGTACGACCAGTTTGAGGTTCGCCCGGGACTGCACCTGCAGGCCGGCCTGCGCTACGATTACGGCATGATGAAAACCCGATCCTATTACGACTGGTTCCCAACGGAAGTAAATCACCCGGATGGGACAAGCTCTTCCGAATATTTACAACGGGCTGTGGCGGAGACCCTGCATTTCGACAATATCAGCGCTTCGGCAGGGATAAGCTATCTGTCGGGCAAAACGACGTATAAAATAAATCTCGGTAAGAGTTTCAGGATCCCTCTGGCCAATGAACTGGCTTCCGACGGGGTAAACTACCATATGTACCGTTTTGAAAAAGGGCGGGCAGATCTCGATCCCGAAAGCTCCTATCAGCTGGATGTGGATGTCAGTCATGAAGGCGAGGGCTTTCATTTCGGTATAAGCCCTTTTGTCAACTGGTTCGATAATTATATTTACCTGAATCCGACCTCTTCGTATTACGAGACCCTTCAGGTGTATGAATACACCCAGAGTGAGGTGTTCAGGATAGGCGGAGAAGTAAGTGCCGGAACCACCTTGTTCGGCAGGCTCCATATCGATCTTTCCGGCGAGTATGTGCATTCCAGGCAGAGAAGCGGCCCGAAAAAGGGATTTACCCTGCCGTTTTCCCCTCCCTTGTCCGGCTTGCTTTCCGTACGGTACGGGAGCGGGGATTTTCTCTTTTTCCGGCAACCGGTATTTACCGCAGATTACAAGGTCGCGGCGACACAGGACGAGATCGTTCCCCCGGAAGAATCAACCAGGGGATATGAGGTGTTAAACCTGTCCTGGCAGACAGATATGGATCTTTTCAGGGACTATCCGCCGGTAGGTCTGAGGCTGAAGGTGAGCAATGTGCTGGATACCCGGTATTACAATCACACCAGTTTTTACAGGCTTATTGCGGTACCCGAGGCCGGGAGAAACCTGTCCCTGTCACTGACCATTCCCATACCATAAAGAATTCCAATTATTAATTTATAAATACTCATCTTATGAAGTCAAATTTGAAATTTTTAGCGATTGTAGTTTTTGCAGGACTGTTTTCGGTGTCCTGTAGTAATGACGACGACGGCCCGTCGGGAGGGGCCGCCCCGGAGATCTCCGGTTTTGAATACGGGGAGGGAAGTTCACATTCCGCAGACCGTGTGGCCTATAAGGGCTCTGATGTACACCTGGAAGCCGAAATATCGGCAGCAGTGCCCGTAGCGAGCATCGATATCGATATTCACGGCCATGACGTTGAAGTGGGTGAAGGCGAAGAAGAGTGGCATTTTCACCAGAGTTATACGGACGAGAAGTATCTCGTACTCAACCCTGTCCTTCACGAGCATATCGACGTCCCCGCAACGGCTCCTTCGGGGGAATACCACATTACACTTACTGTAACCGACGAAGCCGGTAACAGTACGGAAACGGAAGGACATCTCCAGGTGCTGGCCCCTGTAACCCTGAGTGATTTTCACATCGATGAAGAAGTGGCCCGGGGAAGTGATTTCCACGCCGAATTCAGCATCGTCGCCGTTCACGGCATCCACGAGATCACGGTAGATATTCACGGTCACGGCATTGAGATAGGGGAAGGAGAGGCAGAATGGCATTTCGACGAGGCCTTCAGCGAAGGATACCACGGAGAGACCGAAGCGGAATTCCACGAGCATATCGACGTTCCCGCAACGGCCCCTGCCGGAGAATATCACATGTTATTCAGTGTAGAGGATGAAGAGGGAAATGTGACTTCCTACGAAGCACACCTTCATGTTACTGCCAGTTAGTATAAGGATTATAAACGGACTCCCAAGCCATAAACGGCAAGGGAGTCCTTAAATACGTATACCATGAAATTAAAAAAAAGATATTTACCGGTCCTTTTGATGCTCGGGCTTCTCGGGTGTTCGGATGATGACAGTATAGATAAGGATGAGGAAAAGCCCACCATAAGCATCGCGTACGACGAGGGCTTTCCGAAGGCGTGCGAGGTATTGAAACGGGGAGAGACCTATACGTTCCGGGCCCGGGTCACCGATAATATGGCACTGGCGGCATACAGCCTGGATATTCATCACAACTTTGATCATCACACCCACGACGACCAGGAAGAAACCTGTGAACTGGGCCCCGTAAAGGAAGCTTCAGACCCGTGGACGCTCATGGAGAATTATACCATTGAAGAAGGGGGAACTTCTTATGAGATACAACTGGAACTTACCGTACCCGAAGATGTGGACACCGGCGATTATCACTGCCAGTATTCCGTGATCGACGCTACCGGATGGCAGAGCAGAACGGCGATCGATATCAAGGTTGTGGAGTAGTTTGTCCCTTATGTTTTAATAATGCTATAAAAGAATATATATGAAAAAGTTAATAATCAGGTTCTTATTTCTTGCTGTTCTATTGCCGGTATTTGTAGTGTCATGTAGTAACGATGATGACGGAGATGACATTTCGGCTCCCTTACCGACTATAGAGGGGGTCGATGTCGGTTCCGGTAATAACGGTATCGGGGTTATAGGAAGGGATTTTCATTTTGAAATGGACGTTGTGGCCGGAGACCGTATTGAGGACGTCCGGATCAGGATAGTACAACGCAGTGATGATACTTATTCCCATGAATGGTCTCACGAGATTGTCTGGGACGAATACCAGGGAGTGAAAAACGCCAATGTTCACAAGCACCTTACCATTCCGGAAGATGCGGCTGAAGGGGTGTATGATTTTATTATTATAGTAAATGATACTAATGGTACGGTACTGGAAGAAGTGGCTGCCATAACCTTATTGTTACCCGAGAACCTGCCGGTAGATCCGCAGATACGGATCTTCAATGTATATAAAAACGGCGATATCGGCGACACGCCTTTTTACGATTACTACAACCAGGAGGATTACGGGAGTGATTCTTTTGCGAAAAACGATACCCTGATGTCTCAGGTAAATATTCGCAATGTCCAGGGAGACGGGATCATGTATATCGTACTGATCAATAAAAAATACAACCATAAGCCGGAAGCGGTAGACGATATTGATTTTTCAAAAGCCATTGTTTACGATACGTATACTCATGAAGGAAATGAAGAGGTATTCACCTTTACCAATTTTCATTATGATATCGAAAACGGCAGGTATTTTCGCAGAGGACCGGAATTTCCGATAGGTGCGGAAGAAGATGCCAATGACCCTCCGGCCCCTGTTACAGGAGGCAAGGCATGGGGAAACGGGGATTACTATTTCGGGGTGGTGTATAAAAATGAGACCCACAACCTGAATTTCTATTATTATATAGAGTTTAAAATAGAAGGGTTTTAAATCTGCTGCTCCAAAACCGGTTTGTTTGTTTTGGATTCGGGATATTGAACTGGACTTGAGTTTTCTATAAGGAGAGCGTGGTCTGCTCTCCTCTTTTTCTAATAAAAATTCGGAATTATATAGTCGCAGTCGAGGGTCAGGGAACGATGAAATAATCTTAAGCTCGAAATAATAATAGACTGATTATTAGCAACTAATAAACTAAGTAAAGCTTAAAGAGGCTGTCTTCTGTATCCTTTCGGAGATATTCCGAAATGCTTTTTAAAGGCCCTGCTAAAATAATAAGGGTCTGAAAAGCCCACTTCATATGAGATTTCGGATATTCTTTTTGAGGTGTTTTTAATGAGTCTGGCCGCCTGTTTGAGCCTGATACCAAGAATAAACTCATTGGTAGACTGCCCGGTAATGGCCTTTAGCTTCCGGTAGAGTGTGGTCTTGCTGAGTCCGACCTCGGAAGCAAACTTTTCCAGGTTAAAATCAGGGTCATCCATATGCTTCCGCACAGTCCCGACCGCAAGGGATAACAGTTGCTCATCAGGGTTGGAATGGGTCAGTTCGGATTGAGGGTCTTCTATACTTTTTTGAAAATTTAATTTAAGCATCTGATTGTGTATCAGAAGGTTTGTGATTACAGATGTGAGTTGTTCTATGTTGAAGGGTTTGGAGATATAGGCATCTGCTCCGGATTTATATCCTGAAATTTCCTGTTTTCCCTCTGTAAGGGCGGTAAGGAGAATAATCCTGACATGACTGGTCATAAAATTATTTTTCAGTTTTTTGCACAATTCGTACCCGTCCATTTTAGGCATCATAACATCGCTTATAACGATTTCCGGATGAACGGTCTGGGCTTTCTGAAAGGCTTCGTTACCATTTTGGGCGATTGTTATATTAAAGTCATCGCTTAACGAATCTTCCAGAAAATCTCTTATTTCCCTGCTGTCATCTACAATAAGAAGTCGTGGTTTCTCTTTGTTATAATATTTTTTCAGATCATTTTGCGTATAGCCTCCCGGATGGGAAGTAGTGTCCGATGGCTGTCTTGTACCACCGGGATGGGTTTCTGCATCTTCCCTTAAGGGAAGTATAACGGTAAAACAGGTTTCCACTCCGGAAAGGCTCTGCACTGTTATTTTTCCCTGGTGCAATTCCACAAGGCTTTTTACATACGCCAGCCCTATTCCGGACCCCTGTATGTCATTCGGATTATCTTCCTTAAAATACCGGTTGAATACTCTGGAGAGATTTTCTTTTTTAATCCCCTTACCCGAATTTTTCACGACGAATATGAAGTTTTCTTTTTCCACTTCACTTTCTATGGTAATATAACCGTGCGAAGGAGTAAATTTGAAGGCATTGGACAAGAGATTGGAAAGGATTTTCTCGAACCTGGTGAGATCTATCGGGATGCTGATCTCCAGGCAAGCGGTCTCATAGTGAAAACTGATCTTTTTCTCTTCGGCCAGCCACCCGAATGCGTGTACCATTTCTTCTATTACCGGGTGTGGTTTTATATACTCCGATGTTGACGCAACCGGTTCCTTCGGGTAATTTTTGAATTCGAGTAACTCGTTGAGCAATAAGAGCAATCGGTCGGCATTTCTCTTGATCAACTGGTAGTACCAGTTTTTCCTGTCGGGGGCAATATTCTTTAAGGTGATAAGCTGGTTTATCGGGCCGCTGATAAGAGAAAGGGGATTTTTGAACTCATGGGAAACATTGGTAAAAAAATTCATTTTCAGGAGGTTGATCTCTTCCATTTTTCGTTTTTCCATGCGCTCCAGATCCAGGGCATGCTCGGCTTTTATTCTCAGGAGTACGGAATACAGGATGGTGGCGGTCAGGGAGAGCATTAATACGGTAAACAGAAGATAAGCCCACCAGGTTTTGTACCACGGGGAAGAAATGACAATGTATAATTTTTTTTCATTGTCTGCCAGCTCAAGGTGTTCATCCACGGTCCTGATCCTGAAGCAGTATTGTCCGGGGGAGAGGTTGGTATAGCTGGCCTTGTGTTTGTTCCCTGCAAAATTCCAGTCCTGATCCTGACCGTCGAGCCGGTAGGCATATTCTATTTTGTCACTGTTCCAGAAGGTCAGGGCAGTATAATCGATACTGAAGGAATGCTGTTTGTAGCCGAGCTTCAGGGTATCGGTATAATGGATCTGTTCGGGTAAAATAGATTTTTTGCCGGGTTTGGTGCGGATGGTCTCGTTGAACAGGGAGAAACTCCGCAAATAGATATCCGGTGCTCTCTCACTGTGATATTCGAAAGCGGGATCTGCTGCCACCAGCCCCCTGGTACTTCCCAGGTAAATATGCTTTCCGTATTTCAGAGCAGAATTGTAGTTGAAACGATTTGTCGGCAGTCCATCGGAGATCGTATAGGTCTCGATGCCCTCTTCCTGTCGGGCTATTCGCGAGATCCCGTAATTAGTCGTGATCCAGATATGATGGAACCGGTCTTCTATAATGGCATAAACGGTATTGTCAGGGATACCGTCTTTACGGGTGTAATGCCTGAGTATATTTCCTTTTTCGTCCAGTATGAGGAGGCCTTCTTTTTCGGTGCCCAACCAGATGTTATTACGGCTGTCCTGGTATAAGGTTATGGTATTGTTTACGGGAATACGGATATTGTGTATGTTCTCGTTCCTGTCGATCATATACAATCCTGATCCATAGGTGGCCAGCCATAAATTTCCCGAACTGTCTTCCAGGATATCCCAGATAAACATGTGCCCCAGTTCTTCCTGAAATACGGGAAGTATTTTGTCCAGGTGTTTATCGTACCTGAAGAGCCCCTTTCTCCGGGTACCGAACCACAGGTTTTTACCGGAATCCTCGAATATGCAGTATACACTGTTGTCGAAACCCGGTGTATAGTCTGTGCCCAAAGATACTGTTTGAAACTCCGTACTGTTCCTTTTCTTCAGGTTCAGTCCCCCGGTATAGGTGCCTACCCATAGATTCTGGCCGGTATCTACATGAACGGCATGTACATTCGAATAGCTCAGGGTGCTGTTGGAGGGAGTGAAATTCCTGAATTTTTTCTGAATGGTATCGTAGATACTGAGGCCATTGTCTTCGGTACCTATATAGATATATTGGTCTTTTCCGTAAATATCGCTGATGGCCATACCGGGAAGGCTGTTGCCTGTACTTCCGGAAGGAAAACAACGAAATTGTTCATACCTGTTGTGTCTTACATTGAGTCCTCCGAAAAAGGTCCCGATCCAGATATCTCCGTTCCCTTCTTTCAGCATGCAGTACACAGCATTGTCTGAAAGCCCGTAAGGATGTTGGGTATCCGCCTGGATATATGAAAAGGTATGGCTTTCCGGATGGTATAGTGCAATGCCTTTTTCAGAACCTATCCAGATATTTCCCGTATGATCTTCGAGGATATCCCGGACTTCATTGTGAGGCAGGCCGTTCTCTGCAGTAAAATGGCTGGCAGTCTTCCCGGAAACGGGGTTAAACTGAATAAGACCGTGATTGCTGAAACCTATCCAGAGGTATCCGTGAGCATCTTCCCTGATAACATTGATTTTTTTATAGCCTTTATCTTCGGTCAGGGGAAATCCTTTAAACGAACCGTCGGGATTCAGAAGCCACAGGTGTCCGTCGGTGCCCCCTATCCATAGACGTTCCTGGCTATCGTTAAGCATAGCGGTAACTGCTTTTGTGGCCTTGCGGAAAGCAGGAGAGGTGTGAGGGACGGGAGAGATGATTTTTTTATCTTCCGTATCCAGCAGGCATAATCCGCCGGTGGTGGCAATCCATAATCTTTGCTCCCGGTCTTCAGTGATATAAAGTATATTGTCTGACGGGAGATTTTTAAAAGATGCCCTGTTAAAATGAGTAAAAGTATTCTGCTGCCGGTTATAACGCGATAATCCGGAGCCTGTTGCGAACCAGAGGGTATTATTGTGATCTTCATAAATGGTGTTGACCCGATCCGACCGTAAGGCCGGGGTGGTCCGGGCATTGAACTGTTCAAAAGACAAACCGTCGTAGCGAAATGCCCCTTCCTGTGTGGAGCACCATATAAATCCTTCCGAGTCTTTCATGATATCCCATACCCAGGTGTAGCGAAGCCCTTCTTTTTCTGCAATGTGCCTGAAACGGATTTCCTGACCCCATAT
The DNA here is from genome assembly GCF_003285545.1 of Sinomicrobium soli. Taxonomy (GTDB): domain Bacteria; phylum Bacteroidota; class Bacteroidia; order Flavobacteriales; family Flavobacteriaceae; genus Sinomicrobium. The sequence goes on along the minus strand of NZ_QLNV01000012.1, from coordinate 74,810 downwards.
CTGTGAAAAGAAAAATAACAGAATGATAAATACCGGCCATCTGGAATGCATGTATTTGAAAGTTTAATTTTTTTATCGGGACTAATATAAATATTTATCAGGTTTTTAACAGTAGTGCAGAAGCTGTTTGTCCGTATTGGATGAATAATCTATCATTTGAATAAAAAGTCCATGAACATGCGGAGAGAAACCGTTGTATAAACGTGAAAGGTTCCGAAAGGATGTATTAATCCATCTTTTTTGATGAAATATCCATTATATGCTCACCACTGTTTTTTTTCTTTGTCTGCAGATCATGATCATAATCATTCAATTCAGAAATCAATTAACAATCAAAACCCATGAAAACAAATTACGAACGTCAACAGCAATTCCCCATTGGTCATCTGGCCAGGTTCGGAATGATCTGTTTCCTTTTTTTTATAGCAAGGGGACATGCGGAGCATCGTTCCTTTACCATTCCGGATGGGCCTTATGACCTGTTGTATGACCAGGGACCATTGGTCACCGGGGTAGTGACCGATGAGAATGGTGAACCGCTTCCCGGTGCTACGGTAAGGATTAAAGGGACTTCGGCAGGTACGGTAACTGATTTTGACGGAGTCTATGAACTTTCACTTCCGGAAACCGGAGAAGACTATATTTTACAGTTTTCCTTTATAGGATATATTTCCCGGGAGATAGCACTGGAAGGGAAAACGGAAGTGGATATAAGCCTGGAGACCGATGTGAAAGCCCTGGATGAGGTGGTTGTGGTGGGGTATGGGACACAGCGTAAGGGAGAGCTTACCAGTTCTATTGCAAGCCTTAAATCGGACGATTTCGTCCAGGCCCCCGTGCGGAGCCCCCTGCAGTTACTCCAGGGAAAGGTTGCCGGTCTGGCGGTGGGAACGCCGTCGGGCGACCCGAATGCAGGGGCGCAGATCATGCTTCGGGGAGCATCTACCCTCGAGGGAAATTCCCAGCCACTGATTATTATAGACGGAATACCCGGAGGAAATCTGAGTACGGTAGCTCCTGAGGATATCGAGTCTATTGATGTCTTGAAGGATGGTTCGGCAGCAGCCATCTACGGAACCAGAGGGACGAACGGGGTTATTATCATTACGACACGCAGTGGTAAAGGGAAAGAGGAGAACAGGCTTACGGTAGATTATCACGGTTATATGAGCTATGAGGAAGTATCCCGCAGAATTCCGGTTTTTTCCGCTTCGGAGTACCGTGGGCTTATGGATGACCCGCAGATAGGGAATACGCTGGACGACAAGGGGTACAGTACCGACTGGTGGGACGAAATATCCAGGAAACCGGTAAACCAGGTGCATACGCTGCTGGTCAACGGAGGTAACGGTAAATCGGGATATACGGCATCGGTAAGTTATCGTTCCAGGGATGGTGTTATCAAAAATTCTGATCAGGAAAGGCTTACCAGCCGGTTGAGCCTTAACCATTCGGCAGCAGATGGCCTGGTGAAATTTAATTTTAATATCAATAATACCCAGTCGAAAGGGAGGTCGATATGGGAAGACGTCTACCGCTATTCTCTTTTATGGAACCCCACGGACCGCGTGATGGATGAAGAGGGGAATTATACCGAATACCCCCATTCTCTGAATCCCGTACAACAACTTCTCGAAGAAACGGATGAAAACAAGTGGTCGGAAATGCTGTTGAATGGTAAAATTACGATAGAACCCCTTACCGGATTGCGGTTGGGCATTTTGGGAGGATTTCAGCGAAACAGTAACCACCGCGGAAAATATGCCAATAAAAAACATTATACCAATACCCAGAACGGAAGAAACGGTAACGCCGAGCAGTGGACAAACCTGCATATCGATAAAACTCTTGAGATCACGGCAGATTACAATGACCAATGGGGAGATCACTCCCTGGCCCTTCTGGGAGGGTATGGTTACTATACCTCGGTTTCCGAAGGCTTCTCGGCGATGAACTACAATTTCCCTACAGATGCTTTCAGTTACAATAATATAGGAGTGGGAAAAGCATTGCAGGAAGGGCTGGCAGGAATGTCGAGTTATAAAAATTCAAGTACCCTGATCTCTTTTTTCGGCAGGGTAAATTATAGCTACAAAAACCGTTTTATGTTTATGGCCAGCCTCAGACAGGAAGGGTCTTCCAAGTTCGGGGCAGATAATAAATGGGGGTTATTTCCATCTTTTTCAGGGGCATGGCGTATCAGTGAAGAATCGTTTCTCCGTGATTCTGAAGTGATAGACGACCTGAAGATAAGGCTTGGTTACGGGGTAACCGGGACCATGCCCAACGATCCTTACCTGAGCCTGTATCGCTTTGCCTATGGAGGCTTTATGTACAGCGGAGGAGAATGGATTCAGGGAGTAGGGCCGTATTCCAATCCCAATCCCAACCTGAAATGGGAAACGAAAAGAGAACTCAATGCAGGGATCGATTTTACCCTGTGGAACAGCCGGCTAAGCGGAAGCCTGGATCTGTACCAGCGGAACACCTCCGATTTGTTGTATACCTACAATGTTCCCGTACCTCCCAACCTGGTTTCTACCATATATGCCAATGTGGGAAAGATCAGGAACCGGGGAATAGAGCTGGTGCTGAACGTCTCTCCTGTAAGTACGGAGCATTTTCATTGGCAGCTTTCCGGAAATGTTTCCTACAATGAAAATGAACTTACCAAACTTTCCAACGAAACCTATGAGAGGGATTTTCTGGAAACGGGCTCCACAGGTGCTCCCATACAGAAAACGACCCATCTCGTCCGCGAAGGTCATCCCCTGGGCGATTTTTACGGCTGGGTGTCGCAAGGTGTTGATGAGAACGGGAACTGGATCATAAAAAAAGCGAATGAGGATGGTGCCGAGACCGATGCAGACAGGGAGGTTATCGGAAACGGCGTGCCGAAGATGTTTGCCGGGCTGACCTCAACCATGACCTTCAGGCAGTTCGACTTTACCGTAGGTCTCAGGGGAGCCTTCATGTACCAGATCCTCAATCATTTCAGGATGAAGCACGAGACCTTTTCCTATGCCTACTGGAATCACCCGAAAACCATACTGGACAAGCCTTACGGAGGGGATTACTATTTGCAGGATGTTCCGAAATACGTGAGTTATTACATTGAAGACGGAGATTACGTAAAACTGGATAATGTTTCTCTCGGGTATACCTTCAGGTTGAAGGAAGACAGCACGTTTATCAAAAGGCTCAGGGTATATCTCTCCGGCCTGAACCTCCACACCTTTACAGGATACACAGGCGTAGACCCGGAAGTGAATTTTAACGGACTGGCCCCGGGGGTGTCGCCGAGCCTGATGTACCCGACGACATCAACCTATACCCTGGGATTGCAGCTCGGCTTTTAAACCGGTAAACAACTTGTTGTACAACTCATGATGAATACTGTTTTATCATGACATAGGTTCACGGCGGTTGTCCGGGAATATTAAAAATTTTGGACCAAAAATCTAAATCTATGAAAAACATATTAAAAACAGGCTGGGTCATAATGGTTCTTGGAACTGTTGTTTCGTGTACCGATCTGGAAGAAACGGTATACGACCAGCTGACAACTGATAATTTCTTCAAGACACAGGAAGATGTCGTAGCAGCTTTCGCACCGGCTTATTCCGGTTACCGGAGTCTTGTTTCCAATCACCAGGGAAGCTGGTATTGGCTGGCATTGAATACGGTTGATGAGACCGTAACCCCTGTACGCGGCTCCGCCTGGTTTGACGGAGGGATACACACACGCCTTTATCTTCACGACTGGACCAATGATGAGAATACCATAAGACAGACATGGAGGCAGATGTACAACGGGGTTAATACGTGCAACCGCCTGATATATCAGTTTGAAAATGCAGAATTTGAAGTTCCCGATCTCGATGCGGTCATTGCAGAACTCAAGGTAGCAAGGGCATTCTGGTATTATCTGCTTATCGATTATTTCGGCAATGTTCCCATAGTGACCGAGTTTGATCTTCCCGAGGGTTTTTTGCCGGAGACGTCTTCCCGTGCCGAGGTTTTCGATTTTATCGTTACCGAACTCAGGGAAAATATGGATCTCCTCAGCAACGAGGTAAATGCCGATACTTACGGTAGGTGGAACAGGTGGAATGCCAGGCATCTCCTGGCCCGGATGTACCTGAATGCGGAAGTATGGAGCGGAGAACCCATGTGGGAAGAGTGCAAGACATTGTGCGAAGAAATCATGGGAGCCGACAAATATCATCTCGAAGCAAATTATAAGGCTCCTTTTATGGCCGATAATGAAAATTCCGGGGAAATCACCTTTGCCATTCCCTTTGATGAAGTATATACGGCAGGAAACAACCGTTTTCATGTACATATGTGGACGCTACATGGCCTGTCGAGGGAGACTTTTAATGCCCAGACCGGGTTTTGGGGCGGGATCAGTGCTACTCCTTCTTTTATAAGCTCCTATGACCCCGACGACCTGAGAATAGCCGATTCGTGGCTTTCGGGGCCGCAGTATGCTTCAGACGGCACACCACTGTATTGTGCCGGATGGAGGTCTGAAGATGCGGGGAAACCTCTGGATTATACCCGGGAAATAGACGACCTGACAGATGCCGGGGAGCATCAGGGATACCGTCTTTTCAAATATGAGATTGAAGATGGGGTCATGGCTGCCATGAACAATGATTTTGTCTTTTTCCGTTATGCGGATATCTATTTTATGCTTGCGGAGTGTTTGTACAGGCAGGGCGATGCAGAGAGTGCTACCGTTCTGATCAATGAGGTCAGAAGCAGGGCTTTCGAAACTCCGGAACCCCTGACAGCGGGAATGCTGGATGATGACCGGTTTCTCGATGAATATGCCTGGGAGTTCTGCCAGGAAGGACATCGCCGGCAGCAGCTCATCCGTTTCGGACAATTCACTACCAAAGCGTGGTCTTTTCACTCCCCGAGCGAATCATTCCGAACCCTTTTTCCTATTCCCAGAGAAGAAATGCTGGCCAATCCGAACCTTAAACCTAATCCAGGATATAATTAAAAGATATGAAATACAAAAGAATAATAGCCGGAAATCTATTCCTTTCGGTATTGCTGATCAGTACCGGGGCATGTAGTAAGGAGGAGAATAAGCCGGGAGACGGCAAGGAAAACATAGAAACCGAAACCGGAACGGAAGCAGAGAACGAAACAGAAACGGAAACCGGAATACAGGTTTATGCCGATTATGAAGATGTGGCGGTCAGCTTTTACGGGAATAAACAGGATATGCATTACGCTATTGCCGACAACCCGGGAAGCGATAGTATCAATTCGAGTTCCAGATGCGGAAGAATTTACAGTACGGCTGATAAATGGGAATTATTATACTCCGAAAAACTGGACGGGACCTTCGATTTTGACGAAAGCACCGTATTTACGGTAAAGGTACGAAGCTCCCATCCCGGAAATGTATATCTTAAAATCGAACATCCAGATGACTGGCAGCAGGGACAGCTGGAAGTACAACAGGAACTTACCGTAACGGATGAGTGGACAGAACTCTCGTTTGATTTTAAGGACCTGGACATTGCCCCGGACACTTTCGGAAAAATCATCCTGTTGTTCGATGCAGGAGGAGAGGCCCCCGGAACGGCGTGGTATTTCGATGACCTTAAGGGGCCTCCGCTGGACAGGACTCCGTCACTGATGCAGCGATATGAAAACAATCCTGTATTGCGTCCTGTAGCGGGTACATGGTATGGAGTTCACATCGCAAATGCCGCCATTTTGTCTCCCGATGAAAGTCCGGATGGAAAGTGGCGTCTGTATGCCAGGGGGAGTGGTTATGTCCCGGAATATCACGACCAGATAGGTCTTTTTACTCAGGAGGCCAATGATTTCTCACCATACGGCCCCTGGGACGAATATACCTCCAATCCCGTGATATCTCATGGTCCGGCAGGGAGCTATGACGATAAAGGCATGCTGGATTGTGCACCGGTAGTAGGCCCCTCGGGAGCATTTAAATTTTTCTTTAATGCCAAAACCACCATGTACAATACCGGGGCCCTGGCAGGGGCATCTTCCTCAGATGGCGGACTGAGTTTTACCAAGTTTGACCAGGTTCTTAAACAGGCTATAGGGAGTAGTGACGCCATATATCACAACGGAGAATATTATATTTTCTATGGAGACGGGAACTGGAACGGTACCAAATTCGCAGGGCCATTGCAGTTATATGTGATGAGGACTGACGATCCTGAAGTTTACCGTGAAGACCAGGTAAGCCTCGTACTTCCCGTAGGAGGTGGTCCCGGGGATTTCGACAGTGAGTCTGTAAACGGTTCCAGGATATTCCGCCTGAATAATAAATGGTTTATGGTATACCAGGGGAGCAGTAAACATTTTGATTTCCCCGAACGTTTTCACGTAGCCTATTCCGATGACCTTATAAACTGGACCAAGGTGCAGAACGATCAACCTTTTTTTACGAGGGGCGATGCCGGTGAGTGGGACCAGGGAGGAATCTGGTACGGAGAAGTTTTTGAACATGAAGGAACCCTCTATATGTATTACGAAGGATGGGGGTGCGACTGTGTGATTCCCGATCGCAACAAACCCTACTTTGCATATGGTATATCGCAGACAGGGGCGGCCCGGGTCTCTGTTTCGGATTTTCTGGACTGGTGCGGGCTATAGTAACCAAAATCTTATCTGAAAAATTGTAAAAGCATGAAAAATTTATTGAAGGTCTCGGCAGGAATTCTGTTGTGTTTAGTATGTTACTGGTGGATAGCGATATCCGCTCGTCCGGTTGGGCATACCGCAGGTGACGAGGGATATCCCATACAAAATAAGGCTCCTCTTGCGGAGAAACCCTATCTGGAACTTCCCCTGGGGAGTATCAGGGCAAAAGGTTGGCTTCGCGAGCAGCTTGTGCGCCAGAAAAACGGGGCTACCGGAAAACTGGATGAATTGTACCCTGCAGTTATGGGGCCCAGAAACGGATGGCTCGGGGGAGACGGTGATCAGTGGGAAAGAGGTCCGTACTGGATAGACGGGCTGTTACCTCTTGCCTATCAGCTGGATGACGAAGCATTAAAACAGAAAGCCGGCAAATGGGTAGAGGCCGCCCTGAACAGCCGCCAGGACAATGGTTATTTCGGACCGGAAAAGGATTATGGTTTTGAAGAAGGACTGCAGAGAAATAATTCCAGGGACTGGTGGCCGAAGATGGTGATGTTAAAAGTTCTCATGCAGCATTATTCCGCTACCGGAGATGAAAGGGTTATTGAATTGATGCGGGGATATTTCCGGTATCAGCTGCAACATCTTCCTGAAACTCCCCTGGACAACTGGACGTTCTGGGCCAAATACAGGGGCGGAGATAATCTCATGGCAGTATACTGGCTCTATAATATTACCGGAGAACAGTGGTTGCTGGACCTGGGAAAAATCATCTACGAACAGAATTACGACTTTGTGCACGCTTTTACACAGACCAGTATGACTTCGGAGAAGGGGACCATGCATTGTGTGAACCTGGTCCAGGGACTGAAAACACCTTCTGTGTTTTACCAGGCTTCAAAAGACAAGGAACTCTTATATGCCGTAGACAAGGGGCTGGAAGACCTGAAGCGTTATAACGGGATGCCCCACGGGCTTTTCGGGGGAGATGAAACACTGCATGGAAATAATCCGACGCAGGGGTCGGAGTTGTGTACAGCTGCAGAAATGATGTTTTCCCTGGAGACCATGTTACAGATTCAGGGAAAGTCGTCTTTTGCAGATCATATAGAGAAAATAGCCTTCAATATATTGCCGACACAGATTACCGATGATTTTATGTCGAGACAGTATTACCAGCAGGTCAACCAGGTGAGGATTACCAGACATGTCAGGAATTTTGATGTAAATCACGGTGGTACGCCTCTTTGTTATGGCCTGCTGACCGGCTATCCCTGCTGTACGGCCAATATGCACCAGGCCTGGCCCAAGTTTACTCAAAACCTGTGGTACGCCACACCGGATAATGGACTGGCCGCTTTATTATATGCGCCGAGTGAAGTAACTGCTACGGTGGGCAACGGTGATGTTGTTACCGTGGAAGAGGTAACCGACTATCCCTTTAAAGAGACTATAGCGTTTATAATCAGACCTGAAAAGGGACCGGTATCATTTCCGTTACATCTTCGCGTACCGGGCTGGTGTAATTCTGCAACAGTGAAAATCAACGGAAAAGAGGAAGACCGGGCAAAGAGAGGAAGTATGATTGTACTGGACAGGACCTGGGAGTCCGGAGACCGGGTAGAGTTGGTCATCCCAATGAATGTGACGGTAAGCCGCTGGTATGAAAATGCCGCAACGGTGGAAAGAGGTCCGTTGGTGTACGGACTGAAAATGGAAGAAAAGTGGAAAAGGGTGGACGAAGAGATCGCACATGGGGGCACCTCTTATTTTGAAGTTACTTCCGATAGCCCCTGGAATTACGGTCTCAGAGAACTTGAGCAACAGGAGTTTGATGTTGAGGTCGACGGCGAAATCGCATCATATCCGTGGAGTACCGGTAAAGCCCCGGTAAGGATAAAGGCGAGGGCCAGCCGGATCCCTTCGTGGAAACTGTACAATGAAAGTGCAGGACCGGTTCCCTATAGTATAATGCAGGGGATGCAGTACAATGAAAACATTGAGGAGATCACCCTTATTCCCTATGGATGTACTACCTTGCGGATAGCAGAGTTTCCTGTAATAGGAAAGCACACGGTTTTTTAAGCTAAAACTTCCGATCACATGAAAAAGACGCATATTCTTGTTATTTTGTTGCTATTTGACATTTGTACATCACTGATGGCACAGGAGCATAAAAAGTCTCCCAATATCATATTTATGCTTACTGATGATATTAGCCGGAACGACCTGGGAGCTTACGGAGGTCCTTATGGGATAACCCCGGAACTGGATCGTATGGCCGAAAAGGGGATGGTGTTTACGGAAGCCTATGTAACCTCAAGCAGCTGTAGCCCGAGCAGGTGTAGCATGATTACGGGCAGGTATCCTCATAATACTGGGGCTCCCGAACTGCATAATCCGCTTCCCCGGAACCAGGTGATGTTTCCCGGGCTATTGAAAGAAAAGGGTTATTATACGGTATTGTCGGGTAAAAACCATATGGGGCCCCATGTTTCGCAGGCTTTTGATACCATTTGCGACGGGGTGGGGCCCGGGGGGCAGCAGGATTGGGTAAAAATTCTGGAAGAGCGCCCGAAAGACCGACCTTTTTTCTTCTGGTTTGCATCCTACGACGCCCATCGGGACTGGCAGTATGACAATGATGGAAAAAAGGTGGATACGGGATCGGTTAAAGTGCCTCCCATGTTGTTTGACGGATCATTGACCCGCTCAGACCTGCAGGGATACCTGCACGAGGTATCGAGAGTGGATTACTATCTCGGTAAATTGATGAAGGCGTTGAAAGAGCAGGGGGAGGAAAACAATACTTATGTAATATTTACCAGTGATAATGGCAGGCCCTTTCCAAGGTGTAAGACACGAATGTACGACAGTGGTTCCAAAGTGCCGCTGATGGTCACCGGACCGGGAGTAAAACCCGGCTCGTCGGGGGCACTGACCAGTACGATGGACATAGCCCCGACTATTCTGGAATGGGCTGGAATACCGGTTCCGGAAGAAATTCAGGGGGTGAGTTTTGATCCTGTAGTCAAGGGACGGAAAGAAAGTGTCCGCGATTTTTTATTTGCGGAACACAACTGGCATGTGTTCCAGGCCCACGAACGTATGGTAAGGTGGGGAGACTGGATGTATATCAGGAATGCATATCCGGAACGAAGAAACTTGGCCGGGGAGTCTACGAGGGTGATTCCTTCCGGGAAAGAGTTGTGGGATGCCCATGCAGATCACCTGTTGCGGGAAGAGCAGCAGGATGTGTTCCTGGTACCGCGGCCTCACGAAGAACTCTATAATGTACGGGAAGATCCTTACCAGTTTTATAATAAAGCTGGAGTGCATAAGGAAATTACTGTGTTTTTAAGGTCTGTTCTCCGGATATGGACCTTACAGACCGGGGATTCGGAGCCCCGGTCTCCGACCAATGACCGGGAGGACGAGTACGGCAGAAAAAATAATGATTTTGCAAGAGGAGAAAAACCCGGAGCATCTACGGGTGCCGTAAAGATGAACCATCCGGGACCGGTATTTATGGAAGATGTATTGAGAAGCGGTGCGGTTTATAAGTGATCCTGCTGCAATTAAAACCTGGATTTATTATGAAAATAAAATGTTATTTGAACGTTCTGTGTATGCTGTGCGGAATAGTATGGGGTAGGGCACAGCAGCAGCCTAATATAATTTTTATTATGGCCGACGACCTCGGGTATTCCGATCTCGGCTGTTATGGTAACGATTTTAATGAGACCCCTTCTATCGACAGCCTGGCCGGAACCGGTACCCGCTTTACCTCGGCTTATACGGCTGCTCCGGTGTGCTCTCCTTCACGGGCAGCGCTGATGAGTGGTCAATATCCCGCCAGGCTGGGTATCAATGATTACCTCAGGCCGGATACGGAAAAGCACCTGGATACCGCCCTCATTACCTTGCCGGAAATGCTTAAGAAGGCAGGATACCGTACAGGGATTGTCGGTAAATGGCACCTGTCGGGATACCGGCTGGAGGGGGCCCCTGAAGAAACCTTGCCCGGAATACACGGATTCGATGAGGTCATGGTAAGCGAAAACAGGGGAATAGGAGCGGGGTCTTATTTTTACCCGTATCATTTTAACAGGGATATCAGCAGGAAACTTTCCGGAGAGAAAGAGTTTCTGGTCGATCGTCAGCATGAAGAGGCCCTGGAGTTTATGAGAAGAAACCGCGACAGGCCGTTTTTTCTGATGCTGAGTCATTATGCGGTTCATACCTATGTACACGGAAAACCCGAACTGGTAGCCTATTTCCAGGAGAAGGAAGGAGCCAGCAAAAGTGCGCCCCATAAAGACAACCCTGAAAATAACCCTTATAAAAAATGGCCGGAAGATTTCCGGGGAGGCAACAATAATCCTCATCTGGCCGCGCAGTTGCTCAGTATTGATCGCGGGGTAGGGAAAATAATGTATACTTTAAAAGAGCTGGGACTGGACCGGAATACGATCGTCATTTTTACCAGTGATAACGGGGGAGAAACCAATGTTACGGATAATACTCCGCTTAGAGGAGGAAAAAGCATGTTGTATGAGGGTGGTGTAAAGGTACCTCTTATTATTGCTGATCTTCGGGATAGTAACGCCCTCACCGGCATAGCACAGCCCGTTGCCAATTACGACTTTTACCCGACTATGGCCGATTGGGCCGGTGGAACAATACCGGGACATATGGATGGCAAATCGATGGTTTCCCTGTTGAAAGCAAAAAAGAGAAAGCAAAAAAGGTCATTTTACTGGCATTATCCCCTGAAGAAACGCCATTTCCTCGGAGGAAGGTCTTCGGGTAGCATCCGGCATGGTGACTGGAAACTCATCGAGTTTTTTGATACGGGGAAATATGAGTTGTACAACCTTAAGGATGATCCCGGTGAGCAGAATAATCTTGTACATCAATCCCCTGAAAAAGCGCACCGGTTGCAAAAACGGCTTGCGCAGTGGAGAAAAGAAGTACTGAAGCATGAGTGACCAGGCAAACGTGCGCCTATATAACTGAGGTATTAAAACGGCAGGGAAGTATCTGGAAAATATTATTTCAGATACCTCCCTGTCCCTGTTTTTTCTGATCACGATTTATGCAAAAACTGCCTCAACACATACTGCAGGATACCTCCGTGCCGGTAATACTCGATCTCGATCCTGGAATCGAGGCGTACGACTGCCTTGAAGGTGATGTGTTTCCCGTCCTTTCCCGTGGCGGAAACCTCGACCACCTTATGCGGAACAAGGTCATCGGCAATACCGGAAATACTGAAGGTCTCCTCACCGGTCAGTCCCAGCTTTTCTGCATCCGTGCCGGAATACTGGAGGGGGAGCACTCCCATACCCACCAGATTGCTCCGGTGTATGCGCTCATAGCTCTCGGCAATGACCGCCTTTATCCCCAGGAGGAATGTCCCTTTGGCAGCCCAGTCTCTTGACGAACCGCTTCCGTATTCCTTGCCGGCAAGTACGACCAGGGGAATATTGCTTTCCCTGTATTTTGCAGCGGCATCATAAACGGTCATCTCCTCTCCGGTAGGCAGGAACCTGGTATATCCGCCTTCTTTTTCGGCCAGTTTGTTCCTGATACGCACATTGGCAAAAGTACCTCTCACCATGACTTCGTCGTTTCCTCTCCGGGACCCGTAGGAATTAAAATCGGGCCTGGCCACTCCGCGGTTTACCAGGTACTGACCTGCTGCGGACAACTCACTGAAGGCACCTGCCGGGGAAATATGGTCTGTGGTTATACTGTCCCCGAGCACCAGGAGGGCATGGGCATTACGGATATCTTCTGCGGGAAGCGGCTGATCAGGGAGGTCTTTAAAGAAGGGAGCTTCCTTGATATAGGTGGAGGTATCGTCCCATTCGTAAACCTTTTCGGCCGGGATATCCAGGTCTCTCCAGATTTGATTACCGTCAAAAATACTACCGTAGTTATCGGCAAATTGCTGCGGCGACAGTATGGCCTGCAGGGTCTGATGGATCTCGTCGTCTTCCGGCCATATATCTTTCAGGTAAACCGGCTGCATATTGGGGTCGTAGCTTATGGGATCGTTGATGAGGTCTATGTCTACACGACCCGCAATCGCATAGGCTACCACCAGCATGGGAGACATGAGAAAGTTCATCTTGATCTGCGGATGTATACGCGCTTCGAAGTTCCTGTTTCCCGACAATACCGAGGCTACCACCAGGTCGTGTTCTTCCACTGCTTTGGCGATATGGGCGGGAAGTGGCCCGGAATTTCCGATACAGGAAGTACATCCGTATCCTACGACGTGGAATTTCATGGCTTCGAGATCGTCCAGGAGGCTGGCTTTTTCCAGGTAGTCGGTAACCACCTTCGATCCCGGTGCCAGCGAGGTCTTTACCCAGGGTTTTACATCCAGCCCGAATTCCCGGGCCTTTCGCGCTACCAGTCCGGCGCCAACCATGACGTAGGGGTTGGACGTATTGGTACAGGAAGTAATGGCAGCGACCACCACGGCCCCGTCGGAGAGCATAAACTGTTCCTGCCCGACGGTAACGGAGACGACTTTCATACCTCCCTTTTCCTCTTTTTCTTCTATGGTTGTTTCCGGGGGCATGGGCGGGATATAACCATCGGGTTCCGCATCACCGCCTTCCGCGGCCCATCGCACCAGTTGTTCTTCGGGTTCGAGGTAGGTGCGCCCGAACGATTTGTGAAGCATATTGATAAATGCCGGTTTGAAATCTTTGAGGGATATCCTGTCCTGCGGCCGCTTGGGCCCTGCCACTGTGGGCTCTACCGTAGAGAGGTCGAGTTCCAGGACATGTGTATATTCGATACTTTCGGAGCCCTCGCGCCAGAGCATGTTGGCTTTGCAGTATTCTTCTACGAGTTTTATCTGTTTCTCCGTCCGGTTGGTCTGCCGCATATATTCCAGGGTCTTGTGATCTATGGGGAAATAGGTAACCGTACATCCGAACTCCGGCGACATATTACCGATGGTGGCCCGGTCCGGTACGGAGAGGTTGTCCAGCCCCGGCCCGAAGACCTCTACGAATTTCCCGACCACTCCGTAATTCCGCAGCAACTGGGCGATGGTGAGCACCATATCGGTGGCGGTAGAGCCCGGGGGCAGTTTTCCGCTCAGCCTGAGCCCGATGACTTCCGGCATGATAAAGTAAATCGGTTGCCCGAGGATGGCCGCTTCGGCTTCTATACCTCCCACTCCCCAGGCAACGACCCCGATACCGTTTACCATGGGGGTATGACTGTCGGTACCTACCAGGGTATCGGGAAAAATATCCCCGTCGCGTTCAATGACCGCTTTGGAAAGATATTCGAGATTGACCTGGTGGCATATTCCCATTCCCGGGGGTACCACACTGAAGTTACGGAAGGACTGCTGTGCCCACTTCAGGAACTGGTACCTCTCCCTGTTCCGGGTATATTCCTTTTCCATATTGCCCTGGTAGGCGTATTCGGTCCCGAAGTAATCGACCTGTACGGAGTGATCGATCACCAGGTCTACCGGGATCATGGGGTTTATACCTTCCGGGTCCTTTCCCTTTCTCGCCACCTCTGCCCTGAGGGAAGCAATGTCCACCACGGCAGGGACCCCGGTAAAGTCCTGCATGAGCACCCGGGCGGGCTTAAAGGGGATATCCTTGTCGGAAGCTTCGGGTTTCCAGTGGAGAATGGTTTCTATATTTTCCCGGGTCACCGCAAAATCATCATAATTCCGAAGGGCGTTTTCCAGGAGAATCCTGATAGAAAACGGCATTTTTTCAATATCATACCCCTGTTTTGACAACTCGGCAAGGCTGTAATAACCGAATTCGCCGTCCGGTGTATGAAGTTTTTTCCTGATGTTGAAAATATCGTTGTTCATAAAGCGAAATAATAATGATGTGATTCCCTTAAAGGTACTTATTTTTCACTGAATTACCGGCCTTATGGACGTTAAAAAGGGTTAATTAAGAATTGTTATGGATTGTGTGTTTCCGCATGGTCTCTTTTATAGGCGGAGGGAGTGACCTTAAAGAATTCCTTAAAACATTTCCGAAAGTATTTCAGGTCGTTAAAACCTACTTCATAAGCGATCTGGGAGATATTCATTTTGGTCTGTGTGATCAGTAATGCGGCCTTTTTCAGACGTATGGTTCTTATGAAGGTGGAAATATTCTGGCCGGTAAGCGCTTTTATTTTGGTGTATAGTACGGTACGGCTCATATTCATACGGGCTACAAAAGCGGCAGTATTGAAATTCTGATCGGTATAACCTTCCTCTACCACCGAGATTGCCTTTTGCAGAAAAGTCTCATCGGTTGATGTAATTTTCAGGTTTTTGGGTTTCAGGATGATGTCATTCCTGAATTTTCTGATCAGGTTAGCCCTTGTCTTCAGCAGGTTATCTACCCTTTTTTGTAGTAACCTGGCATTGAAGGGTTTGGTAATATAAGCATCTGCCCCGGTATCGAACCCTTTTTCCTGGTGTATTTCGGAAGTTTTTGCGGTGAGCAGTATTACCGGTATATGGCTGGTTATCAGTGTGGTTTTTATGGTATTGCACAATTCATATCCGTCCATGACCGGCATGCTTACATCACTTATAATCAGGTCTATTACATTTTTTTGAGTAATGCCGACTGCTTCTTTTCCATGCCCCGCCGTATAGATATTGTAGCTGTCCCTGAAAATTCCGATGATAAATTCTCTCACTTCCCTGTTGTCCTCCACGATCAACAGGGCAGGGATATCCTTGCCTGGAGCAGAAACGGGAGGCGTTTCTGATGGCATGGCACCGGGGGAGTCCCCTGGAATATCCACGTATACCGGAGTGTGGTCTTCATCGGGGGGAAGGGGGGCATCAATACGTTCGCCTTTGCCGAGATGTTTATCGCCCAGGGGGAGCAGCACGATAAAACGCGTTCCCTGAGATTCGGAACTCTTCACTTTTATCTGTCCCTTGTGGAGGTCCACCAGGTTTTTGGTGAGTGCCAGCCCGATACCCGATCCCGGTTCTTTGCTGTTGTGTTCCAGCTGGTAGAAACGTTCGAAAATAAATTTGAGCTGATGCCTGGGGATCACATTTCCGAAATTGATGATCTCTATCCTGACAAAGTCTGCGGATGTGGCCTGTCGCTGGTCTGATTCCGTTGAAATACGTATACAGACCCTTTTGCCACTGTCTGTATATTTAAATGCATTGGACAGCAGGTTGAAGAGGATCTTCTGTAGTTTGATCCTGTCGAACCATACCGGGATGCGTTCATTTTCGGAGATAAGATCGAACGAAATATTTTTGTGTTCTGCCAGGGCGTCGAAGGATTTCTTGACATTTCCGACAAAGGGAACAATATTGTTTTCGGAGGCTTGCAAAGTGAGTTTTCCCGCTTCACTTTTTCTGAAATCCAGGATCTGGTTGATCAGTTGCAAAAGCATCCGGGCATTCCGGTACATGATCTCGTGTTGCTGTCTTATACGGTGGTCGCCTGCTTTCTGGCTTATCATTTTTTCCAGGGGCCCCGTGATGAGGGTCAGCGGCGTCCGGAAATCGTGAGATACATCCGTAAATAATCTCAGTTTCAGCCGGTTTATTTCTTCCAGTCTTTCTTTTTCCTTTTTTTCGCGTATTCTCAATACGATTAATTTCCTGATATAAACGCT
This sequence comes from Sinomicrobium soli, assembly GCF_003285545.1. Lineage (GTDB taxonomy): Bacteria > Bacteroidota > Bacteroidia > Flavobacteriales > Flavobacteriaceae > Sinomicrobium. Next base: position 58,523 of record NZ_QLNV01000012.1, on the reverse strand, counting down.
TATTCCCGTCAACAGGGCGGCATATAGCAAATAGGCCCACCAGGTTTTCCAGGGGGCGGGAAGGACCCGGATGGGGAGGGTGTCTCCTTCTTCATTCCAGACCCCGTCGTTGTTGGCCCCTTTTACTTTAAAAACATACTTTCCCCTGGGGATGTTGGTATAGATCGCTTTTCGTTGTTTTCCGACGTATTTCCAATCCTTGTCAAAACCTTGCAGCATATAGGCAAATTCATTCTTTTCCGGCTGCATATAGCTCAATGCCGTAAAATCCAGGCTGAAATTGTTTTCGTTGTATTTCAGGGTTACCTGACGGATGGAATCCGTGATATGGGCATAGGGAACATTGTTTACCTCGATGTTCGTGATATCGATGGAAGGGATATAGGTATTCTTTCGTATTTCGATCGGATTGAAGTAGGTGAGCCCGTTTGTTCCCCCGAAAAACAATGCGTTGTTCCGGGTTTTGAGCGCCGAACCGTAATTGAATTCGTTACCCTGCAGCCCGTCGGCATGGCTGAAGTTCTTGATATTGCCCGATTCTATATTCAGTCTGCTGATACCGTTGTTCGTGCTGATCCACAAGTTCCCGTTATCGTCGGAAAGGATACCGTAAATGATATCATTGGGCAAGCCTTCCTTAAGCCCGTAAGCCTTTGTCTTGTGAATATTGGTGTCGTACATGTACAATCCCTGCCCTTCTGTTCCGATCCAGTAATTATTATAATTGTCTACAAAAATGCAGTTGATGTAGAGGGGAGTATCTTTTCGGTCCGTATTTTCGAGAGAGATATTCCTGATCTCCCTGGTATTTATATCAATGGTCTTCAGTCCGCTGTTATACCCGCCGACCAGCAGAAGGTCCGGATTCCCGGTCCGGACAATACTCATTACCGTTCTGATATCATCGTCTATTTTAGACAATATTCCGCTTTGAACATTATAGTACATCAGTCCGCCCGTGAGCGTTCCGATCCATATATTACCATTCCGGTCTTCGAGAAGGGTAAGTACTTTATACCCTTTTAAGGAGATATTATGCGATTCGGGAAAGTCTATTTCCTTGAATTCAAAGGGAGTTTTCCCCGGGTCGAGAAAATTGACCCCCCCGTCGTGCATCCCTACCCAGATAAAGCCTTTGCTGTCTATGATTATGGCCTTTACATTGTTGGCGGTCAGGCTCTTCCTGTTTCCGGGGTCGTGCTTGTAATAGCTGAATCTTTTGGTTTCCCGGTTGTAGAAGTTGATCCCTCCTCCTTCTGTTCCGATCCATAGGTTACCGCTACGGTCTTCTGCCATACCGCTTACCACCTTGTAATTGAGTTTGTTTCTGGCACTGCCGAAAGAAATGTTCCTGAATGCCCCGTTGTCTTTATTGTAATAATTGATACCCCCGGCCCATGTCCCGATCCACATGTCTCCCCTGGAATCTTTGATGATTTTATATATGGAGTTCTGACTCAGGCTGGTAGCCCTGTTTTCATCATGTGATATATACCTGGCCCCGGAACGGTCACTGTTCAGTATAAACAAACCATCGTAACTGCCTATCCATAAATTTCCGTTAAGGTCCTCACAGATACTCCTTACAGGGGCACCGATGATTTTCTTTCCTTCCAGTTCCACATCTTTAAAAATCCGCAGTACAGTGTCATATATTGCCAGCCCGCCTTCATAGCCCAGCCAGATGGTATTGTTGTGGTCCCGGAGCAGGGTAGGCCGCCCGTTGATATGTATGTCGTTGTCTTCTTTTTTCGGATAATTTATATATTCAAAACTGCCCGTGGAATGATGGTAAATACTGATATAGGTGGTATTACATATCCATAAGCTGTCTTTCCCGGTTTTCAGAAAACTGCGATTGTTGTTATCCCCCGGAAATCCGGAGCTGTTTTCTTTCTGGTATATCCGTGTTATGATATCGTTGGAGAGGTTGATCTGGCTTATACCGTTATTGGTCGCTACCCATAATAATTCCGGGTTGAGCTGTGTAATGCCCCATATGATATTATCCGTTATGCTGTTATCTTTTTTGGAATGCTTATACCTTATGAAACTATCTGTTTTGGGATGGTACCTGTTTAATCCGTTTTGTGTGCCGATCCACAGGTTGCCCCGTGTATCTTCATAGATGGTATGCACGTTGTTGTTACTCAGGCTCGTGGTATCGTCGTCACTGTGTTTATAGATCGTAAACTTATCTCCGTCAAATTTATTAAGCCCGTCCCGCGTACCGAACCACAGATAGCCTTTACTGTCCTGCTCTATAGCCATCACGGATCTTTGTGATAGCCCATGTGAAGAAGTATAGTGCCTGAACTTGAGTTCTTTTGGAAGGTTTTTCGGATCTTGAGCAATACCGTATTTTATAAAGCCGAACAGCGTGATGGCCAGGTATATGTAATAACGGATTCTCATTATTTGAAGTAAATTACCAAGTTAATTAATAATACCTTATTGATAAAGAGTATAAGAGCGCTTGGTGGTAAGGGGCGAACGATATGCTAATGTCATAGGGATATCATCTTCAGAATAGTGTTTACCTGATATTTTACAGCAACCCGGTCTGTGAAACCGGAAGGCCCGGGAAGATATGATCATTATACTAATGACGGTGATCTGTAAGGGATTTTGTGGGTGCTGCCTGAAAAAAAGGGAGCGCCCGGAATATATCCCGGGCACTTTTACTTTATTTTTCCCAGTCATCTGTCCGGAACGATGAAGCCGGTAATTCTGCCAGGTTAAACAGGCTTCCTTCGAGGTAATTGGTCCAGCCATATCGCACGGCAACCGGTTGGGGGACCTCTGTGCTGGAAACCACAAGTTTACCCCTTGTGATCTTTGCTTCCGCCGGATAAAACTTCCTGTCCTTTCCCGCAATGATAAAGCCGGAAAGGGGTTTCCCGAAATTGAATACGCCATTGGGGGCATGATCAAAACTCAGTTCCACCTCATTTCCCTTTACTTCCATGGACTTGTAAATGGGACCGCTATACAATATGCCGTCAAAGCCATAGGTTTTAGCAAGGGCCAGGTACAACAGGCGTTTTGCCACCTCCTTTTTCCGGGGCGGGTGAATGGAGCCCTTGTCTCCAATATCCATGGTGATGGCCATCCCGGTATTGGTAGTATGCTGTAAGCTGTGCAGTTGTGCTTCCCTCAGGTAAGCCGAGTTGACCTCGGGTTTGTATCCGAACGGTGCTATCTGAACGTAATAGAAGGGAAAATCTCCCAGTGCCCATTCTTCCCGCCAGCTGTTTATCATGGCAGGGAAAAGTGTCGCGTACTGCTGTGCATTGTTTCTGTTGGATTCCCCCTGGTACCATATAACGCCTTTGATACCATATGGTATAAGAGGGTGTATCATGGCATTATAGAGTACCGAGGCATTGTTTTTCCCCATTTTAGAAGGGTCGCCCATGTTTACTTCCACACCCAGTTCCGGATCGGCCAGGATCTCTTTCCTGGTCCAGGCTTCCACTCTTGTTCCTCCTACGCTGCTGCAGATAATCCCTACCGGGACACCGATCTTTTCCTGCAGCATGCTTCCGTACATATAGGCTACCGCGCTGAAGTTAAAAACGGTTTCGGGGGTGGCCTGCTGCCAGTTGCCCTCACAACTGTCTTCCGGGTCGTTGCTCATGTTCCGTTTTACATCAAAGAGACGAAGTTCCGGGTTTGTACTGTTGAGCACCAGGTCATTGCTTTCGTATATGGGCTGCCCGTTGAACCCTTTCATGGGCATTTCCATATTGGACTGACCTGAACAAAGCCATACCTCTCCGAGAAGGACATCCCGGAGAACGATCTTTTCCGAGCCCTTGATCTCCATAGTGTACGGTCCTCCCGCACCGGCAGTCTTTACGGCCAGTTTCCACTTTCCGTTCGCATCGGTTATTGCAAAGCTCTTTTCTCCCCAGTCTGCGGACAGGGTGATCCTGGTGCCGGGATCGTCAGTACCCCATACAGAAACCTCCGTATCCCGCTGTAATACCATATGATCGGTAAAAAGGGAGCCGACTTTTGTTTGTGCAAGAGATGTAGCACCGATCAGCAGTGCTATAAGAAACAGGTGTTTTCGAAACATGTTTATTGGGTTTTGGTGATTAATTTCAAGATAAACTCCGGAACAGGGTTAACTGTGATATTGCGACAGCTGTACGATATGGCATTATCGGTTTGTATCAGGGTCACAACCCCGGCTTTTTACAGGGTCATAATATTACGATTTTTCGGAATATCTCACAAAGCCTTTTTTGTGATACGCAACAGGGCCTCCAGATAATAGTAATCGGCATAGTTAAGGGGGACATCTATTTCGTTGCCGTGGGGAATACTTCCTACACTATGCTTGAGCAGAAAATAGTCTTTTTTTGAAGTCCCGCGGAATTTTTCGGAACTCAGGGTTTCGAGTATGGTTCTGGCCCGGTCCAGGTATCCGCGATCGGAGTAGCCGTCCAGTTCTATCCATGCCGAGGCCATAATGCCCCCCGCTGAGGCATCTCTTAAGGCATCGGGGATATCCGGCGCATTGAAATCCCAAAAGGGGACCCCGTCTTCCGGATAGTTGGGATGGGACAAAATAAAACCTGAAATTTTTTCCGCCATTTCCAGGTATTTCCTGTCCTTTGTATACCGATAGCACATGGTATACCCATACAGGCCCCAGGCCTGTCCTCTTGCCCAGGCGCTTTCGTCGGCATAGCCCTGCGCGGTTATCCTGCTGTTGACCGCTCCTGTTCCGGGATCGTAGTCGACCACGTGATACGAGCTTCCGTCTTTGCGGAAATGCTTTGCCATGGTAGTATTGGCATGGGCAATGGCAACATCGCTGTATTTGGGGTCCCCCGTTATTTCCGAAGCTTCAAACAAGAGCTCGAGGTTCATCAGGTTATCTATAATCACGGGAAATTTCCACCCCCGTTTACTTTGCCAGTTGTCGCTTACATCCCAGCTCTGTATACAACCTACATTTGGGTTAAAACGGGTGATAAGGGCATCGGCGGCATCCAGCAGTACCTTTTTATACCGCTCATCCCCCGTGATCCTGAAAGCCTTGCCGAAGGAATTGTTAAATATAAAGCCGAGATCGTGATCATTGGTGAGGTCTTTGTGATGTACATAGAGTTCCTGAATGGTTGAGGCAGCCTCCTTCCACTGTTCGTCCCCGGTTTTTTCATAAAGCATCCAGCAGGTTCCCGGCCAGAAACCTTCCGTCCAGTCATAAGGCTGCCGCGCCCATACGATTTCCCCGTTTTTATCCATACTCCTGGGATTCTTTTTTTCTTTTACGGATAGCGATCGCAATACGTGGAGCTGTTGTTCACTTTCCAGTAAACGGGTTTCGTTTTTTTGCTGTGAATGGCAGCCCGAAATGACAAGAAGAGACAATAGAACAGTAATTTTAAATAGGTTCATCAGTGTGAATAGATTTATTGTTTTACAATTTTTTTAGTGATTGTTTTTCCTGAAGACATTTCCATACGGATCACGTATATTCCCGGCTTAATACCTTGCAGGTCCAGGATCCGGGTATCTCCGGCCTGGCTGTTGTCAAAAGTTTTATAAAACAGGCGTGTTCCCGTATCCGTAAAAAGACTCAGGTTTAGAAAATGGTTTTCTTCTTTGGTGTTCCGGAGGGTTATGGTACTGGTAAAGGGATTGGGGTAGAGGATAACCGCATCTTTTTCTGCATCCTCCACCGATGGCGCCGACATGGTGTAAAGAGGGGCAGTTCCCGAAGAGATTACTTTAAAAACTACCTTATTGATCCTGAACCCTCCGGAAGTTCCCGAATTGAAAACGGAAGCCATTTCATAATCGGTCTGGCCCCCAGTGATAGAAATATCCAGTGATTCGACATCTACAAACCCCTGCCCGGAAGGCAGGATAACATCAGCCGCCGAAGAGGGCCCGCCGAAGGAAACCCGTTTAGACGTATCATTCCTGTTGACCAGTATCCCGGTACGGGAGGAGGAAACAAAATTCACACCCACTTTTACAAGCTGCAAACCTGTTATGTCCGGCAGATAGGAACCGTCAAACCCGAAGAGATATCCTTCGTTGGGATCTATGCCGTTTCCTGCACCCCCCCGTACCCCGAGTTCGCCGGAGGCACTTCTGTCAATTCCGGCCGGGGTTACCAAAGCTCCGAAATCATTTCCCTCAACGGTATTGACAGCTCCCATGCCATGCCACCTGAAAAAGAACTTATGCCCCATGATACTGTCTATATCGGTATCCCCGTAAACATTCCATGCATACTCCGTAGCTATTCCCGATATACTTACATCTCCCTGGGAATCTACATAAAACTCTGAGGTGTCATAGTACAGTCCGTTGGCCTCTCTCCCGGTATTGGGGTCCGGTAGTTCCAGCAGAACGTAATTTACGGGTTCTGTAGAAGAAGGGGGAACCTCCGCATCGTCTTTGAGGGTCACGGTAAAGGTCACCTGTTCATTTGCGGGTATAGCAGCTTCAAAACCGATCATGACCGTGCCGTCGTTTTTTCTCTCGTAGGTTGCCGGTGGAAAATAGTCTACCGGGTCTGTAGAGCGGTTGTCGGCTATGGTAAAACTTACGGAAGGGTTGGAAGAACTGATCTCGAGAATTGCGGTCTTGCCTCCCTGTGTAAGTTTGATCCTGGAGGAGTCGAGAGTTTCCACGAGGGCAGTGGTGACCATGTTCCAGTACAAGTCTACAGCCCCGGAACCATTATCTATGGAATCCTTGATCTCGAGGTAGGATTCGTCTACCAGGTAAACACTTCTGTATATGGCCTCCAGTTCGTCATCCAGCCCGATAAGCCCTCGCATATCTAATTCTGCCCCTCTTTTTGCCGGAGTGTCAAAGATCCCGGTAATACTGGCACTGCCATTTACCTTGTGGTGTTGCCAGTTGGTTTCGGATGATTTTTTTATGGATATGGTGTTGTGATTGAGGTTGCTGACCCTGAATATGTTCCACCGGGAAGACCCCTGCGAGAAATCATTGGCGCTCCCGGGAGGGGAGATGCCGGCTTTGACGGCATTGTAATCATACTTACCGAAGTCCGAGGCCCAGCGTTTTCCCTGGGAATCGTAAACAAAAGTGCCGCCATCCATATGGGCATGGCTGTAATCCGGGGTTCCGCCTTTGACTCCCACATATTTTCCATTAGAGCCTTGCCAGTCTGTACGGACCAGGACTACGGGCTGCGAGCCGTATCCTTTCCATACTTTGGGCCCGGGAGCAGACAGGTTCTCCCAGTCGATCTCCTTCCCGTATATAAGGGCTATGGGGAGAAACCTGGAATCATCGGAGTAATTGCTGGTATATTTTCCGTTTTGCATCAATAGTTGTTCCACAGACAGGAGCGAGGGGTTGTTCAGCTTATCGGCCATCCAGATGGTCGCCGGCAGCGGAATTCGCTTTTCCGTACAATCGCTGTAGTTGAAATACAGGGAGGACGTTCCGGTAACATACTGCATATATTCTGCCGATTCGAGAAATCCGGGTGTACTTCTGAGCCTTCTGACCCCTTCGTGGTTCTGCCCGTAAATCCCTTCAAGTGCTGATAATAACAATACTTCATAAGTGGACCCGTAAGACCAGTACATGGCACCTTCCTGATAGTTCCCGTTGGCATAGGTTTCCATGGAATTCGGATTTTTCACAAGAATATTGTTCATGACAAATCTGGCTTCCTGGTCCATTTGTGCAGTACCGTCGCCATAAATAGCCAGGGCACCATAGGCCAGGCCGCCGATACCTACTTGGTTCCAGTTGGAGGTCATATCCCAGAAAGGTTTGTTTTTCTGGGTAAGAAATGCGTAGTCCAGTATGCTTTCCCTGGCTTTTTGCCTGGTAGTTGCCGACAATTCATGATACAACCAGTCATACCCGATGGCTACGGCAAAGCACATTTCTGCCGTATCGAGTGTATAGGTAACCCAATCCGGGAAGTCGCAAACCGTATTGATAACCTCTTCGGCTTTGGTGAGATAGTCTGTATCACTGGTCATGCGATAAGCGTATGCCAGGTAAAAAACCTGCCTTATGGCTTCCCTGGCAGTTTCCAGCATACGATTATTTACGGCATTGTATACCAGCGGACTTTCCTGGACGAAATTATCGGCATTTTCAAGGATATACTCGTGGATGGCATTAAATTCGGCAGACTGACTGATGAGGTTTTGTACATCGGTTTCCTCTCCCTGACCCAGGAGAAGCCGTGGATGGGAAGCATTGGAAACAGGATTGGGATTGAGTATATTGGTCCGCACCCTGAGTTCGACACCTGTAATTCTGTATCCGCTGGGCACTGTAGTATTGCTGAACACGGAAACCATATGCTCGTTGATATTTCCCCCGGTGAGATAGAGATTAAATGAAGATACATCAATGGTTCCTGCCCCTCCTGCAAGCTCATAATCGACGCCGGGGGCTCCCGGTTTTCCGAAGGTGAATTTTCTCGAAGGGTTTAACCGGCTTACGATGACCCCGGTTTCGCCGGTAGCAGCAAGGTCGGTCACCGATATTTTGGTTATCTGGACGGCAGCGGTCGAATTCAGGTTGGTCAGGTCCAGCCCGAAATAATACCCTTCTCCGGAATCTATCCCGTTCCCGATGCCTCCCCTTATCCCCAGTGCGCCGCTTGCGGCACGGTCTATCCCGGCCGGAGATATCAGGGCACCGTAATCATTTCCTATGACGGTGTTTACTTCGCTCATGCCGCCGAAAGTGATGGAAAAGGTCCGTCCCAGGGCTCCTGTAGGAGTTATGGTAGAGGCTGTAACACTCCAGTCATCATAGCTATTGCTATTGTGATAAGACACATTCCCGGAGCCATCTGTTTCAAAGGTGGAACTGTCTGTATACCTGTTATTTCCTTCCGAACCGCCCGGAAGCGGATCGAGGGTAATGATGTTATTCTGGGCATTGGCATATAAGGAAATAAAAATGAGGAATGCCGATAATTTATAGTGTGGTTTCATAAGTATCATTTTTGTAGTTAAAAAGCATGGGAATGAGCGGTACAGCTGTTACCTCTATGTGTCCGCATGATGTTTTATTCATGTCTTCCATACTTATGAATAAAAAATCACGTTCGCTTTTCTGACTGTAAAATCCTGGGATTTGAAAAATGTATCACCGGTTATGGGCAAGCTGGTCGTTCAATAGCTTTTCCATTCTTCTTACTATCGTATCGTATTCTTTCAGCCTTGCCAGGTTGCTCAGGTCTATTCTTCCCTTATGGTGGTCGTAGAGTTCCCGGTCCAGTACCCGGTCCGGATTTTTATAGGATTGCCACCGGGTAAAACGATATCGTCCGTCAGTAATGGAATAGCCCATAATCTCCCGTTTTGTGGGATCGTCTTTGAGATATTTTCCCCTGGGATACTGACTCATGGCTGTTTCCCTAACCTTGAATGTGGGGTCCTTTAAAACCGGTACCAGGCTTTTCCCCTGGAGGTGATCCGGCAGGCCTGTTCCCGACAGTTCGCAAAGGGTAGGATAGATATCCAGCAACTCTGCAAGTGATTCGCTTTTTTTTCCTCCGGAAAATCCGGGAGCGCTTATTATAAGGGGTGCACGGGTATCCAGCTCACAGTTGGAGTGTTTGGCCCACATACCGTATTCACCCAACTTCCACCCGTGATCTCCCCACAGCACTATTATAGTATTGTCTCTTACACCAAGTTCCTCAAGAGTTGTGATAAGTTGCCCGATAAGGTCATCGACCTGGCTCACGGCAGCATAGTAGCCATGTATGAGATTCCTGGAGAGATCATCAGGCAGGTATCCTTCCGTTTTGTACTGTGAAATACCGTGATATTTATTGAGTTCTCCGGACCACCGGGCAAAGGCATACCGGGATACTCCATCGGGATCATTTCTTTCCGGGATACGGATATCTTCGGGCTTGTACATGTTCCAGTATTTCGCAGGAGCTACAAAGGGAAGATGAGGGTTCTTGAAACCTACTGCCATAAAAAAGGGCCGGTCTTTCAGTTGGTGCAACCGTTCTACGGCTATGTCCGCAATCACCGCATCGGTCATATTTGTTTCCGGTGCGTTTGATTTATAAAAGGGGAGCAGTTCCCCGTTTATTTTCGGGAAATCGGACTGCAGGTCGGTGGTATCGCCCCTCTTGACCTTTTTTAAATTCTTTAAGGGAGTTTTATAATCCCATGAAGGCCGGGACCACGAGAGTATATCATCCCTGTTATTATGCCCTTCGTGATATATTTTCCCTACGGCTTCCGAGATATAGCCGTTGTTTTTCAGATGTTGGGGAAGGGTTACGACATCGGGTACGGTGGTCCGGAAAAAAGTACTGAGATCATATATATTCAGTGCGTCCGGACGTAGTCCCGTCATTACGCTGTTCCTCGAAGGGGCACAGATCGCCTGCTGGCAATAGGCATTTTCAAATAAAACACCTTTTGATGCGAGCTTGTCTATATTTGGGGTTTTTACATAGCCGGCCCCGTAACATCCGAGTTCCGGCCTCAGGTCATCGACAGCGATAAAAAGAATATTCTTTCTCCCGGCGGTATCTGTTTGCTGTGCTTTAGTACCTGTTACGGAACACATGCATATCAGGAAGATATGCAGTGTGGTAGAAGCGAGTTGTGTTTTCATCTGGAATAAGTTATGGGTTGGATCAATTGATTTTTTGAAGGATACAATGTACTGTTCTATTCAGAAAGAAAACGGGGGGTATGCGTCTTAACAGGAGGTACAAAATGCCGGGAACAGGGAGTACCTAAGCTTGTAAAAATAACCCGGTACCAGAGTGTTTACAGGGGCAACAGGGATTATATGCCCCCGCATTTTAGACAATTATCCCCCTGTTCCAACAATATTATTTTTTGATATTTGTCAATAATAGAACACCATAATTAAAAACCAGCTAAAATAACGTTACTATAATTGTTAAATTATGAAAATTAAAAAATTACCTTTATTGTTGCTTTACCTGCTGGCAGTATCGGCTTGTGAAGATGCTTCCTTTAAATCGGGCTTAGAAGATATCCGGGATCCTGAGGATCTTAATTACGTAAGTATTACGGATGCGAGGGAAAGTCAGAACATCACGACAACTGCCCCTACCGTTCATACAGGAGGGCTTATTCCCCGGTTTGAGCTGGTAAGTATAAGAAAGGAGGATGGTACACTGTTGGACGAATCGCACCTGCAGTATGTGAGTATCGGGGAAAGTGTTCCCGTAGAAATTGAAATAGATCCCGAAGAGGGTAAAGTTGACGGAAACGGAGATCCGATATTATCTGTTGATGCTGTCAATACGGCTGTCAACGGAATTATTTCTATTGCCGGCGGACATAATTTTACCGTAGGGGACTACTACTTTACCATAAAGGTGAGTACGGAATCTGACGGGATGGAATATGCTACTACCTTTGAGGATGCCTTTCACCTGTACATATCTCCCCTTTTACCAAGTAACCTGATCTACTCACCCAAAAACCAGAATCTGGTATACGGTGATCCCGACAGCAAGACCAGCGAGCCGCTTCTTCCCAATGCCAATCCTGACGTTACCTTCGAACTGGAAAATCATACTGATAAACTCAGTATCAATGGCGAAACGGGTGAGATCGCTCTCGCTCCGGACTATATGTATTCCACATACGATACATTATCTCCTACGATCAGGGTAGTAAGCAATATAAGCGAAGAGGTCACATTGTTTGAAAACAAGATTATAACGATTATTACGGATACCCCGGAAGAGATGCCGGTTGAAACGATTTATCCTTTCTACCCTACTTTGAATACGTCGGGGTCATTCCCGACAGGAGGGGATGGTTTCTCCGTCCAGGTAGATATTCCCGGTAACGGGGAGGATATCTGGGGTGTAGTAGACAACAGTGCCGGGAGGTTCCTGGAAGCCCCGGAAGAGCGGCCTGCCGGGAATACGTCCCAGACCGTTTTGGAAACCCAGACCCATTCCGGTGGCAGCACACAGCCCACCGCTTCCTGGATGGTTACTTCCACGCAGGACCTGACACTATTCCAATACGGTTACGACCTTTCCTTTAACTATTATTATCAGCCCGCTTATCAGAATTATATGGAAGATGGCAGAACGCCCACGGATCTGGAAGTGTATATTTCAACCGATTATACCGGGGGTGATATCCAGGATGCCGAAGGAAACTGGCTCAATGGTACCTGGACCAAGGTCAATGAGGGTATACGGTGCAGAAGATCGGAAGGAGTAAATGGCGGCAGGTCTTCCGGCGCCCCCTGGGGTCCCGAGTTTGTCGGCACTCCGTATCCGGGTAATCAGGAGGGGCCCGATCCTGATGGAAGAAAAGTACCCGGTACCACTTTCTACGGTAAATGGGTGAAATGTTCCTATGACATTCCTCCGGAATTAATATCCCCGAACTTTACGGTTGCTTTTAAAGTGGCATCCTATTTCGAGGGAGAACTATTGAACAACTCCACAGTGCCCGGAAGGGGAGGAGCGTATTTCCTTTCCGATTTTAATTACAGGGCAGACGAGTCTACCGATTGATACTGTATCCGATTATTTATAAACAAACCTGGGGCATACTCCTGGAGATTTTCGATGGATAAGCAAACTGCATGGCAGGTCAGCGGTGTATCGGTATCGGAAAGTAAAGCCGTGAAGAACGGAGGGCCCTGTATATTTTCTGGAAGCAAAAAAATATTATGTATGAAACCAATCAAACTCTTATTATTGTTGTTTTTTATCCCTGTAGTTGGTGTTTTTGCACAAACCACCATTACGGGTACGGTCACAGATGATAAAGGTGTGCCCATACCGGGGGCCAATGTTATTGTAAAAGGCAGTCCGCGGGGCACTACCACAGATTTCGATGGAAATTACACCATCGATAATATCGAACAATCCGATATCCTGGTTTATTCCTATATAGGTTTTCAAAGGGTTGAAAAGAATGTATTTGGGCAGAAAGTCATAAATGTCACACTCGAGTCGGATGAAGTAGCTCTTGATGAAGTTGTGGTTATCGGGTATGAAACGGTGAGGAAAAAAGACCTTACCGGTTCGGTATCCGTAATAGATCCTGAAGAGCTTGCAGTTACCGCAACGTCTAATTTTGACGAAGCCCTGGCAGGCCGGGCGGCCGGAGTGCAGGTTACGTCGAGCGACGGAACGCCGGGAAGTAATCAAAAGATAGTGATCCGGGGAGGAAATTCGATTACCGGGGATAATTCGCCCTTGTATGTGGTGGATGGCATCCCTCTCGAGGGGTTTGACCCCTCCAGCCTTAATACCCGCGACATTGAGAGTTTTGATATTCTCAAGGATGCTTCTGCTACGGCCATTTACGGTTCCCGCGGGGCTAATGGGGTAATCGTTATCAATACCCGTAGCGGGCGGACCGACGGAAAGACGGATATAAGCATAGGTTCGTTTTCCTGGATACAGGTTATCCCCAACAGGTTAGAGGTGTTGGGTCCGTATGAATTTGCAAAATACCAGGAAAAACTGGCTTATGCTGATGACAGCTATGCGCCGGGACAGAATGTAAGACAATTCAAAACCAGCTGGGTTGATCCTGAATTGTACAGGAATATGAAGGGAACAGACTGGCAGGACGAAATTTTCAGGACAGCGTATACCAGTAACCATACCCTTTCCCTGAGGGCAGGAAATGAAAAGACCACCCTGTATTACAGCGGAAATTTTTTAGATCAGGAAGGAACCCTTATCCACACGGGGTTTAGAAAGATCAACAATCGGTTGAAATTTACACACAAGGTAAGGGAGAACTTTAAGGTCCACGGGCAGATCGATTACAGCAAGATAAAGAGTACGGGTTTGCAGGTTTCCGGTAGTACGAGGACCAGTGTGATACGGGATGCGGTTTCCTTCAGACCGGTAGATCCCATAAACTGGAGCAATGATGAAGAAAGCGTCATACAGGACCAGGATCCCTATCTGTACGACCCCGTGAAAACACTGGAAAATACCGACAGGGAGGTAAGCAGGGACGTACTTTCCGGAACCCTGGGATTAAATTATGATTTTTTAGATAAATTCAGCCTGACGGTCAGCGGAAACTATAGGACCACCACCCAGAAAAGCTCTGTCTTCTACAACGAAGATACCCAGCAGGCTTCCAGGACCAACCGGGGGATTCACGGTTTGATATCGAACACGAGGTGGGATATACTTTCTACCTCAAATACACTGAAATTCAACGACAGCAAAGGAGATCATGTATATGGCGCACTGATAGGGATGGAGGCCCAGTACAGTACGAGGGAGGCCTATAACCTGGAAAACAGGAATATTCCCACCGACCAGTTCGGCATCGATAACCTGGGTATCGCAACAACGGCAACAATAGCCGGGTCTTCTCATTCTGCCAATGCCCTGTTGTCTTACTTCGGAAGGGTCAATTATACCTATAAAAGTCGTTACCTGGCAACAGTTAATTTCAGGGCCGACGGATCATCAAAATTCCGGAAAGAGAACAGGTGGGGATATTTCCCGTCTTTTTCACTTGCCTGGAGAGTGTCTGAAGAGAAATTTATGCAGTCTGTTGATGCCGTATCCGATCTAAAGATAAGAGCGGGTTGGGGAGTGACAGGAAATAACCGTATCGGTGACTTTGAAGCGTATAACATGTTTTCTGTCAATACATCCAGTGGATATGTTTTAGGGACTAACCAGGCCTTCTCTCCCGGTGCTTACCAGAGTAATATGGCGGTCCCCGATCTGCGTTGGGAAACTACTGCCCAGACCAATATAGGCCTTGACCTGTACCTTTTTGACAGGCTCAATCTTACCGTGGATTTTTATGAAAAAAGGACAACGGACCTGCTCCTGGATGCCGACATGGCGCTCAGTACCGGATTTGACCGGGTACAGCAAAACGTAGGAGAAGTGTCTAACAGGGGAATAGAGTTCGCTTTGAGTTCACAAAATATCAGGAATGAACGGTTCCGGTGGGAGACGGATTTTAATATAGCGTTCAATAAGACCAGGACAGAGAAGCTGAACAGCGGACAGAATGAACTGCTTATAGATCCGGGTTGGGACCTGCAGTTTCTGCAGACGGAATACCAGTATATTACCAGGGTAGGGCACCCGGTAGGGATGATGTACGGACTTGAATTTGACGGTATCTATCAGCAGGAAGATTTTCTTCAGACTAACGACGGAAATTATGAACTGAAGGAAGGTGTGCCGAGTTATCGCACTGCAATGCGGCCCGGAATGGTAAAATTCAGGGACCTGAACGGTGATGGTATAATCAATGAAGACGACCGGACCATTATCGGAAATCCGCAGCCAAAGCACATCGGCGGATTGACCAATACCTTTACGATAGGATCTTTTGATTTTCAGTTCCTGCTGCAATGGGCCTATGACTTCGATATATTAAATGGTAATAAATCGGAATTCGGGAGCATATACAGGCCAAACAGGAACGGCCTGACATCCCTTGCCGAGATCTGGACACCGACCAACACGGATACCGATATAGGGGGAATGCGATTTGACGGGGTAAACCTGACGACTCCGTATGGCTATAAACTGGATACCCGGCATATTGACGACGGGTCTTACCTAAAGCTTAAAACCGTGGTTCTCGGATACAGCCTTCCGGGAGATATACTGGAGAAATTCAAGATCAAAAAGTGCAGGTTGTCCATTTCGGCACAAAACCTTTATACCTGGACCAACTATGAAGGATACAATCCTGATGTTTCGGTCGGAAGGTTCGGTGCTCTGACCCCAAGGCTTGATTATTCGGCCTATCCGCAAAGTATAACGCTGTCCGGAGGGATTGAACTTACATTTTGAAAAAACAATAAAACAGACACATGAAAACAAAGAATATTTACTTCGCAATAATGTTCCTGACCGTTTTTACGTTTACGGGCTGTTCCGATTTTCTGGAAGTAGAACCCAAGTCTTCATGGAAAGCCGAATCCTTTTATTCTTCCAGAGAAGAGGCGGAGCTGGCCATGTCGGGGATCTATGGTACCCTTGCAAATGACGACGTATACGGACAGCGGTTTAATATCCTTCTTGAAGCCGGAACGGATGAAACCTATACCAATGATCCCAATAACCCTACCTGGGATGCAGCTAAATATGCACACACCTCATCGGATGATGCCATTAAAGGCATATGGCTGAGGTTCTATACCTGTATTCAACTGGTCAACCAGTTTGAAACCAACCTGAACCCGGAGATGTTCACTACCGAAGAATATAACAGCCTCCTGGCCAAGGCGCGCTTTATGAGGGGGTTTTGCTATTTTACATTGGCCAACTGGTTCGGGCCGGTACCTTTGAGGCTAACCCCCAGTTCTTCCCAGGAAGACAACAATGTACCCCCGTCCCCGGTATTTGAGGTCTATACCCAGGCGGAACAGGACTATTTGTTTGCTGCCGAACACCTGGTACACGCCAAGAGTTCGGAATATATACCGGGGGAACCCAATAAAATGGCAGCCCACGGCCTGTTGGCCCGTTTGTATTTAAGAATGGGCGGATTCCAGCCCTACCTGTCCGAAAATGATGCTGAGAGTTATTTTGAGAACAACCAGCAATATTTCGAAAAAGCCCGGGAGCAATGCGAGATCATTATCAATGACGGCTGGCACGGTATTGTACCTTACAGCGCCGATCCCCTGAGCTACAGGAACCATTTCCTTAGTTACCTGCAGGACAGGTACGACCTGAAAGAGTCGTTGTTTGAGATTTCTTTCGGTAATTTTCAGAGTATGGGGCTGGATGTCCACGGGAGACTGGGCAATGTGAATGGAGTGGAGTTTGTAGGCACCCAGGATATTCCGCGTGGTTTTTGTAAAGTAAATGTGGGTTTACCGGTTTATAACATCTATTCCCAGGAAGACATGAGAAGAGAGTGGAATATTGCCGGCTACCGGAATAAGTATTCCAGTGCCAACCAGGCATATACCATGAGCTATATTTTCGATTTTCCCTTACACCAGGAATACGGGATAGGGAAGTTCAGAAGATGGGAACCGGCAAATATCGAAGCTTTAAAAGCGGGTAACATGACAGATGCAGCCTATACGATTCTCAATAATACCCCCGGTTCGGATACCGATCCTAATTTTACAAGTATCAATTTTCCCATCTTAAGGTATTCGGATGTATTGTTAATGCATGCAGAAGCCGTTATCGGTGGCAGGTTCGGGACTGCACCGGCCAATGATGCGGCGGTGAACGATCTGAATATGGTAAAGGAAAGGGCCGGCCTGGACCCGTATACGGGAAGCCTTAACCACGACGATTTTTTTAAGGAAATTGTAGATGAGAGGTTACGGGAATTATGCTTTGAGGGGCTTAGGAAACAGGACCTGATCCGATGGAACCTTCTTGAGGAAAAACTGACGGAGACCAACGAAGCTATTAAGAATCATGCGCTCTACGTCAATAATAATCAGTACCACCAAACCTATCTGTCACCCGGTATTAATTTTGACAGAAGCAAACACTTCTTTTTGCCTTACCCTTTACAGGAAACCCTTATCAACCAGAGCCTTGGTCAAAGAACAGGATGGTGATTATTGACAAAAACGTAAACTAATGAAGATGGTATTTTCCATAAATTTAAGGGGTAAGGATAATAAATACAACGGTGCTTTAAGGGGAATCCTTATATTATGTGTGTTTATTTCATGTCTCCTGACCCATGCACAAAACACTGCATCGGCACTTTCTTATAACTACTCCGCAATTGCTGCCCATCCCAGGCTTTTACTAAGTGAGGAAGGTGAAAAAATACTGAGATCATCACTGAAGAGAAACCCGGAATTTAAAAAAATAGATACCTATATACATCAGGTTTCCGATAATTTGCTCGGAGAAGCCCCCCTGGTTTTTAAGAAAAAAGGTAAAAGACTATTGGCAGTTTCCCGAAAGGCACTGACCAGGCTCTATTATTTGTCCTATAGTTACCGCATGACCGGGGATAAAAAATACCTGCACAGGGCGGAAAAAGAACTGAATGCTCTCTGTGCTTTCGAAAGCTGGAATCCTTCCCATTTCCTCGATGTGGGCGAAATGTGTATGGCTGTTTCCATAGCTTACGATTGGCTCTACGATGACCTGGAAGAAAGTACCCGGGAAAATGTGCGCCAGGCCATTCTGAAAAAAGCCTTTGAACCTTCGTATGTAAAAGATAATGCCTGGTTTCTCGAAAGACACAGTAACTGGAATTCTGTCTGTAATGCGGGATTGGTTTATGGGGCCCTGGCCATTATGGAAAGCGAAAAAGAGCGATCCGTGGCCATTATTGAAAGAGCTTTAAAATCAAATCGTTTACCCCTGGAGGCTTACGGACCTGATGGAAATTATCCGGAAGGGCCGGGCTACTGGAATTACGGCACCACATTCCAGGTGATGCTGATCGCAGCCCTGGAAAGCGCACTGGGGTCTGATCATGGCCTGTCAGAAGCGCCGGGCTTCCTGGAATCAGCCAATTATATGCTCTTTGCCGGGGGACCTTCGGGAGATTACTTTAATTATTACGACTGTGGAAAAAGTCAGACTGCACGCTCCTCCATGTTCTGGTTTGCACAAAAACTGAATAATCCGTCTCTGATATACCAGGAGATCGATATGATCAGAAAGGGAGTGTATACCAGCGTTGTTTCATCAGATATCGAAAGAGTCTTACCAAATACACTTGTCTTTGGAAAAGAGCTCACGCTGTCTGACGTAAAAGTACCATCACAAATGATGTTCACCGGGCACGGGATTACCCCGGTATCTTTTGTACGGACAAGCTGGGATGACACCAAGGGAAAATATCTGGGAATCAAGGGAGGAAGTGCTTCCGACGGACATTCGCACATGGACCAGGGTACCTTTGTATACGATGTAGGCAGGTTGAGATGGGCTATGGATTTTGGCCTCCAGAGCTATATTACCCTCGAATCCGAAGGCGTAGATCTCTGGAACCAGGACCAGGATGCCCAAAGATGGGATATATTCAGGTATAATAACCTGAATCATAACACCTTGACGATTAATAACCAGCGACATAATGTTGAAGGAAGGGCAGCGATTATAGAAACATATGAAGAAAAGTATGAGCAGGGAGCAAAAATTGACCTGACCCCTGTGCTGAACCTTGACAATGAGTTAAAAAAGGCGACCAGGAAAGCAGTTATAGTGGACGATTCCTATCTCAGGATAGAAGATGTTATCGAGACTGATGATAAAGCTGTCGATCTGAGATGGAATATGGTAACCCCCGCATCTGCCGAGATTATCGACAAGAATACCATCGTACTTTCACAGGCCGGGAAAACCATGTTGTTACAGGTGGTGTCCGAGATTCCCGTACAAATGGCCATCAGGCTCTCGGAAACCCCCCCGGAATATAAACGCGAATTCGATAACAAGTATTATGAAGCCTACAACCAGAAGAACGAAGGTACGGTAATGGTCGGGTTTGATGTCAGTTTACCTCCGGGTACCCGTAACCGGTTTGTTGTAAAACTCGTGGAGGGGATACCTGACATCACCCTGAAAAAAAACACGTTTATTCTCGATGCCCCTGACCCCAGCAGTGCTGCGGAAGGTAACAAACGTTTTTACAGTACATCCACCATAGGTATCAGTAATGAGGGATATACTTATGTTATGGACACCCCGGACTGGCAACCCTATGGGGTTACCGATATCGGCGAACTTGCGAACAAAGCCTTCAGGTTCAGGATTCATGCCAAAAGAATTGCCGGGGGTACTGTTCAGGATGCCGGCATAGACCGGTCTGCAGACGGTCAATTAGGGGTCAGGGGAGGAGACGGGAATGGTATTGACCGGAATGAAGGGTATTTTATAGGAATAGACCTGAGTGAAATGCCGTCTTCGGTACGATTCAGGCTTACCGGGATAGGGTTTACCCATCTGGATGCCTCTGAGGCCTGCACCATTGTCAACCAGGAAAAGAGGGGGAGCATGCTTGTCTTTTCGGGCAAGGACAGAAAGAATACCAGGAAGGTGCAGATCACTTCCGGGCATCAGCGTAAACTGGCGGATGTTTCCGGCCTGGATATTTCACTTCAGGGGGGCAGGGACTACAAAGATTTCCTCTCCCTTTTCAATACGGGAAAAAAAGGGAATTTCAGAATTTCTTCTTTCCAGTTCGAAATAGAAGAATAGCAGGGATAGCAAGAGATTATAAATGATTGTACAATGTATAAAAACATATGAGATTTTACTGAATTAATGCTTAAACGAAAATGTTATGGTAAAAAAAACAATTGTAGTTATACTCGGTTTAGGGCTTTTGGCACTGGAAAGCTGTATGGGAGTTTCCGGGAAACATACTGAGCAAAAGCCCAATATCCTGTTTATACTTATCGATGATATGGGATATGGCGACCTGCCGGGGTACGGGAATACTGAGGTCAGTACTCCCCATATGAACAAATTGGCAGCAGAGGGGCTGAGTTTTAAACAATTTTACGTAAATTCCCCCATTTGTTCCCCTTCAAGGGTTTCTTTTATGACGGGGCAGTATCCGAGTCGCTGGGGTATTACCTCGTATATACACGACCGGAGATCGAACATGGAGCGGGGAATGAAAAACAGCCTGGATATACAGGCACCTACGGTGGCAAGGGCAATGAAAAAGGCTGGGTATTACACCGCTCATATAGGTAAGTGGCATATGGGAGGCGGACGTGATATAGCAGATGTTCCTTTAATTACGGATTACGGTTTTGACGAATCGGTAACACAGTTTGAAGGTCTGGGAGAGCGTTACCTGGCAAAGTTTGAAACCCTGGAACTGGGAGACGATCCGGAGCGTCCTGACCTGGAATCGCAATCGGCCAGGCTGGGAAAAGGTGATATCCACTGGATAAAAAGGGAGAATTTCACCCGGGTTTTTGTAGACCGGGTAATACAGGCAATAAAAAATGCGGGGGAAGAGGGAAAACCCTTTTACATTAATTTATGGCCTGATGATATCCATACTCCCCTGGAACCTCCTAAAGACCTCCGGGGTGATGCGTCGAGAAAAGCCAGGTTCCTGGGAGTGATGCAGGAAATGGACACCCAATTGGGAAGGTTGTTTGATTTTATAAAAAATGATCCGGAATTGTCTGAGAATACGCTGATTGTTTTGACCAGTGATAATGGGCCGGATGTGGGAGTAAATAAGGCGGGACACCTGAGGGGGAATAAAACCCAGTTGTATGAAGGAGGGGTCAGGGAACCCATGATCACATGGTTTCCGAGGGTGATGCCCGCAGAAAAACAGGGAAGTGTGAATTCGAAAGCTGTTTTCTCTGCGATAGATATGTTACCGTCATTTGCGAAGATTGGCGGTGTTGCCTATGGAGAGGGACTGCAAATTGACGGTACGGATGTTTCAGAGGTACTGCTGGGCAAGGCTGCACAGGCCGAGCAGAAAGCGTTGTTCTGGATCCGCCCTCCCGACAGACCCGGACTGTTCGGTAAAAATGACCCTGATCTTGCCGTGAGGGAAGGAAAATATAAACTTGTGATGGATGTGGACGGAAGTAATGTACGGTTGTACGACCTTAGTGCCGATGAAGAAGAATCTGTCGATATCGCCGATAGAAACCGGGAAAAAGCAGATGCGTTGAAGGGGAAGCTTCTGGATTGGTATAATCACTATCCCCATGATATTGACAGGGAGATTTATGAAAGGCATTGCGACCGTTACAGTTATGACGAGTAACCAAGTAATTTAAACCAAATATATCAAAAATGAAATGCTATCCTGTGAATAAGAGGGGGCGGGGAATATTTGTTCCTGCCCTTTTGATGTTGGGAATCCTGATGATGACCAGTTGCCAGAACGGTAAAAAACAAACCCGCCAGGAAACGGAAGAAGAACCGTCAAAGCCCAATGTGGTCATTTTTTACCTGGACGACCTGGGGTACGGAGACCTCAGCTGTTACGGGGCCACGGAGATCAGGACTCCCAATATAGACGGGCTGGCAGAAGGCGGAGTGCGTTTTACCGACGGGTATGCTACCTCGGCTACCTGTACCCCGAGCAGGTATGCCATTCTTACGGGGATGTACCCCTGGCGTAATAAGGGGGCCAAAATACTTCCCGGAACCGCACCTTTGCTGATCTCGACGACCCAGAAGACCTTGCCGAAAATGTTTAAGTCACAGGGCTATGCCACGGGAATTGTCGGTAAATGGCACCTCGGGCTCGGAACTGGACAGATCGACTGGAACCGGCATATCTCGCCGGGGCCCAACGAAGTGGGGTTTGATTATTCCCATATCATGGCCGCTACCCAGGACCGTGTGCCTACGGTATATATCGACAACGGCGATGTGGTAGGGCTGGACCCCGAAGACCCGATCGAGGTGAACTACAAGGAAAATTTTGAAGGGGAGCCCACCGCCCTTACCCATCCGGAACTGTTGAAGATGAAATGGCACCACGGGCACAATAACAGCGTGGTCAACGGGATCCCGAGGATTGGTTTTATGAAAGGAGGAGAGGCCGCAAAGTGGAAGGATGAAGACATGGCAGATCATTTTCTGGAAAAGGCGCAGCAGTATGTAAAAGATCATAAAGACGGGCCTTTCTTTCTGCACTATACCTTGCAGCAGCCCCATGTGCCGAGAACACCACATCCGCGCTTTGCCGGTAAATCCGGTCTGGGGCCGCGCGGCGATGTGATCCTGGAGGCCGACTGGGTGATCGGGGAGTTTATGAAAACCCTTGAAGAGGAAGGAGTCCTGGAAAATACCCTCGTCATTTTCAGCAGTGATAACGGCCCTGTGCTGAACGACGGTTACGTTGACGGTGCCGAAGAATTAAAAGGGAATCACGATCCGAAAGGCGGGCTTCGGGGCGGTAAGTACAGCCTGTTCGAAGCCGGAACAAGAGTACCGTTTATCACGTACTGGAAAGGCAGGATACAACCCCGTGTTTCGGATGCCCTCATTTGCCAGATGGACCTGCTCGCTTCCCTGGCCAAACTGGCAGGTACGGAGGAAAAGGATACGGATAGCGAGGAAATGTTATCTGTCTTGCTGGGAGAAAGTGACAAGGGCAGGGAGTCCCTGGTCCTTGAGGCTACTTCCAGAACAGCATTCAGGAAGGGCGATTGGGTGATGATCCCTCCTTACGAAGGGCCTGCACTCAGTAAACAGGTCAATATAGAATTGGGTAATGCAGATGAATTCCAGTTGTACCATCTTACCGACGACAAGGAACAGCAGGACAATCTCGCCCGGTCAGAACCGGAAAAACTGAAAGAAATGGTAACCGGTTTTGAGGCCATCCGGGGAAAAGACTACGGTACCACGGAACAACTCGAACTGAAATAGGAAATATCCGTATGTAATTCCCGGACAATCCCGGGTAAAACAAAAACGGATACCTTAACCGGACACCGGGATTGCGGAGGTAAATGAAAGTTTACACCTGCAGTCCCGGTGTCCGGTTTTTTAGTCCGGCCGGATGGCCGGCTGATACAACGAGGTAGGGTATTGACCGACGGTTTCCGGTCCGTATCGGTTTTGTATATGTTAAAAAATACCCTTTTTAATTAATGAAAAACAAATAAAATAGCCATAAAGTTGTGTGTATGGTGTAAAATGCTCCGTAAAATGTGTAAAATAATAATCCGGCTTTGTTTGGTTTCTATTGTAAGATTTTGATAATCAGCGTCTTTGTTATAAGGTAAGATCTTTGATGTTTTCCGGAAGATTTTACCTCATGTAATATCTCCCGGTCGGCTACATTTGATTCGGATATTCAATCAATCACAACTTTAAATTAATAACCTTATGACAAGACAATATCTGAAAAAGGCCGGCCTTCTTATGGGCGGAGCCTGTATGGCCTTGTGCCTCGGAACGGTTTCCTGTTCCGATAGCGACGAAACGGAAACAGAAAAGGAATTTGTACTTCCTCCCATCATGTACCCGGCAGAATACGATGCCGATACGGGAGTAGCAACCCTTACCTGGGACCCGGTGGACAATGCCAGTGGGTACATGGTGTATTATACCGACGATGCCTCGGCTCCGGCAGCGTCGTACGAGGTATTGGGAGATGCCCCCCTTACGGAAACTTCCGTGAGAGATACCGCCATTCCCGTCGGGACGACCAGGATATACATGGTGCAGGCCGTTACCGGTAATGGCGAAAGTGAGCTGAGCGAACCTATTATCCTCGCCGTAAATAATACCGGAAACGATCTGATAGACGGGATATGGGACGACATGATCGAGGTAGAAGGAGGGACATTTACCATGGGAGGTTATAAATCGGATGAGCAACCACACCACGAAGTCGCGTTATCCTCTTTTAAAATGATGAAGTTCGAACTCACCCAGGAAATTT
This sequence comes from Sinomicrobium soli, assembly GCF_003285545.1. GTDB lineage: Bacteria > Bacteroidota > Bacteroidia > Flavobacteriales > Flavobacteriaceae > Sinomicrobium. The sequence continues at coordinate 34,173 of NZ_QLNV01000012.1, read as the reverse complement.
TCGAAGCTTTGGGATATACGAATCCCAGCAAGGACATCGGTCCGAAAATCCCGGTAAACCAGGTAAGGTGGGTGCTGGCCAGGGATTTTGTAAACAAGCTGAACGGTGTAACCAATATGAACTTCCGTCTTCCTACGGAAGCGGAATGGGAATACGCTGCGCGGGGAGGAAAACTCGATCAGGACGGGGATTTTCCCGGTTTTAATAATCCTGATCTCATAGATGACTACGTGTACAGGAGTGCTTCCGGGCAACCTGTGGAGGTAGGGAGTAAACAACCCAATGAACTCGGTTTATACGATATGGCCGGGAATGTGGCGGAATGGTGCTCCGATTTTTTTGACCCGGATTACTATACTTCGGATGCCGCAACAGACCCCCGCGGACCGATAGAACCCATCAGTACAGATAGTCTCCGTGTGGTACGCGGAGGAGGTGTCAATCATGAAAGCGCTTCGGAAGAGACCTTTCTCATGGTGCATGAGCGTTCTTCCCGTGCACAGGAAAGTTCACACAGTGCCCTGGGTTTCAGGTTGGTTCACAGTTTGAAAAAACAATAAACGCAAACAGATGAAAATGATATTTAATACCGAAAGGAGCAGTGTGCTGCAGCCTCTTGTTATGCTGTTGTTCCTGCTGTGCACAGAAAGCCTGCTGGCCCAGAACATGGAAATATCGGGAACAGTGGTAGACGATCTCGGGGCCCCCATGCCCGGGGTTACCGTACTTGTAAAGGGAACCGGTAACGGGACTTCTACCGATTTTGACGGGAAATACACCATACAGGTCGCAGGGGAGAACGACATACTGGTCTTTTCCTATATAGGTTTCGAGACCCGGGAAGTTCCCGTAGGAACACAGACTTCTGTAGATATGACGATGGAACCCAAAACAGATCAGCTGGACGAAATTGTGGTAGTGGGGTACGGAACACAGAAAAAGGTGAATCTCACCGGTTCCGTGGCCACGGTAAATTTTGACGATGAGCTGACCAGCCGTTCGGTGACCAATATTTCTTCGGCCCTGGGCGGGCTTGCAGCGGGGGTCAATGTCATGCAGGGGTCCGGCCAGCCGGGGAGTGATAATGCTACCATCAGGATCAGGGGAACAGGAACCCTGAACAACAGCGATCCGCTCGTATTGGTAGACGGTTTTGTTTCCGATATGAACAACGTCAATCCCAGTGATATCGAAAGTATTTCGGTGCTGAAAGATGCTGCAGCCTCGGCCATTTACGGGTCGCGGGCAGCCAACGGGGTGATCCTGGTCACCACGCGTAAGGGTAAGGGCAAACCTACCTTTAACTATTCGGGGATGCTCTCTTTCCAGGAGCCGCTGAATACCGTGAATATGGTAAGTGATTACGCCCGGCACATGGAGCTGATCAATGAAGGCCTCGAAAACATGCAGCGCCCCATGCAATTTTCACAGGGCAGTATTGACGCCTGGAGAAATGCGGGGCAAAACCCTAATGAGCTCAATGAGTACGGAGTGCCCAACTACATCGCTTATCCCAATACCGACTGGTTTGATGAAGTATTCAACCAGGGCATTATGCAGAAACACGACTTTTCTGTTTCCGGAAGTTCTGATAAGGTGAAGTATTACCTTTCGATGGGGTATCTCAATAACGAAGGGATCATGGAAAATTCCGGAATGGAACGTTACCAGTTCAGGGTAAACCTGGAAAGTGAGCTGAATGACTGGCTCACTGTGGGAACCCGTGTTTTCGGACTGCGGCAGCACAAAGGGATGGCCAATGTGGGCAGGGGTTTTGAATTCCTGGATAAGACTACCCCGGGTATTTATCCCGGAACCGAAGATAAATGGGGGGTCCCGGCGCTTATCGTGGAAGAGTCGTCCAATGCCAATAATATTTTCGAAAAAATGGCAAGGGGCGGATACGACAGGATGTTCCGGCTTAACGCCGCCATTTACGGTATTGTAAAACTCGCCGACAACCTCACGCTGGAACCCAGTTTTAACTACGCGCCCGAATGGGGCGATTATGCTACGTGGGGAGTACAGAAGGGACGCTGGGATTATGTGCAGGATATCCGGCAGGACAAAACCGATCTCGGGATACAGAATATTTACAACAGCTCTTTCAAGAGGGCACAGTATATCTCCGATGTATTGCTGCGGTACTCCACACAGATCAATGAAGACCACAATCTCGATCTGCTGGCAGGTAATAATATCCAGTATTACAATGAGAGCAGCTTTAATGCCACTGCCCAGGGCATGGCAGACTGGAGCCTTCATGAGCTCGGTACGGCAACCGAAGTGCTGAACGCCAACGGTACCCAGACCGACTGGGCGCTGATATCCTATTTCGGAAGGGTAAACTACAATTTTAAGCAGCGGTATCTTTTCGAATTCAATATAAGGGCTGACGAATCTTCCCGTTTTCATCCCGATTCCAGGCTGGGGGTATTCCCGTCCTTTTCCGCAGGTTACCGGATCTCGGACGAACCCTTCATGGAAAGCTTTTCCGATGTATTCCAGGACATCAAGATCAGGGGGTCCTGGGGGCAACTGGGGAATAACAGTGTAGGCAACTACGCATGGCAGTCGGTATATGGCCTGGTAAAACAGGTAATAGGCGGGCAGCCGGCAACCGGCCTGGCCGTAACCAAGATAGGAAACAATTACCTCGAGTGGGAAAGCACCACGACGACCAATATAGGGCTGGACCTGTCTACATTCGGCCAGCGGCTCAATGCTACCGTCGACCTTTATAACAAGGATACCGACGGCATACTGTATGTGCCTGACATGCACGTGACCATGGGAACCGCTACAGGTTCTACCCAGAACCTGGCTTCGGTAAGGAACAGGGGAGTAGAGGTAAACCTGGGCTGGAGAGACCACATCGGTGACTTCAATTATGAAGTACAGGGGAATTTCTCGGCAAACGACAATATGGTCACCCGTTTCCGCGGTCCGGTAGAACGGGGCTGGACGGAAGACGGGGAATATAAAAGTAATGTGGGGGAAACGATGCAAAACGGTTTCGGTGGTGTTATAGCCGAAGGACATACGCTGGGGGAATATTTTCTGCATACCCTCTACACGGGAGACGGAAGGTACCCGGGATCGGGAGAAGCCGGGATGGACCAGGGCCCGCAGGACGGAATGATCAGGAATGGGTATAACCTGAAGTGGGTGGAACAGATGGTAAACCAGGGATATACTTTCGTGGGAAGTAATATCGTATCTCCTAACGGACTGTATCTCGGGGACCTCGTATATGCCGATAACAACGGCGACGGAGATTACGGAAATGAGAATGACAAGCAGTTTACCGGAAAATCATCTATTCCCAAATACAACTTCGGGCTACAGCTTTCGGCCAGTTACAGGGGATGGGACATGGCTATGGTATGGGGAGGAAGTGCCGGTTTTCACCTGTACTGGAACCAGGATTTCTACAACGCCACCCGAACGGTAAATGGCAACCCGTTATCCGAACGTATCGCCAATGACCATTTCTTTTACGATACTGCCAGTCCTGAAGACCCCAGGACGAATCAGGATGCCACATTTCCCCGGCTTACGGATGCCACGGAGCGCACCAACGACCTCTCCAGTACGTTCTGGTTGTACAATGCTTCTTTCGTAAAGCTGAGAAACCTGCAGATCGGATACCGGTTCCCGGACAAGGTACTGGAGCAGTTCGATATCAGCAAGCTCAGATTGTATTTTTCCGGGGAGAACCTGCTGACCATTACAGACTACCCGGGGATAGATCCGGAGATCGGGGCAAGCGTCAATTATCCTACCCTGAGACAGATGGCACTGGGTATACAGTTGCAGTTTTAAAAAGACAAATTCAGTTATGGAAAAAACAAGAATAATAAAGGTTAAATATCTTATCGTATTGCTGGCGGCCACAGTAGCCGGGTGCGGCAAGGATTTTCTGGATACCGCCCCGTATAACGATATCACCACTGCCAATATGTGGACTTCCGAAGAGCTGGCAGATAAGGGGGTAAACGGTATTTTCAACGTGTTTAGAAATGCCAATGTGTCCAATACCACCGGGGGATTGCTGGAAGTGGCGCTGATGGAAGGATCGGGCTTTACCAGCCAGTTCTATAAGAACAATTTCACCTACCAGTTCCTTACCGGTGATGTAACACCGAATTATCAGATCATACAGAATACCTGGAGAAGGCATTACGAAGGCGTCCATCGCTGTAACGATGCCATTGCAAACCTCGAAAAGGCGCCGCTGTCTGAAGAAAAGTACAACAGGTTGCTTTCCGAAGCTACGTTTATGAGGGCCTATTTCTATTTCCGGCTGAACCGGTTATACCAGGGCGTACCGATCTATGACGTGCCCATTTCCAATGAAGATGCTGTCAAGACGCAGTCTTCGGCAGACGAGGTATGGCAGTTTTGCATAGACGACCTCACAGCCTGTATAGAGAACCCCCATTTTCCGGAGGCCAACCTGGCAGGAGACTTTTACGGCAGGCCCTCGAAAGCATCGGCCTATGCCCTGAGAGGAATGATCTATATGTGGAAAAAAGACTATGAAAAGGCCATTTCCGATCTCGGAAAGGTCGAAGCCCTGGGGCACGGTATGTTTACCGGAGAATACGGCGATCTCTTTACCCGTGATCATGAACAGGACCCGGAATTCATACTGACCGTTCAGTACGATTCGGAAGCGGGATACGGAGATAACCTCCAGAAGATCATCGGGGGAAGGGACCACTATGACGGGTGGACCGAACTGCAGCCCGCACCCGGTTTTGTGGATTACTACCAGAACAGTGACGGAAGTGAATTCTCCTGGAACGAGGCTTTACCGGGATGGGATCAGCTTACCGTGCAGCAACGGGAAGTGTTTTTCCTGAGAGATAGCCTGCAGACTTCGGATATCAAAGAGAAAAAGGATGCATACGCAGCCGCCAGGAACAGGATAGGTGGAAGCATTGTAGACCAGTATTACCTGAATACGGGGAATGAAGCCCGGATAAAGGCCATTTATGAGCAAAGAGACCCAAGGCTTGTTCAGTCTGTGTTTACCCCATACGATGTGGCCGATTGTTATAGCCCGTATTACAACGGAGGGGAAATGCAATACGGAAAAGTACTGCGCTGGCCCATGATACTCCGGGGAGCCAACGGGGGAGATATGTGGTCTGACAAAAGAGGCTCCCTGTTTTATATGTACCAGAAGTACAACGTCACCGAAAAGGGAGTGCTGATCGACAGGCAGCATTACGATATAGATTATCCCCTGATCAGGATCACGGACGTCTTGCTCTTCCAGGCAGAGGCTTATGCCGAAACGGGACAGGTAGACAATGCTATTGCTATTGTAAACCGCGTGCGGCAGAGAGCGCATATGCCTGCCCTGACCAACGGAGGTTCGGGCCCCAATGCCGTAAACGGCAGGGAAGACATGATAGAGCGTGTGCGCTATGAGCGCAGGGTGGAATTTTGTCTCGAAGGGGTAAATTATTACGATGAAGTACGCTGGGGGATGGATAATTATCAGGAAATGAAATTCGGGGATGCCGGTAGTGCCGGACGAAAATCGGTCTGGGGCGATCCTTCTACCGAGAGGTGGTACTGGGCAGACAGGATCTGGCCGTGGCCCGTTCCTACCAAAGAGATCCAGATGAATGACAACCTGGTGAAAACCCCCGGATGGTTGTATTGAGAAGTATAAAAGCAAAACGGAATATATGAAAAGACTATTGTTAATCGGGTACTATGCAGTTATACTGAGCTGCTTTATGAGCTGTGGAGACAAATCCATGGGGGATCCTGATCCCGGACCGGACCCCAGACCGGTGCCGGATTATCCCGAGGGTACTTTTGACTATGAAAAAGTGGCACCGCATCCCCGCCTTATGATGTCGGAAGAGGCGTTGGAAGACCTGGAAGGGAAAGTTGCCGGCGGGGGAGTACTGGGAGATGTCCACAATTATGTACTGCAGCAGTGCGACATGATGGTAGGGGGCAGTACCCTGACCTATAAGAAAGACGGGAAACGCCTGCTGGCAGTTTCCAGGGAGGCTTTGAAAAGGATCTTTTTCCTGTCTTACGGGTACAGGATGACAGGGTCACAATTATACCTGATCAAGGCCAAAGCCGAATTAAACGCCGTCTGTGATTTTCCGGACTGGAACCCCACTCACTATCTCGATGTGGGGGAAATGACCATGGCGGTAGCCATAGGATACGACTGGCTGTATGATGCATTAGACGAAGGAACCCGGTCAAAGATCCGTTCCGCTATTGTGGAAAAGGCTTTTGAGACCTCAAAGGTATCGAGCTATAATTGGTTCTACGACCGGGAGAATAACTGGAACCAGGTCTGTAATGCCGGACTGGTATACGGTGCTCTGGCCATCCTGGAAGAAGAACCGGAAGCGTCGGTGGCCATTATAGAAAAAGCCCTGGAAACCAACCGGAAAGTACTGGAGATATATGCTCCCGACGGGAACTATCCCGAAGGTCCGGGATACTGGGCCTACGGAACAACTTTTCAGGTGATGATGCTGGCTGCGCTGGATAGCGCTTTTGGTAACGATGCAGGACTCTCCGACACTCCGGGATTTATGGCTTCGGCAGAGTATATGCTATACATGACCGGGCCTTCCGGCCAGTGGTTCAACTATTCCGATTGTGCCAAAACGGCGCAACCCCTGCCCGCCATGTTCTGGTATGCAGGCAAACAGAAGAATGCTTCCCTGCTGTTCGAAGAAAAGGCATTGCTTAACGAAGGAGAGTATTTCAGGAATTTTTCCGAGGAGCGGATACTCCCCCTGGCCCTGATCTACGGAAAGGACCTCAATCTGGACCAGCTTTCTGCCCCGCAGAAAGAAGTGTGGTCAGGCGAGGGCATTACCCCTGTAGTGACGGTCCGGAAGGGATGGGAAGGTGATGACGACAGATACGTAGGGATAAAGGCAGGAGAAGCCTATACCAGCCACGGGCATATGGACGCGGGAGCATTTGTCTATGATATAGGCAATACCCGCTGGGCCGTAGACCTGGGCATGCAGAGTTATGCCGCCGTGGAAGCCGCAGGGGTCGATCTGTGGAATATGGACCAGGATTCCGAACGATGGGATGTATTCCGGCTGCACAACAAAAATCACAATACCATTACCATTAACGGTCAGCGACACAATGTCAGGGGCCGGGCAACGGTACTGGAAGTCTATGATACCGCATCGGAAAAAGGGGCGCTCCTGGATATGACCGATGTCCTTAACCTGTCAGGCGAACTCGTCAGTGCCACCCGGAAGGTGACCCTGGAAAACGGAGATGACCTCAGGGTAGTGGATGTACTGGAAGCAGGCGACACACCGGTGGAGGTATACTGGAACATGATCAGTCCGGGAACGGCGGATATTTCGGACGAGAGTACGGTTACGGTGAGCAGTAACAGCAAACAACTGGATGTACATGTGGTCTCTGATGCCGGGTTTACATTGGAAACGGACAGGGTAATTAATCCTTCTACCAGTTACGAAACCCGGAACAATGGAGTGGAAATGTTCGGTTTCAGAAGCACGGTCCCGGCAAATACCAGGGTCACCTATACCGTAACCCTGAAGGAAAGATAGAAATACACCAGCCCCGGAACAGGGAAATGATTACCGGAATATCAGAGAAAACCATGAATTACATTACCGGAGTACGCCACCGAAAAAGAGATCATATCCTATGGATCTGCCTGTTGTTTATATTTTGGAATACCTGGGCGGCAATGCCGTATACCCGGGGAGGGACCCTCGCTGCCCCGGTTCCTCCCCATCCCAGGCTATTGCTCGGGGACGCGGAAATACCCGGAATGAAAACATCGGTTCAAAACAGTGATGCGCTGGCAAAGATGCACCGCTATATACTGGAAAAGAGTACGGCAATGCTGGGGCAGGCCCCGGTTACCTATAAAAAGGAAGGCAAGCGCCTGCTGGCCGTTTCACGGCTCGCCCTTACCCGTATATTTTTCCTGTCCTATGCCTATCGCATGACGGGAGATACAGGGTATCTGCAGAGGGCGGAGAAAGAACTGCTGGCCGTCAGTGCCTTTGACGACTGGAACCCTTCGCATTTTCTCGATGTGGGAGAAATGTGTATGGGGGCTGCGATAGGGTATGACTGGCTGTACAACGATCTGTCTGAAAGTACGCGTCACAGGATACGTGAGGCCATCGTAAAAAACGGGCTGGATGCGGCATCCGACCCGGGAAATGCCTGGTTTTATAAAAGGGACAACAACTGGAACCAGGTATGTAATGCCGGGCTGGTTATGGGAGCCCTTGCGGTTATGGAAGACGAACCGGACAAAGCCGCTGCTGTTATTGACAAAGCCGTAAAAAGCAACGTACTGCCCCTGGAGGGTTACGGGAAAGACGGTAACTATCCCGAAGGTCCCGGGTACTGGAACTACGGGACCAGTTTCCAGGTGCTGATGCTGGAAGCCCTGGAAAACGTACTGGGAACCGATTACGGACTTTCTGCGCACCAGGGGTTTATGAACTCTGCACAATACATGCTTTTTTCTACCGGACCTTCCGGGCAGTATTTCAATTACAGCGATTGTATCAGCAAACCTTACCCGGCCTATGCTATGTTCTGGTTTGCCCGGAAAATGAACAGCCCGGAACTGGTCTATCAGGAAATGCAACTGATCAGGAGCGGCAGGTATTTTACCTATCGTCATGGTAATGACGACAGGTTATTGCCCATGGCCCTTATTTTTGCCCGGGGAACGGAACCCCATGCAGCAGATATGGGAGATTTTCCCGTCACATGGTCGGGCGGGGGAGAAACCCCGGTATTTTATACCAGGACCTCCTGGGACGATGACAGGGCAAAATACCTCGGAGTCAAGGGAGGAAAGGCTTTTTCGAGCCACGGGCATATGGACCAGGGAAGTTTTGTCTACGATACGGGACATCTTCGCTGGGCCATGGATTTCGGTTCGCAGCAGTACGAAACCCTGGAACGGGAAGGCGTGGATCTGTGGGATATGGAACAGGACGGGCAACGGTGGGAGATATTCCGCATGAACAACCTGAATCACAATACGCTTTCCATAAATGATCAGCCTCATAATGTACAAGGTAAGGCGACGATCATAAAATCATTTGATACCGGGAAACAGAAGGGGGTAACACTGGACCTGACCGATGTACTTAACCTGCACGGGGAACTCCGGAAGGCCACGCGCGAATTGCGGTTGGTTGACCAGGAGACCCTGCAGGTGGAAGATATCGTAAAAACCGCGGATAATGGGGTCCGGATCAGGTGGAATATGGTGACCCCGGCCCGGGTCAGGCTTACGGAGCGGGGGATGATCCTCACCCAGGAAGGGAAAGAGATGATGCTCGTTTTCGAGAGTAATATTCCCCTCGACCTGAAAGTAAGGCCGTCCGAACAACCTTCCGAGACGATATGCCCTTTTACGGGCAGGCCTTATGGCGATTACAACCAGCCTAACCCGGGAACCACCATGCTGGGATTTGACGCCTTTATACCTTCCGGGACAAGGGCCCGGTTTGTAGTGTCTATGAGCGAAGGGAATAACATTGATAAACCATAAAATTCGGAGAGAACAGGGGAAAACCTGTGTGAAAAAAAATGCAACAAATGAAAAAGATTATTTTAGGAATCACCGTATTGGCACTGATGGGGTCCTGCCGTTCCGGGCAGAAAGGAGATCTCCCCGGGGCCCGGGAACTGGCAGAAACACTCGACCCGTTACGGGAGCAGGCGGTAAAACACCGCAAGATCCCCAGGACGATCGATGAAGCAGGACAGGTAAAATGGACCGGGGAAAGATATGACTGGACCGAAGGTTTCTGGCCGGGAGTATGCTGGATACTTTTCGATCAGACCGGGGATGAGAAGTGGAAGGAAGAAGCTGTGGCCTCGCAGGAACAGTTCGTAGCACACAAAGACCTGACCACCGATCACGATCTCGGGTTTATTTTTAATTGTTCTTACGGAAAAGCTTATCAGATCACAAAAGAAGACAGGTATAAAGAGGTCATGCTCGATGCGGCCTCGTCGCTGGTCACCCGGTTTAACGAAAAAACAGGGTGTATACAGAGCTGGGACGTGGGGGACAACTGGCAGGGAAAGCGCGGCTGGGAATTTCCGGTGATCATCGATAACCTGATGAACCTGGAATTGCTTTTCGAAGCGTCGGAACTTACCGGAGACCCGCGTTATGCCGATATTGCCGTAAAACATGCCAATACCACCATGAAAAATCATTTCCGGGAGGATGCGAGTTCGTATCACGTGGTAGACTACGACCCCCTAACCGGAAAGATCAGGAGCAGGGAAACGGCACAGGGATATGCCGATGAGAGTGCCTGGGCCAGGGGGCAGGCCTGGGCATTGTACGGCTATACCATGTGTTATCGCTATACGCGGGACAAGGCATACCTGGAAATGGCCGAAAGGATTTCCGGTTTTATCATTTCGCATCCCAACTATCCCGATGATGGGGTCCCCTACTGGGATTTTGATGCCCCGGATATTCCGGAAGCGCCAAGGGACGCTTCGGCAGCGGCAATAATGGCCTCTGCCTGGATCGAACTCAGCGAATATTCTGAGGGGGATTACCTGCAAAGAGCGCATACCGTCCTGGAAACACTCAGCTCCGACAGGTTCAGGAACCGCCGGGGAGAGGGCTATTTCCTTCTTAGGCACAGCGTAGGGAGTATTCCCCACGGAAATGAAATAGATGTTCCCCTGGTGTATGCCGACTATTATTACCTGGAGGCCCTCGAACGCATGAAGAAAATCAGCGGGGAGTAGGGGCAGGCAATGCTGCGGGAAAGCAGACATGGAGAACCGGTCAGGGGGCCATTATGCCATTATGATAGGATTAAGTATTATATTGCCGGTAAAATGATGTATACTGTACATTCATTTTGAATGAATAGAATATCATAAGTAAGTGTACCATATATGAAGTTTAAGAGGGTCGCAAGATTTGTCCTGGTGTTATTTGCGGTGGCGCTTTATACAGAAGTTCCCGGCCAGGAGATATCTTTTAAGCATATAGGTACGGGAGAAGGCTTGTCACAGTCGTCTGTGTCGTCTGTAGTACAGGATAAAACCGGAAGGATATGGATGGGTACGAGAGACGGGCTCAATATGTTCGACGGCTCCTCCATCAAGACTTTCCGTCCCGTAAGGGGTGATTCCACTTCGTTGCTGGGGCATTTCATTACGAGAATAATTCCCGATGGTGACGATTTGTGGATCATTTCCAAAAGCGGTGTTTCCAGGCTGAATACAGAAGATCAGCGATTCAGGCGGTTTTACGTGGGAGGTGTCAATACGCTTGCCAGGTATGACGGTCATATTTTTCTGGGAACGGATCACGGTATCATGAAGCTGGACGATAACGGCCGGGCTTTCAGACCGGATACGGACCTTCTGAAAGAAACCCGGATCGTACAGGATCTGTATGCGGACGATGCAGGCAGGTTGTGGATGGCCACGAACAGCGGGCTATATCTCTATAATCCTGGTAGCGGCACTACCCGGAGGATACTGGGGATCAATTCTACCAAAATATTTGTGGACTCCGGGCAGAGGATATGGATCGGGACCTATAATCACGGAATTTATAAGCTGGACAGCCTTTTCAGGGCAGAGAAGAATATACGTAGTTCCGGTAAAGGGCCGTACAGCCTGCCCAGCAATACGGTTCGCGATATTGAGGAAGACGATAACGGAAACATATGGATCGGTACCTTTCGGGGGTTGAGCATCCTGAAACCCGGACAAAATTTTGCCGTGTCCAATTATACCCATGATGAACTGAATGCCGGTTCGCTGTCTCACAACAGCATATTGAGCATTACCCGTGACCGCCAGGGCGGAATGTGGCTCGGAACTTATTTCGGAGGGATCAATTATTACCACCCTCGTTTTAATATTTTTACAAGCTATCCGAAAGTTTCGGAAGAAGCGGAAAACAAAACACTGGGGTTTAATGTGATCAGTGAGATCAGGGAAGGGGACGACGGCAAGGTATGGATTGCTACTGAGGGAGGCGGGGTAGACCGGTATGACAGGAAGAGCGGGACCTTCGAACATTACCGGCTCGGTGAGGAGGGCGGAGGCTACAACCACAGGAACATTAATGTAAAGGCATTGCAGTTTACCGGTAGTGATACCCTGCTGGTGGGAACACATCTCGGGGGGCTCCGGAAACTGGATACCCGAACGGGAAGGTTCACGACCTATCTTCCGGACCCGGATGATCCGCAGAGCATACCGTCCAATATTGTGGAAGAGATCATTCCGTACAAGGGAGACATATACCTGCTGGGCACCAAGGAGGGGGTAGTGGCCTATAATACGAAAAGTGAAGAATTCTCGCCTTTTATCAGGGACCGCGAAGGAAATATATTCAGGAAACGGGTAAACTGCCTGCTTATTGACCGTTTCGGGATATTGTGGATCGGTACCCTGGATGAGGGACTGTTCGCCTACGATCCGCATACGCGCGTACTGAAGACCTATGAGGCTTCGGAGACCCCGAATTCCATCAGTTCCGACAACATATCGTATATCTATGAAGATCACTATTTCAGACTGTGGTTCGGTACTCATGGGGGAGGGCTCAACCTGTACGACAGGGAAAAGGATGCTTTCCGGTTCTACAATGTGGAAAATTCAGGCCTTTCCAGCAATTTTATCCAGGGGATCGAGAAATCCAGGCAGGGAAACCTGTGGATCAGTACTTCGAAGGGAATCTCCCTGTTCGACCTCAATAGCGAATGCTTTTACAATTATCCCGGCGGGGAAAACGGGTTTCCGCTAAAAGAGCCCAACCACAGGGCCCTGATGCTTACCGGCGACGGAACATTGTTCGTAGGAGGGATAGACGGGCTGGTATCTTTCGAAGAGAGGGAAGTGTTTGACAACGACAGCGATTTCAGGCTGATATTTTCTGCACTGCAGGTCAATAACGAGTATGTGATCCCGGGAGATTCTACCGGGATTCTGAAACGGGATATTGCCTTTACCGATTCCATTACACTGGGGCCGGGACAACAGTTTCTCAAGCTGCAGTTTTCGGCCTGCAATTACGTGCCTACCGAAAGCTTTAACTACCGCTACAAACTGGCGGAGAACCAGGAAGAATGGATAGATATCAGGGATCAGAACAACCTGACCTTTCTCAACCTTCCCCCCGGGGTGTATACACTTCGGATACAGGCCGTCAGAAACTGCACCCCGATCGTTATCGATGAGACCGGCCTGGTAATCACCGTACAGCCCCCCTGGTACCGCAGGTGGTACGCCATTGCAGGATATATACTGGTTTCGGTATGTATTACCGGAACCCTTCTCATCATGTACAGGAACCGGGTACATATGATTAACGAACTCCGGGCCAAACAGCGGGAGAAAGAGCAGATACAGCAACTCAACCAGGCCAAGCTGAAGTTCTTTACCAAGATATCCCACGAATTCAAGACGCCGCTCACCATTATTATGGGGTTGCTGGAAACCGTACTGAACCATACCAGGGAGAAGGATGATAACCGTCAGAAGATCAGCAAGTCGCTCGATAATGTATACCGGCTGGACTACCTGGTCAACGAATTGCTCGATTTCAGAAAACTGGAGAGTGGCCATGAGAAGCTCAGGCTGGAGCGGCACGATTTCAAACAGCTTATCACCTATGTGTATGAGCTGTTTAGCGAAACGGCCGGGCAGAAACACATACAATACGATCTGCAACTGCCTGCCGGAGCTATTGTTTTTGTCTTTGATTACAGGCAGCTGGAAAAGGTTTTTTACAATCTTGTTTCCAATGCCTTCAAGTTTGTGGAAGACGAAAAAGGGCGTATTGGTATCAGGGTCTTTGTAAAGGAAGGAAAGGTAATTACCCTGGTAGAAGACAACGGGATCGGGATCAGGAAAGAGGAAACACAACGGATATTCGACCCGTATTACCAGGTAGAGAGTGAAAGGGGTGCTGCTTTCGGCAGGAGTGGAATAGGCCTGGCGATCAGCAAGGAGATCGTATTGCTGCACCAGGGAAGCATCACCGCAGACAGTGAAGAGAAAGTATATACCGTTTTCAGGGTAGCATTGCCCCTGGAGGTCGAATCCTATCCGGAAACTACCGAAGACCGGGAGGGCCCCCGGAATGTGACGATGGAGCCGCCCTACCTGCCCCCGGAAGATGATGCGGGCAGTCCCGCCGGTGGTGACGGTGAGAACGGGGAAGGGGGTAAAGAAAAAATTCTCCTGGTGGAAGACAATCCCGAAGTACGGCGCCTGGTGGCAGAAATGTTACGTCCTGCATATGACGTATACTGGTGCGATAACGGAAAACAGGGACTGGAAATGGCATTGCAGGAAGAGCCCGATCTCATTATATCGGATGTCATGATGCCGGGAATGTCCGGCACCGAGATGTGCACCGTGCTGAAACGGAATATAGAAACCTGCCATATCCCGGTTATACTGCTCACGGCCCGGTCTTCCGTAGAGGCCAGGGTGGAAGGGTTTGAATGCGGGGCAGACGAATACCTGGTCAAGCCTTTCCGGGTTGAAATTCTCAGGGCGCGGATAAGGAACATGCTGAATAACCGCAGGCTGGTACAGCAACGGTTTCAGTCAGACCCGAACATGACCGTAAAGGAAGTGGCCACCAATGCCGTGGACAGCGAGTTCCTGGAGAAGGCCCGGAAGATCGTGGAAGAAAACCTCGGGAACCCGGATTTCAATGTGCAGGATTTTGCAGGGGCCATGCACCTCGGAAAATCAAAATTCTATTCGAAGATCAAACGTATTACCGGGCAGACCCCCAATGATTTCGTATTGTCCGTACGATTGAAAAAAGCGGCGAGGCTCCTGCTGGAGCGCGATGATGTCATGGTATCGGAAGTGGCTTATCACGTAGGTTACAGGGACCCCAGGTATTTCAGCAAGAGCTTCCGGCAGTACTTCGGGGTGTCGCCCTCGCATTACGGCAAGGAAAGCAGGGAACACAAAAGAACGGAAGACGGCAGGCCCGCCGGGGATACGGAAGACTGAGATACACCGGTTTTTGATGATTTGCACCATTGATAATACAATCGATTGGTTTTTTGTTATTATTGTTTGTATAGCTTAATATTAACATTTAAACCTGTGTTTTGGCAAAATAAAATCATAGATTTGTACAATCGATTGTACAATTTAAAACGAGCAAAGCCATGACACATTCGGAATTCAGGTATGCACATCATCCCGAAGATGTGAAAAGATATACGACAGAAGAGCTTCGGGAACATTTTTTAATCGAAGAACTGTTTGTCAGGGACGAGATACGTCTTACCTATACCATGTACGACCGTTATATTGCGGGTGGGGCATTTCCCGTAGACAAGGCCCTGAAGCTCGGGACCATAGATGAACTCAAGGCCGACTATTTCCTGGAGCGCAGGGAGCTGGGAGTGATCAATGTAGGCGGAAAGGGAAAGGTTACCGTAGACGGAGCAGTGTATGAGCTGGATCACAAGGAGGCCCTTTATGTAGGCAGGGGGTGTAAGGAAGTCGTATTCGAAACGGCAGGAGGGGAACAGCCTTATTTCTATATCAATTCGGCACCGGCGCATACGGCTTATCCCACGAAAAAGGTCACGCGAAACGAAGCCGAGATCGTCGAACTGGGAGACAGCAAATATTCTAACAAACGCACCATCAACAAGCTGTTGGTAAACAGTGTCGTGGAAACCTGCCAGTTGCAGATGGGGATGACCGAACTCAAGGAAGGCAGTGTGTGGAATACCATGCCGGCACATACCCATGAACGCCGTATGGAGGTCTATTTCTACTTCGACCTGGAAGAAGGGCAGGCCATCAGCCATTTTATGGGGCAGCCCGACCAGACCCGCCATATATTCATGAAAAACCACCAGGCCGTTATCTCTCCCGAGTGGTCCATTCACTCTGGTGCGGGAACGAGCAATTACACCTTTATCTGGGGTATGGCCGGTGAAAACCTGGATTACGGGGATATGGACGGCGTAGCTCCCGATGAGTTAAAATAGATGAATGCGGGATACGTGCAAAACAATAAAAACGACTAAAACTTTAATACATTATGAATTTGTTTGATCTGACAGGAAAAACAGCCTTGATCACCGGGGGTACACACGGTCTCGGAATGGCCATTGCCAATGGCCTGGCTTCGGCCGGGGCAGAACTGGTCATCACCGATATTACACAGGACAAATTAGATACGGCCATAGGGCAATACGGGGAAAAGGGCTATAAGGCGACCCCCTACCTGTTCGATGTTACCGATGAGACAGCGGCGGAAAAGGCCGTGGAGCGCATCGTGGAAAAACACGGGAAGATCGATATCCTGGTCAATAATGCCGGGATCATCATGAGGCAGATGGCCGTG
The DNA here is from genome assembly GCF_003285545.1 of Sinomicrobium soli. Classification (GTDB taxonomy): domain Bacteria; phylum Bacteroidota; class Bacteroidia; order Flavobacteriales; family Flavobacteriaceae; genus Sinomicrobium. The sequence goes on along the minus strand of NZ_QLNV01000012.1, from coordinate 17,756 downwards.
GATATGAAGGTCTCCGACTTCAGGAAGGTGATCGATGTAGACCTCGTGGGACCCTTTGTGATGTCGAAACTGGTGGCCCGCGACATGATCAGGAGAAAGTCGGGAAAGATCATCAACATGTGCAGCATGATGAGCGAACTGGGGAGGGATAATGTGAGCGCCTATGCCGCGGCCAAAGGCGGCTTGAAAATGCTGACCAGAAACCTCGCCACCGAATGGGCCCGGCACAATATCCAGGTGAACGGTATCGGCCCGGGGTATTTCGCCACTTCCCAGACCGAACCCATACGGGTAGACGGGCATCCGTTTAACGAATTTATTATCAACCGTACCCCGGAAGGACGCTGGGGACAGCCCGATGAACTGGCCGGAACGGCCATTTACCTCGCTTCCGAAGCCAGCAATTTTGTCAACGGGCAGGTGGTGTATGTCGACGGGGGTATCCTCGCTACCATAGGAAAACCGGCAGGAGAATAAATCAGCAGCAGTATGGCACAAAAGGAAAATCACCATAAGGTAGTTACCTTCGGCGAGGTGCTGATGCGCCTCTCGCCCCCGGGCTATCGCAAGCTTGTACATTCCGATATCCTGGAATACTATTTCGGGGGTACTGAAATGAACGTGGCGGCATCGCTGTCGCGTTTCGGGGTGCACGCGCAGCAGATCACCAATGTCTCCGACGACCTGGTGGGAGATGCCGCTATTTCTGTCATGAGAGGGCACGGTATCGATGTCTCGGAAGTCAACAGGGTGCCGCATCCGCTCGGGCTTTATTTTCTCGAAACGGGTTCCGGCATGCGGGCCAGCCGGATTGCATACAACAGGCTTTACGGCGCCTTTGCCCATATCCGTCCGGAAATGGTAGACTGGGAGCATATTCTCCGGGATGCGGACTACCTGCACTGGACCGGGATCTCCCCGGCCATCTCGGAAGGGGCGTATCAGACCCTGAAGGAAGGACTGGAGGCGGCCAACAGGCTGGGGGTTACCGTAACGGCCGATCCGGCATACCGGAGCAACCTCTGGCAGTACGGGCGCAATGGTACGGAGGTGCTGAGAGCGCTGGTAGCCAATTCCCATATCCTCATAGGCGGGGTCAATGAAATAAACGAGATACTGGAAACGGATTTCGATCACTCGAAAGACGGTTTTGTGAGTGCCTGTAAACAATTACAGGACGATTGCCCGAATATTACAAAGGTATTCGACAAGGTCAGGACCGGGCTGAGTGCCAGCTGGCAGAAAGTCTACGGCCATGCATGGACGGGAGATGAATATATTTCGGGCGAAGAGCTCGAGATAGCACAGGTGGTAGACCGTATAGGAACGGGAGATGCCTTTGCCGCAGGGGTGATCTACGGCCTGATCCACTTTGAAGACAGGGATACCCTGCGCTTTGCCAATGCCGCCTGTGCCCTGAAACACACCATTCCGGGCGATGCCAACCTGGTGAGCGTGGAGGAAGTGCTCGAGGTGATGAAGGGGAATACGGGGGGGCGTATAAAGAGGTGAGTGGTTGGGGGTTAGTATTGAGTAGTTAGTATTGAGTATTGAGTAGTTAGTTTTTGGGTGGTCTGAAAACTTGATAATAAATATCAACACATAAAAAGCATATAAAGATGGCAGGATATTCGAGAATAGAGGTGGTCCGGACTATGGGGGCCGGGGGAATGGTACCGGTGTTCTATCATCCGGATCCGGAGATTTGCAAAAACGTGATCAGGGCGTGCTACGAAGGGGGAGCAAGAGTATTCGAATTTACCAACAGGGGTGACCTGGCCCATGAGGTATTCCGGGAGCTGAAGGGGTTTGTGACGGAAGCACTTCCGGGAATGATACTGGGTGTAGGGTCGGTCATAGATGCGGGAACTACCGCGCTTTACCTTCAGTTAGGGGCCGATTTTATCGTCTCTCCCCTGGTCAATGCCGAAATGGCGCGCTGCTGCAACCGCCGCAAGGTGGCCTGGATGCCGGGCTGCGGTTCGGTAACCGAGATCAGCTACGCGGAGGAACTGGGAGCGGAAGTGGTCAAGATATTCCCGGGAGCCCAGGTGGGAGGCCCCTCTTTTGTTAAGGCCGTTAAGGGGCCCATGCCCTGGAGCAGTATCATGCCCACGGGAGGGGTGGCCCCTGAAAAAGAGGCCCTGAAGGCGTGGTTTGATGCCGGGGTACACTGTGTGGGCATGGGAGGAAAACTCTTCCCCGCAGGTCCGGGGGGAGATTACGATTACGAGGCGGTGACCGGAAGGGTGCGCGAGGTGATGGATATCATTGCAGACCTGAGAAAATAACGCATCATGAGATACCCTGTAGTATGGATACTGATCCTGTTGCTGGCCTGCTCCTGCAAATCCGAAACCGGTCATAAGGTGATAAAGCTGGCACACGGCCTGGACATGTCGCATCCCGTGCATAAGGCCATGCAGTTTATGGCCGACAGGCTCCGGGAAAAATCCGGCGGTATGCTCACGGTAGATATCTATCCCAGCCAGCAACTGGGGTCGGAGCGGGAGTGCCTGGAATTGTTGCAGATAGGGAGTGTCGGGATGACCAAGGTCTCTGCCGGCGCCCTGGAAAATTTTGTGCCCAGCATGAAGGTTTTCGGCCTGCCCTTCCTGTTCCGGGACGAGGCGCACCGCTTTGAGGTACTCGAAGGCAGCATAGGCGGGGAACTGCTGGATGCCAGTGTGCCCAAACGCCTGAAGGGACTTGTCTTTTACGATGCCGGAAGCCGGAATTTCTATACGCAGAAACCCATACGTACTCCTGATGATCTCAAGGGACTGAAAGTCCGCGTCATGGAAAGCCAGACCGCGGTAAACATGGTAAAAAACCTCGGAGGTTCTCCCACACCCATCGCCTGGGGCGAGCTTTATACCGCCCTGCAGCAGGGAATAGTGGATGGCGCTGAAAACAATCTGCCCAGCTTTTACCTGTCTTATCATTACGAGGTGTGTAAATACTTTATCATGGATGAGCATACCGCGCTTCCCGACGTACTGATGATCAGTACCATAGTCTGGGACAAGCTCAGTGAACAGGAGAAAAAGTGGCTTGAAGAAGCCGCCCGGGAATCGGCTGCATATGAGAAAAAAATATGGAAGGAAGCCGAAGAACATGCCCTGGAAAAAATAAAGGAAGAAGGGGTAGAGGTCATTTACCCGGAAAAGGAGGCCTTCCGGGAAAGGGTACAGCCCATGTACGATGCCTTTATGCAGGACCCCGAAATGGAAAGGATCATAAAGGGTATTCAGGATACCCGTTGAAGCGCGGTGCACGGAGCCGGTATAGCAAACCAGCAACCGGCACACAATAAATAATTTACTCGTATGAAACGAATACTTAACAGGCTATTGGGAGGATTTCTCGTAATACTGATGGGCATTATGGTGTGCTCCGTATTATGGCAGGTCGTTTCCCGCTATATCATGGGCTCTCCGAGTTCCTTTACCGAGGAGTTGTCCCGCTATCTGCTGATATGGCTCGGTATTCTTGGAGCTGCTTATGCTTCAGGACAGCAGCAGCACCTCGCCATCGACCTTCTCGGACCGAAGCTGAGCGAACAGGGACGTATCCGGCTCAGGATAGGGATCAATATCCTTATTGCTCTTTTTGCCTTTTTTGTCCTTGTCGTCGGGGGGGCAAACCTCGTGTATATCAATTATGAACTGGAACAGTATTCCGCAGCGCTACATGTACCGCTTTACCTGGTGTACACGGTAATCCCGCTGAGTGGCCTGTTGATAATGGCCTATAAGATCAACGAATTGTTCAATGCAAAAAAATACCTGTCATGATATCTGAGATCCTGGTCCTGGTCATTACTTTTACCGTACTTCTCGGCATCGGCGTTCCCGTAGCCTGGTCTATAGGGATCTCGTGTATATGTACCATGATACTGACCATAGACTCCCTTCCCGCCCTTACCACGGTGGCACAGCGTATGGCTACCGGGCTGGACAGCTTTTCACTGCTGGCGATCCCGTTTTTTATTCTCGCGGGGCAGATCATGAATCAGGGGGGCATAGCCAACCGGCTGATCAATTTTGCCAAATCCCTGATCGGGGCGCTTCCGGGCGGACTTATTTACGTCAATGTCATAGCTGCCATGCTGTTCGGGGCCATCTCCGGATCGGCAGTAGCCGCAGCCTCTGCCATAGGGGGCATTATGGCGCCGAGAATGGAAAAGGAAGGATATTCGAGGGAATTCGGGGCCGCCATAAATGTCACCTCTTCCACTACGGGACTGGTCATACCGCCTTCCAATGTCTTTATTGTCTATTCCCTGGCCAGCGGCGGGGTTTCCATAGCCGCGCTCTTCCTGGCAGGATACCTTCCGGGCATCCTTATGGGGCTTGCCCTGATGCTTGCGGCGACCTACTGGATACGCAAAAAGAAATACCCCGCAGGAGAACGGAGCAGTATCCGTACGATAGCCGGTACCTTTCTGGATGCTTTTCCCAGCCTGCTCCTGCTCGTGGTGGTCATAGGAGGTATTGTTTCCGGGATATTCACGGCTACGGAAGCATCGGGGATCGCGGTATTCTATACCCTGATCCTGTCGCTGATCTACCGGGAAATGGACCTGAAACGGTTGTATGAAGTGTTCCTGAGTTCCATAAACACCACGGCGGTGGTGGCCCTGCTTATCGCTACCTCCATGAGTATGTCGTGGGTACTGTCGTATGAAGATATCCCGCAGTCGGTAAGTGAGGTGCTGCTGAGTATCAGCGATAACAAATATGTCATTTTACTGATCATAAACCTCTTGCTGCTGGTGGTGGGTACCTTTATGGACATGACCCCGGCCGTACTGATCTTTACGCCCATTTTCCTTCCGGTACTGAAAGACCTCGGGGTAGACCCCGTTCACTTCGGTGTCGTTATGGTGATGAACCTCTGTGTGGGGCTGTGTACTCCCCCTGTAGGGTCGGTACTGTTTATAGGGGTAGGCGTGGCGCGGACCACCATACAAAAAGTAATGAAACCGCTGTTGCCGCTTTACCTGGTCATGGCCGTGGTACTGTTGCTGGTGACGTTTATCCCCCTTATCAGCCTGTGGCTGCCGGGATTTTTTGATTGATGCCGGGGAAAGGGTAACAGGCGGTTATGCCTGTAGTAATAAATTGTAATTTCTGGGAAATATTCCCATGCCGGATATGGAAAAAAACAGGGTTACCATCTATGAGATAGCGAAAGCGCTGGGCATTGACAGCTCTACGGTATCCCGTGCCCTGAACGATAGCAGCCGGGTAAGCCAGAAGACCAAGAACAAGGTGCTTAAGAAAGCCGGGGAGCTCGGTTATCAGCGCAATATGCTGGCTTCCAACCTGAGAAAGAGCCGGGGGAATACCATAGGAGTAGTGGTACCCCGTATTGCCCGCCACTTCTTTTCGGAATCCATTTCGGGCATTGAGGATGCTGCCTTTTCCGCCGGTTATAATGTACTGATATGCCAGTCGCTGGAGCAGCTGGAGCGGGAACAGCGCATTACCGCCAACCTGATCGCCAACCAGGTAGACGGCATCCTGATCTCCATATCGATGGAGAGCAATGACTGCGAACACCTGGATTATTTTGAAAAGCACCATATCCCCCTGGTCTTTTTCGACCGGTATTGCAAGAGCATGCCATCCAGCAGCAAGGTACTGGGAGATGATTTCCGGGCTTCCCGCGATGCGGTGGAACATCTGGTGCGGAACGGATGTACCCGGATAGCCCATCTTTCCGGTCCGCAGAACCTTGAGATTTACAGGAACCGCTTCCTCGGGTACAAGGCGGCCCTGGAACACCATATGCTGCCGTATGACGAACAACTGGTGGTGGTCAGCAGGCTGATGGAAGAGGACGGATACGGGGTCATGAAAGACTTTTACGAAAGGAAGACGGCTATCGACGGGGTGTTTTCGGCCAATGATACCGCAGCCATAGGAGCGATGAAATACCTGAAGGAACACCATATCGGCATTCCGGACGAAATAGCCCTGGTCGGCTTCAGTAATGAGCCGGTCTCGGAAGTCATAGAACCGGCCCTGAGTACCATTGACCAGTCCGGTTTTGCAATGGGAAAAATAGCCTGTGAACTGTTGATCGAAAAGATCGAAAAAAGGGAGGAGGTAGAGAACCGTACCATAACGCTGGAGGCCAGCTTTGTGGAAAGGGCCTCATCGCTTCGCAAAAGGAAGGGGTGAGATGTTTTATACGGATTAAAAGAGAGACAAAAGATCCATCGGATCACCATCAGATACAAACGGAGAATAACCTGAAAAACAAACTGAAGATGAACAAGATCAAGACTACTGGAGTAAGCGGTGTGCTTAAAAGATATGGCGCACCTATGGTCATTTCGGGGGCATTGCTTTCCTGTAATGGCCCGAAGGAGGCTCCCGGACTTTCCGTGGAAGTGTCCAATGACCTGGGTTTTAAACGAACGGAGGTGGTCGCCATCCCGGTATCGGAACTGAATGTCCCGGAAGGAACAGACAGGAAAAACCTGCGTTTGCGAAAAGACGGGGAAGAAACGAATCTCCGCACGCAGTGGATCGATTACGACCAGGACGGCACTGCGGACGAATGGTTGTTCCAGGCCGATGTGCCGGCCAACGGAACGGCGAGATATACCGTGGTGACCGATAGTGTAAACCCGGAACCCGAAAGCGATGTGATCGCCTATTCCCGGTTTGTCCCCGAGCGTACCGACGACTATACCTGGGAAAATGACAAGGTGGCCTTCAGGGTTTACGGGCCCACGGGGCAGAAAGAAGCCCTGGAGGGAGTGGTTGGAAGTACCCTGTCCAGCGGCGTGGACCTGTGGCTGAAGCGAACAGACAGGTCGGTGATCGACAGATGGTATGCCGAACATGTCAAAGCCCCGGGATATTACCATATAGACCACGGTGAGGGCTACGACCCTTATCATGTAGGCGACAGCAGGGGAACCGGGGGAACCGGGTTATGGGAGAATGACAGTCTTTATGTGTCGGAAAATTATATTTCACATAACACCATAGCCGACGGCCCTTTGCGTACGGTATTCGAACTGAAATACGCCGCGTGGAGCGACTACGATATTGAAGAGACCAAAAGGGTTAGCCTCGACCTGGGCTCCAATTTTTCCCGCTTCGACGTCAGCCTGTCTGCGGCTGGAGATATCCCCAATTATGCCGTGGGCATCACTTTGCACAAGAACGAAGGCGAACACAGGATCAATGAGGAAGAAGGCTGGTTCCGTTACTGGGAAACCATTGACGACGCCAAAGTGGGGGAGGGGATCGTGATGGACCCTGAGGTAATAGACTCCGCATTTGCCCGCCAGAGCGACGTACCGGACCAGAGCAATCTTATCGTCCTGACAAAACCCGGGGATAAGGCCACCTTTTATGCCGGTTTTGCCTGGGAGAAAAGCGGGCAGGTATCTGCTGTGGCAGACTGGGACGCCATGCTGCAACGGCAGGCCGAAATAATAGCAAATCCTCTTGAAGTGAATGTTACTGTAAAATAGGGTAATAGGTACAGTACGACAGATACGTCCCGGAGGTTCTTCAACTCCTCTGTGCTTCGTTCAGAATGACAGGTATTGTCACAGGCGCAGTGGAACTTGTCATTCCGACGATAGGAGAACCCCGAAGGGCTCAACGCAGTTAAATCTATTTTGACCTGTCATGTTGTTGAAGCTCCTTTAGGCCAGGGTTGAGATTCTTCACTTCGCTGCGCTACGTTCTGAATGACATTTAAAATACCAACGAGCTCTACTTCCTGATTGCCGGCAGCAGTTTGTTGGAGACTTCCCCGAAACCGATACGGACGTTCTCATTGCGGCAGTACCCGGTCAGGGTTACCGTATCGCCGTCCCGGAGGAAGGTCCTTTCGGTTCCGTCGTTCAGTTTCAGCGGGTTTTTGCCGCCCCAGCTGAGTTCCAGCAGCGAACCGTAGCTGTCGGGGGTAGGGCCGGAGATGGTGCCGCTGCCCATCAGGTCGCCCGAATTGACATTACAGCCGTTTATCGTATGGTGGGCCAGCTGCTGTGCCATGGTCCAGTACATGTATTTGAAATTGCTCCGGGAAATGGTCTGCGCCTGCCCGTTTTCGGGAGTGAGCGATACTTCGAGGTGAATATCGTAGCTTTTATGACCTTCACAGCGCAGGTAGGGAAGCGGTTGCGGGTCCTGTTCGGGGCTGGCCACGCGGAAAGGTTCCAGGGCATCCATGGTCACGATCCACGGCGACATCGACGAGGCGAAGTTCTTGGCCAGGAAAGGCCCCAGGGGTACGTATTCCCATTTCTGTATGTCGCGGGCACTCCAGTCGTTAAACAGCACCATCCCGAAGATATAGTCTTCGGCCTCGTTTACCGGAATGGGTTCTCCCAGCGGATTGGCATCGGTAGTGATAAAGCCCATTTCCAGTTCGAAGTCCACCCTTTCGGACGGACCGAACCCGGGGGTATCGGCTCCCGGGGGAAGTGTTTGCCCCAGCGGCCGCCGTACCGGGATGCCCGAGGGAACTATGGAAGAACTCCTTCCGTGGTAGCCTACCGGGAGATGCAGCCAGTTGGGCAGCAGTGCATGATCCGGGTCGCGGAACATTTTCCCCACATTGGTGGCGTGTTCCTTGCTGCTGTAAAAATCGGTATAGTCACCGATCTGTACCGGGAGCTGCATTTCGATCTCATCGAGGGTAAACAGCACTACGTGCCTGTGTTTTTCATTATCTCTCAGCCTGGAGTTTTCGGTATCAAACAATTCTGCTATGCGGTTGCGTACCAGCCGCCAGGTCTTCTTTCCGTCGGAAATAAAGTCATTGAGACTGTCCTGGAGAAAGATGTCATCGGTAAGGGGAATGCCGTCGAAATATCCCAGCTGGTGCAGTGCTCCCAGGTCTATGGCGGTGTCCCCGATACGCGTACCGATGGTAATCACATCGTCCCTGGTGAGAAACACACCGAACGGAATGTTCTGGATGGGAAAGTCGGAGTCCGGGGCTACCTGTATCCATGATGTTCTGTTGGGGTCATTGGCAGTGATAGGCATAATAAAATTGTTGATTTATGTTTGATAAAATTGTATTCAAAGATATTATTTTCGCTCAATTTACCGAATGTATTTGTTATTTTTGGCTTTTCTTAACGAAAGTTGTTAATGGAGCGGGAATGACTGCCCCTGGTACGTGTGAACAAATGGTGTAAACACCGGGCCGGAGGCGGGATTAAAAGGCAGGCGGTACCGTAAACAGGAACAGGATTATTGAACTTTGAACTTAAAATAATGCAACGAGACGAACAGATTTTTGAACTGATTGAAGCCGAAAAGGAACGCCAGTTACACGGGCTGGAACTGATCGCTTCGGAGAATTTCGTAAGCGGGCAGGTCATGGAAGCGGCCGGTTCGGTACTCACCAACAAATACGCCGAAGGGTACCCGGGAAAGCGCTATTACGGGGGATGCGAAGTAGTGGATGAAGTAGAGAATATAGCGATCGAAAGGGCAAAGGCCCTGTTTGGTGCCGAGTGGGTCAACGTACAGCCGCATAGCGGATCGCAGGCCAATACGGCGGTATATCACGCCTGCCTGAACCCGGGAGACAAGATCCTCGGTTTTGACCTGTCTCACGGCGGGCACCTTACCCACGGTTCGCCTGTGAATTTTTCCGGTAAACTCTATAATCCTGTTTTCTACGGGGTAGATGAAGAAACCGGTACGCTCAATTACGACAAAATTGAGGAAATAGCCAAAAAAGAGCAGCCTAAGCTTATTATTGCCGGGGCTTCCGCATATTCGAGGGATATAGACTTCAAGCGCTTCCGGGAGATTGCCGACAGCGTAGGCGCCATTCTCTTTGCCGATATCTCGCACCCTGCCGGGCTTATCGCCAAAGGCATACTCAGCGACCCTGTGCCGCATTGCCATATCGTAAGCACCACCACCCACAAAACCCTGAGGGGCCCCAGGGGGGGGATCATCATGATGGGAAAAGATTTTGAAAACCCGTTCGGGATTACCCTGAAGAACGGCAAGCCCCGGATGATGTCTTCCCTGTTAGACAGCGCCGTATTCCCGGGAAACCAGGGCGGTCCGCTGGAGCATATTATCGCCGCCAAGGCCGTAGCCTTCGGGGAAGCCCTTACCGATAACTTCCTCCACTATGTACTCCAGGTACGCAAGAATGCACAGACCATGGCCGCACTGTTCGTGGAAAAGGGATATAAGGTGATCAGTGGCGGGACCGATAACCACATGATGCTGATCGACCTGAGAAACAAGGATATATCAGGGAAGGAAGCCGAGGAAGCCCTCGTAAAGGCCGATATTACGGTAAACAAGAACATGGTGCCGTTTGACGATAAATCCCCTTTTGTCACTTCCGGTATCCGTATCGGCGCTTCGGCCATTACGACCCGCGGGCTTAAGGAAGACGATGTAAAGACCGTAGTGGAGCTTATCGACGAGGTCATTACCCATCACACCGATGAAGCAGTGATCGAAGACATACGCGAAAAAGTAAACAAACTGATGAAAACCAGGCCGTTGTTCCAGTGGTAAGCGGTTTTTGCAGTACACTATTTATGGAAGGGTTACCGGATAGGTAGCCCTTTTTTTTAACGGTATAGAATAACCGTGTTCAACGGGGACAAAGACCGGTACGGGAGCTCTTTATGGAAGATATGGAGATCAGCTATCCGAGGGGAAGAACAGTAGGAAAAGGGCAGTATCCGGAATACCGGGCATTTAAGGGCCGATGACACCGGTTTGATTTTCAGGGAATGCAGGAGGTGTGAAAAAACGAGCTAAACCAGAAATATGACAGATAAGGAATTGGACACATTGCGGAACCAGTTGTCCGTAGCATCGAAAAACGGGATAGATTTTATACTGGCAGGTATCATCATCTGGGCGGTCATCGCTTTGGTATGGACCCTGGATTACGATCCCGGGACCAAAAGCATCTTCGCATTTATTGCAGGCGGGCCATTGCTCCCCCTGGCCTTTTTATTTTCCAGGATACTGGGTACCAACTGGAAGATCAGGAACAACCCCTTACAACGCCTGGGATTGTGGCTTAACTTTGCACAGCTTTTTTATTTTCCCATCCTTTTTTATGTTTTGATAAAAACCCCGGACTATTTCATCATGGTCTATGCCATTATTACCGGGGCACACCTCTTTCCTTATTCCTGGTTCTATAATACCAAATGGTATGCCGTCTTTGCCGGGATTATTGCCCTGGGAAGCCTGATCATCGGTTTATATACCCCGACAGGTACATTTTACAGCATAGGCATGTTTACCAGTACCTGCCTGTGCATCTTGTGGCTTCTGCTTTTTGCCGACCAGAAAAGGAAAAGGGGGTTGCTAAACCAATAATGAAACTTCCCTGAACACATTTGCCTGATTGTTACTTTTCCGTTTCAGGTGCTTATAACACATTTACAAATAAAAACGAGGCAAACTTGCGAATGCCCCGGGTAAATTTTTAGCTCACAAGTCTTTCCATTGTTATACAATGGTGTTCGTGAAACATTTGGGCATAAAAAAACCTCCTGATTATGGACAAGAGGTAACCCAAATGTTTTCACAACGGAATAATCCTTATTGTGAATTGCTTTTCAAAAAATTTGTGCAGCTAATATATAAAAAAATAATTTATCCCGCATGTGGTTTTCCGTAAACAGGGTGTTGTTTTTTTGCTTATTTTTAGAAAATTAATTTTTCATACCGGCTTTTTATGCGAAAAAAGCAGGGTTTTAAAGGATATTGACTATACTAATCGTATTACCGTTTTTAATTATGAAGAGAATTTTAGGATTGGATTTGGGGACCAATAGCATAGGATGGGCTTTGATTGAACAGGATTTTGAGAATAAACAAGGACAAATACTCGGACTGGGAAGCAGGATAATTCCGATGAGTCAAGATGTTTTGGGAGATTTCGGTAAAGGAAATTCTATTTCTCAAACTGCTGAAAGAACAGGTTATCGCAGTGTAAGACGATTGAGAGAAAGACATTTACTTCGAAGAGAACGACTGCATAGGATTCTTAATATTTTGGGCTTTCTTCCAAAACATTATGCTTCACAAATTGATTTTGAAAAACGTTTGGGGCAATTTTTTAAAGAAACCGAACCTAAATTGGCATGGAAGCAGAACGATAAAGATAAATTTGAATTTTTATTCCAAAGGTCTTTTAACGAAATGGTTGCCAACTTCAAGGCAAACGGGCAAGAGATAAAAATCCCTTATGATTGGACTATTTATTATTTGCGTAAAAAGGCATTAACTCAAAAAATAGAAAAAGAAGAATTGGTTTGGATAATCCTGAATTTCAATCAAAAACGGGGCTATTATCAGTTAAGAGGCGAAGAGGAGGAGGAAAACCCCAATAAGCTGGTGGAGTTCTATTCTTTAAAAGTTACTGATGTAAAAGCTGATGAGGAGCCTAACAAAAAAGGAGAAATATGGTATTCATTAATCCTTGAAAATGGTTGGGTTTACAGACGCTCAAGCAAAACAGATTTATCTGATTGGAAAGATAAAGTTAAAGATTTTATTGTAACAACCGATATTAACGATGACGGTTCTGTAAAAACGAATAAAGATGGAGAAGAAAAGAGAAGTTTTCGTGCCCCTAAAGAAGATGACTGGACTTTAATCAAAAAGAAAACCGAACAAGAAATTAACCAATCCCGTCAAACCGTAGGAACATATATTTACGAAAACCTGCTTCAAAACCCCAATCAGAAAATAAGGGGAAAATTGGTAAGAACCATTGAACGTAAGTTTTACAAAGATGAACTAAGGCAAATTCTGCAAAGGCAAATTGAACTGCAACCCGAATTATTTACCGATGATTTATACAATGACTGTGTTCGCGAATTGTATAGGAATAATGAGGCTCACCAATTGCAGTTAAGCAAACGCGATTTTGTCCACTTATTTTTAAACGATATTATCTTTTATCAACGTCCACTAAAAAGCCAAAAATCGTCCATTGGGAATTGTCCATTGGAATTTAGAACATTCAAGGATGAAGATGGAAATGAGCAGATAGTATACCTGAAAGCCATTCCAAAATCCAATCCCTATTATCAGGAATTTCGAGTTTGGCAATGGTTGTATAACCTAAAAATTTACACTAAAGAGGATGATACTGATATAACGGTTCAATTTATCAATGGAATTGAAAGTTTGGAAAATCTTTTTGAATTTTTAATGAGTCGAAAAGAGGTCAATCATAAAGATATTTTAAGCTATTTTATTGTACCAATAATAAAAGAAAAGTTTCCAGACGCAAAAGGTAAAGTTTTAAAAAATGAAATTTCCAAAGAAATAGGAAAATATCGTTGGAATTACGTCTATGATACGGATAAAGATGAATCCAAGAATTATCCGATGAATGAGACCGGATACGAAATTAGAAGACGGTTAGGGAAAGTTGAAGGTGTTCCTGAAGATTTCCTGTCAAGAGAAATAGAGCAACATTTATGGCATATCATTTATTCCGTTACCGATAAAATTGAATATGAAAAGGCTCTACGGTCTTTTGCTAATAAATATGCATTAAATGAGGAATCTTTTATTGAAAACTTTAAAAAGTTTAAACCTTTCGATAGTGGTTATGGCAGGTATTCTGAAAAGGCCATTAAAAAGCTGCTGCCCTTTTTACGCATTGGGAAATATTGGAGTTGGGATGCTATTGATGAGAAAACCAAAGCTCGTATCGGTAAAATTATCACCGGAGAATACGATGAAGAAATAAAGGATAGAGTTCGTGAAAAAGCCATCCGCTTAACCGAAGAAAATCATTTTCAGGGATTGCAATTATGGTTGGCTCAATACATCGTTTATGATCGTCATTCCGAAGCCAATGTTGCAGGCCAATGGAATTCTGTAACCGATTTGGAGCAATATCTGAAAGATTTCAAACAGCATTCTTTGCGCAACCCTATTGTGGAACAAGTTGTAACGGAAACACTACGAGTGGTAAAAGATATTTGGAAACAATATGGAAAAGGTGCAAAAAATTATTTTGATGAAATTCATATCGAATTAGGTCGGGACATGAAAAATCCGGCAGATGAACGTAAATATTTGTCGAGCATTATTTCCGAAAACGAAAATACCAATTTACGTATAAAAGCGATACTTTCTGAATTGATAAATGATAACTCGGTAGAAAATGTGAGACCATATTCCCCGATGCAACAGGAAGCGTTAAAAATATACGAAGACGGTGTGCTTAATTCTGGTATTGCCATTCCTGATGAGATCGAAAAAATCAGTAAGAAATCAGAACCGACAAGGTCGGAAATCCAACGCTATAAACTTTGGTTGGAACAAAAATACCGGTCACCATATACGGGCAAACCTATCCCGTTGAGTAAACTATTTACTTCTGCTTATGAAATAGAACATGTTATTCCGCAAAGTCGTTATTTTGACGACAGTTTTAGTAACAAAGTAATTTGTGAAGCCGAGGTGAACAGCCTGAAAGATAAACAACTTGGACTGGAGTTTATTAAAAATCATTACGGACAAAAGGTAACAACAAGTTCGGGGGAGGTAGAAATTTTTTCGGAAGAAGCATATACAACTTTTGTAAAAGAGCATTACGACAAAAACAGAGGCAAGAAAAACAAATTGTTGTTGGACGAAATACCTGAGAAAATGATTGAACGCCAACTCAACGATACCCGATATATTAGCAAATATGTGTCTAATCTGTTATCCAATATCGTTCGGACAGAAAAGGGTGATGAAGGGATAAATTCCAAAAATATAATCCCGGGCAATGGAAAAATAACGGGGAGACTAAAACAGGATTGGGGATTAAATGATATTTGGAATGATTTGATTTTACCTCGTTTTGAGCGAATGAATGAACTGACAAAAAGCAATAATTTTACCTCCTGGAATGAAAAATATCAGAAACATTTACCCACTGTTCCGTTAGAGCTTTCGAGAGGCTTTCAAAAGAAGCGAATTGACCATCGTCACCATGCTTTGGATGCTTTGGTTATTGCCTGTGCCACTCGTAACCACGTTAACTTGCTGAATAACAAACACGCAAAATCAAAAAATGAACGGTACGATTTGCAACATACATTGCGTAACAAAGAAAAATGGCAGGATAAAAATGGAAATGAAAGAGACAAATTCACTGAATTTAAAAAGCCGTGGAACAATTTTACTGTCGATGCCAAAAATGAATTGGAAAAAATTGTGGTGAGTTTTAAGCAAAATTTAAGAGTTATCAATAAGGCAACCAATTATTACGAAAAGATCATAAACGGTAAAAAGACAAAAATTGAACAAAAAGGTCTGAATTGGGCAATCAGAAAACCAATGCATAAAGAAACGGTTTCAGGATTAGTTGATTTACCAAGAATAAAAATGCCTAAAGGAAAAATCCTGACAGCCACTCGTAAGAGTTTAGATATGTCGTTTAATTCAAAAAATATTGAAAGCATAACGGATACGGGTATTCAAAAAATATTGATAAATCATTTGGAAAAGTATGATGAACCCAAAATTGAAGTTGAAGAGAATGATGTTTCCGGAAAAATTTTAAAAAGAAAAGAACTGATCAAAAAGAAGAAATTGATTGAACACCCTGAATTGGCATTTTCGCCGGAAGGTATTGAAGATATGAATAAAAGAATTACCCAATACAATGATGGAAAACCACATCACCCCATACTAAAAGTCCGGGTTTTTGAAGTAGGTAGTAAATTTCAAGTTGGTTACAAAGGGAATAAAAAAGATAAATATGTTGAAGCGGCAAAAGGAACAAACTTGTTTTTTGCTGTCTATTGGGATGAAAAAAAACAAAAGCGGAGCTACGAAACTATTCCGTTGAATATTGTCATTGAAAGACAAAAACAAGGACTGACTTCTGTACCCGAAACTGATGAAAAAGGAAATAGACTATTGTTTTATATTTCTCCAAATGATTTGGTGTATATACCAACGGAAGAAGAACAGGAAAATATAGGTCAAATTGATTTTAATAATTTCAGTAAAGAACAGGTTAGGAATATCTATAAGATGGTAAGTAGTACCGGTGCGGAATGCCACTTTGTTCAATCCCATATTGCTTCTCTTATTAAAAACTATGATGCAAAAACTAAAATAGGAGAATTTGGGAGTTTAAATAAATCAGAAGTGAATATAGAGAATACTACACGAATAAAGGAACATTGCATCAAACTCAAAGTAGATCGATTAGGAAATATATCAAGAGCATAAAACAATTTTTTAAACAATGACCCATACACTCCCAATATCCATCACCGCAGAAGTATATGCCTGCAAGGCTATGATTATGCACAGCCGGGATTGTATTTTATAACCCTATGTGTTCGGAGCCGGGAACATATATTCGGAGAGATAGAAAACAGAAGAATGATCTTAAACCCCTAAGGGCAGATCGTACATGAGGAATGGCTGAATACAGCGAATATAAGAGATAACATGGCCTTACATGAATTTACCGTAATGCCAGATCAGTTTTCATGCCATCATTGAAATTCGCCCCAACCGCCCCAACGGAAATAATCAAAAAAATCAGATTTTAAGATCTGGCAACGCAATTATTACGAACACATTATCCGCAACCCTCAGGCATATCACCGTATATCGCAATACATTAAAAATAACCCATTAAATGGCAGGAGGAAGATAAATACCGTAAAAAATGATTAACCAACCTAATAACCTTTAATTATGATCAAGCGAACCATTTATATCGGTAATCCGGCATATCTGAAATTCAAGGACCGGCAGTTAAAGGTTATCGACCCTGAAAACAAGGAAGAAAAAGGATCTGTTCCGGTAGAGGATATGGCTGTTCTGATGCTGGATAATTACCAGGTAACCATCAGCCACCAGCTTATTGTGGCCCTCCAGGGGAACAATGTGGCCGTGATCAGTTGCGATGCCCAGCATTTGCCGTTTGCCATGATGCTGCCCATGAGCGGGCATGTGGAACATTCCGAAAGGCTTAAACAGCAGATCAATATTTCGGAACCCTTGCGTAAACAATTGTGGAAACAAACCGTGGAAGCCAAGATAAGCCAGCAGATGTTATTGTTGAAAAAGCTCCGGAAGCCTCACGAACCGCTGGTGGATTATATGAGCCAGGTACGGTCGGGCGACAGTACCAATATGGAGGGCATTGCCGCACAGTATTACTGGAAACAGTTATTTGAAAATTTTACCCGGGAAAGAGAAGGGGATATGCCCAACAATTTCCTGAATTTCGGATATGCCGTATTGCGGAGTATCGTGGCGAGGGCCCTGGTAAGTTCCGGGTTGAATCCCACCCTCGGAATTTTTCACCGCAACAAGTATAATGCGTATTGCCTGGCAGATGATATTATGGAACCCTACCGCCCTTATGTAGATCTGGCGGTATACCGGTGGATGGAAGAACACCCGGGAGAAGGAAAACTGACCAGGGAAGTCAAGGCTGATCTGCTTCAACTGGCGACCTGTGATGTGATGATCATGCAAAAACTGCGTCCGCTGATGGTGGCCGTAAGCAGTACTACTTCTTCGCTGTATAAATGTATTACCGGCGAATTGAGAAGCATTCGCTACCCGGTGATATACTAAAATTAACGGGAGGATGGACCAACATCGTTTTAACGCTTACCGGATTATGTGGGTACTCGTATTTTTTGACTTGTAGCCTTCCCTCTTTTAGGACACCGCTAAATTCGATAAATAATTATTATTTAGTTCAGATTTGATGAAGAATTT
>NZ_QLNV01000011.1 GCF_003285545.1 Sinomicrobium soli | reverse complement strand
GGAGCAACAACCTGACCACGGACAAAAGCCTAAAACACGAAATCTACTTACCAACATTTATTTCAATGGCACATTCCCCCATCGGCACATTGACACATTCCCTCATTGGCACATTGGCACATTCTCCCATTGGCACATTCTCTCATTCCCCACATAACCCCTATTTTTGTATTCATGAACAGAAAAATCCATACCGTAGACGACGCCAAACGAAAACTGGAACATTTCTGTGCCTACCAGGAGCGCTGTCACAAGGAGGTGACCGAAAAGCTCAGGGCAATGGGAATGATACCTGTTGCCGTAGATGCCGTGGTAGTACACCTTATAGAAAACGGATTTCTCAACGAGGAGCGTTTTGCCCGGAGTTTTGTCAGGGGAAAGTTCCGGGTGAAAAAGTGGGGAAAGCAGCGTATCGTGCGGGAGCTGAAATTCCGCGACATATCGCAGTCCAATATAAAGCTTGCCCTGGAGGAAATAGAGGACGCGGATTACCTGCGTGCTTTTGATGAACTGGCCGCTAAAAAATGGTTACAGCTGAGGCATTCCACACCCGGAAATACGGCGAAGGATATAAGCCGGTGCAGGAAGAAACTCGCCGACTACCTGCTTTACAGGGGGTGGGAGAGCCACCTGGTATACGACAGATTATACGAGCTTTCCTGAACCTCAGATCTCCATGCCCAGCTCCCTGTGGGTGCGGACCACGGCCTGTTCGTTCTTGTAGTCGATCCACGCCTGTCCTTTCCGTTTGCGCATGAAGTTGTCGTAGTGGCGCATGATAAGCACATTATATGCCGCTTTTACAAGGTTGGCGGGGTTTCGCGGAAAAGAGCGAAGGCTCATGGAAAACCCGGGAGTTACATACTTCATGTAATGCCAGTAGCCTTCGGGCATATAAAGCATCTGGCCGTGTTCGAGGTTGGCGATATAGCCCCTCGCTTTTTTAAGAGCCGGCCATTTCTCATAATCCGGATGGTCGAAATCAATATCTTCCCTCGAAATCAGGGCATGGGGTATCTTGTACATGTATTTTGTCTGGTCGGGAGGGAGGATAACACACTGCTTGCGCCCGTGAAAATGGAAGTGGAGTATATTGGAATAATCGATGTCGAAATGCATGAATACCTTGCTGTTCTCCCCGCCGAAAAACAACATGGGAAGCTGTTTTACCAGCCGTAGCCCGATGTCAGGCCACTGAAAATCCTCCTGCAGGGAAGGTACTTCCTTCATCAGGTTGTAGAGAAAGATCCTGTAATTGGTAGGCTCCGATTCCAGCAGCCTGATATAGTCGTGCATTCTCATCCTGGCATGCGGCTCGTTAAAGCCGTCTTCATGAGTCACCGGACGGTCGTCATAGAGCGGTACCATGCGGTCGCCGGCAATGCGGTTTATATAGTCCAGGTGCCATTTGTCATAGGCCCCCCAGTCCCGGGTGAGCTCTTCGATAACCACCGGTTTCTGGGGCTTTACATACCGGGAAACAAAATCCTCCCTGGAAATGGTCTTAACGCGAGGGATTTCCTGTAGCTGCATATAAAATATGTTGGAAATGAAACACGCAAAGTTAACGAATTGTTTCAGAATTGTTTGTAAAAAATAAGGATTCGTGCGTTTTATGAGCTTTTGTACGGGGGTATAATCTGTAATTGACACGTAAGAAGAAACGCGTTTAGGGACCACCGCGTTGGCGTCTGACGGGTTTTCCGGGGAATACTGATTTTTACAAAGGCCCCGTGTATTGATCAAAACTATGTCCTATTGTCAGAAACTGTTGAAAGACAAGGATACTTGTCGTACTTTTGCATAAAAAGAACGAGATGACCATAAGAGATATCCAGGAAGAAATTGTAGCCGAGTTTTCCATGTTCGACGACTGGATGCAGCGTTATGAATACATGATAGAGCTCGGCAAGTCTCTCCCGCTTATCGAAGAAAAATACAAGACCGACGACAACCTGATCAAGGGATGCCAGAGCAAGGTATGGGTCCATGCAGAGCTCAGGGGGGATAAACTGTGTTTTACGGCCGATAGCGACGCCATCATCACCAAGGGTATCATCGCCATCCTGGTCCGTGCTTTCTCAGGCCAGCCCCCCAGGGATATTATTGAGGCCGATACGGCTTTTATCGACGAAATAGGGCTTAAGGAACACCTGTCTCCCACGAGGGCCAACGGCCTCGTGAATATGATAAAACAGCTTAAAATGTATGCCATTGCATATCAGACCCAGCTGGATTAGTGACGAACCGGTACAATAAATTTTAAATTGAGAAAGATCATGGAAGAAACCACTATAGATACCGCAGACCTGGGAGAAAAGATCGTAAGGGTGCTGAAAACCATTTACGACCCGGAGATACCGGTCGACATATACGAACTGGGACTTATATACGACGTATTTGTCAATGAGGAATACGACGTCAGGATACTGATGACCCTTACCACGCCCAATTGCCCTGTGGCAGAAACCCTTCCGGTAGAGGTAGAGGAGAAGATAAAATCTATCGACGGATTAAAGGATGTGGAAGTAGAGATCACCTTCGACCCGCCCTGGAGCCAGGACCTTATGAGTGAGGAGGCTAAACTGGAGCTGGGGTTGTTGTAGGTTAAGTTATTAGGTTAATAGGTTATTTGGTTATTAAGTAATGCCTGAATCCCCCAATAACTTAATAACCGGTCAACGTTCCCCCAGAGGGGGCATAACACATGGAATATGCCGGAAGAAATTGTCAATCGCATAGCACAGAGTAAATTGAAAACCGTAGACCCGGGGGATTACTATCTTCCCGGGCAGAGAATACATCTCGATATCAGCCAATGGCTTTACGAAGGGATCATTCTCAGGGAGAAGGAGTTCAGGACTGCGCTCCGGGAACACGACTGGAACAGCTATGAGGGAGCGTATGTGGCGCTTTCCTGTACTACCGATGCCATAATTCCCGGGTGGGCATTCATGCTGGTGGCGGCTTATCTCGGACCGGTATGCCGGAAAGTGGTTGTGGGCGACATGGAATTGCTGGAAACCGAAATATACCGCGATGCCCTGCAACAGGTGAATTTCGAAGACTACCGTGACCTTCCCGTTATCGTCAAGGGATGCGCAGACAAACCTGTTCCCCGAAACGCTTATATCATGCTGGTTTCGGCACTTCAGAAAGTGGCAAAAAGCGTGATGTACGGAGAGGCTTGCTCTTCCGTTCCGTTATTTAAACGGTAAAAAGACGCACTTTATCGACAGTTTCGTTAAAAATCTTCTTATTTTTGTGAGAGTAACCGGGCCGGATTACGTTTGAGGGCTCAAAAACTAAAATATAGGAAGATGAAAAAAATTGTATTAGCGCTTACCCTTGTTCTGGGGGTTACGATGGCAAATGCACAAGTATTAAGTGAAGATCAATTTAACCAGGAAAGGGATACGACACGTCCTGAAGGATGGGTCAGGGCCGGGACCATTACGTTCCTCATCAACCAGTCTGCCTTTTCCAACTGGCTGGCAGGGGGAGAGAACAATGTCGCCGGAAATATCGGCCTGAACTACGACTTCAATTATACCAGGGGCGACTGGACCTGGGACAACAAGATCATAGCCAGTTATGGCCTTACGAAGATCAAGGACCAGAACACCCGAAAGACCGACGACCGGCTGGAGCTGAACTCCCTGGTAGGTAAAAGGGCGACCGGTTACTGGAGCTATTCGTTCTTTGCAAATTTCAGGACACAGTTTACCGACGGTTATGATTATGATAAACCAGATTATAAAGATAATCCCACTTCCGGATTCTTTAAACCGGCATACCTGACCTTCGGTCCCGGTATGTTGTGGAAAAAGAGTGATAACCTGAAATTCAACCTGGCCCCGGTGACCTCTAAAATGACCTTCCTCAGCGGAGAGGTGTTTACTTATGATAAAGGTACGGAGACATTTGTGTCCAGCGACGATGTGGAGACTTTCGGGATAGATCCGGGAGACAGCATGCGTTACGAACTGGGGTTCTATGCTTCGGGATACTACAAGTTTGAGCTGATGCCCAACGTATCGGCAGAAAATATCCTGAGCCTGTATTCCAACTATCTCGAGGATGCCCAGAACGTAGACCTGGATTACACCCTGAACCTCGTGATGAAGATCAACGATTACCTCTCTACGAACCTCACCTTCCAGATCAGGGAGGTCTTCGGACTCGGCGTAAACTTCGGATTCTAAACAGAACCTGACCGAAGGAAACAATATTAAAAAGCCTGCCGGAACTTTTGTGTTCCGGCAGGCTTTTTTTGTCATTCCGACTCCGCTGCGCTTTGCTACCCATGACGTATCTATCGCAAGTTCCTCCATTTCAAAAACTCCCCTCTTCGTCTGAAGGGAGGAATTTTCTGTAGGTTTATCAAATTTGATCTATGAAGACAAAAACGTTATCTCCATTGATGCGGTTGCTCAAACTATAAACCTGCAAGCACCCCCGTCACAGATCTCCTTCGATGTGTTCCGGGTAGAGGAAGTTGTTGTACGGAAAACGGGTAATGTGTATTTTCCTGACTTCCTCGTATACCTTTTTCCGGAATTCTTCCATGTTTTCCCTGTTGATGGCGGAGATAAACAGGGCCTGCCCGTTTACGCGGTTCATCCAGGTGCGTTTCCACTCTTCTATGGTAAAGTGTTTCCCGGTCTTTTCGGTGACGAGGTCGTCGTCGTCGATATGTTCCGCTTCATACCGGTCTATCTTGTTAAAGACCATTATGGTGGGCTTGTCGGCAGTATCTATTTCTGCGAGTATCTTGTTTACCGAAGCGATGTGTTCCTCGAAGTTGGGGTGGGAAATATCCACCACGTGCAATAGCAGGTCGGCTTCCCTGACCTCGTCGAGCGTACTTTTGAACGACTCTACCAGCTGTGTGGGCAGTTTCCTGATAAACCCCACCGTATCGCTCAGCAGAAAAGGAAGATTGCCGATCACCACTTTCCGCACCGTAGTGTCGAGAGTGGCGAAAAGCTTGTTTTCGGCAAATACGTCGCTTTTGCTGATTACGTTCATCAGGGTCGATTTTCCCACATTGGTGTATCCCACCAGTGCCACCCGTACCAGGGCGCCGCGGTTACTGCGCTGTGTGGCCATTTGCCGGTCTATGGTTTCCAGTTTTTTCTTCAGCAGGGCTATGCGGTCTCTTACGATACGCCTGTCGGTCTCGATCTCCGTTTCCCCGGGACCGCGCATCCCTATACCCCCCCGCTGACGTTCGAGGTGCGTCCACAACCCGGCCAGCCTGGGCAGCAGGTATTCGTACTGGGCCAGCTCCACCTGCGTGCGGGCGTAGGAAGTCTGCGCCCGCTGGGCAAAAATATCGAGTATAAGGCTCGTACGGTCCAGGATCTTGCACTTCAGTATCTTTTCGATATTCTTCTGCTGGGCAGGGGTAAGCTCGTCGTCAAAAATCACCGTACCTACTTCCTCCTCCTTTACAAAGTGGGCTACCTCCTCCATCTTTCCGCTCCCGATAAAGGTCTTCGGGTTGGGGGTGTCTACCTTTTGTGTAAAGCGTTTTACCACCTCACCCCCGGCGGTATAGCTGAGAAATTCGAGTTCATCGAGGTATTCGTCAGACTTTTCTTCATCCTGCTCCCGGTTTACGATACCGATAAGCACTACTTTTTCATAATCCAGGGTCTTTTTTTCAAGCATATGGTCAAAATAATCAGTAACAATTTTATTCCGAAGCCCTTCAGACATTGTGTTCAGGTCTGTTTCCGGGGATAACGGAATGTATTTGTGAGGTTTAACAGAGTACAAAGGTACATAATTCTGTGTCGTCTGCTACCGGATTTAGCGGTAAACAGGCCGCCTGTCCCGGAAAAGCCTGGAAATTCGTATTTCCGGTGGTTTGGTTTTTTAGTTCTTAGTTGTTAGTCAAATTGTTGGTTCGTAGTTTCCAAATGTCATTCAGAACAGCTTGTCCCGAGCATCGGGGGAGCGCATCGGAGGGAATCTCCATCCCGGCCCAAAGGAATTTTAACAGCATAACGGAAGCACCGGAGATTTCTCTCCCGACCAGGAACCGGGACAGGGACTATCGTCGGAATGACAACTCCCGACTCCCGGCTTCCAGCCATTTCGTGATTTGCAGACTGGCGACCGGTTTAAAATTTATTCCTGTCCGTTCATTTTTCCGGGAGGGTTATAATTACTATTTTTAACTTCTTATAATACCGTCTGTTTCATGTTTTTTAAAAGAAAACCACCAACCCGGCGCTATACGATCGGGTTTTACAATCTTGAGAACCTTTTTGATACCCGGAATGATCCGCGAACGCTGGATGATGATTTTACTCCCGACGGGGTGCTGCACTGGACCCCGAAACGGTACCGGAACAAGCTTTACAAGCTCGGGAAGGCCATAGCCCATACGGGAAGGGAAACAAGCCGCCGGTCGCCGGTAATCATGGGGCTGGCGGAAGTGGAAAACCGAATGGTGCTCGGGGAGCTGCTGAAATCAAAACACCTGTCGGACAAGGGATATGAGATCGTGCATTACGATTCTCCCGATGAGAGGGGAATAGATACGGCTCTTATATACCGGCAGAAATATTTTGAGGTACTCGATCAGGAAGCAGTGCCCCTGATAGTGAATAGTGTAAACGGTATGCGTGATTATACGCGTGACATTCTTCACGTGACGGGCCTGCTCAACGGGGAGCGTATCCATGTGATCGTCAATCACTGGCCTTCCCGCCGGGAGGGAGAGGAAGATACGGCCTACAAGCGGGTGGCGGCTGCAGCCGGGGTACACCGTATCATGGACCGGGTAAGGGAAACGGAGGATGCTCCCCGTTTTATCATTATGGGCGATTTTAACGACAATCCCTTTTCGAAGAGTATCAGAGAGCACCTGCTGTCTCCCGATCTTTTTAATCCTATGGAGCTGCTGTTGTCGCACGACAAGGGAAGTGCGAGTTATAATTTTAAGTGGAATCTCTTCGACCAGATATTGTTTTCCCGTGATTTTATGGTAACGGAGGCCGGAAAACACAGCTATGTGGAGGCAAACATTTTTAACGACCGCTTTCTGACCGAATGGACCGGCCGTTTTAAGGGCAACCCTTTTCGTACCTATGCGGGAAGGAGGTACCTGGGCGGGTACAGCGATCATTTTCCGGTGTATATACAGCTGGAGTTAAATATGTAGGATATTTTCAGGGAATACCGGAAGCGTTTGCGGGGTCAGGATTTAAGCATAATGAGCGACTCACGTATATAGGTTTCCAGGTCTGAGGTGGCACCCTGTGCAGATTTCTGATGCCCGAGGCGGACAATAATCAGGTCGTCTTCGGGAATCACAATGACATACTGCCCGAGATGTCCCTGCAGGTAGAACACCTCTTTTCCCTCGTAAGAGCTCAGCCACAGGCCGTATCCGTACATGGGGGCATCTGCAAAACGGGGGCGTACGGAGCGGGCGGCAAAATCCGGGTCGAGCAGTTGCTGCGAATTCCATTTTCCGCCGTCTTTGTAAAGCTTTCCGAAACGGGCAAAATCCCTGGCATTGGAGGCAATACAGCAGTAGGCTTTTTCCATACCGTATTCTTCGCTGTCCAGCTGCCATAAGGCATCGCTTACGGCTCCCATGGGCTTCCAGAACTTTTCAGACAGGTAATCGCTCAGGTGCATTCCGGTAGCCTTTTCCAGTACCATGGCCAGCAACTGGGTGTTTCCGCTGAGGTATTTGAACGATTGCCCCGGTTTTTCCACTATCCTGAGTTTTAGCATGACCTTTCGCAGGTCGTCGTCAAAATATGCCCTGGTGGTTATGGAAAAGGGACTGTAATACGATTCGTCCCAGTTGAGCCCGCTGCTCATCGAAGAGAGGTCGCCCACTGTAAGCTGTGCGGCAAGCCCCTCGGAAAACTCGGGAAGGAAATCGCCTACGGGTTGTTCCAGGCTTTCTATCTTACCCTCCATAATGGCCTTTCCCAGCATGGCGGAGACCAGGGTCTTGGCCATGGAAAAGGAATTGCTTCGGGTGGTCCTGTCGTAATCTTCGTAATATTTTTCAAACCATACACTGTCGTTTTTAATGATAAGAAAGGCAACGGTACCCCATTTGCTGTTGTGATCTTCCAGGGTCGGGGTGGCGGCTGCGCTGTTATACCCGGAGTGAACCGGCCAGGGTTGCGGGGTGCCGCCGGAGATCACCCGGTTGTCAGACATTGTGTAATCGTCCAGATAGGCCGTGGTATGGCCGGTGCCATAGGTGTTGATTGCTGCTTTTAACAGGTAATCGTAGTTAAAGAGGTATAATCCCCCGATAAATAGTACGAGGATGATAAAGAACCATTTGAAAAAGGATTTGAGGAATGCCATGAAGTTCGTGTTTTTGTGTGAGGTCCCGTAGTGATAAAGTTTAAAAAAGAGATTCCTGCCTGAAAGGCGATTCGTGTTCCAGCAGCCATTTTTTACGCCATAACCCGCCGGCATACCCGGTGAGGCTTCCGTCCTGGCCGATGACCCTGTGACAAGGAATAACAATCCACAGGGGGTTCCTGCCATTGGCGGAGGCAGCAGCTCTTATGCTTTTTACATCGCCGAGCCTTTTGGCCAGGTCGAGGTAGGAAATGGTCCTGCCATATGGAATTCTGAGAAGTTCATCCCATACCCTTTTCTGAAAACCCGTGCCCTGCGGGTTCAGTTTCAGCCGGAAATCTTTTCTTTTGCCCTTGAAATATTCTTCCAGCTGCTGTACGCAGGGCAGCAGTTCTTCCGGAATATCGGAGGTGATTGTTGCGGCTATGTCTTCTTTTAGTACATGTACCTGGGAGATCCCGTTGTGGTCTCCCGATACCTGGGCCATACCCAACGGGGTTTTTACGATTGCGGTTTTCACAGTTCGTCGGTGTTGTCATTAATAATGCCCAGTCTTTTGGCGCGCAGCTGCCAGTTGCGCCGTGCCAGTACCTGCAGGTCTTCCACATTGTCGCTTTCGTCTACGATCTCAAGCCCCAGCAGGGTCTCGATAACGTCTTCCATGGTCACCAGCCCGCTCACCGCCCCGTATTCGTCAACAACCAGGGCAATATGTTCCTTCCGGACGATAAAACTTTCGAACAGGTCCGGTATGGGCATACCTCTCTGAACGATCCTGATATCGCGGCGGATATCGGAGAGCTTCCGGTTTCCGTGGCCTTCTATGATCTCTTCCATCACCTCGTCTTTCAGGATAAAACCGGTCACATTGTCCGGATTGTCCCTGTATATGGGGATTCTGGAAAAACGGAGTTTCGGGTTGTTCCTGAAGAATTCTTCGATCGTGAGGTCTTCGGAAGCCGTTTTGATCACTACCCGGGGGGTCATGATGTCTTTGGCATGTACTTCGCCGAATTGCAGCAGGTTTTTGATGACCTTGCTCTCACCCTGATCGAATACGCCCTCTTTTTCCGCAATGTCTGCCATGGCGGTAAAGTCTTCACGGCTGAACACCGATCCGTGTGACTGCGACCCGCCGATGAGTTTGGTGGTCAGGCGTAGCATCCAGAGTATCCCGGTGTACTGCAGGGGAAATATCATTACGGTAAGTGCTCCGGTAGTAAAGCCTGCCAGCTGTTTCCAGTAGGTGGCTCCTATGGTTTTCGGAATGATCTCCGAGACAATAAGGATCAGGGCCGTCATTACTGCCGAAACGATCCCCACGGCGTTGTTGCCGCTTCCGTAGAGTTTTTCGGCCTGCACCCCTACCAGGATGGCCCCTACGGTGTGTGCTATGGTGTTTATGGTGAGTATGGTGACCAATGGCTTGTCGACGTCGTTCTTCAGTGCTTCGAGACCGTGCGCATAACTTTTGCCTTCCTGTTGCTTGAGGGTTATAAAAGTAGGGGAAATACTGAGCAGTACCGCTTCCAGAACAGAGCACAGAAAGGACAGGAGGATGGAAATAAGGGCATACGTTATTAATAAGGCCATTGCGGTTAATGAGTTTGTAATTGCTAATTTAATGAAATGAACTCATTTAAGCTTTTTTGATGATCACATTTTAGAACGATATACGATATTCATAAATGATCATCTCCCCACATTCCCACATTATCAAATTATCAAATTATCACATTATCAAATTGACACATTATCAAATTGACACATTAACCCCAAATGGTCCGGAAAAAAAGAGGCGGACCAGAAGGCCCGCCCCATTCACACAAAAAACAGAAATCATCCTATCGGAAAATTTCCGTGTTGATCTGCCTGGACCATTTTTCGGCCTGGTGCAGGATCACCTCGGCTTCCAGGGGATTTTCGTAATTATCGTCAAAAAGTGTTATCCTGAAAGGTTTGCCCTTTTCCCTGTGTTGAAATACGAGGGTTACATTGTTGAGCACGGCCTTTGTACCTTCTCCCTTTTCCCAGGATTTCTGTATGTTACAGCCCTTGTAGTCACCGAGATCGGAAATACCGGGGTCATTTTTCTTAGTGTCGTAGGTCAGCAGTTTATTACTGCCGGGGTCTGATACGAATATATAGTGACCTATATAGGCCTTGTTCTCACTTTTTATGCCGTTTTCGTTACATAGGGTATCGATATGCCTGTCGAGTTTTTTCTTTCCCGATTTCTGTTTGAAAATAATATACAGTATGGGAGCCATAAAAACGGCCAGGAAAAGCAGTCCCATTTCCAGCGATATAAAATCCATTGCTTAAATTTTTAATGTCGTTTCAGAGCGCCGACCTGTATGACAAACAACAGGACAGCGTGTTCCGTACGACGGATAGTTTGTTTCTCATTATTAAGACAGGGCAATAACTCCCGGGAACACGTGGTACGGGAGTTCAGCCGGTACTGAAGCAAACAGGGGGTCAATAAAAGAAATGGAAAGGAAAGATCAGTTGTGCCATCTGGCGTTTCAGGTCTGCCGTTTTTGGCGGACAGTCCGGAATGCCTGGAGCTGCAAGGAGTCCGGGCAGGTTGATGCCAACCGGTAAAAGTATGGGTAAACCGTGGGGAAGGAGCTTTATTTCGCCCGAGAAAAAACCCTGGGAGGTTTCTTCTTCCCACATGAATCCCGGAAAAACGGAAGCCTGTGCAATGTTCAGGCAGGTATTTTCGCCGGAAGATTTATGCGCAGACCGCACCTTTACACCGTAGTGAGAGGGGCCGGAAACGGACACTATCCACAACAGTGCAAGGAAAATGGAAACCCGTATTTTATAGCGTTGTTTTTCCACGGCACAAAATTACTGCTAAAAACGGGAATCCCGGGGGCAAAAACCGGTTAAATCCGGATTTTTTCCGGGAAACCCTGTAATATACCGGTTCTGCCTATTCCTGTAGCAGGCGGACGGCATCTCTTGCAAAATAGGAAGCGATGATATCGGCACCGGCCCGCTTGATGGCGGTGAGCTGTTCCAGAACTACCGCGTCGTGGTCTATCCAGCCTTTTTCTGAGGCGGCCTTGATCATGGCGTATTCGCCGCTCACCTGGTAAACTGCGAGGGGGATGTCGAACTCATTTTTGATATCACGTACAATATCCAGGTAACAGAGCCCGGGCTTTACCATTACGATATCAGCGCCTTCGTCGATATCGAGATCGGTTTCCCTGAGGGCTTCGATACGGTTGCCGTAATCCATCTGGTATGTTTTTTTGTCTTTGGGAATCCCTTTCTGATCCACAGGAGCAGAATCCAGGGCATCCCGGAAGGGACCGTAGAAAGCCGAAGCGTACTTGGCGCTGTAACTCATGATGCCGGTGTCGGTAAACCCTTCTTCTTCAAAGGCCTCGCGAATGGCCAGGATACGGCCGTCCATCATGTCGCTGGGCGCTACGAAGTCGGCCCCGGCACGGGCGTGGGAGAGGCTCATCTCCACCAGCACGTCTACGGAAGCATCATTGAGTATCCTGCCGTTTTCCACAATCCCGTCGTGACCGTAGGACGAATAGGGGTCCATGGCCACATCGGTCATCACCAGCATTCCGGGAACGGCATTCTTAACGGTCCTGACGGCGCGCTGCATCAGCCCGTCGGGGTTAAAGGCCTCCGTTCCCCGGTTGTCTTTCAGGGTGTCCGGTACCTTTACAAAAAGCAGTACGGCGCGGAGCCCTGTTTTATACAGTTCCCTGACCTCTTTTTCCAGGAGGTCCAGGCTGTAGCGGTAGTATCCCGGCATGGATGCGATCTCTTCCTTCAGCTGTTTTCCTTCCGTTACAAAAAGGGGCACCAGGAAGTCGTCGGGGGTAAGTGCCGTTTCCCTTACCAGCCGCCGGATGGCACTGTTCTGCCTCAGTCTTCGGTTTCTTCTCAATGGATACATAATATATTGTTTTTTAGTAATTGCAGATCAATCGGCCCATTCCACGGGCTCTTTCAGAACTTTGAGTAACTTCTCTTCTTCACTGCCCCCGGCCGGATGATGGTCGTACACCCATTGTACCCGGGGAGGCAGGCTCATGAGAATACTCTCTGTACGCCCGTTGGTCCTGAGCCCGAACAGGGTACCCTTGTCGTGTACCAGGTTAAATTCCACATAACGTCCGCGCCGTATTTCCTGCCAGTTGCGCTGGGCTTCGGTATAACCGGTGCCCTTGCGGCGCTGAACGATGGGGAGATAGGCTTCCGTAAAGCGGTCTCCCGTTGCTGTCACAAAATCGTACCACCGCTCGAGGGCCATGTCTTCCGAGGGGCGGCAATAATCGAAAAAGAGTCCGCCCACCCCCCTGGCTTCCTTCCGGTGCGTATTGTAAAAGTAGTTGTCACATTTCTTTTTAAACTCGGGGTAAAAGTCGGGATGGTATTGATCGCAGGCCGTTTTGCATACCCGGTGAAAATGGACTGCATCCTCTTCAAACAGGTAATAGGGCGTCAGGTCGAGCCCGCCCCCGAACCACTGGTCGGCAATATGGCCTTGAGCGTCATACATCTCGAAATACCTCCAGTTAGCGTGTACGGTGGGCACAAAGGGATTTTCGGGATGCAGCACCAGGCTGAGTCCGCATGCAAAAAAATCGGCGTCTTTTACCCCGAAGTGTCTTTGCATGGTCTCCGGGAGTTTGCCGAAAACCCTCGAAATGTTCACTCCTCCCTTTTCGAATACCTTTCCGTTTGCTATGACGCGGCTGCGCCCACCCCCGCCCCCGGGCCGTTCCCAGAGGTCTTCCCGGAAAGCGGCTCTGCCGTCTTCAGCTTCGAGTTTCGATGTAATATGGTCCTGAAGGTGTTGTATGTATTGGTAGAATTTCTCTTTCATCTCTGCGGTTTAACGTTCGGTATTTTCAATATGTACCAGCCGGTTGCCGGCTTTTTCCGTATCACCGGGCATCCTTATGGCGATACTGTTTCGGGAACAGGCTTGCAGCCGTTCTGTAATATAGCGGTAGCCCGGGGCTTTTCCCTCCTCCAGCCAGCACGTAAACAGATACCTCCCCGTGGCGTTATTGTGCATGTCCATGGCGTGCTGCAGGGGAGGATTGGGTGCAAAGTCCTCATGCCATTCCGTGATGGTCTTTGCCCATTCCAGGGCCTTGTGTGTGTCGTTTTTGTTCCATTTCATGCTTTCCCTTGCGATCGCGATATTCCACAGCGCATGTCTGAAGGCATTTTCAGGTCCGTTTCCCTGGTGTTTTCCGGGATAGAGCCTGTTGCAGATGGCCATACATTTTACGGTAGCCCTTGCGGTGGGGTATAGCATAAGCGGGCGTGCTGCAAAAAGCCGGGCGAGACTGGTCACCTGTTTCCAGTTCAGTGTTTTTATAAGCCTCCATACCGACATTAAGCCTTACTTTCGTATTCCTTGACGGCGTCTATAAAGGCCCTTGCGTGATCTACCGGAATGTTGGGCAGTATGCCGTGCCCGAGATTGGCGATATAGCGGTCTTTCCCGAACCGGTCGATCATTTCGTGTACCATTTTCCTTATCGTAGCAGGGGGAGACAATAACCTGGAAGGGTCAAAATTTCCCTGCAAGGTAATTTTTCCTCCGGTGAGATAGCGGGCATTTTCCGGCGAGCAGGTCCAGTCCACACCTATGGCACTGGCTTTTCCGGATGCCATTTCGCGGAGGGCAAACCAGCACCCCTTGCCGAATACGATCACCCTGGTAAGGGGGGCCAGGGCTTCGACGATGCGGTTGATGTATTTCCATGAAAACTCCTGGTAGTCTTCGGGAGAAAGCATACCGCCCCAGCTGTCGAAGATCTGTATGGCATCGCAGCCCGAACGGACTTTTTCCTTCAGGTATGCTATAGTGGTATCGGTGATCTTCCGGAGCAGTTCATGTGCGGCTTCGGGCCGGGAGAAACAGAACCCCTTGGCGGTATCGAAACTTTTCGAACCTTTTCCTTCCACGGCATAGCAGAAGATGGTCCAGGGAGAACCTGCAAAACCGATAAGCGGCACCTCGCCGCCGAGTTCCTCTTTGGTGAGTGCAATGGCGTCCATGACATAGCCCAGGCTTTCCCGGATATCCGGAACGATCACTTTTTCCACATCACTGGCAGAGCGTACCGGCTCGGGGAGCCAGGGACCTACATTCTCCTTCATTTCCACGTCTATGCCCATAGCCTGGGGGACTACCAGTATATCGGAAAACAGTATGGCGGCATCGGGTTTAACGATACGTATGGGTTGTACGGTGATCTCGGCTGCCAGCTCCGGGGTGCGGCAACGGGTAAAAAAGTCGTATTTGTCCCGTAATGCCCGGAATTCCGGCAGGTATCTTCCGGCCTGGCGCATCATCCACACAGGGGGGCGGGAAACGCTTTCTCCGTCAAGGGCCCTGAGAAACAGGTCGTTTTTTATCATGGTCATTATTCTTTTGGTTACCGGTTAAGGTTGTTCTTTATCCGTTTTTATGGTTAAAATATGCGACTGCACTTGCAATAACACTTTCTGTGGTAGGCTCCTGCGCTACAACGATATGGTTTGTAATGGTTTCCAGGGCCTTCGCCGTGGTGGTACCGATACAGAAGCACACCTTTTTTCCGATGGTATTTTTTTCCAGGTAGCTTTGAATGCCCGACGGACTGAAAAAAAGAATGCCCTGTACATCGGCATCCGTACCTGCCGGGGTGAGCCGGGTATGGTAGACCGTAAACTCGTTAAAAGAGATATTTGCGGCAGACATGGCATCCGGGAGGTTGTTCCTGCGCAGATTGCCGCAGAAAAACGTGAAACTCCTGTCGGCAAAACTGCTGGTAATCTCCGCGGCCAGCCCGGCAGCGTAATCTTTTTGTACCAATACCCTGAAGCCGTTCTGCTCCAGCAGCGCCCCGGTTTTTGACCCGACACAGAAACAGGGCCGGTCTTTCAGCGAATTACTGTTATGGTGCCGTAACACACTGCGTACGGCATTGCTGCTGGTAAAAATCAGGCATTCCTTTACCCGGTCGATACGGACGGGTAAAAGTGTTACGGAGATAAAATCGGCCTCTTCCAGCTTCAGTCCCGCATTCGCGAGAAGTTCCCGCTGTCCGGCACCGAGTTTTTTTGTAGATAATATATGTATGCCATTTTTCATTATTCCTGGGAACAGAAATTGGTAATATCCTTATTGGCCCCGAACACTACCAGGATGTCATTGGCCTGCACTACCGTATCCTTGTTCACTGCTCCGAGGACTTTCCCGATGGATTGCCGGGACCCGAAGAAGGTCGCTTTTACTTCTTTCCGGATGATAGTGATGATGTTGAGGTTGTATTCATTCCTGAAATTGATCTCCTGGAGGGTTTTGCCTTCGAATTCCGGTAATGCCTTTATCTCCGAGATGGAGTGATGGGGGTCGAGCTCGAAGTTGTTGATCATGCTTTTCAGGTTGATCTTCTTGGCGAGCGCCTCGGCAAATTCCTGTTCCGGACGTACTATGATCTCGATACCCATGGCCTGCAGTACGGTGTCGTGAATGGGTGACAGCGACCGGCTGATGATCTTGGTGTCTGATAATTTCTTGATAATGGCCGTGGCAATAATGGTGGCCCCTTCGTTTTCGCCTATGGCAATAACGGCGAGATCCGTGTTTTTCAGCGGAACGGCCTCGTAAGCCATTTCGTTGGTGGCATCCATACAGATGGTATGGGCGATGGCATCCTTCAGGCGGTCCACCTTTTCCATTTTAATGTCTATCCCTATAACTTCGTTCCCTGTCTCGGTGAGGTGTAATGCCAGCGATGAGCCGAAGTTTCCCAATCCTATTATGATAATTTTCATCTGTTTAAAATTTTTTGCACCGGCCAAAATATGCAAAAAATTTCTGCACATTCAGGAACCGCTGCGCTCTCACATGAAAAATTTTAATCATTTCCCTGTGTGAAATATTTGATTAAAGTTTTTCATGTTCGTTTCATTTATACAATATTTGCAAGCTCTTTCATTCGTTCATACATCAGTTAATCAAAATATTTTCCTCCGGGTAGCGGTGGAAATTGTGTTGTATACGGCGCAACATGCCTATCAGCAGGTTGAGCAGCCCTATCCGCCCGAAAAACATCACGAAAATAAGTACCAGCCTTCCGGGATCGCTGAGCTCGGAAGTGATGCCGAGCGATAATCCTACGGTACTGTATGCCGAAAAGACTTCGAAAGCGATCTGGATCAGGGTGAATTGAGGGTCGAAGACCAGCAACAGTAAAATGGCGATCCCTATTACAAAAAGCGATATGCATATAATGGCAAAGGCCCGTTTTACCGACTGGTTGTTGATCTGCCGCGTTCCGATCTCTATATTTTCCTTGCCTCTTGCCATTGCCGCGATATTCAGGACGGCCAGGGCAAAGGTGCTGGTCTTTATCCCTCCCCCGGTAGATGCCGGAGAGGCCCCTATCCACATCAGTAATATACAGAACAGGATAACGGGAATGGTCAGGTCGGCAAAGTCTACGGTGTTGAACCCGGCGGTACGGGTGGTCACCGAAATAAAGCTGGCCGTGGTAAATTTTCCCCAGAACCCGGCCTGTCCCCTGAGCATGTTATTGCTCTCTGCAAGGTATACGACCAGTGTGCCTACAAAAAGCAGGATGGAAGTCGTGACCAGTACGATCTTGGAATTGAGCGTAAGTACACGCACGGGTTCGCGGAACTTGTGGAAGGCTATGATGTTGAGGACCAGTTGCCTGATGTATTTTAAGGCGTTGAAAACGATATTGTATCCCAGTCCGCCGAAAATGATAAGGAACATGATAACCCACTGAAAGGCATAGGCCTTGTTGATCCCTGCAGTTCCCAGCCCGTCGGAGAGCGTGGAAAACCCGGCATTGCAAAAGGCCGAGATGGAGTGGAAAAGGGAAAAGAACAGTTTGTTGTCTATGTCGCTGATATCGCTGATGAAATAAAAAATAAGCACAGCGCCTACCAGTTCGAGGGCAAAAGTGAAAATGACGACCTGTACGGCCACTCTCAGTACGTCGTTCAGGCGCTCCGTGCCCATAACATCCCTGATATTCAGTCCTTCCTGGAAAGAAGTGCCTCCCTTGAAGAAAAAGGCAAAAAACGAGGTGAAGGTCAGCATGCCTATTCCTCCCAGCTGGATAATGACCAGTATTATGGTTTGCCCGAGTGAGGTAAATTCCGTAGCCGTGTCCATGACGATCAGCCCGGTGACACACACGGCGCTGGTGGCCGTGAAGAGGGCATCGATATACCGGATACCGCCGGTGGTGGCATTGGGGAGCATCAGGAGAAAGGAACCTATAAGGGCGATCACCACAAAACTCCCTATAAAAAGGATGAGGGGGTTGTGATATACGGTATACAGCTTTCTCAGCAGGTGGGTAAGCCGGAGCAGGAAATAAACGATAAGGCCGCTATCTATGATATAGGAAATCTCCCTTATTTTATGGATACTGTCAAAATCACCGATCAGGAATACCGAGATGGTGAGCACTACCGTGGTAATGAGTACCAGCAGATTGGCCTTGTACATATTGTTCAGTGGGGAGTGCCTGGAGATCCTCAGCCGGATAAAATTGAGTGCGATCAATGCCGTGGTTATCGTGAGCAGGGTAAGCGATTTGTTGTAGAAAAGATGGTAATCTGCCTTGTACCCGAAATCGATAACCAGGAATACGATCAGTATGATATCGGTGAAACCATAAATCCTGGACAGGGGATTCCTGTAGCTCTTTAAATTTTTCTTAGGCATCTTTCATCCAAAAAACATTCTACTTTTCCGGAATTGAACCGGGTTAAAACACCAGACTTGTGCGGTGCAAAGTTCTTAATAAAATGTAACATACTAAAAAACAAACGGTTTTTTTAAATACGATATTCCCGTTCCGGCATTTTCAGTGCGATGTGTTTCAGGAGGAAGCCGTCGTTCCCGGTCGCTGATCCTGGTACTGCCTGATGTGCTCCAGGGTTTCTTTTCCCCCGTTTTTCAGTATTTCCAGGGCGCATTGTTCCCCGAGAACGGTATATTGCTTCAGGGGAGCCCGCTTTTGTACGGAATGTTTTCTTTTCCCGTCGGGAGACAGCAGGATGCCGTTAAACACAATGTCGTCGTTTTCAAGGCATGCCTTTGCTCCTATGGGCGCAGTGCACCCCCCTTCGAGAACGCGGAGGAACTGTCGTTCCACATGCGTGCATATTTCCGTATCCCTGTGGTTCAGCCTGTCCAGAGCCTGCCTGCCGTAATCATCGTGCTCCATGGCTACTGCCAGCATGGCCCCCTGGGCGGGGGCGGGAACCATCCAGTCGAGAGTTATACGGTTTCCGGGATCGATGTCCGTGCCCTCAAAGGGAGAAATGCGTTCCAGTCCGGCAGCTGCAAATATGGCCCCGTTCCAGGAGCTGTTCTGCAGTTTTCGCATACGGGTGTTTATATTGCCCCTCAGGTTTTCTACGGAATGCTCCGGGTAGCGGTGGAGCCACTGGGCCCTGCGGCGGAGACTTCCCGTAGCGACGGTGCCTGCTTCATCGAGAAAAGCCAGGTCGCCCTTGTGTATAAGCAGGTCTGATGCATCCGCCCTTTTCAGTACGGCCCCCTGTACAATACCCCGGGGCAGGGCTGTGGGGACGTCTTTCATGCTGTGTACCGCAATATCTATTTCTCCCCGTATCATGGCTATATCCAGGGCCTTGGTAAAGATCCCGGTAATTCCCATTTCATACAGGGGCTTGTCCAGAACAAGGTCGCCATGCGACTTTACCGGTAC
Source organism: Sinomicrobium soli (assembly GCF_003285545.1). Lineage (GTDB taxonomy): Bacteria > Bacteroidota > Bacteroidia > Flavobacteriales > Flavobacteriaceae > Sinomicrobium. The sequence goes on along the minus strand of NZ_QLNV01000011.1, from coordinate 107,897 downwards.
AATCTCCGCCTGGTATTCCAGTGATTCCAGGCCTTCCTTTACCCTGTTGGCCTGCCATAAGGCAAGTTCACTGTCTCTTGTTCCGATTCTTAGCGTTTTTTTCATCTATACAAAAATCATAAGCCATTGGTTTGGCTTTGTTTATATCGGTTAGCATTGGCCATTTTTGCTAAATGCCCATTATGGGCCTTCATTGTTTGTTTTTGAGGTTCGAAGTCGGAAGTCCGAAGTACATTTACTTCCGGCTCCGGGCTTCCGACTTCCGACTATTCTGTCCATGCCTTTAAGCCCGCGCCGGGCAGGATTTTAAATGCTTCGTACCGGCCGGACGTGTTGCGGTACCTCCAAAGATATGATTTTTGTCTTTTGCGTCAGGTTGTCGCTTTGGTAGGCTTCTGCTCTTTTACAAGGGAATTGCCATTACTGTTATCCAGCTGAAAAACCTTTTTTATAAGCTCCAGGCTCTCGTCTGCAGACGCGTTGTTCTCCTTGAGGTGATTGGCAAAATGTGTGGTGATCTTCTGGATGATCCGGTTGCCGATAATTTCGGCCTGTTCATTGTTGAAACCCTCGATCTTTTTGCGCTGAAAATCCACTTCGGCATCCTTGAGCGATTTCAGCTTTTTCTTCAGGGCCTTGATGGTAGGGGCAAACTTTCGCGTTCCCAGCCATTGGGTAAACTCGCCTTTTACCTCCTCGATAATGGATTCTGCCTGGGGAACGAAGGCCTTCCGGCGTTCGAGGGTCTTGTCAGTCATCTGTGAAAGATGATCCAGCGATACGAGGGTTACCCCCGGCAGATTGGCCATGTCGCTGTCTGCATTCCGGGGAACGGAGAGATCGAGAACAAGCATTTCCTTGTCCGGCGGAACAAGTTCTCCGGTAACCGTAGGCGTCCGGGCCCCGGTAGCCACGATAAGGATATCGCATTTGCGTATCTCATCGGGAAGGTCGGCCAGGTCTTTTACGGTCAGGTTGAATTTTCCGGCTATTTTTTCGGCCTTGCCTTTAGTGCGGTTGATCAGGGTAATATGATCGTTTCCCGTATGTTTTATAAGATTTTCGCAGGTATTTCTTCCTATTTTCCCGGTGCCGAACAACAGGATGTTCTTTCGGGCGATATGGTTTACATGGTTCAGGATGTACTGCACGGAGGCAAAAGACACCGATGTGGCCCCCGAAGAGAGGTCGGTTTCGTTCTTGATCCGTTTACTGGCCTGGATCACGGAATTGCACAGGCGTTCCAGGAAGGCATTTGCGGTATGGTGTTTCCTGGACAGGGCAAAGCCTTTCCTGATCTGTGCTATGATCTCGAAGTCTCCCAGTATCTGGCTGTCCAGCCCTGTGCCCACCCTGAACATATGACCTATGGCCTCATTGTTCTTGTATACGTAGGCCACGTCCTTAAACTCGTCTACATTGCCGTTGGAGTGGTCACAGAGTAATTTTATAAGCTGAAAGGGGTGCTGTGCAAACCCGTATATCTCGGTACGGTTACAGGTGGATATGACCAGTATCTCATCGATACCCTGCGCCCCGGCCTGTTGCAGCAAGGATGTTTTCTGTGCTTCATCCAGGCTGAATTTACCCCTGATCTCTTCATCTGCTTTCTTGTAGCTCAGTCCTACGGCATAAAAATATTTTCCCCGGTTGAGGTTGTAATCTTCCATTTAGGCTAAATCTAAAATCGCAACAAAAGTAGGATACCTCCATATAAAAAAATAACGCTGGAGGAACTTTTTATGACGCTTCAGGAAATTTTCGCCCGTTTAGGTGTGCGAATGGGCCAAAAACCGTACTTTTGTAGGAATATCAACGGTTTCAAAAAGTAGAATTTAGAATTATTCTAAATAAAAAAGTCGAATGAGCTCATGATTACGGAAGATAAAAATATCGCTGTAAGTGCTGCGGATGAAGTGCAGCTCGAGGAGGGGTTTTCCCTTTTGAGAATACAGAATGAAGGAAGTGCCGGCCAGCATCTGACCAGGGAGATCGATTGTAGTTATATCCAGTTTCACTTCGGGTTGCGGGGAGATTCCAGGTTTAATTTCAGCGGGGGCCGCTATCATCTCCAGGTAGGGGAAGAGCAGTCGCTGCTGCTTTACAATCCGCAGCGCGACCTGCCCATAGACGTGGAGATAGGGCCTAAGGCACAGCTGCTTTCCGTATTGATATCCATACAGAAATTTCATTCCCTCTTTTCACATGAAGCCGGTTACATTCATTTTCTCAGCGAGGAGAACAAAGACAGGAAATATTACGATAACGCCGATGTTTCCCCGGCCATGATGGTCGTGCTCAACCAGATGGTGCATTATAACCTTCGCGATTCCGTAAAGCGGCTGTACCTGAAAGGCAAGGCCTATGAGCTTCTGGGGTTGTATTTCAACAAACCGGATGATGCCGATACCGACCAGTGCCCCTTCCTGGTAGACGAAGAGAATGTGGCGAGGATAAAAAGGGCCAAGGATATTGTAATTGCCAATATGGCCGAACCTCCTACCCTGGAAAACCTGGCCAATGAGGTGGGGCTCAACCTGAAAAAGCTGAAAACGGGGTTCAAACAGATCTATGGCGATTCCGTATACAGTTTCTTGTTCGATTACAAAATGGAGTACGCCAGGAAGATGCTGGAGGGCGGGGCCCACAATGTCAATGAGGTAGGGTTCAGGATAGGGTACAGCACCGCGAGCCATTTTATTGCGGCTTTTAAAAAGAAGTACGGAACAACGCCTAAAAAATACCTGATGTCCCTGAACGTATAGGTATTTTCTGCGGCAAGAAAAAATAAGCCCCTTTTCAGAAGCTGAAATACGCAACTTATCACTACATTTGGGAACCCGGTTCCCCGATTCCGGAAACAACTAACCCTTTAATTACAACTAATACAGGATGAAACCAACCCCGGCCTTATTGCTGCTGCTGTTTGCCCTTGTTTCTTTCGGGGGATATGCACAGAAGCAGCAGAGCGTACTTGTTTTTACCAAAACAGAAGGATTCCGCCATAAGTCCATAGAGGCAGGCGTGGCATTGATAGAAAAACTCGGAGCAGAGAACCGTTTTGGGGTACTGCATACGGAAGATGCCTCGGTTTTTTCGAAAGATTCGCTCCCGCATTTCGATGCCGTGGTATTTCTCAACACCACGGGAGATATACTGGATGACGAACAGCAGAAGGCTTTCGAGATCTTCATGGAAAAAGGAGGAGGTTTCGTCGGCGTGCACGCCGCATCGGACACCGAATTCGACTGGCCCTGGTACGGTATGCTGGTAGGAGCTTATTTCGACGGGCATCCCGAGATTCAGGAGGCTTCCATACAGGTGAGAATGCCGACCCATGCTACCTGTTCCCACCTGGGGGATACCTGGGTGCGTACCGACGAGTGGTACAACTTCAAGAATATCAGTCCGAATATCAAGGTATTGCTCAACCTCGACGAATCTTCCTATGAAGGCGGTACCAACGGGCCGTCTCACCCCATAGCCTGGTACCAGGAATTTGCCGGGGGCCGTTCGTTCTATACCGGGGGCGGGCATACGGTCGAATCCTACGAGGAGGAAGCCTTTGTACAACACCTGCTGGAAGGGATCAAATACTGCCTGTTCCGGTAGCGTTGCGGGTTGTGGATTATAAATTTTAAATTCTGAATTTTGAATTAAAAAACTTCGTGCTCCAAAACTCATTTCCGAGCTGCAAACATCTATGACTTTACAACCTGTGTTTTTTCTTAAAAAAACAGCTATAAACATTCCTTGGAGGCATATTCGGTATTACGTATTTTGTCTTAATTCCGTTAATCAGTAATTTATATCAGGACTGATTTTGTGTTGCATAATGTTTTTAATTAATGCGATTTTGTTGTTTATATCATTGTTTTTTATGATTTTATTTATATTTTTACTATTGTCGCCCTCCCCTTGTATTTGAACAAAATTTATTTATGCTTATGAAAAACATTATTACTCCGACCAAAATTTTTTATGTCTTTCTCTTATTCCTGTGTTTTGCTTGTCAAAAAGAAGATACGGGAATAGCTATTCGTACAGAAGATGATGGACCCCGGCACCCTTCTTCATCCGATATTTCAACATCTACTTACCAATATGTAACACCGGATAAAATTCCCGATATCATGAATGCCTATAGCAGGCACTCCGGGAAAATATCGGCTAAACAATTCAGGGAAAGCCCGAACGCTTCACTGATCATGGAAACCACTAATACGGATGGTGTTAAATCTTATAGTATGAGACTGTTGCAGGGCGACAGTAATCCTAATGTATTATATAACCTGGTTGTCAGGAAAGCCCCGGGAGAAGCCCCTTCGCGCCCTTTTATAGTCAAGTACGAAACCGACATACCGATTAATGAGATTACTCCCGGTTCTTATAAAGAGGCCCAATGGTCCATATCTACCTATTGGGCAGATGACAGGCAATTACAAGGGAAGGTTTCCAAGGGAGGGAAAAGCGGAATTTTTGCGAGATCAGAAGATATAGAAGAAACCACTCCCCCATGTGGAGGTTCTTCAGGTGGGGGCGGCGGAGGAGGAAGCGGGAGCGGTAATTCCTGGTGGACTACCTCAAATGTCAGTGATTGGGGAGATGGAGGTTCTTCCGGAAGCGGAGGAGGTTCCTCTGGTGGAGGAAATAGAATTAAACGTCTTTGTAATGCAAGAATAAATGTATCCCAATATAATTGTAACGGCCCTAACGGAGATACCCCTCATCCTGAAGGCCCTAACTCCGGGGAACCGGGCGATAACAGGTGTGGAGACCCTACCACCGGTTACGGAGGTACGGGATATGATATTGTAATTGAGATAGAGTGTGTTGAGATTTCTGTACCTGCAGAGATATTAATGGAAGAAGAGGGAACGGGAAATGAAACGCATACGCTGAGTTTTTGTGAAATGGCAGCGGTACATGACTTTTTACAAAGTGAAGCATCGGATCTGGATACTTCACAATTAGCCTTACTTTCTGAGCTGGAACGTTCTATAGAAGACGTAGATCTGAATGATTGTATGGATGATAAAGTAAGCGATCAAGAGAGAAAAACGTTTGTAATGGCGCGAAACGGAGATGAGGAGGACGGACCTGCAACCCCGGAAGATTCAGATGTGCCGGATGAAGAAGTCATTGAAGATAATTGTCCGGATATCGATGGTATTGGCCTTAACAGTGTTTCGGCGGAAGTGCTGGAGGTTATGAATTCACTTCTTTACCTGGAGGAGGATTTTGATGGCATCTCAAAAGAACAGGCAAACTGGATACTTGACCCTGGCAATCAAAGCAAGATTGAGGACATACATTCTTTTTTATACAATAACAATAATTCTGTTGAAGCCAAAGCTGAAGCCCTGATGCAAATTGATCTGGAAAGGGCGAATGACAATGGCTGGGATTTTACAAAATCCGGGACATTCCAAAACCGGCCTGCCCTAAAGTATGTGGCAACGTATTCTCCCGATCTTGGAGAATTGATGTACCTCCTGGAAAGCGGACAGGTATTATATCAATCTTCCAGGGAGCGGATTATTAATAAAAAGGAAGAAAAGAGTATTGCCGCTAGCGAACTGCCTGTCGATGGTTATAATTATATGTATAGTTATGAGACCAATAAATGGTATGAATATAAATTACCTAAACCGGATTATACGCATACCGACCTGAATTTTCTTATTGATGCTTTCTGGGATGGTGCCAAGTTTGTTGGCCGCTATGCCCTTCCGTTAGAAGATGCTATTATTCTTATAGACGGAAAGGATTTTGATGGCGTTGAACAAAGCCAGGCATTGTCAGCAGGAATGATCATAGTAGGTTTTATTCCTGGTGGCAAAATCATGAAACCTGTAACTAAAATTGTGAAGGGAACAGCAGCCTGGAAGATCATAGGTAATGTAGGAAGGAAAAGTGTGTCATTATCCTTTAACGTTGTAGATGGTTTAGTTACGTTTGGGAGTCGAAGTAAATTGGCTACTGTTATAAAAACAACGGCATTAGAAGAAGCACATCATATTATCCCATGGAATAAATTAGGGGACGAAGTTGTTCAGGAGGCTGCCTATGCCGGGTTTCATATGAATTCTGCGGTTAATGGAAAGGCATTACAGAAATATACGGCTTTAACCGGTGAGGGGATACATGGAAATCATCCGGCTTATGATAAATTTGTTCAATATAAACTTGATGAATTTAAGAGCAGTAATATACTTACTTCTGATAATGCATCAGAATTTTTAAATAACTCTTTAATTCCTGAATTAAATAACTTAATTGATGAAGCCATAGGTTCAGGAATGAATTTAAATACCTATTTTAGAGACGTTGTCAATCCTTTAAATGGTATAAACTAATGAGATATTATTCTATAGGAGTATCCGATGATTTAAAAATCATCGGATACTACCCACAATTAAAATTCAAAGAAGGATATAATCCTAGCCTACCCGAAGGGTATTATAATCTTCCTATACATCATTTTCCTGATTTTGTGCCTAATCTCGAGTATGAATTACATAAAGATGCCAGTCCTGTAAATATTTTACCTCCATACCCTGGGAGGTTTGCATTTATTATAGATGAAAAAGTAAAAAATATTCTAGAAAAACATTGTTTACCTCCTCATACTTTTTATCCAACAAAAGTGTTTCATAATGATAAGGTTTTGCAGTACTATTGGTTTCATTATATACCTAATGATTTTTGGGAACTTATAGATAATAAGAATTCTTTCGCATATGTTTATCAAATAAAAAAAGCGACCTTCACTAAAATAATGGAAATCCCTATAATTTCTAAAGAGCAAATATTAAATGAGCAAAAAAAATATACAGGGCTTACACCAATTAGTTTAGGCAAGCTAAAAATGAGTGTTGAATTTTGTAAATATGATTTCTACCTAACCGGAGCATTTAATCATACCATTATAAGTGAAAGGTTAAAAAAAGCATTGGAAGAAAATAATGTTTCTGGTTATAAAGCTAAGCTCTTTGATAAAATAAGTTTTGAGTAAGCATCTTGATTAAAAAACCGGGAACTCCGACCCCGTTCCCATACGATTAAAAAAAAGGTATTCCTGCCGGTCAAACCTTAAAGAATGCCTATTTTTGTCTGAAAAATCAGAGCAAAAGGATGAAGGGCGTATTATTGGTCAATCTCGGTTCGCCGGACAGTACGGATGAAGCAGACGTAAGGAAATACCTGGATGAGTTTTTAATGGATAAAAGGGTGATAGATGTCCCCTGGCTGTTGAGGGCTTTTATCGTAAAGGGGATGATACTGAGGACCCGGCCCAAAAGTTCCGCAGAAGCCTACAGGAGGATCTGGTGGGACGAAGGTTCGCCGCTTATCGTGCTCTCCCGGAGATTGCAGGAAAAAGTACAGGACATGGTCTCGGTACCTGTAGGACTGGCCATGAGATACGGCAACCCTTCCCTCGAACACGGCCTGAGGGAACTGTATGAAAAAGGGGTCAGGGAGGTGTTGCTCATACCGCTTTATCCGCAGTTTGCGATGGCCACCACCGAAACCATCCTGGTGCTGGCCGAAAAGCTCCGGAAACAGCATTTTCCCGATATGGATTTTACGACCATGCCCCCGTTTTACAATCATCCCGATTATATCAGGGTACTTTCCGCATCTGTAGAAGAAGCCCTTAAAGGGAAGGAATGGGATCACCTGCTGTTCTCCTATCACGGGGTTCCCGAACGGCATATCCGCAAATCCGATATCACACATTCACATTGCAAAATAGACGGGCAGTGCTGTAAAACTCCCTCGCCCGCCCACCAGTTCTGTTATCGTCACCAGTGTTACGAGACGACCAGGCAGGTGGCGGATTACCTCGGGCTTAAGGAAGGGTCTTACTCCGTCTCTTTTCAATCGCGGCTGGGAAAAGACCCGTGGTTGCAGCCCTTTACCGATAATACGGTGGCCGCTTTTCCGGCGAAAGGGGTCAGGAAACTGGCGATCGCAACCCCTGCATTTGTTTCCGACTGCCTGGAGACCCTCGAAGAGATCGGTATGGAGGCCCGTGAAGACTTTCTCGAAAAGGGAGGGGAAGAATTCCACGTAATACCCTGTATCAATGACAGGGAGGACTGGGTAAAGGTACTGGCCAGGTGGATGGATGAATGGGCAGATACCGCGGTTTTGAAAAAATAATAGTATGGCCGGGATTTCGTCAGAAGCCCTCGGGAAAGAGCCTGTAGGGAGATTATTGGTAAAGCAGGCGCTGCCGGCTTCGATAGGGATATTGGTGATGTCGCTCAATGTGCTTATCGACACCATTTTTGTAGGCAACTGGATAGGCTCTATCGCCATTGCTGCCATAAATGTGGTGCTACCGGTCTCCTTTTTTATCGCCGCTCTCGGGATGGCCATAGGTATAGGAGGAGCGTCCATAATTTCGCGGTCACTCGGTGCGGGAAACCCGGAAAAGGCACTGCATACGTTCGGGAACCAGCTTGTGCTGACCCTGGCGATCACTCTTGTTCTCGCCGTGGCCGGCTTGGGTTTTGCGGATGTCCTGGTGCCCGGATTCGGGGGGAAGGGCGATATATTCGACCCGGCAAAGACCTATTACACCATTGTCATGTACGGCGTTCCCGTTCACGCCCTGTGCATGATGGGCAACAATGTGATCCGGGCCGAGGGCAAACCGAAATTTGCCATGGTGGCCATGATGATCCCTTCGGTAGGGAACCTTGTCCTCGATTATGTATTTATCAACCTGCTGGGATACGGCATGCAGGGAGCGGCATGGGCTACCACGGGGTCTTTCTTTTTGTGTTTTGCCTATATGCTCTGGTATTTCCGGTCCGGGAATTCCGAACTGAAAATAGGGGCCGGACACCTTACCCTCAAGGCAGGGATTGTCAGGGAGATAGGAGCACTCGGGTTTGTGACCCTGGCCCGCCAGGCGGTGGTGAGTGTCACCTATCTCTTCGTAAACAATATCCTCTTTCGCCTGGGAGGGGAAGCTTCGGTCACGGTGTATGCCATTATAGGAAGAATGCTGATGTTTGCCCTGTTCCCGGTGCTTGGGGTTACCCAGGGTTTCCTTCCGATCGCCGGGTTCAATTACGGTGCCGGGAAGTACCGCAGGGTGGTGGAGAGCATTACCATAGCGGTTAAATACGCTGCCTTACTGGCTTTGCTGGTCTTTGCTTTTATCATGGCCTTTCCCGATACCATCGTCAGGGTATTCACCACCGATGCCGAAATACTGGAACGTGCACCCGGGGCGATGAGATGGGTTTTTGCGGCCACTCCCGTTATCGCATTACAGCTTATAGGGGCCGCGTATTTCCAGGCGGTAGGCAAGGCAGTTCCGGCCTTGCTGCTCACCCTTACCCGGCAGGGCTTCTTTTTTATTCCCCTCATACTCATATTGCCCGGACTTTACGGGGAAAAAGCGTTGTGGATGTCTTTCCCCATAGCCGATGTGCTGTCGACCCTGGTGACCGGGTTCTACCTTTTCAGGGAGATCAGGCTGCGTTTAAAGCCAGAGATCGCTGCTGTGGAGGAATGAAGGTTTTGAATTTTGTGCCACCCGAAACCATCAGGATCTGCCCGGTAAAGTATTTTAAACCGATAATATTGTCTAAATTTATCGGGCGAAACAAGAGAGCAATGACAGATTATTACAATTACATCAAGGCGCTTCACCTTATATTTGTCATTACCTGGTTTGCCGGCCTGTTCTATATGCCCCGGCTTTTTGTATACCAGGTGGAAGCATCCGGAAAGCCGTCTCCCGAAAAGGAGATCCTGGGGAAGCAGCTGAAGCTTATGGCCAAAAGGTTGTGGTTTATAATTACCTGGCCTTCGGCGGTGCTTGCCGTGATATTTGCCGTATGGCTGCTCGTCCTTTATCCGTACTGGCTGAAAATGGGATGGATGCACCTGAAGCTGTTATTCGTGGTCCTGCTGGTGCTCTATCACCTGAAAACACACCAGATATTCCGGCAGTTACAGCGTGGTGAGGTAAGGTACTCGTCCGGGTTTATGAGAATATGGAACGAAGGGGCTACCATCCTGCTTTTTGCCATTGTATTCCTGGCCATTCTCAAAAACAGTATCCACTGGATTTTCGGGGTGTTGGGTATCATAGGACTCGGCATACTGCTGATGCTGGGGATCAGGCTCTACAAACGCATCCGCGAAAAAAACCCGGATGCCTGACCGTATGGCGTGAATATTGTATAAGGGAAGCGGGAAGCCGGCAGGCTGAAAGTCGGTTGTGATTAGTTATTTAGTTCTTAGTTCTTAGTTGTTAGTTTGGAGAAACCTGCAACTAAGAACTAAAAAACTACAACCCTGCAAGCTTTTGAATAAACGGAAAAACGGTGTATAAACAATTATCATTAAGACTGCGCATATTTGTCACCATGATCGTACTGGTGCTCGTGGCCTTTGTGCTGATTGCGGGGGTTACCATTTTACAGTTCAAACAGCAGTCTGAAGAATACCACAAGGAGCGGCTCGACCGCAAGGAAGACCAGGTGATGGCCAGTATCAATTACGCTTTTGAAACGACTACCTGGCCGGCCACGCAGGAGAACCTCAGGTATATTTTCAGGGATGAGATCTACCGCATAGCCGATGTACAGAACGTATCTTTTAATATCTATGACCTCGAAGGCAACCTGGTTGCCAGTTCCAAACCGTATACGGACGAGGATTCCACCATGTTCCGCCTCAGCGATACGATACTTAACCGGATCGCCATGAGCCCGTATAAGCGCTATATCGAAAAGCACCTCGCCGCGGGCGACCGTTACCGGGCTTCCTATTGTTATATTACGGACCTGCGCTTTAAGCCTGTCGGGATACTGAACATTCCCTATTTCGAGGACGATTCCTTTAACAACAAGGAGCTGCGTTCGTTCCTGTTCCGCCTGGGCGGGGTTTATGTGCTGATCCTGATCATTGCTGTGTTCCTGGCCTATTTTATTTCCAAATACATCACCCGGTCGCTGAAAACCATCAGTGACAAGCTCAAGGAAACCCGGTTCAGTTCGGAGGCTGCGAATAAAAAAATAGCACTGAAGCATGCCGGAGAAGAGATCTTTAACCTGGTCAATGCCTACAACAACATGGTCGATGCCCTGGAAGACAGTGCCGTACGCCTGGCCCGTAGCGAGCGCGAGCAGGCCTGGCGGGAGATGGCCCGGCAGGTGGCGCATGAGATCAAGAACCCCCTGACCCCCATGCGTCTCAGCGTGCAGAGTTTCCAGCGGAAATTCGACCCTTCCGATCCGGAGATAGAGAAAAAACTGGACGAGTTTTCCAAAACCCTTATTCAGCAGATCGATACCATGAGCAGCATAGCTTCTGCTTTTTCCAATTTTGCCAGTATGCCCGCGCAACAGAACGAAACGCTGAATGTCGTGGAGATCGTTCGCCTGGCCCTGGATATCTTTACCGAAGATTATATCGCCTTTGTTACCCATGAGGAAGAGATCACGGCCCGTTTCGACCGTACCCAGCTTATACGGGTAATCACCAACCTGGTCAAGAATGCCATACAATCCATACCCGAGGACCGGGACCCCAGGGTGGTTGTTTCGGTACTTTCCGAAGGAGACAGGGTAAAGATCACCGTTGCCGATAACGGGGTGGGGATCGCAGAAGAAAACAGGGAAAAGATCTTCGAGCCCCGGTTTACCACAAAGACCAGCGGTATGGGGCTCGGGCTCGGTATGGTAAAGAATATCGTGGAAAATTACAAGGGAAGCATTAACTTTACCTCACAGCCCGGGAAAGGGACCGTGTTTGTCATGGTTTTTCCTAAAGAGCAGGAGGAAGAAGCTGAAAAATAAATATTATGGAAGAGTACGAAAACATTTATGTAGAGGAAGGTAACGGGATCGCTTTTATTACGATAAACCGCCCGGAAAAACTGAATGCCCTGAACAAGGCTACCATTGCAGAACTGCACGAGGCTTTTGAAGATTGTGACAAGGACCCGGAGATCAGGGCGATCGTTGTTACCGGTAGCGGGGACAAGGCTTTTGTGGCCGGTGCGGATATTTCGGAATTTGCCGGTTTTTCGGTGAAGGAAGGAGGGGCACTTGCGGCAAAAGGACAACAGTTGCTCTTCGATTTTGTAGAAAACCTTTCCACTCCCATTATTGCCGCGGTAAACGGGTTTGCCCTGGGAGGAGGTCTGGAACTGGCGATGGCCTGTCATTTCAGAGTGGCTTCTTCCAATGCCAGAATGGGACTGCCGGAGGTTTCTCTGGGAGTAATCCCCGGTTACGGGGGTACACAGCGATTGCCACAGCTCGTAGGGAAAGGGAAAGCGATGGAAATGATCATGACAGCCGGGATGGTCGGTGCCGAAGAAGCCAGAGCATGGGGGCTGGTAAATCACGTAGTTGCGCCGGAGGAGCTCCCCGGGTTTTGTGAAAGCCTGGCACAGAAGATCAGCAAGAACTCTCCGGTGGCCATCGCTGCCGCAATACATGCCGTAAACGCAGGGTTCCGGTATGATACGGATGGTTTTAAAACGGAGATAGAAGCCTTTAGTGCATGTTTCGGTACCGAGGATTTTAAGGAAGGGACGACGGCATTCCTCAAAAAGCGGAAGGCGGAATTTCCGGGAAGATAGCATTTCCCGGACGAACGGCCTTTATGACCTCAGTTCCATCAACCGCGAAACGTATTTTCCCACCACATCAAACTCCAGGTTTACTACAGTTCCCTTAGTGTAATTCCGGAAATTGGTATGGTCAAACGTATAGGGAATAATGGCTACGCTGAAAAAATCCCTGCCCGAATCCACTACGGTGAGGCTGGTACCGTCTATGGTGATGGAACCTTTTTCTATGGTTACATTGTTTGAGGAAGCATCATAACCGAAGGTAAATACCCGGCTTCCGTTGGCGTGTTCAATATCCCTGCACACCGCGGTCTGGTCTACATGCCCCTGTACGATATGACCGTCCAGCCGCTCCCCCAGTTTCATGGCCCGCTCCAGGTTTACCATGTCTCCCGGCTTGAGCTGCCCCAGGTTGGAACGCTGCAGGGTTTCCCTGATAGCAGTTACCGTATACCGGTCTTCGTCTATCCCCACTACTGTAAGGCATACACCGTTGTGCGACACACTCTGGTCTATTTGGAGTTCCCCGGTGAATGAACAGCGGACCGTAATATGCAGGTTATCCTCTTCCCGGGCAATATTCTCAATGGTTCCCAGAGTTTCTATGATTCCTGTAAACATGGTTTTGTGTTTATAAGTTATTTTTACAATGTAAAAGTAGGAAATATTAATGTGATCAGGGGGAGAGTTTTTTAGTTGTTAGTTCGTAGTTGTTAGTTCGTAGTCAAACCTGCAACTTGTAACCTTCAACCCAAAAACAACTGCCATCTATTTAGAATCTTTATAAATAAAATGGTATATTTGCGTTTATTTGATGGGAGTTACTGTCTTAAACTCACCGGCCCATGTTGATCAAAGCGAGGATAGAAAACCATAGCGAGTGGCTTTTCCAGGAAGAGATCCCGGAAAAATATGTCCCGGACCACCGTTTGTCCGAACGGCAGGTAAATATCAGGCATGCCCCCGTAGAGATGAAAAACTACCAGTTGTCTACCAACGGATTGTTTCTGTTGTATTCCGAAATGAATTTCAGTGATGCCGTCCGGATAGAGACCGAGGTAGATGGCGATGTGATTGCCAGCCAGTTTATTTTCAGCCGGGAGAAAAAGAAAAAGGCGGGTATTTCCGGGGGAGGTCAGTACCGTCAGAGCCGGCACAATATCCGGTACGTGCCTGCACAGCGGCAGAGTTATGAAGTAAAACCGGATTGGGAATATATCTATTTTCTCGTGGTGCTTTCCAGGGATTACTACTTTAACCTGGTAGATACCGGGACGCCCATGCATGAGAATTTCATGGGAGAAATAAACAAGGGGGTGGCCGCCTCCTTTATCGGGGAAGACCTGTATGTAACCCCGGAAATGAGGAAATCCATAGATGGCATACGCGAATGCAAACAGGCCGGCGACCTGAAGCGTATGTTTACCGATGCCAGGGTCATGGAGCTGATCATGTACCAGCTGGAACAGTTCAGCCAGTTTCTGAAAGACGAGGGAAACGTCCTGCACGATGAGGACATTTCCAAACTGGAATACGTCCGCGAATTTCTGGAGCAGCATTATATCGACCCGCCTACCCAGAGGGAGTTGTCCCGGATGGCTGCGATCAATGAATCGAAACTGAGAACGGGCTTTAAAAGATATTTCGGCACCACCATTTACGATTTTATTACCCGGCTTCGGATGGTAGAGGCCCGCAGGCTGATCGTCGAGGAACGGAAAAACAACATGTACGAGGTAGCTACCTCGGTAGGGTTTAAGCACCAGGCCAGTTTTACGAATGCATTTAAGCGCTATTATGGCTTTCCGCCCAGCGGGGTCAGGGTCTGAGGTAAGGTGCCTTCAGGTTGGAATTGAATGAGGCGGCGTCCAGTTTTATACCGCTCGGGCTTACTTTGGTAATCAGGGTCCGGGGGTCGGTCTGTACGGAAGTATGCAGCCCGAAAGCCGAATAGATATTCCTTGTGGTGAGTACTTCCTCCGGGGTGCCATCCCACCATTTACGTCCCTCCTTAAGCATGATGATACGGTCGGTATACTGGGCGGCCATGTTGATTTCGTGCAGTACGCAGACCACCATATAGCCTTTTCCGGCCAGGGCATTGACAATCCCAAGTGTCTGGTGCTGGTAAAGCATATCCATAGCAGAAACAGGCTCGTCAAGTAGCAGCAGTGCGTTTTTATGGTCCCATACCTGGGCCAGTACCCGGGCCAGGTGAACCCGTTGCTGTTCGCCCCCGGACAAGGTGAGCATGGAGCGTCCGGCCAGGTGACTGATACCGCATATTTTCATGGTCTCCGAGAGGGCAATGCTGTCGGCCCTCTTGTCTTTTGCCGTGCTGGTATACCTGCCCATACGGACGATCTCCTCTGCCGTAAAGGCCAGGCTTACGGTATTCTGCTGGTAGAAGGTGGAACGCTTTCCGGCCAGTTCCCTGGCAGTATATGCATCCAGGTTCTTTCCGTCGTACACCACCCGGCCTTCCGTAGGTTTCTTTTCCCGGCAGAGGATTTTCATCAGGGTCGATTTCCCCGCCCCGTTGGCGCCGATTACAGCGACTATTTCACCCTTTCGTATACTGAAGGTGATATCTTTCAGCAAATACCTGCCATTGACCTTATAGCTGACCGATTCTACCCTTAACATGTCTTTTTCTTTTGATGGTTTACTGTGCTGTTTTCTTTTTATCCCTGTACAGTATATACAGGAATACGGGAGCGCCCAGCAGTGCCGTGATCACTCCGATAGGTAATTCCAGGGGCGCTGCGAGAACCCGGGCCAGCATATCCGATACCGTGAGTACGAGTGCCCCGAGCAGTGCTGAGGCAGGCAGGACAAACCGGTGGTCCACTCCGCCGAGCAGGCGAACGATATGCGGCACCAGTAGCCCTACAAACCCTATGATCCCGCTAACCGATACACAGGCGCCTACCGACAGGGTGGAAAAGATAATTACAGCATTCTTGATCTTCCCCGGATCTGTCCCCGCCTGTTCGGCCTGCCGCTCTCCTATGGCAAAGAGGTTAAGCCCCTTGCCAAACAGCGGCAGCGCCAGTACAGGAACGAGTACGAAAGGGAAAATACCCAGTACCATCTTCCAGCTGGCCCCGCCCAGGCTGCCCAGCATCCAGAAAGTGATGGTGCGCAGCTGTTGTTCGTCTGCGAGGTAGGAGATCAGTCCGGTGAGCGCCCCTGCCAGGGCATTGATGGCAATACCGGCCAGCAGCATGGTCGCTATATCCGGCCTGCCGTCTGTCCTGGAAAACCGGTATACCAGTATGGCTGCGAGTCCGGCCCCGGCAAAAGCGGCGAAAGCCAGCAGGTAATACCCGAGGAACTGTCCTATGGAGACCAGCAAAACGGATTCCATGCCGATGACCAGGGCGGCGAAGAGGGAGGCCCCTGCCGAGATCCCTATCAGTCCCGGTTCGGCCAGGGGATTGCGGAAGATGCCCTGTACCGCGGCACCCGATATCCCCAGGGCCGCCCCGACCAGTACACCCAGCAGTACCCGGGGCATACGTACATATGATAATACGTTTCCGGCCAGGTCGTCGTCGGTAGTGAGCCCGGTAAAAAGACCTGAAGATCCCGCAAGAATGCCCGGGATATCCGTAACGGGTATTTTCATGGCGCCCATACCGAGGGAGAACAGGATTGCGATAAAAAGCCCGGTGGTAAGTATGGCGTAAATAATACTTTTTCTGTTCATGCTTATTCCTCTCCTTTTACAAGCTCGCGGTGCAGGCTTAATATGGCGCGGTCGAGCCGGGTGGCAAAATTGATCATAAGCGGTCCGTCCAGGGCTACGATCCGTTGGTGTTTCCCGGCATTGGTAAAAGCTACTCCCGGCATGCCGAGAACTCCTTTGCGGCCCCCGAGGCTTTCCATACCGAAATCGAACATGAGAATGACATCGGGGTTGGCATTCACCAGGGCTTCGGTATTATAGGTCTTGAACTGGTTGAATTCCCGTATCGCATTCCGCCCGCCGGCCAGGTGTATAAGGGCATCCATATTGCTGCCCCCGCCCGCCACGGTCATGGTGCCCGTACCCCGGGCGTAGATAAACAGTACCGTGGGACTTTTATCTGCGGCCTCTACCGTTTGCAGGGCCTGTTCTATACGGATGCCGGTCTCGTCTGCGAGTTGTGCTGCCCGGTCTTTCATTCCGAGGGCCTTTCCCACATCCCGGATAAATGCCAGGGCCCCTTTTGCCGAAAAATCCTGCCTTATGGCTACAAAGCGTATACCGGCCCCTTTAAGTGCCTGAACCACCCCATAAGGAACGTCGCCATAGGGAGCGAGGACCAGGTCGGGCCGGAAGGCCATCAGCCCTTCTGCCGAAACCGAACGGTTCCTGCTCACCTTGGGCAGTTTTCGTATCGCTTCGGGATATTCGCTGGTTACATCTACGGCTACAATACGGTCGGCCAGCCCGAATGCCGCAACGGTTTCCGTAAGGGCCCCTCCCAGGGTGATGACCCGCCGGGGCTGGGTGTGCGCCGCCCCGGCAAGCAGGAGGGTAATGACAGGGATATATATCTTTCTGAATGTGATGCTCATAGTTGATGCTGTTTCTTTTTCGGGCGGAATAATGATGCAGTATCCGGCCGTACGCGGTACAAAAGAAATATTTAATCAGTCTAAATACAAGTAGCGTTTTCACAGGGAAAAACGGATTGCACAAAATCCGGCCCCGCGGCTGCACCGGGATTTGTGATATTAAAATGCTTTTAATCAGTTTTTTACATCTGTTTGTTGTACATACTTTATCCCGCGGGGTCCTGGTTTTTATCCTTTAAAAAAACGGATTGCACAAAAAATAAAACGGATCGCACAAAACAAAGAACGGATTGCACAAATCACCTGTAGGGGGTTATGACTAATATTGCAATGACATTTATTTAGATTAATTATAAATAAAATAACTTACAGAAAATGAGAATGATAATCATGGTAAACAGGTGGTTTATGTTCCTGCTGCTTATTCCCTGGATGCTGCAATCCTGTTCCGGCAGTGATGATACTGTAGACGGAGGAGATCTCGACGACGGGTTCAGTACCGTGGTCCGGGACCTTCCGGGAGATACCAACGGCTCCATGGGCGGGGATGTGGACGGCAAGACCAAACAGGGTTTCGACACCTTCCTGTTCCGGCTCAGCGACCAGAAACAGGTCTGGCTGCGCAATGAAGCCGATTCTGCCCGCTGGATGAAAACCGCCGACTGGGACCTGGCCTTTACCGGGCCCTATAACAGTGAGGTGTTTGTCAATAATGCAAATTATTTTTATAACCCTGGTTATGAAGGAGAAGCTGTGAATACGTCGGTTGTGATGATAGACCAACCATATGAAACGGTAAATGAAGCACCTTCAGATGAAGAATTCGATACTTCAGAAATCACCAAGATAGGATGGGCCACCAGCGCTTATGATGATGGCTGGTTTTTTTACAGTATGGATACCCATATAGCCATACCTGTCAGGGACAGGACCTGGGCCATCCGGCTTCCCGATGGTAAATATGCCAAACTGGAACTGATCAGTGTCTACCAGGGCAACCCACCGGAGGTGACTAATATGAACTGGCCCGCGCCCTATTTTACCTTTAGGTATTATGTACAGGAAGATGGTTCTGAAAATTTAAAAACTCAATAATATTTGAACAAGCTATATGAAAAGACTTAAAAATAAATATCGGTACTGTTTTCAAGGAGTTCTAATCTTGTTGTTATTGAGTTTGACCTTGTCCTGTAGCAGTGATGACGGCAGAGATCCGGATACAGAACCTGATTTTGTAACGGACGAATCTATTTTTAACCGGCTTATTACTGTATCCAATCTCGGAGGAGAACTCCCGGAAGGACACGAACCCATGGACGAACAGGACCCACTCTATTATAGTCTTGAAAATGAGGCCACCGTAAATACCCATTACAAACAGACCGACCGATGGGATATCAGTTTCAGTGGGATATACAGGAGTTTTGCCGGTGGTAATAACGGGTCGGATGTTGCTAACCTGGGATATAAGGGGCCCGGAGTAGGAGGGATACTCATTCTTGAAAAAGCCTTTGATGATGTTATAGACATTCCCGATGACTCAGAGTTCCGTACTCCAACAGGAATCATTGGGACAGACGATGCAGGAGCCTTTGGCAATGGGATAGGGTATTATTGTTATGACTTTGGAGGTGATATTTTTAATGATGGCTCTTACGAATACCAACATATAGCTTATTGCCTGGCAGATACGACCACCGTATATGAGGGGACGGAAAAGGAAAGAACACTTTTACCACGTACGATGATCGTAAAAACGGCAAAAGGTAATTACGCCAAAATAAAGATGATCAGTTTGTATAAGGACTTGACTGACCCGGACGAATGGAAGCGAAATTCTCCTCATGTGTATTATACCTTCCAATATGTACTGGCCAAAGCCGGGAGTAGCAAATTTGAAATAACGCAATAGGACCTTCATCAAAATAATCACAAAATGAACTATAGATTTTTACCTTTTACCGTCATTATACTGATCATAATCTCTGTTTTACTGCTTTTTTCCTGTGAAGATACTGTTGAACCCGAACCGTTACCTAAAGATATCATTGAGGAATACAAAGTGAGTAATATCCCGGACAATATAGTATACGGAACGATAGACAATATTGAAAATACCATTACCGTGTACTTGCCCTATTATTATTCTCTGGATGTGATAGATCCCGAGATCACACTGGCAGAGGGAGCCACCCTTGAAGAAGAGATACTTCCTGTATCTGTTAACGATACTACACAGATCTATACTGTTAATGGAGACGATGGTAATATAAGAACATATAGGCTGGATATTGTTCAGCAAAACCCTTCCAGTCTTACGGTCGATTACAATTCGCTTTCTGATACCGCTACCGAATTTGCAAGTTATCCTAATGCCACAACAACACTTAAAGGAAACTTATTTAGTGTTAGTACTGCAACATTGGAAGTGACTTTAATCGACAGCATAAATGAGAAAGAAATTCCTGCAGATCTTAGTTCCACTATGATTACCGCTGGAGCAGAAGAATATACCTTCCCTATAATTATTCCAGCAGAGGCTGATAGTGGTTATTATGATATTAGAGTGAAATTTTTAGGTAATACATGTATACTTCCAAAACCCATACATCTGAAGTATAGGTCTCCACAAGCTGTAACAGGTTCAAGTACAGTTATACAGGGAGGTAATTACACCATAAATGCAAAAAGCGGATATGTGTTTTTAGAAGCGACCTCAGTAACCGTTAACTTGGCCAGCGGTGATAATATAAACCTGCCGATTGTGAGTGAAAGCAGAAAACAGATTATAGTTAAAATACCAGATGATTTTCCTTTGGGCGCCACCGGAACTCGGCCGTGGACTTTTGAATATTCGGGATGGACAGATGCGATAATACAGAATTTCGGGCTGACAGTGCAGGCTAAGGAATAATATGATATTAATTGATGGAACTAATGACAGTGCTGAAACGTCTTTTAATAATTAATCCAAACAAAATTATATATGAAAAAACAAAAGTGAATAATGGTTGCTCCGCCTCGAAGAAATCGATCATGGAATTTTGTATTTATGCGTTTTTTACAGATTTACTTGATTGGTTATTGG
Organism: Sinomicrobium soli; assembly: GCF_003285545.1. Lineage (GTDB taxonomy): Bacteria > Bacteroidota > Bacteroidia > Flavobacteriales > Flavobacteriaceae > Sinomicrobium. The sequence continues at coordinate 87,630 of NZ_QLNV01000011.1, read as the reverse complement.
AGATAGGGGATATCCTATCACATCCCTTAATAATTGAATTAGAAAACGCAAAAACCAAATTAAATAAATCTTAAAATTTAAAAAAAATGAGTTCAGTAAGAATAATTAATCCAAACGGAACAATTACAATTTCAGGTAACTGGGGGAACCCTGCATTAAGTTCTGGTGCAGACTTCGGACAAATATTTGCAAGTGTTACTACTGGTCAGCAAGGGGTTTTACCCCAATCCACACGTCAATTAATTTTTGGCAGTTACAACAATTCTTATATAAGTGCAGCCAGTGGCTTTACATTAAGTTATACCACAGATACAGCATTTGCTGATGCTGATTCGGGAACCTATGCTACAGCAACGGTTGCTACAACACCGCAGGGTGCTGGTACTTGGTATACGTATTCAACAGGTGGTTTTGTTGATCTCACTGACGATTTTGTATTTTATGTTACAGCCGGAGGTTCAGAGCCAGTTTATGCATTTGCATTTATAGGTTTTACTACGGCTGGTGACAATACCTCGAATCAAGGAACCTATACATTTGAGGTAAAAACTCTTTAACTATAACATAGTTACGTGTGTTTAGCTTAAAACTCACTTAGCTACTATCTCTATCAACAGCAGACAACTCTTGCTAATTTATGCAGGAGTTGTCTCTCTAAAAGTTTAAAGATTGTGAACATAATAAGCCAGAGATTAAGGATAACCTTATCGGTTGTTTTAATTTTATTTATGAATATATTCCTGTCCTGTGAAAAGGAATATTTGGAATACCCATATAACGATATAAAACAGTTTAGTATAACTGATGCAAACGGCAATGAATTAAAAGCCGTAATAAAGGACGATAGTATTATCGTTTACTGGCCCCCACTTCAAGATATTCCGGAAATTGTAACTCCAAAGATAACTGTCTCAGATCTGGCGTCATTGAGTCCTGCATCAGAGCAACAAGTTTCTTTTACTTCAGAAACAGTATATACAGTAATTGCTCAGGACGAGAGTGTAAAAACTTACACATTGATACCGATAATTAATCAGCCTGAGCCTTGGGTAGAGATAAATCAAAGAGATGCAGCTATTTATAGACTTAATTCCCAAAGCCTACGGATAGGAGGAGAATACATCATACCGAATTCGGAAGAGACTAATGTCTTTTTGATAGATTCCGTAAGCAAAAAAGAATTTAAGATTGATTTGGAGAATGCAACAATATTTACATACAATGCAATAATAGTTAGTATACCTGCATATCAAGAAATAGATCCAGGACGGTATTATGTAAAAGTAACAACAGGAACTTATACAAAAACTACCGAACCTTATTCACTTCTTCCCCCAATAGGAGGAACTGATTTGATACAAAGCTTACAATTAGATCAACAAGGGCAGCAAATAAAACAAGGTGACGAATTAAGTTTTACCTATTCACTGACCGGTCCGGCGGCTAAATATTATATAGGAAATTTTACATATGCTGTCATTACAGATATGTTTGGAGTTACAATAGCAACTGCTAATATTTCGGAACAGACGGAAACATCTTTGAAGTTGCAACTACCAGATGATATCCCGACAGGTTTACTTGGAACCATATATTTATATAATTCTGCGAATATAAATGGTTCTACACCTGTTATATTATCTCAGTGGTATGCGGACTATATTACTGGTATTATTGCTAAATGATACTATAAGTGATTTATGGAGTAATGGAGAGTATTTCTATTCCAATTGAAATGGAAAATTGTTTGTACTTTAAAAGGGGAAAGGCGCATTGATTTTTAAGAGGATATTTATTTTGATTTTACTATTTGTAAAATTTATTAATGTAAGTAACGCCCAATCCCCCATAAGAGGCACACTTACCGGGCAGGTACTGGACGACCGGGGTGCTCCCGTAACAGGAGTAAGCGTATACCTGGAGCCCGATATGCATATCGCCCGGACCGATGATGCCGGGAACTTCGGGTTTCGCGATATCATCGCCGGGAACTATACCCTGCATATATCGGGTCTGGGCTATATAAAACAGGCCCTGAAAGTGCATGTGGAGCCCGGCCGTACGGAAACGGTGGCTGTAACGCTGGTGATGGACAAGGATAACGACCTGGACGAAGTAGTGGTGGAAGGCCGGGTAGAGGCCGCAGACAACCTGCTCGATATCCGGGGTGGCAGTGCCATGCCCGTAACGGTTATCGGGAAGGAGGCCATTGCACAGATGGGCAGCCGCAGGCTGGACGAGGTACTGAAGGAACAGACAGGGATTGCCATAGTCAACGATATAGGCGGCGGGGCCCGGGCAACAGGGGTGCAGATGCAGGGGTTCAGCAGCGATTATGTGATGATCCTGATCGACGGGCAGCCCATGGTAGGGCGTAACCGGGGGAATTTTGACCTTTCCCGTATCAGCGTGAGCAATATAGAACGTATCGAGATCATCAAGGGAGCTTCTTCCTGCCTTTTCGGAAGTGAGGCTCTCGGAGGGGCCATCAATATCGTTACCCGCCACGGTGCCATTCAGCCGCAGGCGATGGCATCGGTGCGCTACGGTTCATTGAACATTGCAGATATAACCCTGGAAGGAGAGACTCCGTTTGACCACCAGCGCGGTTCGGCCAATATCTCGGCCAATTATTACCGTACCGATGGTTTTAATACCGATCCTTATATGTCCGGCGGGACTACCGCCCCTCCTTATGACGATTATACGTTACAGGGTAGGGTGAGGTACCGCCTTTCCCCCACGGGAACCCTCGGGGGGTCGTTCCGCTATGCCCTTCGCAGATCGTTTATGGAACAGGTTTTCGGGACGGGGGCACAACAGAATACGGCGGGGGACAACCAGGATATTACCGATATCAATGCCTCCCTGACTTACGATAAGACCTTTAAGAACGGGGTGCGCAGCATGAGCCGCTACTACCTTACCCGCTATGTGTCGGATATGAGTGTATTGTGGCAGGAGACCGATGCTAAAGCCGGTGCCGAGAAGTTTGCACAGACCCTGCACCGGGCAGAACAGCAGTTTGCCTATACCCCCCATAACGAATTGAAATTTACGGCCGGGCTGGGGGGTAGTGTGGAACAGATGGACAACCGTGATTTTAATGTACCCGGCGGATTGTGGAGCGGCTTTGCCTACCTGCAGGCCGACTGGCATATCGATGACCGTCTCGAAGTGGTGGGCGGACTGCGTTACGACCATCACAACAGTTTCACTGGGCGGCTCAACCCCAGTCTCGGGTTGCACTACAGGGTGTTGCCGGAGCTGACTTTTAACCTCGCTATGGGTAGTGGTTTCAAGACACCCGATTACCGCCAGCGCTACCAGGTGTTTATGAACCCGGTGGCCAATTACCTGGTGATCGGTACCGAACTGCTCCGGGAAACCCTCGAAGAGATGAAGGATGCCGGCCAGATCAGCGAGGTGAGGGAATACCTGGTGAACCAGCTCGACCAGAACCTGAAGGCTGAAAAATCCCTGTCGTTCAACGGGGGTTTTACCTATGCTCCGAAGAAAAATGTAAAGATAGATGTAAACGCCTTCTACCACGACATTTCAAACCAGATCAACAGTATCCGTGTGGCTTCCGGAACCAGTGTCCGGGATATCTATACCTATCAGAACCTGCCCAGGTCGTTTAATGCGGGACTGGAAGCCTCGGCGTCGGTCACGCTGCCGTCCGGGCTGGATATCAGGGCTGGATATCAGTACCTGGTGGCCAAAGACCGGGGGGTAATGGACAGTATACGCAATGGTACGGGGGCCTATGCCTATGTGCGCGACAATGCTTCGGGCTTGTTCCGCGAGTCGAGACTGTCTGATTATTTCGGCCTGGAAAACCGGTCGAAACACATGGCCAATACCAGGGTGGCCTATCGCTATGCACCGTGGAATGTTACGACCAATATACGTGTGAATTACAGGGGGAAATACGCCTTTGGCGACCGGAACAACAATCGTTTTATCGATCGTTACGATACCTTTGTAAAAGGACATTTCCTGGTCAATGCCGGGATAGAGAAGAAATTGTTTAACGACAGGATGGGTATACAGCTCACGGCAGATAATATCCTGGATTACACCGACAGGCTGATGCCCGGGCAACCGGGGCTGGTGTTGCTGGCAGGGGTTACCTACCGGTTTTATAAGGAGTGAGGTTTAATGAAAAGAATTACTTATTTTTAACCATAAAAAGAAAACGGAAAAGATGGAAATGTTAAGTGCAGTGATCAAGGAAGCGACCAGAACAAACCACCAGGAGACGGAGAAAAAAGTGGTGCTCCGTATTAAGAGTATCGAAAGTGATGCGGGCTATGCAGCATTGCTGAAGTGTTTCTACGCGTATTTCAGTGCGGTGGAAAAGGCCATAGCGCCTTATATATACGGCGTACTGCCCGATTATGAAGAACGTCGTGACTCCTCGTATATCAGGGCCGATATAGAAGCCCTGGGCGGTAGTGTCGAAAACCTGCCCCCGGCTACGGCTCCTGAGATAGGAGATGCCGTCCAGGCCATGGGGGCCCTGTATGTGCTGGAAGGCTCCATCATGGGAGGGCCTTATATTGTACAGATGTTGCAGAAAAAGGGGATTGACAGGGGTTTTTCCTTTTTTAAGGGATATGGAGACGAGTCTGCCCGGAAGTGGAGTGCGTTTACCGAAGTGCTGAACCGCCTGCCCCGCAATGAGGAAGACCGGGAAAAAGCAGTACGTGTGGCCTCGGAAACCTTTAAACGCTTCGGCGACGTTTTCGATCGTGCTGAAGTCGCCAGGCTTTAAACGGGCAACGATCTGCCGGCTCGGCAGCATTTTGACTTCCCGAAGTTTTTAATCCTGTTCAACGGCTCCGGTTTTCCTGTGCCGGAATAAGAGGGTTTCATCTGTTTGAATGCCCCGGGGGCAGTTGATTTATCGGTTTCAAATACGTATCTTTCGCACCGGAATCAAACCGCCGCTGATGAATACAACAGAACGCATAAAATTAGGAATTTCCATAGGGGATGTCAACGGGATCGGGGGAGAGGTTATCCTCAGGACTTTCGAGGACCCCAGGATGCTGGAATTCTGTACTCCGGTGATATTTGCAGGCAATAAGGTCATGGCTTTTCAGAAAAAGCATTTTGATATTGATATTAATTACAACGGGGTTCAGGAGGTTTCCCAGGTGGTGGAAGGAAAGATCAATATTGTCAATATTTCCAAAAACACGCCTAAAATAGAATTCGGACAGGAAACGGAAGAGGCCGGAAAGTATGCCGTATTATCGCTTAAATGTGCTGTAGAGGCACTCAAGGCCGGTGAGGTGGATGTGCTGGTTACGGCTCCAGTCAACAAGAGTAATATCCAGTCGGAAGAATTCCGTTTCCCCGGGCACACCGATTACCTGGCCAGGGAACTGGGAGGGGAAGCGCTGATGTTTATGGTGACCGACGACCTGAAAGTCGGGCTGCTTACCGACCATATCGCTATCAATGAGGTGAGCCGGAATATCACCCCGGAACTGGTGAGGGAAAAAGTGGAGAAAGTACACGACTCCCTGGTTCGCGATTTCAGGGTCCGCAAACCCAGGATAGCGTTGCTCGGCATCAACCCGCACAGCGGGGACAACGGTGTGATAGGGCAGGAAGATGACCAGGTGCTGAAACCGGTGATCGCCGAACTCTTCGAAAAGGGCATCATGGTTTTCGGGCCTTATTCGGCCGACAGCTTCTTCGGATCGGGAAATTACAGGAAATTTGACGCCGTCCTTGCCGCATACCACGACCAGGGGCTCATTCCGTTCAAGACACTGTCCTTCGGCCGCGGAGTAAATTATACGGCAGGCCTTGAGAAAGTCCGTACCTCCCCCGACCACGGTACCGCTTACGGGATCGCCGGAAAAGGGGAAGCCGATTTCCGGTCGTTTGAGGAAGCGGTTTTTACCGCCATTCAGATTTACAGGAACCGCCGGGAATACGACGAGATCAGTGCCAACCCCCTTAAAAGGAACCTCGCCCGGGATATAGGGCACGACAAAAGGAGACGGGGGTGAATTTGATAATTTGATAATTTGCCAATGTGATGATGTGCCAATGTGATGATGTGCCAATGTGATGATGTGCCAATGGGGGGCTGGGGGACGGAAGCATAAAGTGGAAAATCCCCTCTGCGTATCTTTGTGAAATAACCAGTAACCGGCAACCTCCACTCCCTCCTCCAGGGAAATCAAAAAAAAAACAATACTAAGTTGGTCATTAATAAAAATTTATATCTTTGCACACCCGTTCCGATACCGTAAGGGTCGGTATGTGATGCGAAGGAAATGTAGTGTAAGATGAAGAAGTTCAGGGATTTTGATATTCCCTTTGCAGGGCTTAAGCAGGGGGAGCACAGGTTCGGCTACCATATAGATAACCGTTTTTTCGAAAGCTTTGGGTATACCGATTTTAACGGCGCCTCGCTGGATGTCACGGTGGTGCTTCGCAAGAAGAGTAACCTGCTGGAGCTGGAGTTTGAAGTGAGTGGCACTGTTAATGTGTACTGTGACCTGTCCGGTGAGCCTTTCGACCAGGAGATCGGGGGAAACCTGGAGCTGGTGGTGAAATTCGGGGAGGATTACAACGATGAGAACGAAGAGATACTCATCCTGCCTCACGGAGAGCACCAGGTGAATGTGGCACAGTATATATATGAAATGGCGGTACTGGCCGTACCGGCCAAAAAGGTGCACCCGGGTATAGAAGACGGTAGCCTGGATTCGGAGATTGTAAGGAAGCTTTCGGAATTGCAGCCCGGAAGTTCCGGTAAAGACGATAAAAAAGAAACAGACCCGAGATGGGATTCACTGAAAAAACTGTTGACCGATAAATAAGAGAAGCAAAAATTTTAAAATAGACGAAAATGGCACATCCTAAAAGAAGACAGTCCAGTACGAGAAGAGATAAAAGAAGAACGCATTACAAGGCGACTGCTCCTCAAATTGCCGTAGACTCCACCACGGGAGAGGCTCACCTTTACCACAGGGCACACTGGCATGAAGGAAAACTGTACTACAGGGGTAAGGTGTTAATTGATAATACCACAGAAGAAGTGGCTTAATAAGCCCGATATTAAAATGTAAAACTCTCACGGTGTGAGGGTTTTTTTTATGAAGAAATATTTTTCTAAATAGTAAAAACCAACTATTTTGCACCGAAATTCAAAGAAAATTAATAATTTCACATATAATAGTTCGCTGTAAACCGGTGATATATTCCGGGCAAAGGTGCTTTGTGTACAGGAGAATGAGTTGTGATTATTATTTGACGGTGTGAGGAGGAGGCCTCGTGTTTGGTAGCGGATTCCGGTATCCGGAACAGAAGGTCCCGCCCCGCGATGGTAGAGGGATGTTAATTTTTCTTCGGTTTCGTGTTTTTGAATAAAACGGAATTTGATTATGGGTAAAAAAACAGCAGCAATTACCGCTGTAGGAGCATATGTCCCGGATTTTGTACTGACCAATAAGATCCTGGAAGGTATGGTGGAAACCAATGACGAGTGGATTACCACAAGAACAGGGATCAAGGAGCGACGTATTCTCAAGGACGATACCAGGGGCACATCTTATCTTGCCATAGAAGCTGCAAAAGACCTTATAAAAAAATCACAGATCAATCCGGAAGAAATAGACCTTATTATTATGGCTACCGCTACGCCCGATCTTCTCGTGGCCTCTACCGGGGCCTATGTGGCTACCGAAATTGGAGCGGTGAATGCCTTCTCCTATGATCTGCAGGCGGCCTGTTCCAGTTTTTTGTACGGGATGTCTACAGCGGCCAGTTATATAGAGTCGGGAAGATATAAGAAAGTGTTGCTGGTAGGTGCAGACAAGATGTCTTCGATCATCGATTACACCGATCGCACTACCTGTATCATCTTCGGAGACGGCGGGGGTGCGGTTTTGTTCGAGCCTAATGAAGAGGGATTGGGGCTCCAGGATGAATACCTGAGGTCTGATGGCGCCGGAAGGGCTTTCCTGAACATGGAAGCCGGGGGGTCGTTGATGCCGGCTACGGAAGAGACCGTCAGGAACAAGCAGCACTACGTCCACCAGGACGGCAGGACGGTATTCAAGTTTGCAGTGTCCAATATGGCTGATGTGGCCGACAAGATAATGAAGAGGAATAACCTGGAGCATGACGATGTGCAATGGTTGGTACCGCACCAGGCCAATAAGAGGATTATAGATGCCACGGCCGCACGTGTAGGGCTGCAGGAGGAAAAGGTGATGGTAAACATTCAGAAGTACGGGAATACCACATCGGCGACCCTGCCGCTGCTGTTAAACGACTATGAAAAGCAACTGAAAAAAGGAGATAACCTTATATTTGCTGCCTTTGGAGGTGGTTTTACCTGGGGTTCCGTGTATCTGAAATGGGCCTATGACCCCCGGTAATATGACATTCGTCCCGTTTGTCGGGAAATGCAAAAAGACCTAAAAACAAACAAAACGACTAACATGGATTTAAAAGAAATTCAAAATCTGATCAAATTCGTCGCCAAGTCCGGTGCCAGTGAGGTAAAGCTGGAAATGGACGATGTAAAGATCACGATCAAGACGGGTACCGAAGGAAGTGCTGCAGAAACCACGTACATTCAGCATGTACCCGTGGCTCCCGCCGTGGCGCCGCAGCAGGTACAGCAACCGGCTCAGGAAGTTCCTGCCCCGCCGGCCCCTGCCCCTGAGAACCCCTCGTCCGACAACGATAAATACATTACCATAAAATCTCCCATTATCGGAACCTTTTACCGGAAACCTTCACCGGATAAAGCTGCTTTTGTAGAGGTAGGAAGCACTATAAAACAGGGTGACGTACTTTGTGTTATAGAAGCGATGAAGCTGTTTAACGAGATCGAATCGGAGGTGTCCGGTAAGATCGTTAAGGTACTGGTAGACGATTCGTCGCCGGTAGAATTCGACCAACCCCTTTTCCTGGTTGATCCATCATAAGAAATTTTAAATTTCAGCAGATGTTTAAAAAAATACTGATAGCAAACCGGGGAGAGATTGCGCTTCGCGTTATTCGTACGTGCAGGGAAATGGGTATCAAGACCGTAGCAGTCTATTCTACGGCCGATGCCGAAAGCCTGCATGTCCGTTTTGCCGATGAAGCGGTCTGTATAGGACCTCCCCCGAGCAATATGTCGTACCTCAAGATGTCCAATATCATCGCGGCAGCGGAGATCACGAATGCCGATGCCATACATCCGGGGTACGGATTTCTTTCCGAAAATGCCAAGTTTTCCAAAATATGTGCCGAGCACGAGATCAAGTTTATCGGGGCTTCTTCCGAAATGATCGAGAAAATGGGAGACAAGGCTACGGCAAAAGCGACCATGAAGGAAGCCGGTGTTCCTACGGTTCCCGGATCAGACGGGCTTCTGGAATCTTATGAACACGCGGCAAAACTGGCCAAAGAAATGGGATATCCCGTGATGCTGAAGGCCACTGCAGGAGGCGGAGGAAAGGGCATGCGTGCCGTATGGAAGAAAGAAGACCTTAAAAAGGCCCTGGAAAGTGCCCAGCAGGAGGCTGCTGCAGCCTTCGGGAACGACGGGATGTATATGGAAAAGCTCATAGAAGAGCCCAGGCATATCGAAATACAGATCGTAGGCGATGCCTATGGAAAGGCCTGTCACCTTTCGGAAAGGGACTGTTCCGTACAACGGAGGCACCAGAAGCTTACCGAAGAGACCCCCTCTCCCTTTATGACCGATGAACTCCGGGAAAAAATGGGAAAAGCGGCGGTAAAGGCTGCGGAATACATAAAATATGAAGGTGCCGGTACCGTTGAGTTTCTTGTCGACAAACACCGGAATTTCTATTTTATGGAAATGAACACCCGTATCCAGGTAGAGCACCCGATCACCGAACAGGTGATCGATTACGACCTGATCCGCGAGCAGATACTGGTTGCTGCAGGAGTGCCGATCTCCGGGCGTAATTACACGCCCAAACTGCATTCCATAGAGTGCCGTATCAATGCCGAAGACCCGTATAACGACTTCAGGCCGTCTCCCGGACGGATCACTACCCTGCATGCGCCGGGAGGCCACGGAGTGCGCCTCGATACGCATGTGTACAGCGGTTATGTGATACCGCCCAATTACGATTCCATGATCGCCAAGCTCATCACCACGGCACAGACCCGTGACGAGGCGATCAACAAGATGAAGCGGGCACTCGACGAATTCGTTATCGAAGGGATTAAAACGACCATCCCTTTTCACAGGCAGCTGATGGACCACCCCGATTATATTGCGGGGAATTACACCACCAAGTTTATGGAAGACTTCGAAATGAAGCCTGAAGAGGAAGAATAGGATAAAAATACTGTAACATACTGAAAACCCGTGCCGGACGGCACGGGTTTTTTTATGGGAAAAGGTTTGTTGGTCTCAAAAAAGTTTAAAACTATGCACTTCAGTGCATCTTCCTTCCAGGTTCTAAAAGTCTGCCGAAAACCTATGGACTTCAAGTCCATAGAGAGGTTTAGTTCAAATATTCCCGGAGTAAACACTCCCGGACTCCTTGTCAAAACGGAAAGAAATACGGAATAATCAGCGAAGCTACGATCCAGGTAATAATGTTGAGCGGGGTGCCGATCTTCAGAAAATCATTGAACCGGTAATTTCCGGGGGCGTATACCATGGTATTTGTAGGGTAGCTTACCGGGGTCATAAAGGTAAGGGAACAGGCAAACATGACCGCGACCAGAAATGGCCGTTCGTTTACGTTCATGGCAGCGGCGAGATTGATAACTATCGGGGTCATAAGGGCTGCAGCTGCCTTGCTTGAAAGAATGTTGGTAGAGAGAAAGGTGGCCAGGTACAGCAGGCTCAGCGTTATCCTCGGATCATAGCTTCCGAGGCTTTGTTCTATAAAAGCGGCCATCTGCTCTGCCCCGCCTGTTTTTTCCAGTGCCGTTCCCATCGAAAGCACCCCGGCCACCATAAAAATGACTTTCCATTCTATTGCCTTATAGGCTTCCGTGGGTTTCAGGGTTGCCGTGATGATCATTAAGAGAGAGCCTATCATACTGCTGATCAGTATGGAGGTGAGGTTGAGGGTGGCTGCGAGAATTACTCCTGATGCGATGACCAGGGAAGGAATGGCTTTCCTGAGGTTCACGCGGGTCGATTTGTGTTCCGAGAGTATAACGATCATTCCCTGTGACGACAGGGCCTGTACTTCTTCATACGACCCGAGGACAAGAAGCATATCACCTTCCAGGAGCCGGGTATCGGCAAGCTTTTCCATCTGTAATGCTCCACGGTGCCGTATGGCCAGTACGGAAGAGCGGTATTTGCGACGGAAATTGACAGCACGCAGGGAATTTCCGGAAAGGGAAGAACCGAAGGGAATAATGACCTCGTAAAGATGTCTTTCGTCGTCATCGCTTTTCAGGGGCGATCCCTTCAGGTCACCTTTTATGGTATATCTGCCGGCCTCGTGGATAAGATTAAGGGTGTCCGGCCGGATAATGACTCTGATAACATCACCCTGCTGTATAGTGGTTTCCGGGCTTATGTGATAAATATTGATATCGTTGCGGCGTATACTCAGTATCTGCAGCTCGTATTCCCGGACCAGTCCGGATCGCGAAATACTGGTGCCGGTATCCGGGCATCCTTCCGGGATGACAATTTCACTGACATAGTTTTCCGCTTCTTCTTTCAGGGCTTTGGCGGTGTTTTTCCGTTTCGGAAGTATCAGGGGAGATGCGAAAAAAATATAGATAAATCCTATAGCGAGCAGGCAGAGTGCGGCCAGGCTGAATTCGAACATCCCGAACCCTTCGACTCCCAGCTTTTCGGCATAACTGCTCACCAGTATATTGGTCGAAGTTCCTATCAGCGTACAAGTGCCCCCGAACAACGCGCAAAAGGAGATGGGGATAAGTAGTCTTGAAGGGCTGATATCGCTTTCCCGGCATACCCTGAGAGCTACGGGCAGCAACAGGGCCACTACCGCAGTATCGTTGACAAAAGCGGAAAACAGCGCTGAGCTCAGGCAGAATACGATAAGGGCCGGTATATAGCCCTTGCGGGCGAGTTTTACCATTTTTTCACTGACCCCTTCGAGTAACCCGGAATGAAATACACCTGCGCTGATCACAAACATACATCCGAGGGTGATGGTTGCCGGATGGTTAAAGCCCGAAAACCCTTCTTCGGGGCTCAGTACCCCGGACACGATGAAAAGGGCCATGATAAGCACGGAAGTCGTGTCTATGGAAAAGTAGTCCCTGACAAACAGGAATATGCCTGTGCCGATGATGACAAGTGTAACGATTAATTGTACAGACATATGTTTATCACGGATATACGATGATCTTGCTGTTCCTGGCGAAGTACTTTTCCAGTTTGGCAGGAAGGTTGTCCATCAGGGGCAGGTGGGAAACCGATCCCTTGCGGGCTGAGATCAGTATAAACAGATCGTTTGGTTTCAGCTCCCCGGAAAGTATAAAGAAATCATCCCAGCTTTCCAGAAGTTCGAACTGATGCCCGGAGTTGATCTTGTGGGCTTCCGTATACTTTTGTATGGCCTCCCTGGTATCTGCGGTACAGTAATACCGTACGGGTATGTTGAGTTCTTCAGACAGCCGGCATATTTTGCTGACCCAGGTGCCGAAACCTTGTTCCAGCTCGGAAAAGGGAGGTGCCGTGACTAAAATACGCTGATGTTTTACCAGGGGTGTCCTGAAATCCCCGATAAATATGGTCTTATCGGTATAGGTCATCAGGTGTTCCATTTTTTCACCGATGAGTTTCTCGATAAACCCCTTTTTTCCCGGCCAGCCCAGTAAAATAATATTGGCGAGGGTTTCCCTGGCTGTCCGGGCTATACCGTTGGAAGCGTTGTAATCTATGGTGGCTATGACATCGGTCCTGATCTCGGAGGCCGTGGCTTCACGCGAGAAGCGCTCGAGCTCTTCCCTTGCTTTTCCCATGTTTTTTTCAGCTTCCCTGTCATTGGGGACCACCGTAAGGATGGTAAGGGGGTATGCCGATTTTTTGTCCTTGATCAGGGTGGCGAATTCCAGGGCTTTCTCCATATTCCTGGTATTGGCAATCGGGAGGAGGATATGCTCGTCGGAAAAGATGGTTCCCCTGCTTCCCGGAACGGAACTGTTACTGCTCGGTTCTTCTGCACTCATGGCAATCTTGCGGCCGGCTTTTTGTGTGGCGAAAGAAGCGATGATGCAGGTTATAAGGATCAGGATAACGGTGCCGTTAAGAATATTCTTGTCGAGTACTCCCGCCCGGTACCCCACCAGGATCACGGCCAGGGTGGCGGCGGCGTGAGCACTGCTCAGCCCGAAAATAAGTTGTCTCTGGGCGGCGGAATACCTGAATGTGACCTGGGTAAGCAATGCGGCACACCATTTTCCCACCAGGGCAACTACCGAAAGTGTTCCGGCTATGATCAATGCCATGGGGCCATCTGTGATAACCCCTATATCGACCAGCATTCCGACACTGATCAGGAAGAAGGGAATAAAAAGGGAATTCCCGATAAACTCTATCCTGTTCATTAAGGCAGAGGAGTGGGGAATTAAACGGTTGAGTGCCAGGCCGGCCATAAATGCCCCGATGATGGGTTCTACCCCTGCGATCTCCGCCAGGAATGCCGCCAGGAAAACGATAAAAAGAACAAAAATATAATGTGAGTGTTTTTCGTTTTCAAGCTTGTGAAAGAACCATTGGGCAATTTTCGGAATTACCAGAAACATAATGATCAGAAAAATCCCCAGGGAAATTGCCAGGCGTATCCAGAAGTCGGTGGTAAGCCCGCCCTCTTCAGACCCCATGATTACCGCAAGTATGATAAGCACTGCGGTATCCGTGAGTATGGTGCCTCCCACGGTAACGGCAACTGCCTGGTTTTTGGATATCCCGAGCTTGCTGACCATGGGATAGGTTACCAGGGTATGCGTGGCAAACATACTGGCGGTGAGCAGGCTTGAATTCAGGTTATACCCCAGAAGGTAATAACATACCGGCAGCCCTATGGCGAGCGGGATGATAAAGGTAAAAAAACCGAATAGCACACTTTTGTTCCTGTTGGCCTTGAATTCGTTCATGTCCAGTTCCAGCCCGGCGATGAACATGATATACAGGAGCCCGATGGTGGAAAACAGGTCTACCGCCGAGTTTTTTTCAAGGATATTGAGACCATATGGGCCTATCAGCACCCCGGAAAGTATGAGTACGATGATGCCGGGAATATTCAGCCGCTTCAGGAGTATGGGCGATAACAGTATAATAAAGAGTATAAGGCTGAATACCAGTACGGGATTGCTCAATGGCAGTTCGAATTCGTGTTTTAACTGACTGATCATGGTTTCCATGGTGACGGGATGTTAAAAGTGTTATGTGTTTGCCATTTTGTATTCTATGTAAATGTAAGATTACAATAATTATCTGATATAATATACGGTATATCCCGGTTCGAGTTCCACTCCGTAATGGTAAATGCGATACTTTCCGTCGCTGTTTTTGTAAAATACGGGAAGTATGTCTCCCTGTTCGGCTGTGAGCTTTTTCAGGAATTCTCTTGATGAAACGGTATCGGTTATTTCGATACTGTATTCTTCAAACTCTTTGTTCTCAATTTTGTAATCCCATTTGTAGTGATCTATCTTTTTGGCGAAAACGGTGGAAGCCCCGATGGGTTCCAGCAGGTCGACATTCGCTCCTTCCGAAGAAGGGTTCAGGGAAACGTAAATGTTGGGAATGCCTATGGCCTCATTGGCGAGCTGTGCCGCGAGTACATTGATCTCGCTGTTGTTGGTAAGGCTTACGAAAGTACCGGCTTCGTACCCGTCGGCTTCTATGATGGTCTCTTCTTTCAGGGCATTGCCCTGTATGCATTTCAGTCCGAAGGACGAGGCCCTGCTGCAGTTGTCTATATTCGAATCGATAAGGGTGACCTGGGCAGACGATCTCAGTTTTCCGGCAATGTATAGTGGCAGAGGTCCGGCACCGAGAATGAGTACCCCCTGTTTCTTTGTGGAGGAAAAAACCAGTTCTCCGCGTTTTCGCAGCCAGTTGGTGGTCCAGGTCAGGAATACGGGTACGGTAGCGGTAGTGAAAATGGCCATAAATACCAGGATCGAAAAGATGGTATTGTCTATATACCCCATACTGAGCCCGATGCCGGCAATGACGATCTCTACTGCTCCGCGGCCGTTCATCCCGGTGCCTACGGTAATCCCTTCACGCCATCCGTTCCCGCTGGGGATATAGAAGAGTGTCGTACCGATAATTTTTCCCAGTACGGCCACAGCGAGTACTATCAGTAACAATGTCAGGTTGTTCTGGAAAACATCAAAGGTGACGTGATAACCTGCGGTTACAAAAAATATGGGGGCCAGGAAACCGATGGAAATATCGTGGAATACCTTGTTGAGCTCCCTGGAAAGCCGGTGGTCAAAAATGCTGTCCCTCAGGAAGAGCCCGGCAATAAAGGCGCCGAGAATGGAGTGAAGCCCTGCCAGTTCCGCCAGTTCGGAAAAACCTATGGCTATAACGAGCATTATGGTAAAATACAGGGTGCGGTTTGCAAGTCCGGATTTTTCCAGTTGCCTGCCGAGAAAAGGCAGTACATACATGCCGATCAGTCCGGCTACGAGAAAGAAACCGAGAGCCTTGCCCGTAACCAGGAGAATTTCGGTAAAAGCGATATTTCCGGCATCGGCAAAACTGATGATACCTGCAAAGATAATCAGGGCCACGGTGTCCGATATCAGGGCTCCTGCCATCAGCACGTGGGCGATACGGGTGTTCAGGAGCTTCAGGTCTACCAGGATACGCGATTTGGTAGCCAGGGAAGTGACCCCCACGGCTATGGCCACAAACAGGGCGCCCATAGGTGAGCTGCCGAACCGGATCATGACGAAATATCCCAGGCCGAAAGGAACAACAAAGCCGCCTATGGCTGCCAGCAACCCGGCTTTGGAAGCTTTCCCCAGGTCCCGGAAGTCTATTTCCATACCTATGTACAGCATCATGAGCAATACCCCCATTTCTGCCAGTATCGCGGTGGTTTCGGAGGGAGCCAGGATACCGAGCCAGGCCGGACCGAAAATAATGCCGGCCACCAGTTCTCCCAGAATGGACGGGTATCCCATCCGGGTGGCTGCAGCACCTCCTAACCAGGCAAATAGCAGAACCAAAAGTAAATTTAATAGTTGTAACTCCATAAAGGGGATAATTTTTTAATTGCGGGTTTGTTGTTCCCGGGATTCGTAATAAAAACGTTTCAGGCTCTTTTTGAGCAGAATAAACCGGTAAATTCCGATAACCAGAAACACGATACTGAGAGCCAGAGCCAGTATTCCCAGATACCTGAGGTTGTAAAAATTGTTGAGTTGAATCAATGCGATACCGCCCAGTATCAGGTACAGAAATGTACGGATGTAGGACAATAGTGTTCTTTCGTTAGACAGCCGGGTCCGTTCTATGGAGAGGTAGTCTCTGAGAATAAGATTGTGGTCCTCTCTCAAATCACGCCCGAATCGCAAAAGTTTCATATTTCGGAAGGGAATGAGTTTTTTCATGGTTCACGCTTATACCTGAGTGTACACAATTAATATCCGGATGGGACAGATCCACCGCCAAAGCTGTTCGAACGGTGCCCGTACGCTCTAAAAATAAATGAATATTTTAGAATATCCATAAGATTGTCTTTTAAAAATATACCGAAATATAAAAATGTTAAAAAACACCCAATAAAAAGGGGTTTTCTGATATTTTGTTTTCCTGATTTATTATTTTGCGGGTTATTTGACAAAATCGGGGCGCATACCGGGAGATCGGGTGAAGAAAAGACGGGCTTACCGCCTGGTACGATCGATATCCGGTAAACGGGACCCGGATGAATGCAGAAAAACGGTAACCCGGGAAAGGAGGTGCCGGGTCTGCTTGTAAACAGCTGTTGTGTATGCAATTATATCCGATTGAAACGGGGAATTTCAAACTGGACGGAGGCGCGATGTTCGGAGTAGTGCCGAAATCGCTGTGGCAGAGGACCAACCCGGCCGATGCCAATAACATGATAGACCTGGCGGCCCGTTCGCTGCTTATAGAGGATGGGAACAGGCTTATACTTATCGATACCGGCATGGGCGACAAACAGTCGGAAAAGTTCTTCGGGTTCTATTATTTATGGGGCGACCACAATACAGACCGGTCACTGGCCCGGTATGGTTTTCACAGGGATGATATCACCGATGTCTTTATGACCCACCTGCATTTCGATCACTGCGGGGGAAGCATCCGGTGGAACAGGGACAGGACGGGATACGAACCTGCATTTAAAAATGCCCGGTTCTGGAGCAACAGGGACCACTGGAAATGGGCCACCGAACCCAATGCAAGGGAAAAAGCCTCCTTTCTGAAGGAAAACATATTGCCTATCGAGGAGAGCGGACAGCTGCACTTTATTCCCGCTCCCGAACCGGGGTCGGATTATCTTGAAGACACGGAGCTGGGTTTCGGTATCCTGTTTGCAGACGGTCATACCGACAAACAGATGATCCCCCATATCAGATACAAGGGAAAGACACTGGTTTTTGCCGCCGATCTCCTCCCTACCACGGGACATATTCCGCTGCCTTATGTCATGGGATACGATACGCGTCCCTTGCTCACCCTGGAAGAAAAAGGCAGGTTCCTGGACAAGGCGGCATCCGAAGAGTACTACCTGTTTATGGAGCACGATGCCCACAACCAGGTCTGTACCCTGAAACATACGGATAAGGGGGTAAGACTCCGGGAAACCCATACCTTTGACGAGGTATTTAATTAAGTGAATTCAGTCGGCAGCCCGGCTTTTAAAGACAAATATATTATTTTATGAACCTTACAAAATCGTTTCTGTTGCCTGTATCGGCAGCCGTTTTGCTCGCAGGTTGCGGAACCTCCGCAATCGTATCTACCCCAATAGAAAATATAGATGCCGTACCGCTCAAGGTTGCCGCACTTTCGCAGGAACAATACGAGACCTGGCCTCATGCCGACCTCCTGGCCGACACCATACCCGGAATGAGTGTAGGCAGAGCCTATGACGAACTGCTGCAGGGACGTAAGAGTACCAGGGTTGTCGTAGGAGTAGTAGATTCCGGAGTGGATATAGAACACGAAGATCTCAGGGATGTACTCTGGACCAATACAAAGGAAATCCCGGGAAATGGTGTAGACGATGACGGAAACGGTTATGTGGACGATGTTCACGGCTGGAATTTCCTCGGCGAGGCCATACACGAAAATCTCGAGTATGTACGCATCCTCAAGAAGGGGGACGACGGTTCCCAGACCTATAAGGATGCCAGGGCCGAATACGATAAGGAACTGGCAGAGGCCAAGACCAATAAGGATCAGTACGAACGTATTCTCCAGATGGTAAACGAGGCTGATGAAGTGATCAGGACCGTGCTGAAAAAGGAGGATTATACGAAAGAAGAGCTCAATAAAGTTGAAGGTTCCGACCTGGAGATCGTCAAGGCCAAGGGAATGCTCAACAACATTCTTTCCATAGACAGCAGCCTGACTTCGGTAAAAGAACTGAAAAAGGAACTCAAGGACGGGATCACGCATTTTACCGACCAGCTGAATTACAACCTCAACATGGATTTTGACGGAAGAAGCGTGGTCGGGGACAACCCGGACGATATTAACGATACGGACTACGGTGATGCCAATGTTATAGGTCCGGATAAGGAGGAAGCCAAGCACGGAACGCATGTGGCGGGTATCATTGCCGCTACCCGTAACAACGGGATCGGGATGAACGGTGTGGCCAATAATGTGGAGATCATGGCGGTACGTGCCGTGCCCAACGGGGACGAATACGACAAGGATATCGCCCTGGCCATCAGGTATGCGGTAGACAATGGCGCCAGAATCATAAATACCAGTTTTGGAAAATACTACTCTCCCCATGTGGAATGGGTAAGGGAGGCTATCAGGTATGCCGCAGAACACGATGTGCTTATTGTCAATGCCGCCGGGAACGAATCCAAGGACCTGGACAAGACCAATGTGTATCCCAATGATGCTATAGATAACGAGACGGAGATTGCGGATAATTTTATCACCATAGGGGCACTGGACTATACCTATGGCCCGGAAATGATTGCCAGGTTCTCGAATTACGGGAAAAACAATGTGGATATTTTTGCCCCGGGAACAAAGATATGGTCTACCATCCCCGGAGATAAATACGAATTTCTGCAGGGAACCTCCATGGCCTCGCCGGAGGTGGCCGGGGTGGCGGCGCTGATCCGTTCGTACTATCCCGACCTTACCGCTTCGCAGGTGAAGAAAATAATCATGCATTCCGGCCTTGCTTCCGAAACGAATGTCATCCTGGAAGGAAACGCGGAGAAAAAGAAACCTTTCTCTGAAGTATCGAGGTCAGGAAGAATGGTCAATGCGTATAATGCCATTATTATGGCTGATAAGGTGTCCAGGAACAAACTTACCCTGTAAGTAAGTTAGTGGGTTAATGAGTTATTGGGTTATTAAGTGTTGCCTTAATAACTCATTAATCTAATAACCTATTAACCTAATTAACCTAAAAAAGAAATAAACATAAATATGAAAAGAGTTGTTATTGCGTGCTCCATGCTCGTGGCGGTATTTCACGCCGTGGCCCAGTCCGGCGCTGAAGGGTACTGGCAGCAGCATGTGGATTACAGTATGGACATTGATATGGATGTCAGGACCTATCGTTATACGGGGAAACAGGAACTGGTGTATACCAATAATTCTCCCGATGAGCTCGACAGGGTTTTTTATCATCTGTACTTCAATGCCTTCCAGCCCGGCAGTGAGATGGATGTGCGCCTGAAAACGGTAAACGACCCCGACAGCCGTATGGTAACCAATAAGGGGACTAAAGAAGAGCCCGTGTACGAAAGCCGTATCGAAGTGCTGAAACCGGATGAGATCGGGTATATCAAGGTACATAGCCTGGTACAGGACGGGGAAGCAGTGGAGTACAAGGTGGAGGGGACTGTTCTGGAGGTTGATCTCGCCAAACCCATAGCACCCGGAGCGTCGACGACGCTCGTGATGGATTTCGAAGGGCAGGTACCGTTGCAGATCAGGAGATCGGGAAGGAACAGTGCAGAAGGAGTGGCCCTGTCTATGACCCAGTGGTATCCTAAAATGGCCGAATACGATTTTGAAGGCTGGCATGCCGACCCGTATCTCGGCCGGGAGTTTCACGGTGTATGGGGAGATTTTGACGTAAAAATAAGTATTGATAAGGATTATGTGCTGGGAGGTAGCGGATACCTGCAGAACCCCCAGGAAATAGGACATGGTTATGAAGAGGAAGGGACAAAGGTAAAACGCCCGAAAGGGAAAAAACTCACCTGGCATTTTATAGCTCCCAAAGTGCACGATTTTACCTGGGCAGCCGATCCCGACTATATTCACGACAAGCTGGAAACCGCCTCCGGTGTTACATTGCATTTTCTTTACAAGGACAACAAGGAAATTATTGAGAACTGGAAGAACCTGCAGCCCAGGACGGAGGCCCTGCTGGATTTTTTCAGTAAAAATATAGGGCCGTATCCGTGGAAACAGTATTCCGTAATTCAGGGAGGAGACGGTGGCATGGAGTACGCCATGTGTACCCTGATCACGGGAGAGCGAAGCTTTGGCAGCCTGGTCGGGGTTACGGCCCACGAGATGGCACATGCCTGGTTTCAGCACCTGCTGGCCACTAACGAATCGAAACATGCGTGGATGGACGAAGGGTTTACTTCCTTTATATCAGACCTGGCCGAGAATGAGGTCATGGAACACAACAGGCCCAATCCGTTCGAAAATGCATACCGCAGTTATTTTATGCTGGCCCATTCGGGAAAGGAGCAACCGCAGACGACGCACAGTGACAGGTATGCCGAAAACATGGCGTATTCTTTTGCGGCCTATAGCAAGGGTGAGGTCTTCCTCGCACAGCTGGGTTATATCATCGGGCAGGACAAGCTGATGGAGACCCTGGGAAAGTATTACGAAGATTTCAAATTCAGGCATCCTACCCCCAACGATTTTAAACGCGTGGCCGAAAAAGTGTCCGGTTTTGACCTGGACTGGTACCTGGTAGACTGGACCATGACGACCAATACCATAGATTACGGGATAAAGGAAGTTGCGGAAGAAGAAGGGAAGACCAGAGTAACGCTCGAACGCATAGGGCTTATGCCCATGCCGGTCGATGTGCTGGTGGTCTATAAGGATGAGACTTATGAAACATTCTATGCGCCGCTTCGTATGATGAGAGGTGAAAAGGAAAACCCTTATCCCAACCTGAAGCGTACGGTTTTGCCCGACTGGGCGTGGGCCTATCCCACCTATGAATTTGAAATAGACAGGCCCAAGAGCGATATCAAGGCTATTGTCATAGACCCGTCCGAACTTATGGCAGACATAGACAAGAGCAATAACGGCATGACGTATGAATAAGAACATTGGGGAACCCGGGGTATCCTCCGGATAAAATTCAGATAGTTTCCTAAATGAGTTTACCAGAAAACCTCCCTGTTTCGGGAGGTTTTTCTATTTTTACAAAAAGATACTCAAATGACTCAGGATTTTCCGAAACCGGAAAAATTGAAAAGCCGGAAGCTGATCGGGCAGCTCTTTGCGGAAGGGAAGAGTATTTCCAGGTTTCCCCTTCGCCTGGTGTATATGCCTGTGGTACTACCTCCCGGTATCCGGTTTCAGGTGGGGGTTTCTGCGAGTAAGCGCAATTTCAGGAAAGCCGTGTCCCGCAACCGGATCAAGCGGCTGCTCCGCGAGGCCTATCGCCTCAACAAACATATCCTGGAAGAAGGCCATAAGGGGGGATATGCCTTTATGCTGCTCTATCAGCACAGGGAAATGCCCGATTTTGAACAAGTGAACCGTAAAATGCAACAGCTGCTGCACCTCTTCCTGGAAAAGGAAGCCGCTGCGGCCGGGGTAAAAAATACAACAGATGATGTTTAATACCGCCCTGTATACCGACCTGTACCAGCTTGCTATGGGGCAGGCCTATTTTCTGAAAGGCAAGCACCGTACGGAAGCATCCTTCGACTATTTTTACCGGAAGATCCCTTTCGGAGGAGGGTATGTGCTTTTCTGCGGACTGGAAGATGCCCTGGCATGGCTGGAAGAGGTGTCGTTCTCCGATGACGACCTGGAATACCTGAAAGGGCAGGGCTTCGATGCCCGGTTCCTGGAATACCTGAAAGAGTTCCGTTTTACGGGTACGGTGCGCAGTATTCCGGAAGGAGAACTGATCTTTCCCTTTGCCCCGGTGCTTTCGGTAACCGGTCCCGTAGTAGAATGCCAGATCGTGGAGACTTTTCTGCTCAACACCCTCAATTTTCAGTCGCTCATAGCTACCAAGGCCAGCCGTATCCGTTATATTTCGGGTGAAGAAAGTACGCTTTCCGAATTCGGGCTGCGGCGTGCACAGGGATATGCGGGGTTACAGGCATCGAGAGCGGCTTTTGCCGGAGGGTTCGATTCCACTTCCAATGTATTGGCCGGGAAAACCTATGGGATACCGGTAAGCGGGACCATGGCACATGCCTATATCCAGAGTTATGACGATGAGCTTGAGGCCTTCCGGGATTTTGCCGAAACCCGCCCCGAAAACTGCGTCCTTCTCGTAGATACCTATAATACCCTGGAAAGCGGGGTGCCCAATGCAATTACCGTGGCCCGTGAAATGGAAGCGTCGGGCAGAAAACTGATGGGGATCAGGCTCGATAGCGGAGACCTGGCCTACCTCTCGAAGGCCGCGCGGGATATGCTGGATAATGCCGGGTTATACGATGTGAAAATAGCAGCCTCCAACCAGCTCGACGAACATGTGATACGGAGCCTCAGGGAGCAGCGTGCCGCTATTGATATATACGGAGTGGGTACCAATCTTGTTGTAGGACACGAGAACGGGGCGCTGGACGGAGTGTACAAACTGTGCAGTTTCGGGGGGCATCCCAGGATAAAGATTTCCGAAAACCTGAAAAAGATGAACTTCCCCGGAAAGAAGCAGGTATACAGGTATTACGATCGCAACGGACAATATATGGCGGATGCCATTACGGGGGCCGGTGCGCTTCCGCCACACCGTATGGCACATCCTTTCGAACCGGGAAAAAGTATGCGGCTGGACCCTGCTACGGCCCGTCCGCTGCTGGAGGAGGTCATGAAGAACGGGAAACGGATTGCCGGTGTACGGGAAGTGAGGGACATAGCAGCTTCCGGAAGGGAAAACCTCCGGAAACTTCCGGAAGAGCACAAGAGGTTCGACTTTCCCCATGTGTATAAGGTGGGGCTGGGCCCGGAAATGGAAACCTTGCGGAATGCCCTTAAGGAGAGGAAACTGAACGGTGACCCGGAGTAGAATAGAAAACAAAAGCGTTAAAGTTCCTTTGTGCCTGGGCCGGGGATTCCCTGCCTGCCGGGAGGCAGGTTCACTTCGTTCTGAATGACATTTGAGCCCAAACCAGCAACTAACAACTAAGAACTACAAACTAAAAAACCAAACCTATGAAAGTTTTGCTGATTGTGGATGTACAGCACGATTTTCTCCCCGGGGGAAAACTGGCTGTGCCCGGCGGAGATGAGGTGATCCCGGTAATCAATGCCCTGCAACCGGATTTTGACCTCGTAGTGGCCACACAGGACTGGCACCCGGCAGGGCATCTCAGTTTTGCCTCTTCCCACCCGGACCGGAAACCTTTTGATGTGATAGACCTCAAGGGGATGGAACAGGTCCTGTGGCCCGACCATTGTGTGCAGGGAACAGGAGGGGCCGCATTGTCGGATCTGCTTCACCAGAACCGTATTGCCGCCATATTCAGAAAGGGAACGCACCGGGAAACGGATAGTTACAGCGGTTTTTATGACAATGGGAAGAAATATACCACGGGGCTTACCTCCTACCTCCGGGAAATGGGAGTGAGAGATGTATATGTATGTGGCCTCGCTGCGGATTATTGTGTGTATTACACGGCAAAAGACGCGAAGACCAGTGGTTTCGAAACCTATTACATTACCGATGCCACCAGGTTTATTGCCAGTGATACCTATGACAAGGCTGTTTCCGATCTCAGTGATATCGGGGTGCATATGATAGCTTCGGATGAACTACAAACTAACAAACTATGAAGAAGATACTTAAAAAACGCCTTGTAATACCTGTTCTCGCCCTGGCTGTGCTGGCAGGGACGAGTTCGTTCAGGAACGATTTCTTTGAGATCGCCAAGCAGATAGAGATCTTTACGACCCTGTTCAAGGAGCTGAACATGAATTATGTAGACGAGATAAACCCTGCGGGATTGATGGACGGGGCCATTAAGGAGATGCTCGGTAAGCTCGATCCGTATACGGTGTATATGAACGAACAGGACGTGGAAGAATACAGGATCAAGAACAGCGGGGAATACTCCGGGATCGGTGCGGTAGTGCGCAGCTACCGGGATAAACTGCTTATTGTGGAACCTTATAAGGGCTACCCCGCAGATAAGGCAGGCCTGAAAGCGGGAGATGAGATCGTACAGATAGGCGATATCCGTATCGCTGATTTCAAGGATGATGCGGGAGAACTGCTGAAAGGCGCCGTAAACAGCTCGGTAGAGATGGTATACCGCAGAACGGGAGAGACCCGTAAAACAACACTTAAGAGAGAAGAAATAGAAGTCGATGCTGTTCCCTTCTACGGGAAGATCGACGATCAGACCGGTTATATCGTCCTTTCCCGCTTCAACAGAAAGGCTTCGGCACAAACCGGGGCTGCCCTTAAGGACCTGAAATCGCAGGGGGTTACCCGTATGGTACTGGACCTCCGGGGAAATCCGGGAGGATTGCTTACCGAGGCGATAGACGTTACCAATCTCTTCGTGCCCAAAGGAGAGACGATAGTGACCACCCGGTCGAAAGTGAAAAAGTTCAACCAGGAATTCCGTACCCGGAAACAACCTATGGATACGGAGATCCCCCTCGTGGTACTGGTCAACGGGCGTAGTGCATCGGCCAGTGAGATAGTCTCCGGGGCCCTGCAGGATCTGGACCGGGCCGTTATTGTCGGGGCAAGGAGCTTTGGAAAGGGGCTGGTACAGCGACCGCTGAAGCTGACGTACGGCACCCAGCTGAAGGTGACCATATCCAGGTATTACACGCCCAGCGGCAGGTGTATACAGGCTATGGATTACGCGCATCGCGATGAAAACGGCAATGCCGTAAGGCACGATGCATCTGTGTACAAGGCCTTTAAGACCAGGAGCGGAAGGACAGTATACGACGGGGGAGGGATCGCCCCGGACCTGGAGGTGAAAGTGCTGAGACAGAACAAGCTGGTACAGGAATTACTGGACAACCACGTGGTTTTTGATTATGTGACAAAATACTATTTTTCGCATCAGCTTGCGGATTATGCCGGCTTTTCCTTTGGCGAAAGCGATTATGCCGACTTCAGGAAATATGTGGTGGACAGGGGTTTTCACTATGAAACGGAAGTAGAGAAGTTGCTTAAGCAGGCTGCGGACCATGAAGAAATGGAGCTGTTCGGGCAGGAAGTAAAGCAGGATTACGACAAGCTGCTGGACGATATAGCCGAGAGCAAGCTCACTGCCCTGGACACCTACCGGGCGGAGCTGACCAAGGAGATAGAGGATGAGATCATTAAGCGCTATTTCTACCGGGAAGGGCTTTACAGCTATTACCTTACCCATGACGAGAGTATCATGGCTGCGGCCGGCCTTCTGAAAAATACCGGCCGCTATAAGGCTTTGCTGAAATCGTGAGTTGCGTTCTGCCTATTCCTTGTAGCTCCGTTTTACCCGGCGGGAGATCGCTGTAACGAGTTCGTAGGAGATGGTCCCGGCCGTAGCGGCGAGTTCTTCCGCAGACGGGTCTTTGCCGAAGATGATGACTTCATCGCCTTCGCTGCAGTCGATACCCGTTACATCTATCATCAGCATATCCATACATACATTGCCCAGTATACGTGCGGGTTGTCCGTTTACCGAGACATGGCTTTTCCCTTTTCCGTATGGTCTTCCTATCCCGTCGGCATGCCCGAGGGGCAGGGTGGCGGTTATCGTGGGCCTTTCGGCGATAAAACCGCGGTTGTAGCCCAGGCTTTCTCCCTTTTCGAGCCGGTGTAATTGTGATATTACCGATTTGAGGGTGCCTATGGGCCGCAGACGGGCACTGTGAATGGCATCATTCCCGTATCCGTAAAGGCCGATACCACTTCGCACCATGTCGAAATGAGCTTCGGGATAGCAAAGTATCCCGGAAGTGTTGCATTGATGGAGCAAAGGACGAAATCCTGCCAGGTGTTCGAAACGGTCGGCGATCTGTTTAAAAGCCGAGATCTGTACACGGGAAAAATCGCGTTCTTCGGGGTCTTCTGAAGCTGCCAGGTGAGAGAACAGGGATACCGGTTTTACAGCCTGGTGCTGCTCCAGGAAAGAGACCACCTTGTCCACATCCCCGGCATCGAACCCCAGCCGGTTGAGGCCGGTATTGAATTTGAGGTGAACGGGGTACTCACGCAGTCCCCCGTTCCCGGCGGTGACGGCAAAACGCTGTAAGACCTCTTCCGAATACAGGGAAGGTTCCAGCCGGTGCGCTATGATCTCTTCAAAGTGAACAGGCTGGGGGTGCAGCACAATGATAGGGGCCTGCACCCCTGCTTCGCGGAGTTCGACCCCTTCTCCGGTATAGGCCACCGCAAAATAGTCGACCCCCAGTTTTTCCAGGAAAAGGGCTATGGGCGGAGCGCCGTGTCCGTATGCATATGCCTTGACTACCGCAAGGAATTTTGTCCCGGGCCGTAATTCCGATCTCAGGTATTCATAATTGTGCCGAAGTGCATTGAGGTCGACTTCGAAAACCGTTTCTCCAACTGTTGACATAAATAAGGTATATGGCATAAACAATACTCGGTACTACTGGCGGGATAGTCTGTGGGTTCCGGAAATCACCCGGAGTTTTTTCCGGGACCCGGTGCTGAAATATCTTTAGGGTCCTTAACATCCATGTTCCGGACTTTTTCCCGGAGCATGGCCTTGTAAAAAGCTCCCCTGCTCAGGGGTTCGTATTCCTCCGTTTCCCCGAGTAACACCAGTTTGTCGTCGTCGGCTTTCCGGAAGCTGTAATGTGCGAGATTCCCGGTCCGGGTACATATGGCATGTACTTTGGTAACATACTCGGCAGTGGCCATAAGGGCCGGCATGGGGCCGAAAGGATTGCCCTTGAAGTCCATGTCCAGCCCGGCTACAATAACACGTATCCCCCTGTTGGCAAGGTCGTTGCATACCGAAACGATCTCATCGTCAAAGAACTGGGCCTCATCGATACCCACCACATCACAGCCATCGGCCAGAATGCGGATGTTTGCCGCTGCCGGTACCGGGGTGGAGCGGATCTCGTTCGCATCGTGGGAAACAACCATTTCCTCGCTGTGGCGGATGTCGACAGAAGGTTTGAAGATCTCCACTTTCTGACGGGCAATACGGGCGCGGCGCAGCCTGCGGATCAGTTCCTCGGTCTTGCCGGAAAACATGGAACCGCAGATGACTTCTATCCAGCCAAACTGTTCTTTATGATTAACTGTATTTTCGAGAAACATTTTGTATTTTTCAAGTCGGAAAAATTATGGAAAAACCGCTTGCACGGATTTTATCAGGGAGTATTCCGATCGTTTTTCACCCGTGCCTGCCCTGATCCGGTAACCGTGGCCTCCGGAAAGACCGGCGGTGATACCTGTCATGCAAAGCTAAGGAAAAAAACGTGATGCCGGGGGCGTATAAACGGCTCTTTTTTGCAGCCCCGACTACGCTCCGGAATTTGTCCGGGATATTCGCAGGGGGGCTTGCTCCGGGCAGAACAGGGCGCATTGAAACGGGATCGGGTGTGTTGTAAAGGAACGGAAGGAACACTGGGTGCCTATAGTTATAATAATACTAATATATTTGTATCTCTTACGGGAAAAACCTATCTTTTGAAAATAAAACGTTGTGCTTCTTTATTGCAGGTAGTACTGGAAGTAATACCCCGGGAGTGACGCCATAAATAATTGTTAAAATAAAAAGCGATGAAAAAGAAACTGGAATCAGAACTTGTGAGTATAGCACATGATATCCTGAAGATGAAGGGAAGGGAAGACCTGGCAGGTCTTCAGATACAGGCCAGGAAAATGTATGAAAAACTGACCCTGCTGCAGTTTGTGGAGCAGCACTTCGGGGAGATGCAGCCTACGGTGGGCAAAAGTGAGGCCCTTCAGAAATTTGAACAGCTTGCGGGAGCGGTTATCGATGAAAACAGGAGGGTGCCGGAAAATAACCCGCACAGTGAAGACATTATCATACCTGCTATGGATACCATAAAGGACATGGTGGCGGAAATGCCGGAAAAGGAAACCCTCGACGACATCCTTGCCGATATATTGCCCGAACCCGTTTTTGAGCGAAGGGTGGAAGAAGAGGAGGTGCCGGTGACAGAAACGGTAGAATTGCGGCCGAAGTCGCTCAATGACAGGCTCAAGGAGGGCGCCGGGATAGGGCTTAATGACAAACTGGCCTTTATAAAACACCTCTTTAACAATAGTACGGAAGATTATAACCGGGTGATCTCGCAGATCAATACCATAGATAGTGAGGAAGAAGCCAGGCAGTTTATCACGCTCATGATAAAACCCGATTATAACAACTGGGAGGGAAAGGAAAAGTACGAGGAGCGTTTTATGAGCTTGCTGGAAAAGAAATTTAACTGAGTTCAATGTCTAAACTCTATATTGTGCCTACCCCGATAGGCAACCTGGAAGACATGACCTTCCGGGCGGTAAAGGTACTTGAGGAAGCAGATACCGTGCTCGCGGAAGATACCCGAACGAGCAGTAAGCTCTTCAGGCACTTCGGGATCGGTACTCCCTTGCAGAGCCATCACATGCACAATGAACACAAGACGGTGGCGGCTATCGTAAAGCGCATAGCGGCAGGGGAAACCATAGCGCTTATCTCGGATGCCGGTACTCCTGCCATATCAGATCCCGGTTTCCTGCTTACACGGGCCTGTGTGGAAGCGGGGATAAGCGTGGAATGTCTTCCCGGGGCAACGGCTTTTGTACCTGCGCTGGTAAACAGCGGCCTGCCCAACGACCGGTTCGTGTTCGAGGGTTTTCTGCCTGTTAAAAAAGGCCGGCAGACCCGCTTTAAGGCCCTGGTTTCCGAACAGCGGACGATGATCTTTTACGAATCTCCCTATAAATTGCTGAAAACCCTGGCTGATCTCGTATTGTATTTCGGGGCAGACAGGCCTGTTTCCGTGTCCAGGGAGCTGACCAAGATCTATGAAGAAACCATAAGGGGTACGGCCGCAGAAGTGCTGGCACATTATACCGGAAACCCGCCTAAAGGAGAGATCGTGATCGTTGTTGGAGGAGTGAGGGAATAGGGTGATCTTATAACTTTGCAGCCTTGTGCAAACAGGTGAAACTATGCCGGGAGAAACAAAGAACAAAGTGTCGTTCCGTGAGATTAACAAGCTGGCAATACCCGCGATTATTGCCGGAATTGCCGAACCCCTGATTTCCCTGACCGATATTGCGGTCATAGGGCACGTAGACGAGCATCCTGTGGAGGCCCTTGCCGCGGCGGGGATCGTGGGGTCTTTTCTTTCGGCCATCATATGGATCGTGGCACAGGCCAAGACCGCCATATCGGCCACAGTTTCCCGTCACCTCGGGGAAGGAAGGCTGAATGCCGTAAAAACCCTGGTGCCCCAGGCTATTGCATTCAATCTTTTACTGAGTTTGCTTATTCTGGCGGTGACCTCCTTTCTCGCCGGTTTTATTTTCAGGGCCTACAATGCCGAGGGGCTTATACTGCAATACTGTACCGGTTATTACCGTATCAGGGCGCTGGGCTATCCCGTAACCCTGGTCACTTTTGCCATTTTCGGGGTGTTCCGGGGGTTGCAGAATACCTGGTGGGCCATGTCGGCCAGCCTTGCCGGGGCTGTGGTTAATGTGGCGCTGGATTACGCGCTGGTATACGGGATAAACGGGCTGCTGCCCGCCATGCATCTGCAGGGAGCGGCATATGCCAGTTTGTGTTCCCAGTTGGTGATGCTGCTTATTGCGCTGTATTTTTACGGCAGGCATACGCCCTTTTCATTCCGGTTGAGCCTGAGGGTCAATCCCCGGTTAAAAGGATTGTTGTTGATGAGCTTTAATCTTTTTATCCGTGCCGCAGCCCTGAACATCGCCATTTATATGGCCAATTCCTATGCCACCGGCTATGGCAAGAACTACATCGCAGCCCAGAGTATGCTGATGAATATCTGGCTGTTTTTCTCCTTTTTCGTAGATGGTTATGCCAATGCGGGAAATGCCATCTCCGGGAGGCTTCTGGGGGCCGGCGACTACAGGAGGTTGTGGTACCTGTGCAAGGATACCTGTAAGTATGCCATTGCCATAGCCCTGGTACTGATGGCTGTCTGCGGTGTTTTTTATGATGCCATAGGACTGGTCTTTAACAAGGACCCCATGGTACTCGCACTCTTCGGTTCGGTATTCTGGATGGTATTGCTGATGCAGCCGCTGAATGCCGTTGCCTTCATGTTCGACGGAATATTCAAGGGGCTCGGGGAGGCCGCCTATCTCAGAAATGTATTGCTGACCGCAACCTTTCTCGGCTTTGTCCCGGTACTTTTTATTACCGATGCGTTGCAGTGGAAACTCCACGGGATCTGGATGGCCTTTACGGTCTGGATGCTGATCCGGGGAGGAGCGCTGGTGTTTAAATTTCGCCGGAAATATCTCAGTGCTGTCGGGTAATATTTGTAATTTAGCTCTTAGCTCTTAGCTCTTAGCTCTTAGCTCTTAGCTCTTAGTTTGCCCAAACCGGCAACCTGTAACCCAGTAAAACCCGAAAAACAATGTCAACAGATCGTCCCAATGGTAGTTTGTATACCAGCATAGAAAATCACGTAGCCACTGTAGAGTTCGGCCATCCTTCGAGTAATGCCTTCCCCCTCGAATTGCTGCAACGCCTCCGGAAAGAATTTGAGTCGCTTTCGGATAACGACGACGTGTATGTTATTGTATTGAAGAGCGAGGGAGAAAAGGCTTTTTGTGCCGGGGCCTCTTTTGACGAATTGCTGGCCGTCCGGGACAAGGAAGAGGGAACAAGGTTTTTTAACGGTTTTGCCGGGGTGATCAATGCCATGCGGAAATGCAGCAAGCTTATTGTGGGCAGGGTACAGGGCAAGACCGTAGGAGGAGGCGTAGGGCTGGCAGCGGCCTGCGACTATGTGATGGCCGTTGAGGCAGCGGCTGTAAAACTGTCTGAGCTCACCATCGGTATCGGCCCTTTTGTCATTGCCCCGGCGGTAGAGCGCAAAATGGGAAAAGCCGGCCTGGCCGAGCTTGCCCTGGCGCCCGAACAGTGGAAGAATGCCTACTGGGCTAAGGAAAAGGGACTGTATGCCAGGGTCTTTGATAAGATAGGTGAACTGGACCGGGAACTGGAGATATATACGGCAAAACTGGCCTCCTGTAATCCGAAGGCCCTGGAGGCCATGAAAAAAACACTTTGGGAGGGTACGTCGCACTGGGATGAACTGTTGCCTGCCAAAGCTGAAATTTCGGGAGACCTGGTACTTTCCGCATTCACCCGGAAAGCCCTGGAAAAATTCAGGAAACAGCAGTGATTAAAAACAAAAAAGGTTGTCCTTTGGGGCAACCTTTTTCCGGTAATCAAACCGCGCTTTTTGAGTAAAGCTAACCTAACTAAAACCTAAAACTAAAGCCTGTATATACACCGAATGAGTACGGGCGGAAACCGCCGCTGTCACCGGAGAATGTGTTTAACTGGTATTTGAACATGGGCTCCACCTGTAACCTGAGTTTGTCGGATAACAGGTAATCCACGCCCAGCCCTACATTGGTGCTGAAATTCACGTCATTGACATTATTGGCCTCCCCCAGCTCCGTAGCCAGGTTATCCGATTTCAGCAGTATGGAATTATTGGTGAGGAACAGCGAACTGATCCCGCCGATGACATTGAGCCCGAACCGGTGATCTATAAGCCGGTATTTTAATTCCATCGGGACCTCTATATATCCGAATTCCTGCTGCATGTTGCCCTCCTGCGGAGAGAAAGTGGCAGCGATCTCCTCCCTTGACGACATCGGGGGGGATTTGGAATCGTTCTTGCTGGATACCAGGGGAGCGGAAGCCACGTCCGATTGCCTGGCGTAATTCACATTGGTCAGAGCCCTGGCCTCGAAATTGGGGCTAAAGGAGATGTCATTGGTATTATAACCGTAGTTTACCTTGTTTACCCCTGAGCGAAAGCTCAGGCGGTTATTGACCTCATAGGCCACATTCACCCCGTAGCTGATATTGACTTTTCCGGATTTCGAATTTCCACTGAATTCGGGATCGATGGGAGACCCTCCGCTTACCGAATTGTAGTATACCGGGGCCACATTGGGGCTCAGGCTCCATTTTTTTCCGTTTTTCCGGGAATTGATGCGGTCTTCGTCGTTCTCCTGCTGTTCCTGTTCCATTTCCGCAATAGCCGTCAGCAGCGATTTTTTCCCCGCCTCTTCCTCGTCATCTGCGGGCGTAAGGTCATTTTTCCTTGTGGTGGGATTGTCGGTATTATCATCATCCGATTTTACATTCTGCGTCTGTACCACGGTATCCCCCTCCGTATTTCCGGAAACCTGTTGATTTTGTGTTTCGGCGTCGTTGTTGGTATCGTTGGTATTATCGTTATCATCCCGTAGAGACGCATAATCATGCGTCTCTACACCACCACCATCATGCGTCCCTGCATCATTCGATTGCGCATCCTGCGTCTCTGCATCCTGTGTTTGTGCCGCGGCATCATCCTGTGTCTGTGCCGTATTATCATCATCCTGCGTTTGTGCGGGCGGGTCCTGGTCTGTTCCGGTTTGCTGTACGGTGTTGACTTTTTCCAGGGGATCTTCAGGGATATCAGAAGGGGTATGGAACAGGCTGTTGAGCCCCAGCGAGAGCAGCAGTATCACCGTAGCTGCGATGCCTCCCAGTTTCCACCACATGGCAGCGGGTTTCCGGGTGGCAGGTATTTCATCCAGCCTTGCCTCGATACCGGTCCATAAATCCTTTTCGGGAAAAGTTTCAAAGTCCTTGAATTTTTCCTGGAAAAGTCTGTCTATGTTCTTTTTGTTGCTCATTTGGTTATAGAGACGTCACTTTTTTTTTATGCTGGTCTTCTTCTATCATCCCCTTGAGAATGCCTCTTGCCCGGGAGAGGTTAGACTTTGATGTACCTTCGGAAATACCCAGAAGTTCCGAGATTTCCTTGTGTGAATAGCCGTCCAGTACATAAAGGTTGAACGTAAGCCTGTATTTATCCGGCAATTGCTGTATGATCCCCAGGAGGTAATCCAGGCTGATATCTTCGTCTTCGAGTATGACTTCCGCCTCATCTTCGATTTCGTCCGATACCAGGCTGAAGACCTTTTCCTTGCGGTATTTCTGCAACACGGTATTTACAGTGACCCGTCGCAGCCATCCTTCGAAAGAACCCTTGAACCGGTACTGTTCTATTTTGCTGAAAATGGCCATGAAGCTATCCTGCAGATTATCTTCCGCCTCAGTCTGGTTCCGGGAGTACTTCAGGCAGGTACTGTACAGCTTGCCGCCAAACAGGCGATAGAGTTGTTCCTGTGCCTTCCGGTCCCGTTTTTTGCACCGGTGTATGAGTTCTTCTAAACTCACTTAATGAACTTGTTCGTTTTGGTTTTAAAACTTTCGGGGAACGGAATTATGTCCCCCGAAAAATCTGTTTTTTTATTCTTCCCGTTTTACAGGAACTAAACGCGATATGAACTCGTCGTCTCCGTTACTGTCTTTTCCTGTCCAGAACTGGAATTTGTATAGGTAAGGAAGCGTTGCTGCTGTCGGATCGATCTGGAACGAGTTGGTGATACCGTCGTCCTTGACTATGTTTACGGTCCGGCAGGAATCGTTGCTGCTGGTCTGTACCCTTGCCAGGGGTACGAATGTTACGACCCTTATAGAGTCTGTCGAGGCTTCGGTATCTGTCCACCCCTGGTTGCCTATATAGGTATGGCATTCCGTAGGAATACGGTAGGAAAAGGCTATTTTATAGTCTTCCCCGACTTCCAGGCTATCCGGAACACTGTCTATAGACACTGTGGGAATCGCCTCGTCATAAAAATTTGCCCCGTCATCACTCAGACATCCCGATACGGCTACCACAAAGGTTAATAGCACTGCTGCAATACTTACTTTTTTCATCGTCGTTTCTGTTTGTTAATTTTAATTGCTTTGCTGTTAATTTATTTATTATTGTTTCCGCTATTCTTTGTTTTACAGGGGGTTGTGTGATGTTTCCCTTTTGATTGTAAAACGCTTTTTTCTTTGTTTTCTGATAGAAAGATACGGGATATTGCAAAGGGTTGCGTCAGGAATAAAAAAAATCCGCCCTTTTTCAACAGGACGGATTTTGATATAAAAGGTGTTTGCTGGTCAATTATTTAATGGCCGTGATCGCCTCCTTGATCTTGGCTTCCAACTCTTCCAGCAGTTCCGGGTTGTCTTCGAGCAGCAGTTTTACCGCATCCCTTCCCTGGCCCAGTTTGGTATCGCCGTAACTGAACCACGAACCGCTTTTCTTGATGATCTCGTATTCCACACCGAGGTCGAGGATCTCACCTACCCTCGAGATACCTTCACCGTACATGATATCGAATTCGGTAGCCTTAAAGGGAGGGGCTACCTTGTTCTTGACCACTTTTACCTTGGTCTTGTTCCCGGCCACTTCCCCGTTGCTGTCCTTGATCTGGGTAGATCTCCTGATGTCGAGACGTACGGAGGCATAGAACTTGAGGGCATTACCCCCTGTGGTGGTTTCCGGGTTTCCGAACATCACCCCGATCTTCTCCCGGAGCTGGTTGATAAATATAACGGTACACTTGGTCTTGCTGATACTCGCCGTGAGCTTGCGAAGGGCCTGTGACATCAGGCGGGCGTGGAGCCCCATTTTGGAATCGCCCATTTCGCCCTCGATCTCACTTTTTGGGGTCAGTGCCGCTACCGAGTCTACGATAACGATATCGATGGCTCCCGAACGGATGAGGTTGTCGGCAATTTCCAGGGCCTGCTCCCCGTGGTCGGGCTGGGAAATGATAAGATTATCTACATCCACCCCGAGTTTTTCGGCATAAAACCGGTCGAAGGCGTGTTCCGCATCTATAAAGGCAGCGATACCGCCTGCTTTCTGTGCTTCTGCGATGGCATGAAGGGTAAGGGTGGTCTTCCCCGAAGATTCCGGTCCGTAGATCTCTATGACCCGGCCCCGCGGATAACCGCCTACTCCCAGTGCAATATCCAGTCCGATGGAGCCTGTAGGGATCACTTCGACATCTTCCACCACATGGTCTCCCATTTTCATTACGGCCCCTTTTCCGTAGGTCTTGTCCAGCTTATCCAGCGTAAGCTTCAGGGCTTTAAGTTTTGCGTCTTTCTCTGAACTCATTAGTCGTTTTTTACAAAAAATAATTCGTGCTAAAATACCATTTCTTTTTCAGAGAAGCAACGGGCGGGATCGAAGAGATGTACCCGGAAGGAGGACGTGTGGAACAAAAAGCAGGCGGCCGGCAGGAAATACCTGCTTTGCCGGACCGGCAAAAAAAACTACTTTTGCAAAAAAATATCCTGATTCTTTAACTTTTAATATTCGTATAGCATGCAACTGTACAATACCTTAAGCGCTAAAGAGAGGGCAGCACTGATAGAAAAGGCAGGCCAGGACCGCCTGACGCTCTCTTTTTACAAGTACCACCACATCAAGAACCCGCAACTGTTCCGGAACCATATGTTCCTGTCCTGGAATGAGATGGATGTCCTGGGGCGTATTTATATCGCCCGTGAGGGGATCAACGCACAGCTGTCGGTACCTGCCGGGAATTTCAAGGCCTTTAAGGAACACCTGGACAGCATAAGCTTTCTGGAGAACGTAAGGCTGAATATTGCCATTGAGCAGGACAACAAGTCTTTTCTGAAACTCAAGGTAAAGGTGAGGCATAAAATCGTGGCCGACGGCCTGGACGACGATACGTTCGACGTTACCGACAAGGGCGTACATGTCAATGCGGAAAAATTTAACGAACTCCTCGACGACCCCGATACCATTCTCGTGGATATGCGAAATCATTACGAGAGTGAAATAGGTCATTTCAGAAATGCCATAACCCCTGATGTGGATACGTTCAGGGATTCTTTGCCGATTATCGAAGACGACCTGAAAGCACATAAGGAAGATAAGAAACTGGTGATGTACTGTACCGGGGGCATCCGTTGTGAAAAGGCCAGTGCCTATTTCAGGCACAAGGGATTTAAGGAGGTGTACCAGCTGGAAGGCGGGATCATCGAATACACCCGGCAGGTGGAGGCAAAGAACCTGGACAACAAGTTTATCGGGAAGAATTTTGTCTTCGATGAACGCAGGGCAGAACGTATCTCGGAGGATGTCATAGCCCATTGCCATCAATGCGGCAAGCCGTGCGATACTCATGTAAACTGTGCCAACGAGGGGTGCCATTTGCTGTTCATACAGTGTGAAGAGTGTGCCGAAAAGATGAACGGCTGCTGTTCCGAAGCCTGTATGGATATCGTGGCCCTGCCCTATGAAGAACAAAAAGCATTGAGAAAGGGCAGGTACAAAAGCAATAACATATTCAAGAAAGGGCGGTCTGAAGTGCTGAAGTTCAAGCCGTAGCGTTTCCGCGGAGGCGGGTGACGCCCGTTTTATGCGCAAGGGGTATGGCTGTGGGATGCAGAAAGGGTAATGTAAAAAAACGTATCTTTACCCTTTGTAAGGTGAGGTGTGCCTCGCCTGTAAATTTAATTATGAACCCTTTTCTGTGTGTTTTAGCCTGAGAATGGCAGCGGACATACAGTTACAATATACAAGCAATTATGGGATGTAGCAGTTGTTCTACCGGAAAGGGAGGACAGCCACGGGGATGTAAGAATAACGGAACATGCGGTACCGATGGCTGTAATAAACTGACTGTTTTTGACTGGCTTTCCAATATGTCGCTTCCGGCAGGGCAGGAGCCGTTTGATTGTGTGGAAGTGCGTTTTAAGAACAGCCGTAAGGAGTTTTTCAGGAATACCCAGAACATATCCCTTTCCATAGGGGATGTCGTCGCCACCGAAGCGGCTTCCGGTCACGATGTCGGGATCGTTACCCTTACCGGGGAGCTGGTAAGGGTGCAGATGAAACGGAAAAAGACAGACTGGAAAGATCCGGCGCTTCCCAAAATATACCGCAAGGCCACACAGCGCGATATCGATATCTGGACGAGTGTGAGGGACAAGGAGGAAGAAGTGAAAAAGAGATCGCGGGAACTGGCCATAGCGCTCGGGCTCCAGATGAAGATCTCCGATATAGAATTTCAGGGCGACGGTTCCAAGGCCACCTTCTATTACACGGCAGAAGAACGGGTGGATTTCAGGCAGCTGATCAAGGACATGGCCCGTGCTTTTAACGTGCGTATAGAAATGCGGCAGATAGGCTTCAGGCAGGAGGCTTCCCGTCTCGGGGGGATAGGATCGTGCGGAAGGGAATTGTGCTGCTCTACCTGGCTTACGGATTTTCGCTCTGTAAATACTTCTTCGGCACGGTACCAGCAACTGTCGCTTAATCCTCAGAAACTCGCAGGACAGTGCGGAAAGCTCAAATGCTGCCTCAATTACGAGCTCGACGCCTACCTCGATGCGCTGCACGAATTTCCGAAAACAGACGTGAAGCTGTTCACCGCCAGGGGAAGGGCGGTATGCCAGAAAATAGATATATTCAAGGGGTTCCTGTGGTATGCCTATGAAGATAACGGCGCCAACTGGCACAAGCTCACCCTGGAGCAGGTTCACGATATTATCGACAAGAACAAGCACGATGTCAGGGTAGACGGCCTGGAGGAATACGCTTCGGAAATTGTGGAAGAAGATACTAAAAAAGCATTTGAAAACGTTGTAGGACAGGATAGCCTTACCCGCTTCGATCAGCCCAGGAAAAAACGCAGGGCCAAGGGAAGAGGAAAGAACGGGAAAAAACGGGCGCCCCGGAAAGCAGCGAGAAAAAAGGAATAAAAAGGATATGAACTCGTCTTGGGTTGTTTCATTTAGGCGAAAAGCCACTATTTTGTGCCCAGATGAAGGCTTTTTTGAGCCACATAGCCATAGCTATGGGGAGAAAAAAAGACAAAATATGGGTGCAAAAGAGGGTTTTGCAGCAAATTATAATAACTCAAGACGAGTTCTATGCCTGATGGTGTACGGCAGTTGGTATCAATTAATTTCTAAGCAATGACGAATATATGCAGATCGTTATCGGTTGCGGGATGTATGCTGATGCTGTCCTGCGATCATGCCTCAGGCGTGTATTCCGAATACAGGGCGCTGGAGGATGCCTGGCCCAAAGGGAAAGCTGTGGAGTTTGCCTTCGAGGCACCCGATACGACACAGGTTTATGACATGTTTATCAACCTGAGAAATGACGAACGCTATCCTTTCAGCAATCTTTACCTTATCGTAAATCTCGATTTTCCCGATGGCAGGGTTATTGCGGACACTCTCGAATACGAAATGGCAGCACCGGACGGTACCTGGCTGGGCCGGGGGTTTACCGACCTGAAGGAGAACAGGCTGTGGTATAAGGAATCGGTAGTTTTTCCGGTACCGGGCACCTATGCTGTCGGTATAGAGCAGGCCATGAGAAAAGTGGGGGAAGAAGAAGGACTGGAAGAACTCGAAGGGATTACGGATGTAGGCCTGCAGATAGAGAAAGCGGAATAGACATGGCAGGCAGTGCGGTATATGCGCCGGGAACCGGGAAAAGATAGTTAGATAATTTTGATATTCGGAATATCATGAGAAATAAACCTGTTAAGAAAAAGGAAACACAAGGTTTTGGTAAATATATAAAATGGTTCTGGGGACTTTTTTTCGGAGGTATACTCCTGGTTGTGCTGGTGTTCCTGCTGGCCTCCTGGGGGGCTTTCGGGACCATGCCTACCTTTGAGGTACTGGAAAATCCGCAGACCAACCTGGCCACCGAGATCATCTCGGCAGACGGGAAAACACTGGGGAAGTATTACCTCGACGATAACAGGACCCCCGTGTCTTTTGACGGGCTCCCCGACGACCTGGTACACGCGCTTGTGGCCACGGAAGACGAACGGTTTTATAAACACTCCGGTATCGATGCCCGCGGGACCTTGAGGGCAGTGGCCTTTCTGGGTAGAAAAGGAGGGGCCAGTACCATTACACAACAGCTGGCCAAACAGCTGTTTACGGAGCAAGTTGCCAATAATATCGTGGCGAGGATACTTCAGAAATTCAAGGAGTGGGTGATTGCGATACGGCTGGAACGCCAGTATACCAAAAACGAGATCATCACCATGTATTTCAATATTTATGATTTCGGATATAATGCCGACGGGATACGTTCTGCTTCGCGAACCTATTTCGGAAAAGAACCGCAGGAACTGAAAATAGAAGAGTCGGCCATGCTGGCCGGAATGTGCCAGAACTCTTCCCTTTTTAACCCTGTAAGACGTCCTGAACTGACACAGAAAAGGCGAAACGTGGTGCTCAGGCAGATGGAGAAAAACGAATACATCACCGGGCAGGAAAGAGATTCGCTGAGTGCGCTGCCGATTAAGCTCAACTTTTCCGCGGAGACCCATAAACAGGGACTTGCTACCTATTTCAGGATGTATCTTCAGAATTTTATGAAAGATTGGGCCAACGATCCCGAAAACCGCAAACCCGACGGGGAGAAATACAATATCTACCTGGACGGCCTCAAGGTATATACCACCATAGATTCGCGAATGCAGCAGTATGCCGAGGAGGCTGTTTCCGAACACATGAAAAAACTGCAGGCGGAATTCTTTCACCAGAACACCCCGGATAGAAATAAAACGGCACCGTTCATAGGGTTGAGCCAGGAGGAGATCGACGCTACCATGAGACGGGCCGTGAGGCAGTCGGAGCGCTGGCGCAAGATGAAATACGACCTGGGAAAATCGGATGAGGAAATCCTGGGTTCGTTTGAGAAAAAGACAGAAATGACCGTGTTTACCTGGGAGGGGGAGAAGGATACCGTAATGACCCCGCTGGATTCCATACGCTATTACAAGTTTTTCCTTCGTACGGGAATGATGTCTATGGAGCCCCAGACCGGGCATGTACGTGCCTGGGTAGGAGGGATCAATTACAAGCACTTCCAGTACGACCAGGTAAAACAGGGGGCAAGGCAGTCCGGCTCTACCTTCAAGCCTTTTGTGTATGCCACGGCGATCGACCAGTTGCGGATGTCGCCCTGCGAAAAGCTGCCCGATGTGCAGCACTGTATCGAGGCGGGCAAGTACGGCAATATAAATCCGTGGTGCCCTAAAAACTCCAGCGGGAAATATACCGGAAAGATGCTGACCCTTAAGGAGGCGCTGGCCAATTCGGTGAATACCATTACCGCTACACTGATCGATAAGGTGGGGCCGGAACCTGTTACACAACTGGTGCGCAGCCTGGGGATCGAGTCCGATATCCCCGCCGTTCCTTCCATTGCGCTCGGGACTCCCGATTTTACGGTGTATGAAATGGTAGGGGCCTACAGTACTTTTGCCAACCAGGGGGTATATGTGAAACCGGTCATGGTGACCCGTATCGAAGATAAGAACGGTACGGTGCTTTTCGAGTCCGTCCCGGAGACCAGGGATGTGATGAGCGAGGAAGTGGCCTATACCACCGTTAAACTGATGGAAGGGGTTACCGAATCCGGTTCCGGTGCGAGGCTGCGCCACAAGTGGGCGGTAAACAATACACTGTATAAGGAGGTCATTACCGGGTATCCTTACGGGTTTACCAACCCGATTGCCGGGAAAACGGGAACTACACAGAACCAGAGCGACGGGTGGTTTATGGGTATGGTGCCCAACCTCGTTACCGGGGTATGGGTAGGAGGAGAAGACCGCGCTACACACTTTGCGGGGCTCAATTACGGGCAGGGAGCCACTATGGCGCTCCCCATATGGGGGTTGTACATGAAAAAGTGTTATGCCGATGAAGAGCTCGGCGTGTCTGAAGAGGATTTCAGGGAGCCTGAGAACATGACTATCGAAATTGATTGTTCCAGGTTTGAGGAAAGCCAGGCACCTGTTGATCTGAATATCGATGAGATCGACTTTTAGTAAATCCTGATAAAATACTCCGTTATACCTGTGTTTATTGTTTTATTATTTGTATTTTTCTGCTAAAAATACGGAAATGATAAATAAAAGGGTAGCTTCTGTTTCCGAGGCCCTGCGGGGAGTTCGCGATGGCATGACTTTTATGCTGGGCGGGTTCGGGCTGTGCGGGATTCCCGAAAACTGTATTGCCGAGCTGGTGCGGCTGGGGATTAAGGATATTACCTGTATCTCCAATAATGCCGGGGTTGATGATTTCGGCCTGGGGCTTTTACTGCACAAACACCAGATCAGGAAAATGATCTCTTCCTATGTAGGCGAGAACGACGAATTTGAACGCCAGATGCTCAGCGGAGAACTCGAGGTGGAGCTCACTCCCCAGGGTACGCTGGCCGAAAAATGCAGGGCGGCCCAGGCCGGTATTCCGGCTTTCTACACTCCTGCAGGGTATGGTACCGAAGTGGCCGAAGGCAAGGAAACCCGTGAATTCAACGGAAAGATGTATGTGCTGGAAGAGGCCTTCAGGGCAGATTTTGCCGTGGTGAAAGCCTGGAGGGGTGATGAGGTGGGCAACCTGGTTTTCAGGGGCACCGCCCGGAATTTTAACCCGTGCATGTGCGGGGCGGCACAGATTACCGTGGCCGAGGTGGAAGAGCTTGTGCCTGCGGGAACACTGGACCCCGACATCATTCATATTCCCGGGATTTTCGTGCAACGGATCTTTCAGGGGGAAAACTACGAAAAACGGATCGAGCAGAGAACCGTAAGAAAACGGGAGGTTTAATTTTTCAATATAGCTGTTATGTTGGATAAAGACGGTATCGCGAGGCGTATTGCCAGAGAACTTAAAGACGGATATTACGTAAACCTGGGCATAGGGATACCTACGCTGGTAGCCAATTATGTCCCCGAAGGGATAGATGTGGAGTTTCAGAGTGAGAACGGCGTACTGGGAATGGGGCCTTTTCCGTATGAAGGAGTGGAGGATGCGGATATCATCAATGCCGGGAAGCAGACGATAACCACGCTTCCGGGGGCCTCTTTCTTCGATTCGGCTACCAGTTTCGGGATGATACGGGGGCAGCACGTGCACCTCACCATCCTGGGGGCTATGGAGGTGGCTGAAAACGGGGATATAGCCAACTGGAAGATCCCCGGAAAAATGGTCAAGGGCATGGGCGGGGCGATGGACCTTGTCGCTTCCGCGGAAAATATTATTGTGGCCATGATGCATACCAACAGGGCCGGGGAGTCTAAGCTGCTGAAATCCTGTACCCTGCCGCTTACCGGGGTGGGCTGTGTAAAAAAGATTGTGACCAATATGGCGGTGCTGGAAGTTACCGCGGAAGGCTTCAGGCTGCTGGAACGTGCCCCGGGGGTATCTGTAGAGGCCATCAGGCAGGCCACGGAAGGACGGCTGGTGGTGGCAGGAGATGTCCCCGAGATGGCATTGGTGTGATAACAGGATGCCACACGGTATTTTTACCCGAAAAGATCTGAAATAACGTCTTCTATACGGGATACCAGGACTACCCGGATATTGCGGTTTTCCGGGACGATCTTGTTCTGCCCGGATATGAAAATGGTGGAAAAACCGAGTTTTTCCGCTTCCAGGATACGTTGTTCCACGCGCTGTACCGGCCTTATTTCTCCGGCAAGCCCGATCTCTGCGGCAAAGCATATATTTTTTTCCACGGCGATATCCTCGTTGCTCGACAGGATGGCAGCTACTACGGCCAGGTCTATGGCCGGGTCGTCTACCGAGATCCCCCCGGTGATATTGAGAAAGACATCTTTGGCACCCAGGCGGAATCCCGCCCTTTTCTCCAGGACGGCGAGCAGCATGTTCAGACGCTTTGCGTTATATCCCGTAGTGCTGCGCTGGGGGGTGCCGTAAACGGCAGTACTCACCAGGGCCTGTATCTCTATCATAAGCGGGCGCATCCCCTCGAGGGTGGCGGCAATGGCGGTGCCGCTGAGGGTCTCGTCACTCTGAGAGATCAGGATCTCCGAAGGGTTGGATACCTCCCGGAGCCCGTTGCCCTGCATTTCGTAGATGCCGAGTTCGGCCGTTGATCCGAAACGGTTCTTGAGCGACCTCAGGATGCGGTAGACATAATTCCTGTCGCCTTCGAACTGCAATACGGTATCTACCATGTGCTCCAGTATCTTCGGGCCTGCTATATTTCCTTCCTTGGTAATATGCCCTATCAGCATGACCGGGGTCCCGGTCTCCTTGGCAAACTTTATCAGCTCGGCGGTACATTCCCTGATCTGGGAAATACTTCCCGCCGAAGATTCTATGTAGTCGGAATGCAGGGTCTGTATGGAGTCGACGATCAGGATATCGGGAGCGATCCCTTGTACCTGCTTAAAGATATGCTGGGTTTTGGTTTCTGTGAGTATATAGCAGTGTTCGCTGTCGGGGGCAATGCGTTCTGCCCTCATCCTGATCTGGGACTGGCTTTCCTCTCCCGATACATAAAGCGTTTTATACGGCAGGCGGAGAGCGATCTGCAACAGCAGGGTACTTTTCCCGATACCGGGTTCACCTCCCAGCAGCACCACCGATCCGGGAACGATCCCTCCGCCCAGTACACGGTCCAGTTCCGTATTCCCGGAACGCATCCGGTGCTCTTCGGATTGTGATATTTCCTTGATCTTTAGTGGTCTCGATACCTTTTTGCCCCCCTGTTGCTCCTGTTGCTCCCAGGGGCTTTTCTCTTCTTTCCGGACCACTTCTTCTACAATGGTGTTCCAGGACCTGCACGAGGTACACTGTCCCTGCCATTTGGCGTACTGAGCCCCGCAGTGCTGACAGAAATAGGAGGTTTTTACTTTGGCCATGTCATATGTATTGGGAAGGAATTCAGCGGCCTAAATTAGGGATAATTTTCGGAATTATAGTGCCGGAACCGCTCAGTTATTCAGCGCCTCTATCCGCTCCATGATAAGGTCTTTGTGGATGAAATCGATCTCCTTCATACCGAAAGCCTTCTTGTAGGTGCGGGTTGCTTTTTTGATATCTCCTGTTTTCTCGGCGTATTCGGCTTCGAGAAAATACCCCAGCATGGTATCCGGAAACTCCTGCCTGGCGAGTTTGCCCAGTTTCTCCAGTGAATTGAGGTCATTTTTTTCCAGGCAGGCTGCGTAGATGGCCATAAAGTCGTTGAGACTTACCGGTTTGCTGAAACCGAAGAGTGCTTCGGCATTTTCGTATTTTCTTTCGAGGTAATCGTATACCGGGTCAGGAGAAGCCAGGATATTGTTTTTGTACTCATAAGGGGAAATGGGGCGGTATATGGCGAATATGCGGTTCAGGGCCTGGGGAATAGCGCAGGATGCAGCGGCATAACCGTCGGTATTTTCAAAGCTGTCGAAGTAATAATGAAGCCGGTCGTTCTGTATCTCCTCAACAGGAGTGTTGAGGTTGTGAATGCGGGACACCTGTTCCCGGTCGCCTTCTTCGCCGACGGCGAGATAGTAGAATGTAG
The DNA here is from genome assembly GCF_003285545.1 of Sinomicrobium soli. Lineage (GTDB taxonomy): Bacteria > Bacteroidota > Bacteroidia > Flavobacteriales > Flavobacteriaceae > Sinomicrobium. The sequence continues at coordinate 42,821 of NZ_QLNV01000011.1, read as the reverse complement.
TGGTGCCGATCGCGGGAAGTCTTGCGGCCAGGTGTTGCCTGATGCCGGGTGCAAAGTCGGGCTGTATGGCAATATAAGCGTCGAAAAGCGGCTGATCCTTAAAGATGAAGTAGTTTATAAAGTTGGCCGAAGAGCGATGCCCTGTAATCATTTTAAAGTTGGCCAGACTGTATTTATCTTCCAGGGAAGGCAGCAGCTCCATTCCTATGAATTCGAAGAAATCGGCTCCCGTTCCGGCGGGAAAACCACTCTCGGCGTCATAGCTGCCGTCAATGGCGGCCTGTGTGTCCGGCTGATCTATACCTACCACAATGCTGGGGGGCATCTGCCCGTTTGCAGTGTAAAACCTGGAATTCCCGACCACCAGCTCAAAGAGGTATTCGGCATTCAGCACCAGGATGAGGGGATAATACTGACCGGGATCGTAATCTTCGGGAACATACACCCTGATGTTCCGGGTTTCCCCGAGATATTCGGAGTCGAAAGATATTTCCCTGACCTGTGCGTGATTGTGCAGGAACGGGAGCAGGCCCAGCAGGCAAAGGCATAGCAGTCTCATAAGATAAGCGTATTTGGTTGTGTTTGTTACGGCACCCGGTTTCGGGGGTAACCTGCGGGTACTTTTGAAGGAACTTCCGGAATACAACAGCCGTGGCTATGGTATATCCTGCGGTGTCCTTAAGGGTTTATGCCCAGGAAGTTTGGTTATCAAGCATAACAAATATAGGCTTATTATCTCAAAATACGAATGTTAAAATCACAAAAAGGAGAAGAGGCCCGGTTACCGGCTCTTGTTGTATACCGGGAGCATCAGGAAAGACAGGGAACCCAGGGCAACGATTACGGCGGTCTGGGAGATCCACACGATCCATCCGAAAGAAGTCCCTATGGTATAGTCTATTCCGTACAGTGCAATGGCACCGGCAATGAGGAAGGGATAGGTGCCGAAGCCTCCGTTGGTAAAGGCAATGGTAAAAGAGCCGACGACAAAGAGCGACAGGGTTTCGGAAAAACTGAGGTGCTGTGTTTCGGGAAAGGCAAAGATACAGATATAGAACATCAGTACGTACATGGCCCAGATAAAGAGGGTGTGCAGGATAAAAGGCCCTTTGTGTTTCATGGAAAGTATGCTGAGAACGCCTTCCTTTAACCCGGATATGAAATGCTTTATTTTTTGCCCGGGGGCAGACTTTGTCCTTTTGAGGTACCCGTAGCACACGAGTGCCAGGATCAGGCCCGCACCTGCGATGATGCCTATTTTTCCGGGATTGATATTGCCGGTATCCACAAGCCCCCACAAAATGTCGAACTGGAGAAAGAGCGCGGTAAAGAGGATACACACCGAGATAAGGAGATCCGCTATGCGTTCGGCCACGATGGTCCCGAAGGCTTTTTCGAAAGGTACCTTGTCGTACCGGGTGGCCACCAGCGCGCGGGACACTTCCCCGGAGCGGGGAATGGCGAAGTTCAGCAGGTAACCGATACTCACGGCCATAATGCTGTTAGGGGTCCTTATACGGTGCCCGAGGGGTTGCAGCAGGTAGTTCCACCGCAATGCACGGGAGATGTGGCTGAATGCCCCGAAGAACATGGACAGCCAGATGTAGGTGTAATCTGCCTTCAGGAAATTTTCCCTGAGCTGGCCGAGCTGTTCGGGGGTAAACCTGGAGTAGGCATACCAGATCAGGAACAGGCCGAGTGCCAGCGGAAGTACGATCTGAAGGATTTTTGACAGCTTTTTTTTCACACCCCGTAATTGCCTGTTAGGTTGGTTAAGGCGGTTTCCCGCTTAGCCGATAGCATTGTTTTCTGTGTTCGGAAAAACCAGGGATGGCTTGAATTGTTTGGCTTCTTCGAAATCCATCAGGGCGTAGGAAATGATAATGACAATATCTCCCTTCTGCACTTTTCTTGCAGCGGGGCCGTTCAGGGTTATTTCACCACTGCCCCTGTTTCCCTTTATAACATAGGTTTCCAGGCGCTCCCCGTTGTTGATGTTTACGATCTGCACCTTTTCTCCCTCGATGATGTTGGCGGCTTCCATGAGTGCCTCATCTACGGTTATACTACCGATATAGTTGAGTTCTGCCCCGGTAACGGTAACCCTGTGGATTTTGGATTTTACTACTTGTATCTGCATGCTGCAAAGGTAATTATAAATTGGGAGTTATGTGTTAAGTATTGTTAAAGGCAAAGGCATATGCTCCGGCATGGTCGTGGCTCAGTTGAGGGCGATATTATCGATAAGCCTCACTTCTCCTGCAAACACTGCTACGAATGCCCGGTATTTTTTGCCTTTTTCCTTTTGCGCGGCAGTCTCAAGAGTGCCTGCATCTGCAATTTCCACATATTCCAGCCTGAATTCCGGGTGTTCCCCGAATCGTTCCCTGACCAGTTCTTTTACGGATTCGGGGGTGCGGGTCCGGAAGTTTTCGCGTGCTTCCTGCAGGGTCCGGAATATAAAGCCTGCTTCCCTGCGGAGCGCTGCGGGAAGACGTTCGTTGCGGGAACTCATGGCCAGGCCGTTCGCCTCCCTTTTTACAGGGCACCCGTGAACGCTTACCGGGATATCGTATTTCCCGACCAGCGTCTTTATGATCTGAAGCTGCTGGTAGTCTTTCTCTCCGAAGTAGGCATTGTCGGGCCTGATGATCTCAAAAAGCCGTTTGACAATGGTTCCTACCCCGTCAAAATGCCCTTCCCTGAATTTTCCTTCCATCCGGAATTCCAGTCCGTCAAAGTCAAAATGATCTGATGTCACGGCGCTGTCATAGATCTCTTCTACATCGGGAGCAAATACCAGGACATCCGGGTTTACGGCATATAAGATACCGGTATCTGCTTCCAGGCTTCGGGGATATTTTTTCAGGTCGTCCTTGTTGTCGAATTGTGTCGGGTTTACGAAAATGCTTACCACAACCGTGTCGTTTTCGCGGGTGGCCTCTTCCACCAGGGACAGATGCCCCTGGTGCAGTGCCCCCATGGTAGGGACCAGCCCGATGGTCTTACCTGCTGCTTTTAGTGCGGAAATTTCCTTTTGTAATACCTCTTTCCGGTGGTATACTGCCATAAGGTGATGAATTAATAGCCTGCAAATCTATGTATTTTCACCGAAACAGGGGATGGTTATGTGATATTCCTTAAAAAGCCCGCATACCGGAAACAAGACCGCGCCGCAGGAGCGGAATGCCGGCAGGTATACAGAATAGGGCAGGTAGGAATGAGTACGTTAGGTATATTTTTTGTATTTTTGCATGCTTTGGGAGTTTTTTGAAAAAAACAAACAGCTTCTCTGATAAAAGTTTTATTGTAAACACAACGAATTTATGACTGATAAAAAAGTGTTATTTGTCGCTTCCGAAATGATACCTTATCTGCCGGAGAACGAAGTTTCATCCCTGGCCTATGAGAATCCGAGGATGGTTAATGACAGGGGGGGACAAATACGAATTTTTATGCCTCGTTTCGGTAATATCAACGAGAGAAGACACCAGCTTCATGAAGTCATACGCCTTTCCGGCATGAACCTGGTCATCAATGATATGGATATGCCGTTGATCATCAAGGTAGCGTCTATTCCCAAAGAGCGCATTCAGGTATATTTTATCGACAATGAGGAATACTTCAAGAGAAAGGCTACGTTTTCGGATGAAGAGGGAAATCTTTTTCCCGATAATGACGAAAGGGCGATATTTTTTGCCAAGGGCGTTGTAGAGACGGTAAAGAAACTCAACTGGTCGCCGGATATTATCCACGTACATGGCTGGATGGCCTCGATGCTTCCGCTGTACCTCAGGAGGTATTATGCCGACGAGCCCCTGTTTGCCGACAGTAAGATAGTGACTTCGGTATACGATAGGAATTTTGAGGGAACACTGGACAAGGGGATGCTGGAAAAGGTGAAGTTCGACGGCATAGCGGAAAGTGAAGTGAATGCCCTGGCAGATCCGGATTATTCGGGAATTATGAAAGTGGCCATAGATAATTCTGATGCCGTAATTGTGGCTTCGGAGCGTATTCCCGAAGACCTGCAGGCCTATCTGGATAGTGCAGACAAACCGGTATTGCCGTTTGTCCCCATATATGAATTTGAGGAGGCTTATAAAGAATTCTACGAAACAAAGGTTTTAGGTTAAATTGAGGAATTTGCGGACCGCTGGTACAGCACTTCCGGCAGCCCTTGTATTGGGAGGGGATACGGGAGTACGCCCGGTTTACGGTTCCGGAAAAAAAAGAACAGAATGAGGAAAGCATATTTTCGGTTATACGGGGCAGTACTGCTTCTGGGCAGTGGCGTTTTTGGTGTGTCCTGTAATGATGATATCAATACGATCGGTACCGATATCATAGGCGGAGGTAATTTTGAGACCGAAAAGGTGGATTTTGAAGTATATGCGTACAACCGGAAACTGGCCGGGGTGCAGACCAACGGGTTGCCCCTGTACCAGTTGGGGGTGTATAATGATCCCGTGTACGGAAAAACCGAGGCCAGTATCATCTCGCAGTTGGGGCTGCCCAGTTCTACCGTATTCGGAACTTCGGGAGATAATAATGAGCAGGTGAAGACCGTGTATCTCAATATTCCTTTTTTCAGTACGGTCAAGGAGGGACAAACCGAAACGAATGACAACGGCGAGCCGGTGGCCCGCCAGTTTGAGATCGATTCCGTTTTCGGGAATAAAACTGCCGAGTTCAGGCTCAGGGTAGAGGAGTTTACCTATTATCTGAGAGACCTCGATCCGGGAAGCGACTTCGGGCAGCAGGAATATTTCTCCAATAACGAAGAACTTTCCTCTCACGTAGGGGCGGTACTCCGGGATGATGTGATGACCATCGATGACCGGGAGATACTGGTTATGAAAGAAGATGATCCGGACACCGATGAAGACGAATCGGAAGAAGTGGATACCCGGCTGAGCCCCCGGATAAGGGTAGAGCTGGAGCCTGAATTTTTTCAGCAGATACTGGACCGGGAAGGCAGTGAAGTACTGTCGACCAGAAGTAATTTCCAGGAATTTATCAAGGGGCTCCGCTTTTCCGTAGGGGACCTCTCCGACGATATGCTGATGTTGCTGGACTGGAATAATGCCAGCGTGGAGGTGGTGTACACCTACGAAAGGGAAGATACCTCTTCAGACAATGACGATACTGTAGAAACGGAGGCCTCGTTTACCATGAGCCTTGCGGCGTATACGGTAAACTCCAGTAACGGTGCGAGGTCGAAGGCAAATAATGTGGTCAATATAATGCACAATGAAGCCTACCCGGCCGAGATCGCCGACCAGCTCGATACCGGTACCAATGCTTCCAGCCTGTACCTCAAGGGAGGGGCGGGAACCGTGGTGGAACTGAGCCTTTTTGACGAAGACAGGGAAGGTGAGGTATTGGCAGATATCAGGGCCAAACAATGGGTGATCAACGATGCAAGCCTTACCTTTTACGTAGACCGGGAGAAGCTGGACGCCTACCAGGTGGGCAGGGAGCCTTCCAGGGTCTATGTCTATAACCTGGACGATAACAGTGTACTGGCCGATGTGGAGCTGGATTATACCACCAACCAGGACAAGAACCTTTCCAGGCTGATATACGGCGGGGTGCTGGAAGAAGAGAACGATAAAGGGATAAAATACAAGATCAGGCTTACCGAACATATAGACCGGGTCGTAAACAAGGATTCTGCCAATGTCAGGCTGGGGCTGGCGCTTACGGCGAGTATCAACAATACCATGAACGTATCTGCCCTGGACCAGGAGGGGGATTCTTCCCTGCATGTGCCGGAAGCTGCCGTGCTTACTCCCCTGGGGACCATTCTGTACGGGAACAATGTAGAAGATGAAGCGCAGAAGGACAAGCGTCTGAAACTGGAATTGTACTATACCGAGATAGACTGAGAAACTGTTCCGGGAAAACCTCGAAGGGTCTTTGTTTCGGGGAGGCTTTGAGCATGCCTGTAGTAAAAAACACAAAGCACCTGTCGGAACCCCGGTACAGCCCGGAAATACGACAGGTGCTTTGTCATTTGATATGAAGTTATTAGGTTACTGGGTTAATGAGTTAATGAGTGTTGCCTGAATAACCTGATAACTTAGTAACTTAATAACCCAATCATAGCTACCGGCCCGGTTTACGGATGTTGGTGTGAGCGGATCTCGATAAAAGGAAGTTTCAGATGGAAATAGCATACAAGGGAATTCCGGTTTTCTTTGAGGAAGAAGGCAAGGGGGCTGCCGTGGTATTGCTTCACGGTTTCCTGGAGAATACGACAATGTGGGACGGGTTTTTGCCTGTGCTTTCGTCCGGGTACAGGGTGGTGACCATAGACCTTCCGGGCCACGGGAAGACCGGGTGTCTCGGTTATGTGCACACCATGGAAATGATGGCCGGGGTGGTCAGGGAGGTACTTCGCCACCTGAAAATCCGGAAACCGGTGCTGATAGGTCATTCGATGGGAGGATATGTGGCCCTGGCCTTTGCTGAAAAACATCCTGATATGGTAAAGGGGCTGGTGTTGCTCAATTCTACAGCCCGTGCAGACGACAAGGTCAGGAAGCAGAACAGGGACAGGGCCATTGCCGCTGTCAAACAGAACCACAGGAACTTTGTGCGGATGGCCGTGGCCAATCTTTTTCGTCCCAAGAACAGGAAATTGTTCAGGGAAGAAATAGCCCGTGTAAAGGCGGAAGCCCTGAAAACCCCTCTTCGGGGAATTGTGGCTGCCCTTGAAGGCATGAAGGTCAGGGAGGACCGGGAGGTGCTGCTGCATTTCTCTCCGTACCGGAAAATGATCATTGCCGGAAGAAAGGACCCCGTACTGCCGTTTGATACGCTACTGGGGCAGACGGAGGGAACGGATGTTGCATTGTTTGAAGTTTCTGACGGCCATATGAGCCATATTGAGAATAAAAAGGAGGTTTTGAATGCAATATGTTGGTTTTTAAAGAAATAGGCTTGGTTTTTTTGGTATTCCGTTTATTATGCATTATATTCGGGGCATTAATCGAAACACCCCAAAACTATGCGTATAAAGTCTAAAAAATCTGCCTTTTCACTGGCGCGGATATTGTGTTTTGTATTCGGGCACCGTTTTCGGGTAAGCAGGGAGGTCACCGCCCATATCAAGGAATACCGGTGTACCTGTTGCCGGGCCGAAGTAACCCTTGACGACGAGGGGCATATTACCTCGCTGACGTCACAACTCAAGGAAATAAACGATACGCTTACCGATCTGCACAAGAAAAAGCGGCATTCCAGTTCCGCAGCCTGAAGCGGGTTCCGGGGGCGTAGTGCGGCCGGTGTTTTTCCCGTACCGTTTTAATCGTCCTTTAAGGCATTCCATCCCCTTGCCGTAATCGGTATTGCGGTGTTGGCTCGGGTAATCAGGTGCTTGCCTTCATTCTCCGGGGTCATATAGCCGATAATGCTCAGGTTGGGATTTCCCTTTATCCTGGGGTAATCTTCCTGGTCTATGGTAAAGAGCAACTCGTAATCTTCCCCTCCGCTCAGGGCTACCGTGGTGCTGTTGATATCAAATTCCTCACAGCTGGAAATAACCTGGGGGTCCAGGGGGATCTTGTCTTCGTGAAGGTTGCAGCCCACCGCCGATTGTTTACAGATATGGATGATCTCCGAAGAGAGCCCGTCCGAAATATCGATCATGGAAGTGGGTTTTACGCCCAGTTGCTTCAGGAGTACGGGGATGTCTTTTCTGGCTTCCGGTTTCAGTTGTCTTTCCACGATATAGGTGTACATGGAGAGATCGGGCTGATTGTTCGGGTTTACCTTAAAAACCTCTTTCTCCCGTTCCAGTACCTGTAATCCCATATAGGCCGCACCCAGGTCTCCGGTAACCACGAGCAGGTCGTTGGGCTTTGCACCGCTGCGGTACACCAGGTCCTCCGCCCCGGCTTCGCCTATGGCGGTTACGGAAATGAGCAGCCCCTTGCCGGAAGAGGTGGTGTCGCCGCCTACCAGGTCTACCTGGTACAGTTCGCAGGCGTGGGAGATACCCGCATAGAGTTCTTCCAGGGCTTCCAGCGGAAAGCGGTTGGACACTGCGATGGAAACGGTGATCTGTGTGGCCGTGGCATTCATGGCGTAAATGTCGGAGAGGTTTACCATTACTGCCTTATACCCCAGGTGCCTGAGCGGCATATAGGCGAGATCGAAATGTACCCCCTCGACAAGCAGGTCGTTGGTCACCACTGTTTTCCGGTCCTTGAAATCCAGCACTGCGGCATCGTCGCCAATGCCTTTTACGGTAGATTCCCTCTTAATCGTAAAATTTTTGGTAAGATGCTCTATAAGCCCGAACTCCCCCAGTTCCGACAGTGATGTGCGCTCTTGGTTTTTATCTTCTAACATAGTGCAAAGTTAGCGGTTTTTACAGGATATCCGCAAAATGTCTCTTTTTGAAACCTCCGGGAGGTAACGGCCTGTTGTTTTCCGTGATTTTTTCCGGAATGATCTTTCATAAGCTTTGCCTATGAGGGCATAGCGTAATTGCTGTATAAATAGTTTATTAAGTCTAATATAGTTACTATCTTTGCCAGGCAATTAAGGATTAAACCATTAACAAGATCATGATAAAAGTTTCAGACACAGCGAGGCGAAAGGTTGTAGAGCTCATGACCGAGGAGGGTTTTGATGCTGCCAGTGATTTTGTACGTGTCGGTGTAAGGAGCGGAGGGTGCAGCGGCTTGTCCTACGAGCTGAAGTTCGACCACGACCGGAACGATGACGACAAGCTCTTTGAAGATAACACCGTACGGATACTGGTAGATAAAAAAAGCTTTTTATACCTGGTAGGGACCACCCTGGAATATTCGGGAGGGCTCAACGGAAAGGGGTTTGTGTTTAACAACCCCAACGCGCAGCGAACCTGCGGATGCGGGGAGAGCTTCTCCCTGTAGGCGGAGATGCAGATGACGGTTTGGGCCTGTGTATATCACCGGCCGGGATAATTTTTGAAATCATAGCAATGGCATATACAGAAGAAGAACTTAAGAAGGAGCTCGAAACAAAAGAGTACGAGTACGGTTTCTATACGGATATCGAGTCGGACACCTTTCCGGTAGGCCTCAATGAAGACATTGTCAGGGCCATATCCAAAAAAAAGGAAGAACCCGGGTGGATGACCGAATGGCGTGTGGAGGCTTTTCGTGCCTGGGAGCAGATGAAAGAACCGGAATGGGCCAATATTCATTACGAAAAACCGGATTTTCAGAAGATCAGTTATTATTCGGCCCCGAAAAAGAAAGACAAGTACAACAGCCTGGACGAGGTAGACCCGGAGCTGCTGGATACCTTCAATAAGCTGGGGATCTCCCTGGAAGAGCAGAAACGGCTGGCCGGAGTGGCCATAGACGTGGTGATGGACTCGGTGTCGGTAGCTACTACGTTCAGGGAAACACTGGCGGAAAAAGGGATTATTTTCTGTTCCATCAGCGAGGCCATACGGGAATACCCGGAGCTGGTCAAAAAATATATAGGGACCGTAGTGCCCCAAAGGGATAATTTCTATGCGGCACTCAATTCTGCCGTATTCTCAGACGGGTCTTTCTGCTATATTCCCGAAGGGGTACGCTGCCCGATGGAGCTTTCTACCTACTTCAGGATCAACCAGGCGGGAACAGGCCAGTTCGAACGTACCCTGGTCATTGCAGACAAGGGGAGTTATGTGAGTTACCTGGAAGGATGTACGGCGCCCATGAGGGATGAAAACCAGCTGCATGCGGCCGTAGTGGAGCTCATAGCACTGGATGATGCGGAGATTAAATACTCTACCGTGCAGAACTGGTTTCCCGGAGGTAAGGATGGCAAGGGCGGAGTGTTTAATTTCGTGACCAAAAGAGGGTTGTGCGAAACCAATGCCAAGATTTCCTGGACCCAGGTAGAGACCGGAAGCGCCATAACCTGGAAGTATCCCAGCTGTGTGCTCAAGGGAGATCATTCGGTAGGGGAGTTTTACTCCATAGCGGTGACCAATAATTACCAGCAGGCCGATACCGGGACCAAGATGATCCACCTGGGGAAAAACACCAGAAGTACGATCATTTCCAAGGGGATCTCTGCGGGGAAATCCCAGAACAGCTATCGCGGACTGGTACAGGTGAACAGCCGGGCTGCGAATGCGCGGAATTTTTCACAGTGCGATTCGCTGCTTATGGGAAACAACTGCGGGGCGCATACCTTCCCGTATATCGAGGCCAAAAACAAGACGGCCCAGATAGAACACGAGGCTACGACCTCCAAGATCGGGGAAGACCAGATATTCTATTGCAACCAGAGGGGAATAGATACGGAAAAGGCCATAGCGCTTATCGTAAACGGTTTCAGCAAGGAAGTGCTGAACAAGCTGCCCATGGAATTTGCCGTGGAAGCACAAAAACTTCTGGAAATCTCCCTGGAAGGTTCTGTAGGGTAAACTTCCGTAAGCATAATTCCGGGTTTATAGAGAAAAGTAATAAAATATGCGGGGGTCGGTGTCCGTACCGGATAATAAGGAGGCCCCTGTTTTAAACAGAAATGACAAAAATGTTAAAAATAAATAATTTACATGCCGGTGTAGAGGGAAAGGAAATCCTGAAAGGGATCGATCTTGAGGTTAATGCCGGTGAAGTTCATGCCATCATGGGGCCTAACGGTTCCGGCAAGAGTACGCTTTCTTCGGTCATAGCGGGAAAGGAAGAGTTTGAGGTTACCGGCGGGGAGATCCTCTTTGAAGGTGAAGATGTCGACGAACTGGCCGCCGAGGAAAGGGCGCACAAGGGAATTTTCCTGTCGTTCCAGTATCCCGTTGAAATTCCCGGGGTCTCCGTGACCAACTTTATGAGAACTGCGATCAATGAAACGCGGAAGGCCCGCGGACTGGAAGAGATGCCCGCAAGTGAAATGCTCAAAAAGATCAGGGAGAAATCGGAACTGCTCGAAATAGACCGTAATTTCCTGTCGCGATCACTTAACGAAGGCTTTTCGGGAGGAGAGAAAAAACGCAATGAGATCTTCCAGATGGCCATGCTGGAACCCAGGCTGGCCATTCTTGACGAAACGGATTCCGGACTGGATATCGATGCCCTGCGGATCGTCTCTAACGGCGTGAACAAGCTGAGATCCAAAGACAATGCCGTTATCGTGATTACGCACTACCAGAGGCTCCTGGATTATATCGTACCTGATTTTGTACACGTACTGCTCGACGGAAAGATCGTGAAGTCCGGTACGGCCGAACTGGCCCATGTACTGGAAGAGAAAGGATACGACTGGATAAAACAGGAAAAAGTAAGTAATTAGTTCCGGTTAGCCCCGGATTGCGGGACGGCTTCGTATGCCGGCCGGGTGCAATACAGGGGGTATGGAAACCGCCGGGGGTTCCCCCGGGTCCGGAAAGCAACAGAAACTACAACGAAATGGAATTAAAGGATAAACTGGTCTCTTCTTTTCCTGCACACGAAGGTGGTACGGATGTCCGTTCGCCGCTTCACCGCATTCGCACCGAGGCGATGAAGCAGTTCGAACACAAGGGATTTCCTTCCAAAAGGGAAGAGGCGTGGAAATATACTTCTATCAATACCTTGCTGAAACCCGATTACAGCCTGTTTCCCGAAGGAGGAAAGGGACTGGAATTCGAAGAGGTGAAACGCTATTTCATACACGATATCGACTCCTACAGGATAGCGTTTGTAGACGGCAGGTATGACGAAGGCCTTTCGGCAATGGCACATGAGGGTTTTGATATATGCCTGATGAGCACTGCCCTGGAAAAACCCGGGTACAGGGAAGTGGTGGAAAAGTACTTCAACAGTACCGTGAATACCGAAGACAGCCTGACGTCGTTGAATACCGCCTTTCTCAGGGAAGGGGTTTTCGTGCATGTCCCGAAGGGAAAGGTGGTGGACAAGCCCGTACAGATACTGCATTTTTCCACCGGCAGTGAGCCTGCCCTGCTGCTGCAGCCCAGGAACCTTATTGTGGCCGGGGAGAATGCACAGGTACAGGTTATAGAGCGGCACCAGAGCCTTTCGGACCATCCGGTACTGACCAATTCGGTGACCGAGATATTTGCCGGCAAGAGGGCTATGGTGGATTATTACAAGATACAGAACGACAAGCTGTCGGCTTCGCTTATCGATAATACCTATATATCGCAGGAACGGGAAAGCCATGTTTCGGTACATACCTTTTCATTCGGAGGTAAACTCACCAGGAATAACCTGAATTTCTACCACAGGGGAGAATATGTGGAGTCTACCCTGAAAGGGGTTACCATTCTGGAGGGGCAGCAGCATGTGGACCATCATACCCTGGTAAATCACGCCCGTCCCGATTGTGAGAGCCACCAGGATTACAAGGGGATATACGGCGACCGCAGTACGGGAGTGTTCAACGGTAAGGTTATTGTGGAAAAGGAGGCCCAGAAAACGAATGCCTTCCAGCAGAACAACAACATTTTGCTGGACGATAAGGCCACGGTAAACACCAAGCCGCAGCTGGAGATCTTTGCCGATGATGTCAAGTGTTCTCACGGGTGTACCATAGGTCAGCTGGATGACGATGCCCTTTTCTACCTGCGTTCGCGGGGGATTCCCGCCAGGGAGGCTAAAGCCCTGATGATGTATGCTTTTGCCAATAACGTACTGGAGAGCGTAAAAATACCCGAGGTACAAGCGCGTATCAACAAGCTTATTGCCAGGAAGCTCGGGGTGCGTATGGGGTTCGCCTCCGAGGAGTGACAGGCCCGCGGACCTGTGGTCCGTACCTGTTTGATTTTTTGTTTAATGTTATAAAAGCCCGTAAAGATGGCTTCATCCATATCCGGTACCACTTCGTTCGACATACAGCGTATACGCGAAGATTTTCCGATACTGAAGAGAAAGGTGAACGGCCACCCGCTGGTCTATTTCGACAATGCGGCTACATCGCAGACCCCCGGGGTAGTGATCGATGCCATAGTGGATTATTATAGCCGGTACAACGCCAATATACACCGGGGGGTGCATACGCTTTCACAGGAGGCTACCGATGCCTATGAGAAGGCCCGCATAAAACTTCAGCAGCACTTTAATGCAGCCAGGCCTTATGAAATGATCTTTACTTCCGGGACCACTCACGGGATCAACCTGGTGGCCAGCGGATTTGCTTCGTTTCTCGAAAAAGGTGATGAGATCATAGTCTCGGCTATGGAACATCACTCCAATATAGTGCCCTGGCAGATGCTCTGTGAAAAAACGGGGGCCGTACTTCGTGTGATCCCCATGAATGAGGCAGGAGAGCTGGTTGTGGAGGAATATGAAGGAATGCTTTCGGACCGGACAAGGCTGGTTTTCTGTAACCATATCTCCAATGCGCTGGGAACGGTAAACCCGATCGAAAGGATTATTGCTGCGGCACATAAAGCCGGTGCCGCGGTGCTGATAGACGGCGCACAGGCCTGTCCGCATATCCGGCCCGACGTACAGGCGCTCGATGTCGATTTCTATGTGGCTTCTGCACATAAGATGTGCGGCCCTACCGGGGTGGGCGTGCTTTATGGAAAGGAAAGCTGGCTGGAGAAATTGCCTCCTTACCAGGGCGGGGGAGAAATGATCGAAGAGGTGACTTTCGAGAAAACGACCTATGCTGGGCTGCCCCATAAATTTGAAGCCGGAACCCCCAATATATGCGGGGGCATAGCCTTCGGGGCGGCCGTAGACTATCTGAACGGAATAGGTTTTGATGCCATCGCGGCCTATGAACACAAATTGCTGGAATACGCTACCCGGCGCCTGCTGGAAATAGAGGGGCTGCGTATTTACGGAACATCGGAACATAAAACCTCGGTGATTTCCTTTAACCTGGAAGGCATACATCCTTACGACGTAGGAACGATAGTGGATAAACTGGGTATCGCCGTGCGAACAGGGCATCACTGTGCACAGCCCGTTATGGACTATTACAGGATTCCGGGTACGGTAAGGGCGAGTTTCGCTTTTTACAATACTATTGAAGAAGTGGATGTGTTGGTGGAAGCGGTCAAAAAGGCAAAACTGATGCTGAGTTAGCCGGACCAGCGATACGATAGGGGAAAGTTAATAGTGTGAAAATCAATAAAAGAGGAAATTAGGAGGTGCATTTCAAAAATATTTCTAAATTTGCACCTCGCTTAAAAAACACAACTAAACCACTAAACAACAGCATAACAATGTCTTATACAGTGCCGGAGCCTAAGGTTTTTCCCTGTGAGCAAAGTATGGAGCTCGCTGAAAAGATAGCGAAATCTTACGGGACAAAACTGGGAAGTGTAACCTTTTCCAAGTACAGTGACGGGGAGTTCCAGCCTTCTTTTGAGGAATCCGTAAGAGGGTCCAGGGTATTTATCATCGGCTCTACGCATCCCGGTACGGAAAACCTGATGGAAATGCTGCTTATGCTCGATGCGGCCAAAAGGGCATCGGCACGGCACATTACCGCAGTAATGCCTTATTTCGGGTGGGCACGCCAGGACAGGAAAGACAAGCCCAGGGTTCCCATAGGAGCGAAACTTGTGGCCAAGCTGCTGGAAACCGCAGGGGCAACCAGGATCATTACCATGGACCTGCATGCCGACCAGATCCAGGGATTTTTCGAAAAACCTGTCGATCACCTGTTTGCATCGACCATATTCCTGCCCTACCTCGAGTCGCTTAAGCTGGATAATCTCACTATAGCTTCCCCGGATATGGGAGGTTCGAAAAGGGCTTATGCGTATTCCAAGTTCCTGGAGAGTGAGGTAGTGATCTGTTACAAGCAACGCAAAAAGGCCAACGTGATCGATCATATGGAACTGATCGGGGATGTACAGGGTAAAAATGTGGTGCTGGTTGATGATATGGTAGATACGGCGGGAACACTTACCCGGGCTGCAGACCTGATGATGGAGCGGGGAGCAATAAGCGTGAGGGCCATTACAACACATGCCCTGCTTTCCGGAAATGCGTATGAACGCATAGAGGAGTCCAGGCTGGAAGAGCTGATCGTAACAGATTCCATTCCGCTCAGGAAGGAGAGCCCCAAGATAAAAGTGCTCACCTGTGCCAACCTGTTCGCCGATGTGATGCGAAGGGTGCACAGTAATACCTCCATCAGTTCCAAGTTCCTGATGTAGGGCTGTTTTAAAACGAAACATTTTAATTTTTTTATATAATGAAGTCAATTACAATCAAAGGATCTCAAAGAGAAAGCGTGGGCAAGGCGTCGACCAAGGCCTTACGTAATGCTGGAAAGGTTCCTTGCGTACTTTACGGAGGAGACAACCCATTACACTTTTCAGCTGATGTACTTGCATTTTCAAAGTTGGTTTACACTCCGGATGTACACACGGTAGTGATTGACCTCGGGAGTGACAAGTACAATGCGATACTCCAGGACATCCAGTTCCACCCGGTAACCGACGAAATCCTTCACATCGATTTCTACCAGTTGCAGGACGACAAGGAAGTGACCCTGGAGATCCCGGTGAAGATAGAAGGTACTGCCCCCGGTGTTATCAAGGGTGGGGTACTGCGTCTTACCAAGCGCAAGCTCAAGGTCAAGGCTCTTCCTGCCGATCTTCCCGATTTTATTCCTGCTGATATCTCTGAGCTGGAAATAGGGAACAAGCTTTATGTAACGGCCCTGGGAAATGAGAGTTACAAGATCATGCACCCGGACAATACCGTGGTATGCCAGGTGAGGATTTCCCGTGCGGCGATGAAAGCTGCCCAGGATGCTGCCAAGGCAGAAAAAGCGAAATAGAAAGCAGCAGCTTTTTTAAATACGGAACATCCCGGCTACTGTCGGGATGTTTTTTTATTTTTATCCACTGAGTGGGACTAAAAATGCTCCGATGAAAAAATTCCTGATAGCCGGCCTGGGGAATATTGGCCGGGAATATGAAGAAACCCGACATAATATAGGTTTTAAGGTGCTCGATCACCTGGCCGGAAAGGAATCGCTTGCCTTTGAAACGGTGAAGCTCGGCGACCGTTGCGTATACAGGTTTAAAGGAAGGGTGCTGATACTGCTGAAGCCTGCTACATTCATGAACCTCAGTGGCAAGGCTGTAAGATACTGGATGGACAAGGAGAATATTCCCCTGGAAAACCTGCTGGTGATCACCGATGATATCAACCTGCCCTTCGGTACCATAAGGCTTAAGGGTAAGGGAAGTGACGGGGGGCACAACGGCCTGAAGAGTATACAGCAGTTGCTGGGTACTTCACAGTACTGCCGTTTTCGCTTTGGCGTCGGTGCCGATTTTACCAGGGGAAGGCAGATAGATTACGTACTGGGAACGTGGAATGAAGAGGAAGAGGCGGCTCTGCCGGAGCGCCTCGGGCAATCCTGTGAGCTGATACGCTCTTTTGCTACTGCCGGGCTTGGTAATACGATGAATGCGTTTAACGGGAAATAAACAGGGGGGGTGTAGTTGTTTAGTTCTTAGTTGGTAGTTCGTAGTTTGGGCAGGTGTGTCGAAGTGCCGGGGCAGGGTGATCCCAAATAAAAAGGCGGAGTATAACTCCGCCTTTTTGCCCCAAATCTTACCATGAACTTAACCTACTTATGCTATGGTGATTCAAATATAAGCCTTGTTTTGTGGATTTAAAAAAAATATTCGATAAAAGGCTTATAAATCCGATAAAAGCCTTTTATTGTCTTTTTGCGAAGTTTTTTAATAAGCCCTGTCCTTGTTTCCTTCGTAAAAATTTATAAATGCCTTGTTCACCACCCTGTTGCCCCCCGGGGTAGGATAGTTGC
Organism: Sinomicrobium soli; assembly: GCF_003285545.1. GTDB lineage: Bacteria > Bacteroidota > Bacteroidia > Flavobacteriales > Flavobacteriaceae > Sinomicrobium. Next base: position 26,072 of record NZ_QLNV01000011.1, on the reverse strand, counting down.
CGGTGAAATACCAGTCGCCCAGGTTTTCCGGGCAGGCTTTATGCAGGTTTTCCACCGATTGGAAAATGATCTTGACACTGGCCCTGATGTCTTCCGAACTCAGCATTTCCGATATTTTAGCTGATATTTCCTCATCGGTAAACGCTGTGTAGAACTGTTGTACGGCATTTTTCACCTCCTTGTCGGGGTAGTCTACCTGTGCCTTGCATTCGCGGTATATCTTGTCTACGATATCGTATGACCCCCTTTCCCTGTGTAACTCCAGTGCGGCACGGAAAGCGACCAGGTCCTCGAGGCGCGCCATGTCGATGCCGTAGCAGTCCGGGTAACGGATCTGCGGGGCAGAGGATACGACGACTATGGATTTCGGGTCGAGCCGGTCCATCATTCTGATAATGCTCTTTTTGAGGGTAGTACCCCGCACAATGCTGTCGTCGATGATCACCAGGTTGTCTTCCGGCCTGATGACACCGTAGGTGACGTCGTAAACGTGTGCTACGAGATCGTCCCGGCTGCTGTCTTCCGTAATAAAGGTACGCAGTTTGGCATCCTTGATCGCGATCTTTTCCGTACGCAGCCGCCGGGACAGTATTTCGGTGAGCCGTTCGTCGGTGAGATGGTCTCTTTCCTTGAGGATCTGCCTGTTCTTCTCTTTGTTCAGTTCGTCCTGGGCAGCCTCTACCAGTCCGTAGAAAGAGGTTTCTGCCGTATTGGGGATATACGAAAAGACCGTATTGGCCGTGTCGTGGTCGATGGCGTCCAGGACCTTGGGCATGAGAAGCCTTCCGAGATCCTTGCGTTCGCGGTAGATTTCCGCATCGCTTCCCCTTGAAAAATATATGCGCTCGAAAGAGCAGGCGCGGCGTTCCAGTTTCGGGAGTATCTTTTTATGGACAACGGAGCCGCTGGCCTTTACGATCACGGCATGGCCCGGGGTGATTTCCCGTACCTCTTCAAAAGGGACGTTGAATACGGTCTGTATTACCGGTCGTTCCGAAGCGATAACCACTACTTCGTCGTCGTGATAGAAATACGCGGGACGTATTCCTGCCGGATCGCGCAGCACAAAGGCATCTCCGTGCCCCAGCAATCCTGCCATGGCATAGCCCCCGTCCCAGTTTTTGGCAGATTTCTTCAGTATTTTGGCTATATTTAGCCTTTCGGCGATCAGTGCCGAAGCTTCCATCTTATTGTAGCCTTCATGCTTGATCTCTTTGTAGAGTTTGGCCACGGCATCGTCGAGGAAATGACCTATTTTTTCCATAACCGTAATGGTATCGGCTTTTTCCTTGGGATGCTGCCCCAGGCGTATGAGATTGTCAAAAAGCTCATTGACATTGGTCATGTTGAAATTTCCGGCCACTATGAGGTTGCGGTGCTTCCAGTTGTTTTGCCGCAGCAGGGGCTGAACATTTTCGATACTGTTCTTCCCGTAGGTACCGTAACGCACATGGCCCAGGAACAATTCTCCTATGTAGGGGATGTTTTTTTTCTGTAATGCCACATCATTTTCGTATTCCGGGTGTTCTTTCAGCGTTCCGCTGATACGGCCGTTTATCTGCGAAAAGATGTCCTGTATGGGCTGCGACTGGTTGGAGCGTACCCTGCTGATGTACCGTTCTCCCGGGGCCACATCCAGTTTTATGCTGGCAAACCCCGCACCGTCCTGTCCGCGGTTGTGCTGCTTTTCCATCATCAGGTACATCTTGTTGACGCCGTAAAACGCACTTCCGTACTTTTCCTTGTAGTATTCGAGAGGTTTTAGGAGTCTGATCACGGCTATACCGCATTCGTGTTTAATAGCGTCGCTCATCGGTGTTGTTGTGTTTGTATGAACAAAAAAGGCCCCGGAAATCCGGGGCGTGGTATTTTATGTTAGTTCTATTTCGAATTGTGTCAATGCCTTAAACTGTAACAGTCTTTTCCGTATTTCTTCTTTCGAGAGTTTCTGCATGCGCTCGGTGCCGAATTTTTCGACGCAGAACGAGGCGAGGTTGGAGCCGTAAATGACAGCATTTTTCATATTCTCGAAAGAGGTGTCGCCTGTTGCCGCAATGTATCCGGAGAAGGCTCCTGCAAAAGTGTCTCCCGCCCCCGTGGGGTCGAACACCTCTTCCAGGGGCAGGGCCGGTGCAAAAAAGATATTGTCATCGTGAAAGAGCAGGGCACCGTGTTCTCCTTTTTTGATCACCACGTAGCGGGGTCCCATTTCCCGTATTTTCTGGGCGGCTTTCACCAGGGAGTATTCCCGGGTAAGCTGCCGGGCTTCTTCGTCGTTGATGGTGATCACATCGGTCCGGGCAATGACCTGCATGAGTTCGTCCCAGGTATGGTCCATCCAGAAATTCATGGTGTCGAGAACAATGAGTTTCGGCGAAGCCATCTGCTCGATGACCCCGAGCTGCGTAAGCGGGTGCAGGTTTCCGAGCAGTACCACATCCGCGTCCTTGTGGTGTTCGGGGATCACGGGATTAAAATCTCCCAGTACATTGAGCTGTGTTTCCAGGGTGTCCCTGGAATTGAGGTCGTTGTGATATCTTCCGCTCCAGAAGAAGGTCTTTCCTCCCTTTACGATCTCGATCGCCGAGGTGTCTATATTCCGTTTTCTCAACATGGAGAGGTATTCCTCGGGGAAGTCTTCGCCTACCACGGAAACGATGGCGACCTCTATCCCGAACTGCGAAGCGGCCAGGCCTATATACGGAGCGGCACCGCCGAGAATTTTATCTGTTTTTCCGAAAGGGGTTTCAATAGCATCAAAGGCCGTGCTTCCGACCGCCAGCAGTTTGCTCATATTGAAATTTTTTGCAAACTTACGCAAATTTATCGGTCTCGAAAAACGTTAGAACCATCTACTTTGGCTCGCCTTGTCCTGAGAGGATGTCCGGGTTTTTCTTTTCCGAAAAACCGGTGTCTTCCGGAAGGTCTGTTTTTTTGGAGGCTTCTACGGCCAGAAAATCGCAGCGTTCGTTCTGCGGATGGTTGTTATGGCCTTTTATCCAGTGAAAACGCACATGGTGCCGGCGGTATTCCCGGAGGAATTCGGTCCATAGATCGGCGTTTTTCTTTCCTTTGAAATGATTGCGTTCCCAGTTGAAGACCCATTTTTTTTCAACGGCATCGGCAACATACCTCGAATCGGTAAAGACCTTGACATTGGTATTGGGGTGCTTCAGTTTTTTCAGGGCTTCGATAACCGCGAGCAGTTCCATGCGGTTGTTGGTCGTATGGCGGAAACCCTGCGAAAACTCCTTCACGTATTTTTTTCCCGCCCATTCCATGACAATGCCGTATCCGCCGGGACCGGGGTTTCCCCGGGCAGCGCCATCAGTATATATATGTACGTCGAAAGTGTTCAAAGCTAAAAGTGTTTTAGATAAGGATATTCCGGCAGTATTTCAGTTTTCTGTTAAAAGCTGTGCTATCACCCGGGGAAAATGCTCGTATTCCAGGGCGTGTACTTTTCCGGCAACATCTTCAGGGGTGTCTGACGGGAGTATGGCCACCCTGGCCTGGAAGATCACGGCACCTTCGTCGTAATTTTCGTTTACATGATGTATGGTGATACCGCTTTCGGTTTCCCGGTTTTCGGTTATGGCCCGGTGTACATTCATGCCGTACATGCCCCTGCCGCCGTATTTGGGGAGCAATGCGGGGTGTATGTTGATCACCCTGCCGGGAAAGGCCCGGAGGATATTGTCGGGAAATTTCCAGAGAAAACCTGCCAGTACGATGAGGTCCGGGCCGATGTCCTTCAGGAGGTTGACGATCAGATCGGAACGGTAAAGTGCTTTCCGGTTAAAATAAAGGGCATCGATATCCTGCCGGTCTGCCCTGTCCAGTACGCCTGCCTCCCTCTTGTTGGAGAGTACCAGGACTACCCTGGCGCTTTCGCTTTCGGAAAAGAAACGGATAATATTTTCCGCATTGGTGCCGGAACCTGAAGCAAATATGACAATTTTTTTCACCGGTTACTTGTTTTTACAGGGCAAAAGAGCGCCTTTCCGGGAGCTGGTTGACCCCGGCGATGACGGCCGGCTATGCCCCTGTTTACGGAGGCAAAAGAACGCATAATAATTAAGAATTAGAAATTAAAAGTAAAATAGGTATTTTATTTTTTAGTAAATTACAGCCACATTTTGGAACTTAGATGTTGTTTTCAACCAAAGTTTTTTATTTTTGCCATCAATTTAAATTTTAAAACTAAAAGATTATGTCAGACATTGCATCAAGAGTAAAAGCGATCATCGTAGACAAATTAGGTGTTGACGAGAATGAGGTTGTACCGGAAGCAAGTTTCACCAATGACCTCGGTGCAGACTCCCTGGACACAGTGGAATTGATTATGGAGTTTGAAAAAGAATTCGATATTCAGATCCCTGACGATCAGGCAGAAAATATCGCTACTGTAGAGCAGGCCATAAAATACATCGAAGAGGCAAAATAAGAATAGGAATATTATAGCAATAAGGGCATGAAACAGAATTCCTGTTTGCCCGGAATTCTGTTTTTATGCCGGATATATTGTGTTTATCTACACGTATTCGGGCTATGTCTGATGGTCCCGGACTCAACAGAAAAAACAGTGAAAAGGGGAGGTATCTTTAAAGTGCTCCCCTGTTTTTCCTCATATCCGGGGATAGATTTTGCAAGGTTTATAGACCTGGATCTCCATAGGGCTGTCACTTTTCCTGCCTGTGGGATGATGTTATCCCGGTTTTCAGGACAAGTGCCTTCTTTTTGAGATGTGTACGTATCCCCAGCGGATGCATGATCATGTGAACGAAGCTTCCGCTTCCTGAGCATATCACAAAAAAACAGTTTGGACTAATATTTATTCGAATGAAATTAAGGCGAGTTGTTGTCACAGGATTAGGAGCTTTAACCCCGATAGGCAATACCCTGGAGGAATATTGGCAAGGCTTGAAAAACGGCGTTAGCGGTGCCGCTCCGATTACCCACTTCGACGCTTCTAAGTTCAAAACGCAATTTGCTTGTGAGGTAAAGAATTTCAATGTTACCGATTTTATAGACCGGAAGGAAGCCAGGAGACTCGACAAGTTTTCACAGTACGCCATGGTGGCGGCAGACGAGGCTATCGCAGACTCGGGAATTGAACTGGACAGCATTGACAAGGAGAGAACCGGCGTAGTCTGGGGAGCGGGTATCGGCGGATTGGAGACTTTTCAGGAAGAAGTGCTCAATTACAGTAACGGAGACGGAACTCCCAGGTTTAATCCTTTCTTTATCCCGAAGATGATAGCCGATATGGCTCCGGGGCTTATCTCGATCAAGCACGGTTTTATGGGGCCTAACTATACGACGGTCTCTGCTTGTGCTTCTTCGGCCAATGCCATGATAGATGCCCTGAACTATATTCGCCTGGGATATGCCGACGTTATTGTGTCGGGAGGTTCGGAAGCAGCCGTAACAGCGGCAGGGATGGGAGGTTTTAATGCCATGCATGCGCTTTCTACCCGAAATGATGACCCGCAGACCGCATCCAGGCCTTTCGACAAGAACAGGGATGGTTTTGTGCTGGGAGAAGGAGCCGGGGCGCTGATCCTCGAAGAGTACGAACACGCCAAAGCGAGAGGGGCCAAAATATATGCCGAACTGGTTGGCGGCGGACTGTCTGCCGATGCCTACCACATGACCGCTCCGCATCCCGAAGGGAAAGGAGTTAAGGCAGTAATGCGCAACTGCCTGGAAAATGCAGGGCTTAAACCGGAAGATGTGGATGCCATCAATACTCATGGAACATCTACACCGCTTGGAGATGTGGCCGAACTCAGGGCGATTACGGAAGTGTTCGGAGAGCATGCCGGGAATATCAACATCAATTCGACCAAATCCATGACGGGGCACCTGCTGGGTGCGGCGGGGGCCATAGAGGCCATAGCGTCGATACTGGCCATGGAGCACAAACTGGTTCCGCCGACGATTAATCACAGTACCCCGGATGAAAAGATATCGCCGGAACTGAACCTTACCCTGAACAAGGCCCAGGAGCGGGATATCAGGGTAGCCATGAGCAATACTTTTGGTTTCGGAGGGCATAATGCCTGTGTACTGTTTAAAAAACTGGATTAGCTTAAGCTTGAATGAAAATCGTTCAGAACATATTAAATTCCCGCTCAGATGACGACGGGAATTTTTTTTTGATGCTCAGAAAAATGCTGGGTTTTTCTCCGAAACACCTCGGGTTTTACAGGAAGGCTTTCACCCATAGGTCGGCCAACCGTAAAGACCGGGACGGAAACCCCATGAACTATGAGCGGCTGGAGTTTCTGGGCGATACCATGCTGAGTACCATTATATCGTATTACCTGTTCAAAATGGTCCCGGCCGGTGACGAAGGCTATCTTACCAAAATGAGATCGAAGGTCGTAAGCCGGGAACACCTGAACGAGCTCGGGAAGGAGCTGGGACTGGTGCGCCATATAGACTCGAGGATATCCAGGGAAAGTTTCGGGGAGAATATTCACGGGAACCTCTTCGAGGCATTGCTCGGGGCCATATACCTGGACCGGGGCTACAAGTACTGCGAGAAGTTTGTCTATCGCAGGGTCATAGAGCCCTATGTGGATATCGAAAGGCTCGAAGGGAAGATCATCAGCTATAAGAGTTTTGTGATAGAATGGTGCCAGAAAGAAAAAAAATCATTTAGCTTTGAGGTATACGAAGATAGCGGTAATGAAAGTGTAAGGCATTTTTCCGTACGGCTTTTTATAGAGGGAAAAGTGATATCGAAAGGAAGGGCGACCTCCAAGAAAAAAGCAGAGGAACAGGCGTCGAAAAGGGCGTATTATGCACTGCAGGATAAAATGCAGTAGGCGAAATCGTTTTCGGTGCTATTATTTGGTTAAACCTCGCAGATATAGTTGCCTAATCGCTTGCATACCCCTATATTTACACTTCCATGTAAATTTATATGGCTACACTCAAACTGTCAGATGATTTTTACGAGCCTGCCTTTTCCCTGATCGCTATTCACTGTTCTGCGGAGGCATGCCGTCTGGCCTATTTTCTCAATGCCGGCCTGGGAATAAGATTAAAGAGAATGATAAGAGATGATGTGCGTGAAAATGATTTGCTGTCGGAGTATTACGAATGGGAGAACGATATGGACGAAGTCGTATGGGCTCTGGTGGTCAATGCGGCCAGGTCTGTAGTGTCGCTGGCGGGGGAGAATCTCTTTTCCGCGGATCAGCTGACCGTAACCCGTTATCTTGTTCCGGAACTGAAAAAGGTAGACTGTTTTCTGAAGATAGACAATGCCGAAGGAGAAGATCACGGAAGTACCGTAGTGTGTAAAATAAATAAAATACCTCAGGTGACTACGGCATATGAGGTGGATGTGAACCAACTAAAATCGAAACACAATTTAATTTTTTGATAATGCCAAACAGAAAAAAAACGAAAATTGTCGCTACTCTGGGACCTGCTACCAGCAGGAAGGAAATCCTGAAGGACATGATAGAAGCGGGAGTTGATGTTTTCCGGATCAATTTCTCCCACGCCAATTACGAGGATGTGGCCGAGCGGATCAGTATGATCAGGGAGCTCAATGAAGAATTCGGATATAATACCGCGATCCTTGCCGACCTGCAGGGGCCCAAGCTTCGTGTGGGGGTAATGGCTGAAGATGTGGTAGTGAACAAGGGAGACGAGATCACTTTTATTACAGGAGAGGAATTCAAGGGAAGCCGGGAAAAGGTGTATATGAATTATGAAGCGTTTCCGCGGGATGTACAGCCCGGTGAACGTATTCTCCTGGACGATGGCAAACTGATCTTTGAAGTGGTGGATACGGATAAGAAAAGTACGGTAAAGGCAAAGGTAATACAGGGAGGAGCACTAAAGTCGAAGAAGGGGGTCAACCTGCCCAATACCAAGGTATCCCTGCCTGCACTGACGGAGAAGGATATCAAGGATGCCATCTTTGCGATAGGGAAAGAGGTAGACTGGATAGCCCTGTCTTTTGTAAGGCACAGCCAGGACCTTATAGACCTGCAGGAGCTGATCAGGGAGCACTCCGACAAGAAGATCCCCATTATAGCCAAGATAGAGAAACCTGAAGGTGTTGAAAACATAGACAAGATCGTGGCGTATTGTGACGGTCTTATGGTAGCCCGGGGCGATCTCGGGGTGGAGGTGCCTGCACAGGAGGTACCCCTGATCCAGAAACAGCTTGTACTCAGGGCCAAAAAAGCCAGGATACCCGTGATTATTGCCACCCAGATGATGGAGAGCATGATCACCAGTCTTACCCCTACCCGGGCCGAGGTAAACGATGTGGCCAATTCCGTGATGGACGGTGCCGATGCCGTGATGCTTTCGGGAGAGACTTCCGTGGGGAGCTATCCGGTACAGGTGATCGAGAAAATGTCGAGCATAGTCACCAGTGTCGAACACTCGCCCCTGGTAAAGGTGCCCCAGGAACCGCCGCATATCAGGACAAGAAGGTATATCACCAAATCGGTGTGCTACCACGCTGCCCTGATGGCCAACGAGATAAAGGCAAAGGTGATCACTACCCTTACCAATAGCGGGTACACGGCCTTCCAGATCTCTTCATGGCGCCCGCAGGCCCACATTCTCGTGTTTACGTCGAACAGGAGGCTGCTTACCCAGCTCAACCTGCTCTGGGGGGTCAAGGCCTTTTATTACGACAGGTATGTGACTACGGATGAAACGATAGATGATGTAAATAACCTGGCCAGGGAAAAGGGTTTTGTGGAAACAGGGGATATGATGATCAGCCTTGCCGCCATGCCGATACAGGAAAAGGGAATGGTAAATACGATGCGGGTAACCGAGATCCATTAATCAGGCATATAGAGGGCCGGTATTTACCGGCGGAGCAGTATATTGACAAAGCGCAGCGGGGAGAATTTCCGCTGCGCTTTTTTGTTGCCCGGGTGACGGTTAAAAGTCGAATTTCAATTGTACGACCACCTGTTCTTCCCTGGGCGTATTGAGGTTGCTTACCGAAATTCCCAGCAGGCGTACCGAATTGAGCAGCCTGTCCTGGTAGAGCAATGCTTTTGCCGTTTCGAGAATAAGGCTTCTGTCACTGATAAAGTAAGGAAGGGTCCTGCTGCGTGTCTGTAAGGTAAAATCGCTGTACTTGATCTTCAGGGTTACGGTCTTTCCCGATATTTTCTTCTCTTTCAGCCGTCCGGAAAGTTCGGTGGCAATATGGTCCAGGCGTTCGAGCATGAATATCTCAGACGACAGGTTTTCGGCAAAAGTGCGCTCTGCTCCTATCGATTTCGGGGTACGGTCCGGTTTTACCGGGCTGAGGTGTATGCCCCTGACGATGTTGTAGTAATGTGTTCCGGCCTTGCCGAATTGTTCCTGCAGGAATTCCATAGGCTTGAGGCTCAGGTCCTTTCCGGTAAAAATACCGAGACTGTACATTTTTTCGGCAGTAACTTTCCCTATACCGTGAAATTTTTTGATATCGAGGGCATGAAGAAAGGGAATGACATCCTCAGGGTTCACCGTTTTTTGTCCGTCAGGCTTGTTGTAGTCGGAAGCGATCTTGGCGATAAACTTGTTTATGGAGATCCCGGCGGAAGCCGTAAGCCCCGTTTCTTCCAGGATCCGTTGTCGTATTTCGGCGGCCAGCATGGTGGCAGAAGGGTTTCCTTTCTTGTTTCGGGTCACGTCGAGGTAAGCCTCGTCCAGTGACAGGGGCTCCACCAGGTCGGTATACTCGCGGAAGAGCTGCCTTATGCGCAGGGAGATTTCGCGGTAGCGGTCGAACCGGGGTTTTACGAACAGGAGTCCGGGACACAGTTTCCGGGCCAGGGCACCGCTCATGGCACTCCGCACCCCGAATTTCCGGGCTTCGTAACTCGCCGCTGCGACCACCCCGCGCTTGCTGCTGCCTCCTACGGCCAGCGGCTTCCCCCGGAGTTCGGGATGGTCCATCTGCTCTACGGAAGCATAGAAGGCATCCATGTCGATATGGATAATTTTGCGATATACGGAGAGGTCGTCCATAAATGATTTAACTTTGGCAAAGGTCTGAAACTTATGTCAATTATACTGCCATGAAGGAAATAGAGCGAAAATTTCTGGTACGGTCGCGGGAATACAGGAAAGAGGCCCGCTTGTCGTACCGCATTGTACAGGGGTTCCTGAATACAGATCCGGAACGCACGGTAAGGGTGCGTATCAAAGGAGATAAGGGCTTTATTACGGTTAAGGGAAGGTCTGATGCCCGCGGACTGGAAAGATTCGAATGGGAGAAGGAAATAAGCCCCGGAGAAGCCGGACTGCTGTTGCCGTTATGTGAAAAGGGCGTTATCGATAAGATACGGTATGAGGTGGTCTCCGGACCCCACGTTATAGAGGTCGATGAATTTTCGGGAGATAATGACGGACTGATACTTGCAGAGATAGAACTCGGCGATGCGGACGAAGTGTACCGCGCCCCTTCCTGGCTGGGACAGGAGGTAACGGGCGATACGAGGTATTACAATTCACAGCTGAGCCGTTGTCCTTATAAGGACTGGGGGCGTGATAGTTATTAGGTTATTGAGTTATTAAGTTATTCAGACGATACCTGTAAACTCAATAACCAAATAACCAAAAAAAGAAACTGCCTTCCCTGTATGCATGATCCGGAAGGATACACACAAGGGGAAGACAGCCTTCTTTTTTAAACTTCCGGGAACTATTTCCAGCCCCCGCCAAGTGCTTTATACAGCGATATTACAGCGTTGAGCTGCCTGTATTTCGAATCGATGTAATTCAGTTCCGAATTGAGGGCCTGTTCTTTGGCGGTAAGCACTTCGAGATAGTTGACCATACCGTTGTTGAGCAGTTCTTCGGAGTATTCAGTAGCCAGTTTGTAGGCACTGAACTCTTTTTCCCTGATATCGATCTTTTCGGTCTCCGCCTCATAGGTATACAGGGCATCGGAAACTTCTTTACTGGCATTCAGCAGGGTTTTCCTGAATTCCAGCAACGCGGATTCCTGCTGTGCTTCAGAGACTTCGTATTGTGTCCTTATCTGCCTTTTGTTAAATATGGGTTGCACCAGTCCTGCGGTCAGGGTAGCGAAAAGGGAGCCCGAATCGAACCATTTCTGAAAATCAGTACTCTGGAACCCCCCGGTAGCTGACAGGGTAAGCGAAGGATAGAAATTACTCCTCGCTACATTGGTCAGCTCAAAGGCATTTACAAGTCCGTACTCGGCAGCCACGACATCCGGACGGTTCTGCAGCAGCTGTGCAGGGACCCCGGTGCGGAGTTCGGTATCGATGTGCTGGCTGTCGAGAGTGCTTCTCTCTATTTTCTGCGGTGCTTCACCGAGCAATATGCTTATGGTGTTTTCCATCAGTTTGATATTGGCCCTGATATCCACCAGCAGGGCTTCAGCCGTATGCAGCTGTGCTTCGGTCTGTTTTACCCCGACTTCGGTCACCGTTCCGGCCTCTTTCAACGCCCTGGTGGTTTCCAGGCTGCTTTTCCTGTTGGCAATGGTCTCTTCGGTAATTTTCCGTTGTTCGTCAAGAGACAGCAACTGGTAATACGCAGAGGCGATGGAGGCTATAAGTTCCGTTTTTACAGCCTTGTGTGCTGCCACGGTTTGCAGGTAGGAAGCCAGGAAGGCCCTCCGGTTACTGCGTATCTTGCCCCAGATATCGGCCTCCCATGAAAGGTTACCGGTAAGCTGGAACTGGTCTATATGCCCGCTGAAGAAAGAGCCGAACTGGCTGTTTTTCGCCAGAAACTGCCGGCTGGCATCAGCACCTACGCTTAAGGTAGGGAAATAGCCTGCCTTCCCCTGTTTCATATAAGCTTCCGCAGCTGTGATCTGCTGTATGGCAATACGGATGTCGAGATTGTTCTCCAGTCCCTGTCTTATGTAATCGCGGAGATAGGAATCGGTAAACAGTTCTTCCCAGGATACGTCGGCCATGGTCAGGCTGTCCTGGGGCAGTTGATCCGTACGGTAGGTGCCCTCGGCTTCCTTAACCTCCGGACGATCGTAGGTTTTGGCTACGAAGCAGGATTGCACGAGCAATGCAAATCCCGCTATCGCAGTTATTTTGAAAATTCTCTTATGGTTCATATATCCTATGGTATTTTAGCTTTCTTGTGATTCTTCTGCGTGTACTACCGGTTTCCTGCTGATGCGCTCCTGCAGCCACTGGAAGGCTATGAAGAGTATCGGAATAATGAATACCCCGAGTATGGTACCGATAAGCATCCCTCCTGCGGCACCGGTACCGATGGAGTTATTTCCGACAGCACCAACCCCTCCGGCCAGCGCCAGCGGCATCAGTCCGAGAATAAAGGCAAAAGAGGTCATCAGGATAGGGCGTAAACGCGCCTTTGCACCGTGAATGGCCGCATCTACCAGTGTTTCTCCCCGCCTTCGCCTCTGAAGGGCGAATTCCACGATAAGGATCGCATTCTTGGCCAGCAGCCCGAGCAGCATGATCAGTGCGATCTGGAAATAGATGTTGTTTTCCAGTCCTACCATCTTGGTGGTAAAGTAGGCCCCGAATACCCCCAGGGGAAGCGAGAAAAGTACGGAAAAAGGTAACAGGTAACTCTCGTACTGCGCCGCTAACAGGAAGTATACGAATACGATACTCAGAATGAATATCAGGACGGTCTGATTTCCTGCATTGACCTCTTCCCTGGTTAACCCGGAGTAGGCAATGGAATAGTTTGAATCCAGTTTTGCCGCTTCCGCTTCTGCGATACCGATACCGTTACCGGTACTGAAGCCGGGATTCATGGCGGCGTTGATCGTCGTCGAGTTAAAGAGGTTAAAACGTTTTACGGATTGCGGACCGTATACCCGGTTCAGGTTGACAAACTGTGTGATAGGTGACATGCCATCGCTGGTACGCACATAGAGCTGGTCGAGAGCTTCAGAGTTGGCCCTGTCTTCCGGAAGGGATTGCATGTATACGCGATATTGTTTACCGAACCGGGCAAAGTCGGCCGTGTATATCCCGCCGATATACCCCTGCAGGGTCGAGAATATGTCGCTTATCGCCACTCCCTTATCCTTGGCCAGAGGTACGTTTACCTCCAGTTCATACTGGGGATAACTGGTGCTGAAAGCGGTCTGTCCGTATTGTATTTCCGGGTGAGACATCAGTCCCATGATATATTCCTGGGTGGCACTGTCCAGGTCCCTGAAATCACCTCCTGACCGGTCGAGCAGGTTGATCTCCACTCCGGCGGAATTACCGAAACCGGGAACACTGGGAGGGGCAAAGAAAATGATGTTGGCCCCGGGTATGGTGGCTGCTATCCCGAAAAGCTGTCCGGTAATGGCATCCGACGAAAGATCGTCTGTGGTTCGTTCTTCCCAGTTTTTCAGCTTGATAAAACCGAAAGCGTTGTTGCTACCCTGGCCGCTAAGCATACCGAAACCGTTGATCATGGAGACCCCTTCCACTCCGGGGATGTCTTTTGCCTTTTCAGACAGCTGGTTTGTTACTTCGGTAGTCCTGTCCAGCGATGATCCCGGGGGCAGCTCGGCATTTACAAAGATAATCCCGCGGTCTTCATTGGGGATAAACCCTGAAGGCGTGGTGGAGTTGGCCCATAAGATACCTGCCACGGAAGCGATGATGACCACCGGGGTGATCCACTTGTGTTTGTACAGGAACCCGAGGGATTTTCCGTAACGCTCGGTAGTGGCGTTGAAACCTTTGTTGAACGCGTTGTAAAAACGTTGCAGGAAGGTGGTGTTCTTCTTTTCCTCCTCCGTATGTGTCTTGAGGAAGAGGGCACACAGGGCCGGGCTCAGTGTAAGGGCGTTTACCGCCGAGATCAGAATGGCAACGACCAGCGTGATACCGAACTGTTCATAAAATACCCCGGTAGGGCCCTGTATAAAGGTTACCGGTACGAACACCGCAGACATCACGAGGGTAATGGATATAATGGCCCCCGAGATTTCGCTCATGGCATTTACGGTGGCATCCATCGCGCTTTTGGCGTGGCCTTCCTCGATCTTGGCATGCACGGCTTCCACCACCACAATGGCATCGTCCACCACAATACCGATGGCCAGGACCAGGGCAAACAGCGTAAGCAGGTTTATGGAGTAGCCAAAGATGTTGAGGAAAAAGAAGGTCCCGATAATGGCTACCGGTACGGCGATGGCAGGGATCAGGGTAGACCTCACATCCTGCAGGAAAATGAATACCACGAGAAACACCAGGATAAAGGCTTCTACAAGGGTATGGATCACCTTGTCTATGGAAGCTTCGAGAAAGTCGTTGGTGTTATACGGGATATAGGGTTCAATACCTTCCGGGAAGTCTGCTTCCAGTTCGTCAAGCCTGTTCAGAATGGTCTCGATGATCTCCTGGGCGTTGGACCCCTTGGTCTGGTATATCGCCATGTTTACCGCTGGGTATCCCTTGGTATTGGAATTCACGGAATACATCTGTCCGCTCAATTCTATATCGGCTACGTCTTTAAGACGCAGGTATTCCCCGTTGCCCAGGGCCTTGATCACGATATCGTTGTATTGCTGTTCGGTCTTGAACCGTCCGCTGTATTTAATGACATAGGAGAAGGCTTCTCCGTTGTTCTCTCCCAGCGATCCGGCAGCGGCCTCGAGACTTTGTTCCCGGAGTGCGGCGGCCACATCGGAAGGGATGAGATCATATGCCGCGAGCTTGTCCGGTTTCAGCCAGATACGCATGGCGTAATCGTTGCTGGAGAATACGTTGACATCTCCAACTCCCGTCACCCTTTTGAATTCAGGTACTACGTTGATACTCAGGTAGTTTTGAAGGAATGTCGCATCGTACTCCTCATTGGTGGAGTAGAACGACATGAACATCAGGGCACTGGTTTGCTGTTTTTGTGTGATAACCCCCGTCTGTACCACTTCCTGGGGCAGTAACGGGTTGGCACGTGCCACCCTGTTCTGTACGTTTACCGCAGCGATGTCGGCATCCATTTCCTGGTCAAAATATACGGTAATGGTTGCACTCCCCGAATTGGTAGCCTCGGAGGTGATATAGGTCATCCCTTCCACACCGTTTACCTGCTCTTCGATAGGGATTACCACACTTTCCATAATGGTCTCGGCATTCGCCCCGGGGTAGGTGGCTTGTACCTGGACCGTCGGCGGAGCGATATCGGGGTATTGCTCCATGGGAAGGGTAAGAATACCCAGAACCCCCAGGATTACTATCAGGATCGAGATCACCGTAGATAAAACGGGTCGCTCTATAAATCTCTTTAACATATCGTAATTTTTAGGCTTCTTTTAGTTTCTGAATGATACTTTTATGGGCTTGGTAACACTGTCGTATGAAACTTCCTGGGGAGCGATTTTCATTCCGCTCTTGAGTTTTCCGACCCCGCTGGTAACGATCTGGTCTCCGATGTTCAGGCCCGATCCTACTACATAAAGATTGTCGACATCGTCTTTGATCTCGATAATCACCGGGTTTATCATTCCCTCGCCGTCTACCGTAAACGCCATGACCTGGCCCTGCCTTTCGAAAGTGGCCGCCTGGGGTATTACAGGCTGGTCGGCATAGGTGGTAGGGATCATGATCTTACCACTGTTACCGTTGGTGATCAGGCGTTCCGGGTTATCGAATATGGCCCTTATGCTTACCGTACCCGTATTCCGGTTTACCTGCCCGGTCACGGTCTGTATCTTACCCTTGTGGCTGTAAATGGTGCCGTTGGCCAGTTGCAGGATTACTTCCGGGAAGTTGCCTATTTTTTCTTTCAGGGTTTCCCCGGGTGTGTTCTCGAGGAAATTCAGATAGTCTTTCTCGTTAAATGAAAAGTAGGCGTATACCTCATTGATATCCGAAACCGTGGTCAGGGGCACCTGGTCACTCGGGCTGACGAGAGTCCCGAGGCGGAAGGGAATGGCCCCTACATAACCGTCTACCGGACTTTTTACGGTAGCATAGCCGATATTGGCCACGATACTGTTATAGTTGCTCTTGGCCTGGGCCAGGTTTGCCTTGGCAGTCTCCAGCTGCACCTCACCGACAATCCCCTTTTCAACCAGGGGCTTCAGTTTGTCGACCTCTACCTGGGCCACATTGATGCTGGCCCTGGCAGCTTCTGCATCCTGGGAGAGCGATTCGGTTTCCAGCCTGAACAGGGGTTGGCCCTTTTTTACCTTTTCTCCTTCATCTACCAGCACTTCCTTGATATATCCCGCCACTTTCGCGCGGACATTACTGTTTATAATACCTTCTATGCTGGTAGGGAAAACCTGGTAGGCGGTTACTTCCTTACTTTCTATTTTTGTCACAGGAAAAGGCAGGGCCTGTTGTGCCTGCTGTCCCTGTTGCTGCTTCTGGTTGCAACTGATAAGTAATGGCGCAATTCCTGCTATTGCTGCCATATATTTCAAAATAGTTCCTGTTCTCATTGCTGTTATTTAAATTGGTTTAAGGTATTCGATATATTTTTCCGTAATTCGAGCAGATTGTTGATCATGGTATCCGCAAACCTGATATAGTGCTGGTTGAACTGCATGCTTACCTGGTTCGGATCGTTTTCCGGATCATACTGCACGCATTTCAGCTTGTAAGACTGTACTTTTTCCAGTAACTGCTTTTCTTTTTTCCACTGTTCTATCTTTTCGTCCAGGCGTACAAGCATCTGGTCCGGGGCCGTTTTGAAATAGCGCTTCCGATCCCCGGTTTTGGTGAAATAGGTGATCTTACCGGTAGATTGCAGAAGGTGCAGGTTGGTGGATACAGAACTCTTGCTGGCCTCCAGCCGTTCCAGAAGCTCTTCAAAGGTAACTCCCCGCTCTCCCGATAATACCAGCATGGAAAAAATCCTTGCCGACAGGGGAGAAAAAGTTTCGTTTCTTTCAAAGAAAACGCCCATTTCTTCTATCAGACTGCATTTCTCATTTTCTAACTCTTCACACTGCATGGCCATCCATGATTTAAATTTCCGGCAAATATATACAAGGTTCGGTTTTTACCGAACCAAACAGGAGTTAATAAAATGTTAAATATGGCCGGGGTAAAAGAAAGGTAATAATATATAGAACGGGATATACACAAACGGTTGTTTTTATACTTACCTTTCTATCTCTATCCATCTCCGGAGTTCCATGCCGTTCCTGTCGATCACCGTGATCAGGTGCTTGCCTGCATCGGGGAGGATGGACATTTCGTGAAATGTCTGTGTGGTCCCGATATATTCTTCGTCCAGGTACCAGAATACGGAGGTCCCCGGTTTGGAGTGTGCTATTTTTACGACCAGCGGATTGGTGTTTCCGTCGAAATCTTTGGGAAGAATGATGTTTTTGCCTTCGGGGGGATATATGAAATCCATGCTGTTGCGGTCTTCGGTAAAGCAGTCTGCCCTGAACGGTGGCAGGGTTTTGTAATCCGAATGATTTTTCCTGAAATAGAATTCCATGACCGGCGGCAGGCTGAACCAGGGTTCCGTGACCATATCGGTGATGTTTTCGCAGGAAGAGTTTACCCGGAATTGCCTTTTGCTGTCCAGGTGTACCAGGTGGTGGTACGGGCAGGGGGCGGTCCGGGTACCGCTTCGGGGGACCTGTCTTTTTACCGCGGGGCACATGGGAGTGGCCAGGTATCCGCTGTTGCGGCATACCTCGGTTTGCGCGAGTTCGTCATACGGTATTTTAAATGAAGATGACCGGGGCAATGCACCGAATACGTCAAACATCAGGGGAGCTGCCGATGTGGCCCCGGTAAGCCCCGGACGCCCTTCCCCGTCTGCATTCCCTACCCATACCCCTACTACATGGTCCGGAGTGACCCCGATGGCCCAGGCATCGCGATTGCCGAAACTGGTGCCCGTTTTCCATGAAATGCTGCGCGACGACTCGAAGTACCGCCAGGCCTGGTTGCCGTCGGGGCGGTTGAGTTCCTGCATGGCCCTGAGGGTGAGATAGATGCTTCCGGCATCAAAAACGGTCTTTTCCGTACCCGGTTTTCCGAAATCGGCTTCCTGGTCTTCTGCCCATACCGGTTCGGTAAATTCACGGCTGTAGTACTCGCTGGATGTCGCGGTATAGTGATCTACGGTGCCGGCCAGCGCTGCATAGGTCTTGCACAGGTCCCACAGGTTGCTCTCGGCCCCTCCGAGGATGAGGGTAAGCCCGTAATAGTCGGCAGGTTTGTTTACGTCCCTGAGCCTGAAACTTTCCAGTTTGTCGCGGAAGCGCTCCAGGCCGTATTCCTGTAACATCCTGACAAACGGAATGTTCAGGGAGCGGACCAGGGCATGGTCTGCAGCTACCGCACCGTCGTATTTCGGGTCGAAGTTCTCGGGCGTGTACCCCGATATTTGTGTGGGGATGTCCGGGATAAGGGTCTGCGGGAGTATCTCTCCGGCATCCAGCATGGCGGCGTAGAGCAAAGGTTTCATGATACTGCCGGTACTTCTCGGGGCATGTATGATGTCTACATCTTTCTGATGCGCCTTGTCGGTAGGGCTGTTTCCCGTATAGGCCAGTACTTCCCGGGTCTTTACATCCATAACCAGTACGGCGGCATTGTAGATATCGTTCTGTTTAAGTACGTTGTAGTGTTGCTTTACGATATCGTTTACCCGTTGCTGCAGGCTGTAATCGATGGTGGTCCGTGTTTTTCTTCCGGGGCGCCGGTTTCCGCCGTACTGCAGCAGGTGAGGGGCATGCCGGGGCAGCGGAAACGGCTGCTGCGGCAGCGGCTCGGCGACCGCCAGCCGGTATGAGGTTTCGCCGAGCACTCTCTTTTCGAATAATTTGTGCAGCAGCCTATTGCGTTTTTTCAGCAGTTCTTCCTGGTTCTTTCCGGGATAGATCAGGGCGGGGGCATTGGGCAATACGGCAAGAGTGGCACTTTCGGCCCAGGAGAGCTGTTGGGGCTGTACGCCGAAATACCGCCAGGCAGCTACGTCCAGCCCTACGACATTACTGCCGAAAGGGGCATGGGAAGCATAGAAGTTCAGGATGCTTTTCTTGGAATATCCCAGTTCCAGCCGGGTGGCCAGTACAGCCTCGATCCCTTTTTCAAGGTAGGTGCGTTTCCTGCCTTTCCTGGACAGGCGGATGACCTGCTGGGTGATGGTACTCCCCCCGCTGACCACCTTTCCCGAGCGGATATTCTGCCATAGGGCCCGCATTGCGGAAACCGGGTTGATCCCCGGGTGGTAATAGAAATACTCGTCTTCGAAATGCAGTACACACTGTTCGAATTTTCCGGGAATGCTGTCGCTCTCGGGAAACCGCCACTGGCCGTCTGCGGCGATCCGGGCACCTAACAATTCACCGTTCCGGCTTTCTATGACCGTTGAATAGGGAGCGTGAAAGAGCGGATCGGGCAGGCAGAAATAGTAACCGGTCAGGACCAGTACTGCCATAACGGTTTTTACCAGATGTTTTTTTATGATGTGCCAGACCCTGTTCAACGTATTGCTTTTTCCGGTGAAATTATTCTTTTTTCACCAGATGGCGTAACCAGGCGCTGTTAAAAAAAGGAAAGCACCCTCGCTTTGAACAGAGAAAGGCGCTTTCCAAACTAACTAACCAAAAATCAACTAACCGTTATTTTTCAAGGGTACTTATCATGTAAATAATGTGTTTTTTATGTCTCCATAACGCAATTATCAAGGTGTCATTGTGAGAAATATCATAATCTAATGTTAAAATTTTACCTCCGGAAACGCTATCTGCCCTGAAGAATAGTATTGCCCCTGCTTTAAGAGGTTGATTTTAAAGGAAATGATGTTCGTTGCAGAAAAGGCGTAGGTGCGTGGCAAAACAGCTTCCCGAAGCGTCTTGTATGGATACGGTCATTATTTTTTTGGTTATTTTTGGCTGGTAAACGTTTGTGAACCGTATGGAATGGGGCAGGATGCTACGCCCGATTCGAAAAAAAACAGTATTTATGAGTGATAAGAAATTTGCAGTGATCGGGGGAGGAAGCTGGGCAACGGCTATTGTAAAGATGCTGACGGAAAACCTGGAGGAAGTGGGCTGGTATATGCGAAATGTATTTGTGAAAGAACATATACAGAACCAGGGCCATAACCCCAATTACCTGAGTGCGGTGGAATTCCGCCCGGAACAGTTGCGGCTTACCAACGATATCAATGAAGCCGTTCGCCGTGCCGATGTGCTTGTTTTTGCCATTCCTTCCGCATTTCTCCTGGCCGAACTGGAAAAATTACAGGAGCCGCTGCAGGATAAGATCATATTTTCCGCGATAAAGGGGATAGTGCCGGAAACCGGGCTGATCGTCGGGGAGCACTTTCACAAGGAATATGGTATCCCCTATGAAAACATAGGGGTGATCACGGGACCGTGCCATGCCGAGGAAGTGGCGCTGGAACGGCTGTCTTATCTCACCATAGCCTGTGCCGATGAAAAAAAGGCCCGGATGGTAGCCCGCAATCTTTCGAGCGACTATATAAAGACTAAAATATCAGATGATATTATCGGTACCGAATATGCGGCGGTATTGAAAAACATCTATGCCATAGCGGCGGGAATAGCTCATGGGCTCGGATATGGCGACAATTTCCAGAGTGTGCTGATGAGCAATGCCATACGCGAAATGCGGAGGTTTATAAAGCGCGTGCACCGTATGAAACGGAATATTACCAATTCCGCATACCTGGGCGACCTGCTGGTAACGGGCTATTCGGTGTTTTCCAGGAACAGGATGTTCGGGAATATGATCGGCAAGGGCTATACCGTAAAATCGGCCATGATGGAGATGAGTATGGTAGCCGAAGGATACTACGCGGCAAAGAGCGCCCGCCTGCTGAATGAAAAGAATGAAAAAAAGATCAGGACCCCCATTATCGACGCAGTGTATAACATACTTTACGAAGGAAAGGACCCCAAAAAGGTATTTAAGAAGCTGTCGGAAAAACTGGATTGATGAGTTTGTTGGTTCTTAGTTCTTAGTTGGTAGTTCTTAGTTTTCAAACTGCTCTGAATGTCTTCTATTTCGCAGCTTATCATACGATTAAGGGCCGATATGCCAATCCCCTCTCCTGAGGGGACTCCGGCATGGTGTTTTTTACGATGAAAAACGCTTACGGCGGTTTCTGTTACATTAGGTCCCTCCGCCGTATTTCGGCTATATTTTTCGATCTGTGGCTATGGTGATGTGTCTCAAAACACCTTCGCCTGATGAAGATCTACTTGCCGGTAGGTAATAATACGCTATAAATAATTCCAAAAACAAATTTTGTATAGCTTCTGAGTTATTGGTTGGAAATATGCGGGACTAAGCCCTTTGCCCGTCATTTTAGAATGCATCCATGATCATAATTATTACTACCTGCACCGCGATTACCTGGGCAGTATACTGGCCATTACCACCCCGGCAGGAGACATTAAAGAACAACGCCACTTCGATGCGTGGGAGGGCCGGGCGTTAAGAAACAGCCCGGTGGGCTGTTTTAGCGGAGGAGCCAGTTGGCGCGGGGCATATAAAATTAACGGATGGCTCGGGCACAGCCTTAAATAATTTTGCTATCTTGGATAGAGGTTATACCGGCCATGAGCACCTGGCCGGGGTAGGGCTGGTGCATATGAACGGCCGTTTATACGATCCGGTACTGCACCGTTTTCTGATGCCGGACAATTTTGTTCAGGACCCGTATAGTACCCAGAACTTTAACCGGTATGGGTATGTACTCAATAACCCGTTGATGTATATAGACCAGAACGGGGAGTTTTTCTTTGTAGCAGCCCTTATCGGCGCGGCGATCGGGGCCATAACCCAGGCCATTAAACCCGGGGCCAATTTCGGTAAGATTCTTGGCGGGGCTTTGATAGGCGCTGCTTCGGGAGCTATCGGAGCGGGAGTAGGCAATGTCGTATCCGGAGGGGCATTTTTTGGTAGTCAGGTAGCCGTAACCATCGGGTTTGCCCATGGTTTTGCTTCCGGGTTCGCAGGTGGTTTTGCCGGTGGCTTTATTGGCGCTGCCGGGAATTCCTGGCTGGATGGAGCGAGTTTCGGGGCTGGTTTGGGAGCAGGTTTAAAGGGAGGTCTTATGGGCGGAGCTATAGGAGGAGTGGTGAACGGGACGATTAGCGGGATTAGAGCAAATAAATCAGGATTAAATTTTTGGGATGGCAAGAGTTTAAGTAAAAGAACAATAGGTTTTATGAAAGCAAGCGGGTTTAATCCTGATTCATCTATTGACCCTACCGATGCAAATTTAATTAAAGCCAGAGAAGAGTGGATACCAGATGCCCCAATGGAAAATGTCAGGAATTTTACAACAGAAAACGTACCGGAAAATATGCAGAAATTAATGGATTCAAATGGTGCGGCGGCTGCTACTCCTGCGCTTCAAAAAGGAGGCGTTTTTACGGGAAGGTCAGACATGTATTTTAACAAAAACTTAGCTTTTTCAAGCGCAAAGGAATTATATTATACAATGGTACATGAATTCAACCATGTATCTCAACATGCCCTTTTAAGGGGATTATCGGTTAGTGATTTCAGTTCTTCCTTATTTGGTCATGTAAAGGAGTTTACGGCATATAGTCATGTGTCTTCTTTGGGAAGTACTAATTATGGAGGATACGGTGCTGGAGGACCTTTTAGTCATTTAATTCCGAAAATTGTAAGTCATCCATACTATTCTGCTTTCCAACCTCAGAATTATTCATGGGTTAAAACACTCAATTTTACTAATATTAAATTTTAAGCTATGAGATTTGTGTTTATTATTTTAATCCATATAATTACTGTAAGTCATGGATATTCTCAGAATATGGCTAACGACACCCTTGATGTCATGGCTAAAGTTCTTTTTGACAATATAGATTACTCATTGAAACCAAATTATTATATAACGTGTGTGGGTCCGGAAACCCATTTCACTAAAAAATCATTTTTGACAGATTCAGAACTATCAGATATTCCAATGGAGGTGCTGGAAGAATTGGAAACCAATGCCAGAGGAGGTAAAGCCAAGGTTTGGTGCAGCGGTTTCCTGAAAACACTACTAAAAAACTATGATACCATTTTGAACCCCTCTCTTTTTCCTCAAAAAACGTGTATAACACTATCTCCAAAAGACATACAAAAAGCCAGAAATGATCATGAGTATAGGATTGCAGGAATTTCAGGAAAAATCAAAGATATTATCATCTTCACATTGCATACCCCCGTTTTCGATAATAATAAGGAGCATTGTGTCGTATCTGTGGTGTCCCGGTTCTATATATTTGGATTTCAGTCGTTTGATTATTTTTTGAAAAAAGTATATGGCAAATGGGTAATTATCTCGAAATTTAATTATGTCATTTCTTAAAACATCGATACCGTACAATACAATGTTGTCGGTTACTTGAATGTTTCAAATTTCATAAGTTATATGAACCAATGTAATACAAGATGGTGACATTTTATTTATGGTATACCCAGAAGGTTTTAGCGGGGATATTAATTTTATTTTTCGGATTTATTGGTTACTCTCAAACAGAGGAACACCCGCCTTGTGGTGATATTTCCGGTTTTTTGGACATTGAACTTGCTTTTCAACAAGACACCATTGCTATGGGAGAGAAGGTAGAATGTTGTGTTAAATTTATAAATACCAGTTCGGAAGCTATAGAATTTTATCCCAAGGGGGTGATACGCCTTATAAGGCCATTTGTAACATTTGGAACGGCAGGTTATCCTTTAAATGACACCATAGATGTAAGGAAAATAATTAAACTTAAACCTCTTGAGAGATATGAGGATGTGTACGATATGGAAGTGGAAGATTCTTTCTTTAAGAAAGGAGAAAATAAGTTGAGAGTACATTATCTGTATAGAAATTTCACAAAAGAAAAGGAGTATGACCAATTATGTGGTGTCCTGATGTCAAAAGAAGTAAACATTGTGGTGGTAGATCCAATGTAAATGCTACTATGGCCGGACATTGTTTATGGCCAAGGAATAAAGAACAACCAAATAGATTATATCATGAGAAAAACTACTTTTTTAGTACTGATCGCAGGGGCACTTGCTTCCTGCGCTGCAAACAAATACCTCGCTTCTTCGGTAAAGCCAATATTACGATACATACGGTCATTTTTGATGGGGAGCGTGGTAATATTGCCTTTTACCGGCAGACACCCCTCAAGGAAAAATCCCCTACCGACCCCGAAGTCCTGGCCGGGGAGTTCTCACAGGTTTTTGAAGGGTATTTGTATCCCAAGAGGTGAGGTTGTTTTTCAAAGGAGTACAGTGACTGGATTATGATTGTTTAAAGTGTATAAATGAAAAAAATAGCAGTCTTTTTTTTGTTGTTAATTGCGCTTCTGTTTCTTTTGGGATTTTATCTGATGCGAATAAGGGAAGGCTTAAAAAGTGAAAATGAAAAGGTGGAATTGGCCTGGGAGAAGGTGATACAGGCCGATAAGGAAAGGACCGCTTTTTTAAGAGAAAATACAAACCGGTTTACCGGTCTGCCGGGGTTCGAAACAATGGATAGTTTGCTAAATGTCCATTATTATCCTGATGCCAATACCAAACCGTATATGTACAGGCAGAGCCGGATCAATAATTATACTGTGATGTATATAGACCAGACAGAAGGTATTTCCGGTTTCAGGGATACGATCCGGAGATATGATGCAAGGAGTAATCAGTATATAGAAGACTATAATAAAAAAGCCGGAGCTTTCAACAGGAATGCCAGTGCTTTTCCCAATATAATAGTATCGAGAAAGTATAAGTATAAAAGAAAGGCAAAGTTCAGGGTAGTATACGGCATGTACGATAATATGGAAGAGAAAGATAAAAAAATGCAGGAGTGGATGTCAAAAATGGAGCGGGAAAAGGGATTGTAGTACTATCGGGAAATAATCAACAGCAAGATGTAGCGCAGACATCTGCGGCTTCGCAGTTCATTTTGTGAGTGACAGGAAATATATAAATTTCCTCTTTGATAGGAAGCGGGAAAGGTGTTTTGTTGTATTGCGACCCGATACTGCACCGTTTTCTGATGCCGGACAATTTTGTTCAGGACCCGTATAATACCCAGAACTTTAACCGGTATGGGTATGTGCTGAACAACCCGTTGATGTATGTAGACCAGAACGGGGAGTTTTTCTTTGTGGCAGCCCTTATCGGCGCGGCGATCGGGGCCATAACCCAGGCCATTAAACCCGGGGCCAATTTCGGTAAGATTCTTGGCGGGGCTTTGATTGGCGCTGCTTCGGGAGCTATCGGAGCGGGAGTAGGCAATGTCGTAGCCGGAGGGGCATTTTTTAGTAGTGAAGTAGCCGTAACCATCGGGTTTGCCCAGGGTTTTGCTTCCGGGTTCGCAGGTGGTTTTGCCGGTGGCTTTATTGGCGCTGCCGGGAATTCCTGGCTGGATGGAGCGAGTTTCGGGGCTGGTTTGGGAGCAGGTTTAAAGGGAGGTCTTATGGGCGGAGCTATAGGAGGAGTAGTGAACGGGACGATCAGCGGGATTAGAAGTGTTAGTGAACATAAGAGTTTCTGGTCCGGAGCCGAAAAAGGAGTAAGTGATTTGAATACGGAAGGGGCTAAAGCCGGTTTATTGGGTAAGGCGCTTAACAGGAAACCCGAGCCTGTGGTTTATGCCGAAGGCACTTATAATGACTGGGTTCAGGCGCATCAGGCAGAGTTCTCCGTAACGTATAGGGTAACGGACTGGCAACGGACTATTCTGGAGACCTCAAAAACGCTACAAGACCTGGGAGATTACCTTACTTACGGAGGGTATGCATTAACTACAACGGGTGTTGGTGCCGGTGTTGGTGTCCCTTTGTCTGGGGTAGGAGGAACTGTTTCTCTTGTCGGTAGTGGTATAGAGGCATATGCCACACAAAATTACGGTCAGGGAATAAGATCTGCAGGTTTTTATATGACAAATAGAGTAGGTGGAAAATTAATAAGTAAGATACCGGGAATGACCGATTGGTCAACGCAAATCCTACGACAAAACCTTGGTATAAAATTTTCTCTTATAGAAAAGGGAATTAATCAATATCCAAATTCACTAATGGGTACTAAAAATTAAACTAAGTTCTTTGAAACTCTTTGTATATCGCGATTGGGGAGTTTTTTGATAGC
>NZ_QLNV01000010.1 GCF_003285545.1 Sinomicrobium soli | reverse complement strand
ATAATTTTGATGCCAGCCATAATTACCTGCATCAATTGGACAAGGACTTTACGGGCTACCTGGAATACCTGACGGCCGAAGGAGAGCGCAAAGCCATCATTCGCGTAGAGAATGCCCGCCCGGTACGGAAATACAGGGGCCGGCCTCAAGCGCACAAAAGCGAGTTCCCATCAAAATAGCAGCTCGCCGCGATGTCGGGGGGCTATGAGTGTTATGAGGTCTGCGAGGATATCCGGATCTCAATAATATGTTTTCCAATGGAGATTATCCGGGAATTTTTGATTACTATACTCGTTACGGGGTTAATGATTTTCAACATAATCAAATGGCAGCTCATTATCGTGATGTAATAGCGGATGCTCTTGAACAATTATTGATCTCAAAAAAGTTTAAAACTATGCACATGAGTGCATCTTCCTTTCAGGTTCTAAAAAGTTATTTAGGCCACGAATACACGAATGAATATGGGTTTGTACCTATAAAAATATTGGTGAATTCGTGGCCAAACAGACTTTTAGTCTACCACAAACCTATGGATTTCAAGTCTATAGTGGTTTATTTACTGCAATCGATGTCTCCGTATTTACTAATGCCTTTTCCTCTATCTGCCCAAACATCATCATCATGTTCAATGCGCTGGATGGTGGAAGAATTCCATACCGCTGCAGGGAGGCATAACAGGGTCTCGTTATCTTCTACATCTAATACATTCAGATTCATGGTCGAAATTTCGGCCGGTATCTCCGTCAGTAAATTATTTCCTAATCGTATTTGGGTTATATTAGTAAGATTAACAATCTCTGCCGGAATGGTGGTAAGACGATTGTTACTTAAATTGAACACCCCGGCATAGTTTCCTACAAGGCTTGTCATGTTACCCATTTCGGGAGGTAAACTGGTCAGGGTGTTCTCTTCTACGCCCAATACGGTCAGGTTGGTAAGGCTTCCTATTTCAGCAGGCAAAGTGGTTAGTTTATTTCGTTCCAGAGATAATGCATTGAGGCTCGATAAATTTTTAATTTCCGGTGGTATGGCTGCCAGGCCGTTAGTGCTCCATCCTAAGGAGGTCAATTGGGTAAGGTTTCCTATTCCGGCAGGCATTTGGGCCAGGTTATTACCACCGGTGCTCAACCATGTAAGATTGGTGAGCCCCCATAATGTTTCAGGAAGCGCAGATAAGTTATTGCCGTCTAATTCCAACTTTTTCAGGGTGATAAGGTTCCCTATTTCGGAAGGAATGCTGGTGAGGTTATTATCATAAAGAGACAGCGTTGTAAGGTTGTGCATGTTCCCGATTTCCGGGGGTAGTGTAGTTAGCGCATTATACCCCAGGTTCAGATTTTTAAGTTCTGTTAAGCCTGCAATGTCTGCCGGTAATTCGGTTAGTGCTTTTTGCCGTATAACAAGAGCGGTAACCCGGCCTTCTGTAATCGAGGCACCATTTTCAACCAATATGGCTGTCACTTCACTTTCGTTATCAGAAGTCCACCGGGGGTCGCTCACATCGAGATTATTTGCGGCCAAAAGAGCTTGTACTGCCAGTGCATCTGTAAAAATGGAGGGTTGGCTTAAAGAAACGGTTACGGGAAAACTTCCATTCAGTGAGTTCAATGCATCCTCGTAGGTGTAGTTTATGGAGGTCGCTATATAATCTTCCGTCATATTTTCAGTATCATTGATACTTAGTGTGATATGGATGTTTCCGTCTTCAAAACCAGTGGTTAATGCTACATTTTCGTTTCCGGAAGCGAATTGCAGGGCATCAAATATAGTTTCATCTACCGGGATAATTTCAGCAGGCTGACTATCGGGCATGGTGTAGACCGGTATCAGGTCTATATTGGAGAAAAACAGGTTGTCATTTACAAATTCAATAACACCATTCACCTTATCTACAGCCTCAGAAAATACCAGGTGAGAGGTAAAGAAGGTTCCCAGCCCCTCATTATCAGAGTTCGTATCATCTGCTTCGATGTTGCGTTGCTGCATGCTGAAAACAAAAGACTGAGCCTGTCCGTTTATAAAGACGAGGCCAGATTCCGGCCTGTTGCTCAATTCAGAGAGCATGTCTCCGAAGGCTACATTAATCTTCCGGAGTTTGGATACCATAATCTCATTGAGGTAGTTTTTACATTTTTTCCATGCAATATAAGCGAGAAGTGCACCAGCGGCTTTTTCTACCGGGTCTGGCGCCAGCCATACCACAGCGGCCCCTCCGCCCAGGGCGAGGGCAGCGATTTTATGTTTGAGCAATTGCGTGTCTATGTTAAACGTGAGACGTTGGGCATCAGTTCCGGAAGTGTTGTCTGCTTCCGGATTGATAATACTGTTAAAGAGTTCGTCATTAGCCCTGTAATATACAGCCAGCTGGTGTTTTTCTTCATCGCTTAAAGTCTCGTAATACGCGTTAAATGCGTCGATAACATCAGTAACCAGTGCAGCTTCTTCGGTGGCTTCTGCTTCTATTTGTTGTGAAAACGTGGCTATATCTGCAAAGAGAGGAGCCAGGGTTTCTTCTGGTGTACCCGGCAACGCGGTTTCTTTTACGGTGTAAAAAATACTGATAGAAAGGTCTTTAACTGTGAGCTCAGCATCACCCGATGCCGTAAAAGGCACCTGGAACATCACCGATCTTTCTCCTGATCTGATGAGATTTATGACGGTACCGTTAAACGTTCCGGTATATTCATCTTCCGGAACAGTATCTGTCAGTTCGATAGTTACCACCTGATTTTGGAATACCTCAGAGGGCGTTGTAATTTCTTCTTCCTTTTTTCCGGTGGTGTCATCATCTCCGGAACAATTGGCAAACAGTGTTGCAAAAACGATGAGCAGTGATAAAAGGCAACATTTTAAAAAGTATTTTTGTTTCATAGCTTGGTTATATAAAGGTGACAGGTTCAAAATTATGGAAATACACAAGGTCAGAAAATACCCCCTTGAGGGTATTTTGAGTACTGTCTTTAAGGCGCCTAATTGCCACCGACGCCTATTCCATAACCTTCGGGATTGTCCGGTGCTTTTCACCGTATCTTTAGTTCCGGCAGAAGGCCTGTCATCACGCTTTACGCTAAGGCACCCTTCATTTTTCCATATAATGCCAGCAGCGAATCGAGAAACTGCATGGCTCCCTGCACTTCTTCAAAATATACCCCTATCATACCATTTAAGGCATGGCGCAAGTCTGCTTCAGTACAGTTCCGGGTGTCTGTTTTATATCTTGATAGCCTGGACTCTAAATGCGGCAGGGGGCTTGTATCCAACAAATCTTTTAATCGTTCTGCCATATTGGGTAGTGGTTTGCTCTCTTTCCCTTCCTGTTCCGTTATATCCTCAATCTCCTTTTTACAGGAGTAATAGCAGGTATGGAATTCGTTGTCTACAATAGCCAATACCTGTTCCAGTTTGGCCTGTAATACGGTGATGTGCTCCGGCGGAACATCGTATGCCCGGTAGCGTACCTCGCGGTACGCCATATCGAGCAGGTGCAGCAGGGAGACATCCAGCTCCTTTTTAGCAGAAAACACCCGGCCGAGTTCCGGAATAAAGGGAAAGATATATTTCTGGTGCTTGCCAATGCCGTGGCATACCTTTTCCCTGCCCATGGCCAAGCGCTCTGCGGCCCGGTAGGCGAGTTCAAAGGCCTGGTGCAGCATAAAGGCGGTTTGCGGTATATGGCCTGTATCCAGGTAAAACTGTGCCCCTTGGCTAAAGCTTACCGCCTTGTCGTAGTCGCACTCAAAACAGGTTCTGGCCTTGCTCAGGAGGGGGTGCAGTTGTGTTGCGGATAGCAGCTCCGGGGTATGGGTATCCGGGCCGCAGTATTGCAGGTGCCCGGGCATACAGGCGTGCAGGAAAAAGAGGTTGCCCTGTTCCAGTTGTGTTTTTGCATAACTTTCGGTGTATACCCTGTAGCGGTACCCGGGGTACTGCTTAAAAATACCAGACACCGACGGCAGGTTTTTATTAGGCCGCTCCGAGGCTGTGGTCAGTACCAGTACCCCGGTTTGTTCTGCTATGGAAAAGGCATAGATATAAGACACGTCCAGCAATGCGGCTACCTTGTCGGTGATATCAGCTATTTGAGTATTCATACGTTTGTGTTTTAGTGTGTTATTATTCGCTTTATAATCGGGCAGAGGTAGTATAGGGGCGGGGTAGTGACATAAAGAGGAAGGAAAAAGGCGTCCCTGTTTCTTTCCATACTACCCCAAAATAGCAAGGCATGCGCCTTGCTAAAGGTTCTATGCGAATTTCCCAAAAGAATAATGGTGTAGATAGCGTCGCTTTAGAGAAGAAGAGTTGCAGTAAAATAAATGGGCGTGGAACTCAACTTATCAACTTGAGGTACTGGCATACCTTACCACGATAAGAGAGCCCACGCCCGGGTCGTGAGCTAAATTACTTATCCTCTCGTGGTTGTGAAAAGTGCCAGTTTTCAAGTTGAGATTCTAAGCAATAGCTTCTAATATTTTTCTATTTGAAGAATTGCAAAAATATTTATTTCAATTCAAATATAGGTATAAATATTTAAATGCGTATTATTATACGCATTATTTTTTTTGTCTTTCGATTACTTTGTTTATTATGGATGATAAAACAGATATAGGCAAATTAGTGTCCCGTTATATTTATTACACTTGGATTTCTAAAGCTAAATCTCAAAGAGATTTTGCGTCTACCCATGATATTGAAGAAGCCACAGTTAGGAGAATTAAAAATGTAGCATTAGGAACTTCGAATGTAGAATATAACATGACCGTCAAGACATTACACAAAATATGTAATAAAAGGGGAATTTCCTTACAAGAGTTTTTCAAAAGCATAGAGGAGTTTTCTAAAGGGAGGCGTTAAGGCCTCTTTTTTATTGGCAATTAGTTAAAGTGATACACCAAAGTTTCGGCATATTTTTCCGCTCGCCTGCTTACCGCAGGCAGGCAGTTTAGATATTTATGAATAGAAAATAACAAATATAAAAACGGATCGCTAAGGTTTGTGCCGATTTGAAACTATTGCTTTCAAATCTCGCACTATACATACACGAGACCGTTAGTGCGCCCCAGCTGCTGCACTATTCCAGTAGGTGAAAATCCTATCCGGGCAATTGACTGTTCACCCGGGATAAAAACGAACAGGAATTACCGTGAGGTAATGAACTGAAGCTTCGTTGTTTCAAATCATCAAGCCGTAATGCTCAGGCGTGAACCCATAGTAGCTTCGAGATGTGTAACTGTAGAATTGCGGAGTGTGTTGACGTGCTGCTACGCCAACAGCCATACAGGAATTTTGTAACATATAAAAACCTGTTAGATATAGAAAAATATGCCAGCCTGAAAACCCTTGCGAAAGCTCAACGAAGAATACTATCGGTAAGCCGTGTGAGGGAAAACTTCATGTACGGAGGGGGTACTGCTATCCGAAATTTAATAACTTAGCAATTAAATATTAATTCGGGTAGTAGGCTCTACGCTACGCTGCAAGCTGAAAAAAACAAACCCAACAATGAAATTGGACAGAAAAAAACATTGGGAAACAGTTTATGAAACTAAAAATCCAGACCAGGTAAGTTGGACACAAGAAATACCTAAAACCTCTCTTGAATTTATACATTCATTCGGACTTGAGAAAACCGCTAAAATCATAGATATTGGCGGTGGCGATAGCAAACTTGTGGACTATCTACTTGATGAAGGATTTGAAAACGTTAGTGTTCTTGACATTTCTTCAAAATCACTTGAAAAAG
The DNA here is from genome assembly GCF_003285545.1 of Sinomicrobium soli. GTDB lineage: Bacteria > Bacteroidota > Bacteroidia > Flavobacteriales > Flavobacteriaceae > Sinomicrobium. The sequence continues at coordinate 137,627 of NZ_QLNV01000010.1, read as the reverse complement.
CAAAAAACCGACTTGGAGAAAAAGCAAACAAGGTAAATTGGATTGTAAGCGATATTACTGAATTTGAACCAAATATGACTTATGATGTTTGGCACGACAGAGCAACATTTCATTTTCTAACTACGACTGACCAAATAAAAATATATATGAAAACCGCAAGAAAATCTGTTAACGGATTTATGACAATCGGAACCTTTTCACAATATGGGCCAAAAAAATGTAGCGGACTTGAAATAAAACAATACAATGAAGAGGAATTAACATCGGAATTAAAAAATGGTTTTGACAAGATAAAGTGTGTTACAGAAGACCATTTAACACCTTTTGACACAACACAGAATTTTTTGTTTTGCAGTTTTAAAAGACAATTAAACTAAAAAAAAGCCAGCGGCTAACAACTTATTATACCACAAAAAATAATGATATAAATAATTGATAACGAGTTTTTTGATGGGGTGATTTGAAAATCACAACTTTGAATATATTGCGTATATTTGGGTATTGTGCGTCACATTGACGAACAGATAATTTGGTTAAGATGAAAATAAGAATTCTTATCATTTTTGTATTAGGAATATCAATACAGGGATATGCTCAAAACCCGAATTTCAATAATGCCGTCAAAAAAGAAATCATAGATGCTATCATCTTCCAATTCAAGGATAAATATGTATTCCCTGATGTTGCAGATTTAATGGCAAAAGATTTGCTGAAAAGGTATAAACGTGGAGAATATGACGACATTGTGGACAACGTAGTTTTTACAGACTCTCTGAAACATCATCTATTCCTGGTTAGTAAAGACAAACACATTGGAGTTTCGTACGACGAAGAAATGGCTTCTCGATTAAGAAAACCCAAAACAGAAGAAAATACCAAAGAAAAATTTGACCGGGTCAATGAGCGAGTCCGAAAATTCAATTATGGATTTGAGGAAGTGAAAATAATGAAAGGAAATGTTGGATATGTTAAACTTACAGGTTTTGCACCAACGCTATATGGCGGAAAAACAGCATCTTCGGCAATGCAATTTGTCTCCAATTCGGATGCCCTGATATTTGACTTAAGAACAAACTTTGGCGGTGATGACACCATGATTCAGCTTCTGTTAAGCTACTTATTTTCCGAAGATCCGGTACATCTTAATAGTTTTTATCACAGAAAGGATGATAAAACTACGCAATCCTGGACGCTTCCATTTGTACCAGGTAAAAGAATGCCCAACATTCCGGTTTATGTTCTCATAAGCAACAAAACCATATCTGCTGGAGAAGAGTTTGCTTATGATGTAAAGCATTTAAAAAGAGGTACTATCATCGGAGAGCAATCGGCCGGAGCTGCAAATTTTGGGGAAGAATTTATTGCCAAGGGAAATTTTATAGTTTGGGTGCCAACGGGAAGAGCCATCAATCCGATGACGAAAACGAATTGGGAAGGAAAAGGAGTTGAACCCGATATAAAAACAGAGCCGGACAAGGCATTGGACACTGCTTATGAAATGGCATTGGAAAAATTGAAGAAAAAACAAACCCTAAAATGCACTACATATGAACACTAAACTCATTAAACTCTTTTTGCGCCTGGCCATATCCTTCGGGTTTCTGTCGGCAGTGGCAGACCGCTTCGGGTGGTGGGGCAAGGAAATCTCGGTATGGGGAAACTGGGACAGCTTTTTGCAATATACCGCGGTACTAAACCCCTGGTTTCCGGAATCGATGATCCCGGCCATAGGGGGCATAGCCACCGGGGCAGAGATTGTTTTTGCAGTATGCCTTATCCTCGGGTTTAAGACCGAACTCTTTGCCAGGCTAAGCGGAATATTACTGCTTGTCTTTGCCTTGTCGATGACCTTGTCTACCGGAATAAAAGGGGCGTTCGACTATTCGGTTTTCAGTGCATCTGCCGGGGCCTTTGCCTTGAGCCTGATGAAGGAGAAATATGGGGAACTGGACAGCTTTGTCCGCGCACCGGAAACGGAATAAGAACAGGAGATTACACCCACGTAGCGATGACTATGTGCCTCCAAATACCCCGTCTGGCAAAAACCTGCCGGTAGGAATACACTATAAAATATTCCAAAAACAAATTTCAGACGGTTTCTGAACTTCCTGCCAATAAAAATTTGAACTTCTGACCAATAAATAATAATTGTAATTGGCTCAACTTTGTTTTGTTAAAAATTCAAATACTTTCAAAATGAGCAAAACAATTTTAATTACAGGAGCGGCAAGTGGTTTTGGAAAAATCGCGGCATTTGATTTTGCCAATAAAGGACACAAGGTAATAGCAACCGCAGAAGTTTACCCGCAAATGAGCGATTTGATTCGCGAAGCAGAAGAATCTGGAATCGAATTGATTGCGGATAAATTGGACGTAACTGATACACGTGACATCGATTACATCGTGAATAAATACGACATCGACATTCTGATTAGCAATGCGGGAATTATGGAAGGTGGGCCTATCGCAGAACAACCGTTGGATTTAATCCGGTATATGTTTGACGTGAATGTTTTTGGAGGTTTACAACTTTCGCAAGGATTTATAAAAAAATGGGTGAAACAGAAAAAAGCGGCAAAAATTGTCTTTACTACTTCCATGGGAGGGCTTTGGACGGTGCCGTATGTTGCGGCTTATTGTTCATCCAAACACGCTATGGAGGCCATTGCAGAAGGGTTGAAAACAGAATTGGCACCATTTAATATTAAAATTGCCACTTGTAATCCGGGTGTTTTTGGAACTGGTTTCAACGATCGTGGTGTGGATTCAATTTTCCGTTGGTACAACCCGGAAAAAAACTTTACACCACCATCGGTTTTTGATGGCGTTGGAGAATCGTTGAAAAATCAGTTAGATCCTCAATCTATGGCAGATACGATTGTCGATGTCGCTTTAGATGATAATTCTAATTTCAGAAATGTGCATCCTAAAGAAACAGAAGATTTCGTAAAACAAATACAAGCTGATGCCTGGACAGCCAAAAGCTAAACATAGCATTACTAAAGCACAGATGGCAATGCTGTGCTTTCCTTTTTTAACATGAAACAAAAAAATATGAACATCCATTATAATGAAGCATCAAAAGCATTGAATGCTTCCATAGAAAAAGCAAACGAACTCAACATTCCTGTAACCATTGCCGTTGTGGATACGGGAGGACATTTAATGGCATTGGCACGCTTGGACAGTGTGTACGGAGTGATAGATTTTGCCATAAAAAAGGCAAAAACAGCCATAATGTTCGGTGTGGACAACGATAGTATGGGAAAGATTGTTGAAGGTGCAGGTGTACATGGTTATGGAATGATCAATTCGAACGACGGACTTTTTACTGTTGGCGGAGGTGTTTTAATTAAAAATAAAGAAGAAAACATCATTGGGGCCATCGGCTCTTCGGGAGGAACACCCGAACAAGACCAGGAAATTGCTGCTGCCGGGGCAACCGCGTTAGTGTAATTTTTAAGACCTTTGTAAGATGAAAGGGACCACTGAAATTATATTCGACAAGTTGGTGTATTCCTGTGCATTTGAAAAATACAGAGGATATGAAGAATTTATTCCTGAGCATTTTCTGGGTTTTCAATTATCCGGAGAAACCCACGCATTCTCTGCAGGTGGGAATACGGTAATTAAAGAAAATTCAATTGTATTGGTCAAAAGAAATCAATTGATTCGCACCATAAAATATCCCAATAAAGATGGAAAATATCAGTTTCTATCCATTACGTTGGACAATGAAACACTTCGTCAATATGCAATGGAAAACAGGATTGTATTGGAAAATAAAACCGAATCGAAGCATAAGTTATTTTTTGAAACGGATGATTTTCTTTACGCTTATTTTCTTTCACTCAGCCCCTACATTAACAAAACCAAAGAAGCAACACCCAAATTGGCAAACTTAAAAATCAGGGAAGCGCTTGAACTCATACTTCAGAGCAACCCTGGTTTAAAGAACATTTTATTCGATTTTGCCGAGCCTTACAAAATAGATCTGGAAGAATTTATGAACCAAAATTATATGTTCAACGTTTCGGTGGAAGCATTCGCAAGACTCACAGGAAGAAGCGTTTCCGGATTTAAACGGGATTTTGCAAAAGTATTTCACACCACTCCAAAAAAGTGGTTGAAAGAAAGACGTTTGGACGAAGCTATGTATCTTATCAAACAAAAAAAGGAAAAACCGGCAGATTTTTATTTGGATTTGGGCTTTGAAAACCTTTCGCATTTTTATTACGCATTCAAACAAAAATTCGGAATAACGACCACTGAAATTTAATAATCGATGGACGTATTGCAACAACTACATCATTTTACACAAGGCGAAATTCTACAAGGAAAATGGATGATTGGAATAGCTGTTATCATTCTGTTTCCGATGGCTTTTTCCCTTTTTCAAGGTAATGTGTCTTTCCAAAAAGGAATGGCAATTCCCGTTTGTTTATTAATAGCAATTAACATCATTTATGGCGGATATATCTTATATTCCAGGACAAAATACCTCACGCAAACGGAAATAGAATTTCGTTCTCATCCTCAGCAAACATTAGATGCTGAATTGCAAAAAGCAAAAGCAGATGATCAAAGTTATACCACCCTGAAATACGTTTGGGGAGGGTGTGCGATTGTTTTTATCGTACTGTATTTAGTGGTTGTGAAGGACTTTTACAAAGGATTATCACTTGGTTTTGCTGTACTGTTTTTAGGTTTCTTAGTTATCGATTTGTTTTTTAATCGACGGTTGAACTTATACATGGAAGAACTGAATAAATTGACGATTTAAAATAGCTATAGCTGGAAAGCGGAATATTACTGCTTGTTTTTGCCTTGTCGATGACCTTGTCTACCGGAATAAAAGGGGCGTTCGACTATTCGGTTTTCAGTGCATCTGCCGGAGCCTTTGCCTTGAGCCTGATGAAGGAGAAATATGGGGAACTGGATAGTCTCCTGCAAGGGGATAAAGTTTGAGTTGTGATTAATTGATAATTATGTGATAATATAGTTGTTTCACTTCTTTTTTATGTTGATATTACTTTTTATCTCTTATTAGGATTAGGTCTATACAGACACCCATAGTAACATGCTGTTATGGACTGCTAACTTATATGGGGGTGGTGTCATTGCTGCCGGGTTAAGTGGTAACCGGTTGACCGTTAAATTCAAGACCAAAAACTAATATGAAAAGAACATGAAAAAACTAACTGTATTTCAAAAGGGAGGGTGTAAACTGAACTCTGTCTGCATAGATTTAAATTATTAATTTTATTCAGATAGTAATTATGAGCAACGAAGCACAATCAGATTTAGAGAAAAAGATCCTTGAACAGTTTATGTCGGGGAAGAACCTCTTCGGGGAAGGCGGCGCCTTAGCCCCGATGTTAAAGAACGTGATCGAGAAGGCCCTGGAAGCCGCGATGGATGCCCATCTTGATGATCAGGAGCGCACCAAAGGCAATAAGCGCAACGGTAAGGGTAAAAAGACCCTTTAGAGCCCCTGTATTGCATCAGTGATCGAGAGCTGGCAGCGTAACTGGGAAGAACTCTCACAGTATTTTGAGTACACCGAACCGATTCGCAAGATCATTTATACCACCAATGCCGTAGAGGGCTTCCATAGACAGGTACGCAAGGTCACTAAAACCAAAGGGGCCTTTACCAACGATATGGCCCTGCTGAAGCTGGTGTACCTGGCCACCAAAAATATCGAGAAGAAGTGGACCAGCCCCTTGCAAAATTGGAGTTTGACCATCCAGCAATTATACATTAAATTTGGGAACCGGATTCCCTTGGATTTAGCGGCCTCCCCTTCGGGGGTACCCCCCGAAGGGGAGAACAATCAGACAGAGTTTAATTTACAGACCCGATTTATGGGTTTGTGCAACGGTTACCATTGTTGTACAACGTTTTTTATTCTGTTTAAAATCTGTATCCAATTCTCAATTGTAAATTTGCCGCTGCTTCACTTTCGTTTTCACGAAATCCAGCTTGTTTGGCAAAAATATATCTATAACCAATTCCGATTCCTGCTTCGTAATTAAAGTGTTTTCCGATGTTTCTTCGTATTCCCCAAGTTGGAATTATTGAAATATCACTTATTACACTTACATTCTCAGTGTTTGAAATCACAAACCAATCAGGATGATAACTTGTTTTCAGCGATACAAAATTTCCGCTATTTCCATCGATTCTTCTTGATTTGCTTTCCCTTTTGTTCAGGTTGTAATACCATCTCGGTTCTGCGGTAATTACAGGCGTCATCAAAAAGCCTGTTTTATCGTAAAAATCACCGCCCCAAATTCCACTGTCAAATCCAATTTCAGTCCGCAATGCTATTGAATTTGATAATTTTGATTCGTTGTGAACCCAAATTCCAAGAAAACCAGTTTGTATTCCATAAGTCGATTTTTCTACACTTGCGTTTTGAGCTTTGGCTATAAAAGCCAGTCCGCAAAAGATTAAGGTCAAGAAGATTTTTCTCATTCAGTTCAAATTTTTGTCAAAATGTTTTACAACACGCAAATATATACAATTAACCATTTTTTTTTAAAAAACATCTTAATTGCAAAAAGTAACAGTATTTACTTAGGTTTAGAGAAAATTCATCAATTCATCATTGTATATATCGTTCCTTATTTTGTATATCGTATTTGGCGTGACCGATATAAAATCATTTCTAAATTATTCCAGAATCTCTATGTATAAACGATTAATTCATAGCTACTGGAATAGTAAGAAGGGAAGGTAGAAACTTAGGAGTTGTAAAAAATTGTATTGGATATGTAATAATTCTATCCGTTATTATATACACTCTGGTTAAAAAATTAAAGTCAAGAAGCACTATGGAAATATTGGAGAGACCATATGCATAGAGGTTGTACACATCTTCGACTTTAGAAAATACTTCCAATAGCTGCCTTAAGCAGCTATTATTTTTAGAGCTGATATCGTTAAAAACGAGCTGGATGATTACCTTTATGGTACATTAAAAAAAAACAAACCCTAAAACGCACGATATAATGAACACAAAACTTGTTAAACTCTTTTTGCGCCTGGCCATATCCTTCGGGTTTCTGTCGGCAGTGGCAGACCGCTTCGGGTGGTGGGGCCAGGAAGTCTCTGTTTGGGGAAACTGGGACAGCTTTTTGCAATATACCGCGGTACTAAACCCCTGGTTTCCGGAATCGATGATCCCGGCCATAGGGGGCATAGCCACCGGGGCAGAAATTGTTTTTGCCGTATGTCTTATCCTCGGGTTTAAGACCGAACTCTTTGCCAGGCTAAGCGGAATATTATTGCTTGTCTTTGCCTTGTCGATGACCTTGTCTACCGGAATAAAAGGGGCGTTCGACTATTCGGTTTTCAGTGCTTCTGCCGGGGCCTTTGCCTTGAGTCTGATGAAGGAGAAATACCTGGAACTGGACGGTCTCGTTAGCGCACCGAAAACGGAATAAAGACTCTGGCCGGTAATAAATCGATAGGACGGGAGGTTTCCATATTTATGCGTACCGTTCCATAACAAACGCCTTTGCGGAAAGCCCAGTCGTCTACTCCTAACACCCGGATAGGTTTTATCTCCGGCAAAGATTGGCTATGGACTATTCTGATCATGGTGGAGGGATTGATAGTTATGGCCATTTGCTCAAAGAGGATACAAGGAAGATTAAAAAGTTCCCGAAAGGATATATATCTGATTATTAATAACTTATATATAGCGAATAATAATCATGAACAAAAGAATAAACTCTTTTTAATTAGGGTTTTTTCTGTAAAATTCACTTTCGGAAATTATTTAAAATTCCCCCAAATTTAACGAAGAACCGGTCACTCCGAAATATCCATGTTGCACAAGTTAGCAAAAAATTGATATAGTGTTGATACTATAGCAGGGGGTAATAAAAACCGATAAATACACCCCATCGAATACTAAAACAGCTAAAGATGAAAATAGAAGCCCATACGATACACAACAAAAAAATTGCCGAAATAACTTCGGATAAAATGGTTATAAACACCGTAGAAGACGGTTTGGACCTGTTGGGGGATTTGTATTATCGGGACTTCGACAGCGTTGTGATACACGAAAAAAATATAACCCCGCACTTTTTTGACCTGAAAACGGGAATCGCAGGAGAAATCCTCCAAAAGTTTGCACAATACAGGTTGCCGCTGGTCATCATCGGCGATTTTTCGAAATATAAAAGCGGGAGTCTGGAAGCTTTTATCCTGGAAAGCAACAAGGGCAGGCACATCAATTTTCGGGCCTCGATAGCGGAAGCCCTCAGACGATGAGCGACTTACTCTGGATAATGCCTTAACATTCAGGTACACGTTTGCCGTGGTATAGCGTATAAAAATGAAAATAAATTTGCGCAACTGATTAATTGCATATATATTTGCAACTAATTGGTAGCATATTTTTAAACAATGAAAACAAGAAGAGATGTGTTTCAGGCCATAGCCGATCCCACAAGGCGGGGTATTATCATGCTGTTGGCAGTGGGAGCGCTGACGCCTAATGCCATTGCGGCGCATTTTAACTCGAGCAGACAGGCGGTGTCGAAACACCTGCAGGTGCTCTCTGAATGTGAAATAGTACGACAGGAACAGCAGGGCAGGGAGATTCACTACCATTTAAATGCGGATAAAATGCAGGAGATAGAAAAATGGTTGGAACAGTTTAAACAACTGCTGGCTAAACGCTTTGACCAATTGGATCGTGTATTGGAACAACTAAAGAACTCGTCTTGAGTTATTATAATTTGCTGCAAAACCCTCTTTTGCACCCATATTTTGTCTTTTTCTCTCCCCATAGCTATGGCTATGTGGCTCAAAAAAGCCTTCATCTGGGCGCAAAATAGTGGCTTTTCGCCTAAATGAAACAACCCAAGACGAGTTCAAAATCAAAAAGAAAATGAACAAGGCAATTTTATTTAATTTTGAGGTGGATAAGGCAAACCATCAAATCAAAGTAGAGCGTTCGTTTAACGCCCCGATCGACCTGGTGTGGCCGGCGTGGACAGAAGCGGAGATCCTCGACCAGTGGTGGGCACCCAAACCGTGGATGGCACAGACCAAATCCATGGATTTTAAGGCAGGGGGGCACTGGCTGTATGCCATGGTGAGCCCGGAAGGAGAAAAACATTGGTGCAAAGTAGATTACATCAAGGTTATTCCGCACGAATACTTTTCGTCATTTGACGGCTTTTGCGATGAAAACGGTAACCTGAATACGTCGCTTCCGCGAAATAAATGGGAAAACAGTTTTGCAGGGCAGGGCGGGGAGACCGTCGTTAATATCCTGCTGAGCTTCGATACCCTGGAAGATCTTGAAACGATCATCGAAATGGGCTTTAAGGAAGGGTTTACGGCGGGTCTTGAAAATCTCGATCAGTACATAGCGGCACAGTTCCGGTTGCGCCAGCAAAATAAAACAGATCACACGGCGCGGGTGTCGAGCTACCTTAACTTTCCCGGTAACACGGAAGAAGCATTCCATTTTTATAAAAAGGTTTTCAGGTCGGAGTTTATCAACGGCTTACAACGGTTTGAAGATGTACCTGCCGACCACAATCACCCGCCTATGGCCGAATCGGTGAAAAAGATGGTCCTGCACGTAGAATTGCCCATTCTCGGTGGCCATATCTTAATGGGGACCGATGCCCCCAAAGAGTTTGGGATGACGGTGAATGCGGGGAACAACATGCACATTAATTTGGAACCCGAATCGAGAGCAGAAGCAAAACGGCTGTTTGACGAACTATCGGAAGATGGTGTGGTGGAAATGCCGATCCAGGATATGTTCTGGGGGGCTTATTTCGGGAGTTTTCAGGACAAATATGGTGTTAACTGGATGATTCACTTTCAGAAGAAATGAGGATGAACGCACTTCAGGTGGCAAAGACCGCAGAAGCCCTAAAAACCCTATGGGCGGTGTTTCCGGGCAACTTCATTCCTGGATGTTTCACCAAAAATTTTTCAGGTTTTCAATAAGACTTCATCTACCAATCCGAGTGTTTTGGCCTCCCGGGCGGTCATCCAGTGATCCCGGTCTGAGAGTTCCCTGATCTTTTCTATGGTATTGCCCGAATGGTCGGCTATGATCTGGAATAATTCGTTTTGAATTTTTAAAACCTGTTGTACGCTGATTTCCATATCCCGGGCAGTACCCTGGGTTCCGCTGGACGTCTGGTGGATCATCACTCTCGAATGTTTCAGCACACAGCGTTTGCCCCGGGCGCCTGCGCACAGCAGTACTGCGGCCATGGACGCTGCTACCCCGGTGCAAATGGTGGCCACGTCGGGGCTTATGTACTGCATGGTGTCGTAAATGCCGAAACCGGCATAGACCGAACCCCCCGGGGAGTTGATGTAAAGCGAAATGTCTTTTTTGGTGTCGAGAGATTGCAGGAAGAGCAATTGGGCTTGTATGATGTTGGCGGTTTGGTCGTCTACGGCCTGGCCCAGAAAAATGATCCTGTCCATCATTAAACGGGAGAAGACATCCATTTGAGCAACGTTCAACGACCTTTCTTCCACAATATAAGGTGTGAGGGACTGGGTGATGTATTTTTCTGTGCGGGTTGAACTTATCCCGTGTTCTGACCTTGCGTATTTTGCGAATTCCCGCTCTATGTGTTTCATGGTATTGGATTTTAAAATGAGTCAAAAGAGGTGCTGTTTCTTTTACCTGAAAAGAAATGTATTTATGTAGTATGTTTTGGGTGAATTAGTTACGGAACAGGCTTGATATCTTGCTTTTCAGGGTGTTTTTTGCATGGGGGTGAAACAATTCGTTATACACGTCTTTAATTTCCCGCCGCAATGCTTTTCTGCCTAATCGTTGTATGCAATCTATAGTTATTCTCTGCTGCGCTATTTCCTGTTCGAAATCGGGGTCTAAAATGCTGTAGGTCTCAAACAGCGCTTTCTCTTCCGGACTTAAAGCATTGGCATGGAAAAGAAGTTTTTCGATAAGTGCTATTTTATTCAAAGAAACTCTCATAGCTCAGGGCATTTTGTTTAACGGTTTCACGCACTTTTTCCAGGCATTTGTATTTCTGTACCGCTGTGGAATGGTTGGTGGAAAAACCAAATTCTTCTCTTATGGTTTCGGTTTTTTCATTGTCGTAATAAAAACGCTGAAGCAATTGCACACATTTTTTCCCTGCGGTGTCTAACAACTGCAACAACCGGTTTTCGGACACTGTGGGCTCCGGTTCTTCCCCGGGATCTATAGTGGCATTCTGGAACCTGGCTTGGTCGGTGGAATGTTTGAACCAGAGGTTTTTACAAACCCCGAACAGATAAGCCTCTTCGTTGGTATGGAATGCGGTGTTCCTTTTTTCGTACAACACGATAAGGCCTTCCTGAAAAATATCCCTGGCATCGTCCAAAGTGCCTCCCCGCTTGGCGATAAAGGAGGCCACCTTTGGAAAATATGAGATATACCATTGTTTGATGAGTTCCTTTCTTTCCATTGTAAGGTCCGTTTTCTTATATGTACGGAAAGTAGTCATAAAATCACCTCGTTGGATGAAATTTTTTTAAAAAACAAATGTAGTGGGGGCTTAAAACTTAAAAAGTGCATGGATTTATATATCTCCAACCCGGGGAAATACGGGTGTTTTGTGAGATTGATGTGTATTATGAAGAGAAATGCTTATATTTGATACTGTTGCCAACCATTAAAACGGATATGATGAAAAAATGGAGTTTTACATTGAAAAATAATCCTGAAGAGATTTCGGAAAAACTGGAATCTTCTCTTGGGGGAGCTCACCTATTTGCGCGTAATAAAAATAATGAAGATTCCATACAATTTAAAATTCGTAAACGACTATTGGTAGGGTTGGATGGCCTTGATGTGGACAATAAGGTTATTCTTAATGGTAAAATTTTTCAAACAGGAAATGCTGAAAATGGGTCAAATGTTGAAATATCGTTTTCTAAGCATCTTAGGTTAAAATTAATAGTTTTTTTTAATATCATACTGATATTAGGTTTTTTAGCTGCACTGATCCTCAAGTCAAGCAGTAATGTGTATATATTTGTTTTTGGAGGGTTATTGTTAGCAATAGGAGTTTTAATAGTACTTCACGTAGAGAAGGAGTTCAATCATAAAATTCTGGAATACAAGGCTTTTATTTCCAGGGTATTGGAGGTTTAAAAGGGAAGGGATTCAGAGCCCATATTAACGGTTACATAATTCTCTGCTTTTCGCTATGTTTCATATACTGCCAAACACGAGGGTTGTGAATGTCTTTGATTTCGAAGTCTGCTATAATAGTATAGAAGATATACGAACATTCGGATCCTTTTTCTGAGAGGGAGCTTAAACTTAGTTTATGGTCACTTATCTGTTTTTTTTACTTTCTTTTATCTAAAACAAACAAAGTCATACCAGAAGGATATAAGATACGTGGTGCTGGGTATTTCGGAGTTGTTCCGGGATATTCACCAAATACTACATGCTTTTATAGAAAAACTATTAATCATTGTTTTTATGTCTCTTATGGTTGAAAATCTATGGCTTAGAACAAGTTTAATACATTTGAGTGTTGGCGATCATTGAACCGGGAACAAGGAAAATCAACAAGATGAAACCCGCATAGATGGGCTTGATATGGCCAAGGTAAATGCCTACACAAAAGGAGATGAATAAAGTAAACGTTTTTTAAGGAATGGTGATCCCTATTTATGATTGCGTAATTGCTTAAAAAAACAAATGTTTAATTTTGATTTTATTCGCATGACAGTTAATGGCATCGGAAAACTTAAGGAACCAGGCATCAATGCACTAAACCACTACATTGAAATATGGAAAAAAGTAAGTTACTCGAAATGAATAACGTGGGTATCGTTGTAGAAAACCTCGACAATGCCATTTCCTTTTTCACAGAAATCGGACTGACACTTGAAGGACGGGGAATGGTTGAAGGTGAATGGGCAGGACAAGTAACAGGCCTGGAGAATCAATCTGTAGAAGTGGCGATGATGGTTACCCCTGATGGACATAGCCGACTTGAAATCTCAAAATTTCTAACACCCGAAACCATTTCTGACCACAGAACAGCACCTGTTAATTCACTTGGTTATCTACGCGTGATGTTCAGGGTTGACCATATTGACGAGTTGGTTTCAAGACTTATCAGACAAGGTGCGGAACTTGTTGGAGAAATAGTGCAGTATGAAGATGTGTATCGACTTTGTTACATCCGCGGAACAGAAGGAATTTTAGTAGGGCTTGCACAACAGCTCAATGAAAAATAAAAAAAACAAACCGCCGGCAATGGCTATAAGTAACCTGCCAGGCAGGTATTCTGCCAAAGCTACGCCTGGACGTTTTATAGGAAATACGTTACAACACAAAGCATAGCTTTGGTTTGCGTTCATGCCAATTCGGGAACTACTGCTTCCAAATCCTGCCTGTACATATAGCCGGAACCGTTGTAAGCAATTTGATGAAGTCCGGTGTTGGGACCTTCGATAGCAGTATGTTGTGGTGATGACGGTATTGAAAAGAAGATGAGTAAATGTTCAGATCACTCCTCCCCAAACGGGTTCCTGAGGGTGATGTCGAATGCGATATAGTGCCCTACGTGGTAAAAATCCTTGCCGAATGGGTTGCTCATGTAACCGAGGTTCAGGGTAATGTTCCGGTTGGGCAGCTGGTGTGAGTAATATACGGAAAACCTGCTTTCGCGGTATTGCCAGGCATCCCATTGGTCTTCCTTGTTGGAAGCGATGAGAAATTCTGCTGCAGCAATCAGCCGTTTGCTTTTGTCGGGGCTGAGGTTTACGGTCATTTTTGAAGCGAAACGGGTACGGAACTGGGCCTTGTTTTTGTAAGGATCGAATTCCGGGGTATAGAACAACCGCAGTTCGGGCCGGAAAGTAAATGAAAAGTTGGTGAATGTTCCCGGGATCAGGTAGGAATAGCGGCCGTATAGCCGTATTTCCTGCCTGTGGTCGTAAGGAGGGGCATCGTCGAACTGGTTCTGCCAGCGGTAACTGATAGCGCCTGAATATTTCCATCGTTTGGCAAAATGATGTTCTATCTCCTGGTTGATCACATAAATCATTGCCCTCCCAAACGGGGTGTCATTGCCGTCGCCGTTAATACTGCCCATACCTGCATAGGTGGTTGAAGTGATGCCTTTTTCGGCATTGAGGTCCTGTTTGACCCCCACGGCAAACCAGGAAGACGCGTTTACACCATCTCCAAGCCCGGGAGGGGTGATCTGGGCATGAGCGGAACTCATTAATAAAAAAAACAATACTGCACCAAATGTAAATTTCATAACCATATATTGGATGAAAGATTAAATTTTCTTACACAGGATCCTAAAGATCATGCAAAAAAAAGGAATATTTTGTAATTCCCCATATTGACGATACAAAGAAAAACAAGAAATTGGGAAGAAATTGGGAATACCGGAAAACATGTTTTTTGGGGCTGGTACCCGTGATATTATAGCTTCTTGTTCTTAAATTACGGGATTCCTCCAAATCTTCTGATTAGGGCATGCCGTGATAACTCCCCGGACTTTATTCTCCTGTCCGGCTTGTCGGCCATAACTGTCTTGCTTCCCTTTACCTGCTCTTCCGGGGTATTGGATGTTGTTTGAACAATTTAACTGCCAATAATCAAAATGTTTATTACAACTTGTCAGCTTGAGGTGTCCACACGGTGGTTTACCTCTGTGGATACCTGTGAATTTTAATAGCCGATTGCAGTTTGTGCCTGGCCGGGAGGTGGTTTGGTAAAGAATACGATTACGGAATATGAATGGGGAGATTATAGTTGTTGTGTTGTTTGTTAATATAAGTGGATTTTTATTGACATAAACTAAAAATAAAAGCTTAATATATATTAAAATCGTAAAATAATCCATTTAAAGGGAAGTAATATCCATATCGATTAGGGATAAATGACATTAAATTTGGGAATAGGTATTTCGTAAGATACTGTAATCAATCCATTTAAAAACACCATTATGAAAACACTTCATTTCCCGGGTCATATAAACCGTATCAGGAAATTATTAAAGATATGGGGCCTGTCAATATTGTTTTTTTCCTGTAATTCCGGGCAACCGGACTCGTCGGACAGACTTGATCTGTCGGGAACATGGGGGTTCAGGATAGACGCTGCGGATATAGGGACAGACCAGCAGTGGTTTACACAGGAGTTTGAAGAAACGGTGTCCCTTCCCGGTTCCATGACGACCAATGGCAAGGGAAATGAGATACAGCTTTCTACCCCCTGGACAGGGGGGATCGTGGATTCTTCCTTTTTCAGGGACCCTTCTTATGAAAAATACAGGCAGCCCGGAAATATAAAGGTTCCGTTCTGGTTACAGCCTGAGAAGTATTACAAGGGAGTTGCATGGTACCGGAAGGAGATCGAGATCCCGCCGGGGTGGGAAGACCAATCTCTTGAATTCAGGATAGAGCGGGGACACTGGGAGACCACAGTATGGTTGGATGACCAGCTCCTGGGGACCGAAAACAGCCTGGGAACGCCACAGGTTTTCAGTCTTCCCGAACATCTGGTTGCAGGGAAATACATCTTGTCGGTTAAGGTAGATAACAGGATCGGAGATGTGAATGTGGGGATCAACTCCCACAGTATTTCAGACCATACACAGTCTAACTGGAACGGTATGGTGGGCGCGATTTCCATAAAGGCAAAGCCGCTTGTTCATGTTGAAGAAATGGCCCTGTATCCCGATATTGATAAAAAAGAAGTACAGGTAAAACTTATTGTGGCCAATGAGACGGGCAGGGCACAGACGGTGAATGCCCGGTTTGAAGTTAGCGGGGCTAATGGGCGCCTTGAGGAGAAACGGGCAGAGATATCTCTCGAAAAGGGAATGACCACTTTTCAACTGGATTATCCCATGGGAGATTCGCCGGCTCTATGGGATGAGTTTGACCCAAACCTGTACGAGATGTCCGTTCAGCTGAAAGGAGAAGATATCACAGCGGTCCGGAAAGAAAAATTCGGGATGCGTAAAATTGGTTCCCGTGGCTCCCAGCTTACCATTAACAACAGGCTTACCTTTATGAGAGGAACCCTGGAATGTGCCATATTCCCGAATACGGGATATCCGCCTACTGATAAACAGGAGTGGAAAAGGATTATAGAAGTGTGTAAGTCTTTTGGGCTCAATCACATGAGGTTTCATTCCTGGTGTCCCCCCAAAGCTGCATTTGATGCTGCCGATGAACTTGGGTTCTACTTTCAGGTGGAATGCAGTTCATGGGCAAACCAGGGGGCAACTATAGGAGATGGAAAACCCCTGGATACCTATGTCATGGAAGAGAGTGAGCGCATGGTAAAGGCTTATGGAAACCATCCTTCATTTTGTTTTATGGCTTATGGAAACGAACCGGCAGGAAAGCATCATGTGGAATACCTGACAGATTTTGTAGAGCACTGGAAAGCCAGGGACCCCCGGCGACTGTATACTACAGGTGCAGGGTGGCCTGTAGTGGAACAGAACGATTTTAACAGTACCCCCGACCCCCGGATACAGCGATGGGGCGAAGCGCTGAACAGCATTATCAATAAAGAACCTCCCAGTACCGATTATGATTGGAGTGATATCATATCGCAATGGGAACATCCTACGATCAGCCATGAAATAGGACAGTGGTGCGTATACCCCGATTTTGAGGAAATATCGCAATATACCGGTGTACTTAAGCCGAAGAATTTTGAAATCTTCAGAGACCGGTTATACGATAATGGCCTGAAGGGTATGGAAAGAGATTTTTTAATGGCCTCGGGAAAACTACAGGCACTCTGTTACAAGGCAGATATAGAGGCTGCACTTCGTACCCCGGGTTTCGGAGGTTTTCAGTTGCTCGATTTACACGATTTTCCCGGACAAGGAACTGCCCTGGTAGGGGTGCTGAACCCTTTCTGGAAAGAAAAAGGATATATCAGTGCCGAGGAATACCGCAGGTTTTGTGATGCTACTGTTCCCCTGGTGCGCCTGTCCCGTCGTGTTTTTACCAGTGATGAGTCTCTGGATGCCAGGGTGGAGATTGCTCATTTCGGAAAGGAACCCCTGGATGCTGTTGTCCCGGAATGGACCATAAAATATGAAAACGGCGAAACCCTTGCCGGGGGTGATCTGTCACAGACCGATATACCTCTGGGTAACGGGATCGCCTTGGGGAATATACACTATGCCTTTTCTGAGGTCCGGAAACCGGAAATGCTTACGCTTGAAGTATCGGTAGGGCGTTACGTGAACTCCTGGCCGATATGGGTCTACCCGGCAAAGCAGGAGATGGAAGAAGAAGACAGGGTACGTGTTGCGAGGCACCTTGGAGACCGGGAGAAAGAGTACCTGGAAGAGGGAGGAACACTGCTTCTGTCTCTCCCGGAAGGGAGTTTGAAAGATGAGGCCGGGGGAGATATTGCCGTAGGTTTTTCCAGCATATTCTGGAACACGGCCTGGACCAGGGGGCAGCCTCCTCATACCCTCGGGATATTTTGTGACCCGGACCATCCTGCATTCCGGTATTTCCCCACGCAAAGCCACAGTAACTGGCAGTGGTGGGATGCCATGACACATGCCCATGCTATCCGGTTAGATTACCTGGACAGTGAGATGACCCCGGTATTGAGGGTTATAGATGACTGGTTTACCGCCAGGTCGCTCGGCCTGCTGGTGGAATGCAGGGTAGGGAAAGGAAAATTACTTATCTCCGGGATAGACCTGGTAAAAGATCGGGATAAACGTCCGGAGGCCAGGCAGCTGCTGTACAGCTTGAAACGCTATATGAACAGTGATGCGTTTAGTCCGGAAACACAGCTTTCCTTTAACAAGATCAGGTCTCTGATAAAATAGAATCAATCAATAAAAACCAAAACGATGGAAAAAGAATGCTTTCCATGCAATAAGCGGAAACCGGTGTATTACCTGATGCTGATCGGGTATATGCTGTGCTTTGTGAAACTGCATGCTGTAGTGAATATGCCAAATTCACAGGACATGATTACCGGAACAGTGATTTCGGCGTCAGACGGTGCTCCCTTGCCCGGGGTGAATATTCTGGTAAAGGGAACGGCCCAGGGAGTGGTTACCGATTTTGACGGAAACTACGAGATTGAAGGGGTTGCTCCGGATGCCGAGCTGGAGTTCTCGTATATAGGATTTAAGACACAGACGGTGGCAGTAGACGGAAGGAGTACCGTAGATGTTTCGTTGGTCGAGGACCTGGAACAACTGGATGAAGTTGTGGTGGTCGGTTACGGAACGCAGAGCAGACAGAAGGTTACCGGTGCTGTTTCATCGGTGAAATCGGAAGATATCGTTACGCAGGGCTCCAATACGGTAGAAAAGGCATTGCAGGGAAGGGTTCCCGGGGTACAGGTAGAGTCTGCCGGCGGAGACCCGGGTTCGGGAGTGCGTATCCTGATCCGGGGTACAGGTTCCCTGGGCAATAATAACCCCCTGTATATAGTAGATGGTGTACAGGTAAGCGACATCAACAACCTGAACCCTATGGATATAGCATCGATGGATATATTGAAGGATGCCTCGGCAGCAGCTATTTACGGGTCGAGGGCAGCCAATGGTGTGGTTATTATTACCACCAAAACCGGGAGAAAAGATGAAAACACGATCGATTTCAGTACCTATTACGGTTTTCAGACCATCACGGATAAACTGGATGTGCTGAATGCTGCCGAATGGGCCGGGGTAAGTAATGCGGCCCATGACAATGCCGGACTGGGAAGGCTGGATATAGCGTCAGACCCGGGATCTCTGGGAAAGGGAACAAACTGGCAGAACGAGATATACAGAACAGCCCCGGTTAAAAATTACAATCTCTCCGCCAGTGGAGGAGGGGAACATTATACCTATAGTGTGTCTGGGGGATATATGGAACAGGACGGGATTGTTAAAAACACCGGTTACGACCGGTGGAACCTCCGTTTTAAATCGACCCTGACCAAAGGGAGGTTCAAGATAGGGGAAACCGTGATACTGTCTAAGGAAAACTGGAGAAACATGGCCGATGGATGGGGCGGTCAGGGCGGAAATCCCGTAGGGTCGGCACCCAAAATGATACCGGTATTCGACGTATACAACCCGGATGCCGTAGGAGGATACGGAGGGGCGTACGGACCTGTTTTGAATGTTGCCAATCCGGTAGCACAGCTAAACCTTGAAGACCTTGAAGAGCATTCCAAGGAAGCGATAGTAAATGCTTTTGCAGAAGTCTCTATCCTGGACGGGTTAAAATACAAGCTCAATCTCGGGTATACCAGCACCAGCGGATACGATTATACCTATACTTATCCTTACGAGGTGGGAACACTGTTTACCAACCTGGATTCCGATCTTTATGAAGCGAGGTACGAAACGGAGTATACCTTGGCAGAAAATACCCTGACCTATGACAAGACCTTTGGAAAACACAGTATTAATGCCCTGGTGGGATATACCTTTCAGAATACCAAGTACAGGATTCTTACGGGAGCCAAGAGCGGAATGCCCCCTGGTGTGAACGTACTGGATGCGGGAACGACAAATATCGCATCCGGCAGTAATGCCTGGGAGAACAGCCTGGTTTCTTACCTGGGACGGCTGACCTATTCGTTTGATGATCGTTATGTACTTACGGGAATACTGAGAAGAGACGGGTCTTCGCGTTTCGGAAAAGATCAGCGGTTCGGGAATTTCCCTTCACTGGCTTTTGCCTGGAACCTGTCGAACGAACCCTTTTTTGCCGGACTCCAGGAAACGATCGATATAGCCAAGTTACGGTTGAGTTACGGGGTTCTGGGAAACCAGGAGTTTGACGACTATCGTTTCAGCCCCGCGATAAACCTGAATACGAATTATGTGGTGGGACGGGAACAGCTGTTGTGGCCCGGGGCCATACAGACCGCATTTGCCACGCCGGATATCAAGTGGGAAAGCTCAAAAACATTTAATGTGGGAACAGACCTGAGTTTCCTGGACCGGCGCCTGGAATTTGTCTTTGATTATTTCGTCAAAAAGAATTCGGACGTACTGCTACAGGTACCTATTCCTCTATCTACCGGCGCCAGCGGAAACAGTCCGTATATCAATGCGGGGCAGATTATCAACAAGGGGTTTGAGGCCTCGTTGAATTTCAGCAACTCAGGGGAAGAGTTTTCGTATCAGCTTACGGGGACCATCGCTTCTGTAGACAATGAGGTCGATTTTCTGGGTACGGGGTCACAGCAGATCTTTGGCGGGCAGCCTACACATCACGGGGCCTCTGCCACCGTAACCCAGGCCGGGCTTCCCGTGGGGGCATTTTACCTGATAAAGACCGACGGGATTTTCAATTCGGCAGAAGAGGTCAATGCCCATACACATGAGGGGGCATTGATACAGCCTAATGCCAGGCCGGGAGATATCCGTTTTGTAGATCATAACAATGATGGGCAGATCGACGAAGACGACCGGCAATACCTCGGAAGTCCGAACCCGGATTTTTCGTATGGCCTGGGAGCTGCTTTCAACTGGAAGAATTTTGATATGAACCTGTTTTTCCAGGGCACACAGGGAAATAAGATCTATAACGGGTTACGACAGGATCTCGAAGGTATGAATCTGGAGATCAACTATTTGAAATCGACACTGAATGCCTGGACCCCGGAAAACCAGAATACTGGTATGCCTCGTGCTGTTATCAACGACCCGAACCTGAATTCCAGAACATCCGACCGGTTTCTTGAGGATGGTTCCTATTTCCGTTTTAAAACCTTTCAATTGGGATATACACTCCCCGAAAATGTGCTGAAACTGGCTAAGGTAAAAAGATGTCGCATTTATATAAGCCTGGACAACATCTTTACCATAACGGATTACAAAGGTTATAACCCCGACCTGGGAAGGTCAGGGTCTGTACTGGACAGGGGGGTAGACTTCGGCCATGTGGCTTACCCGCTTTCGAGAACCTTTTTAACCGGAGTTGAACTCTCGTTTTAACCGATAGATAAAAAAGCCTTATGAAATGCCCGGGACCAAATTTCCGTACACTTACCGATATGATCATTAGGGCATTCCCTGTCCGCCGGCAGGCGGGCATCTGACCTATGAAAAACAAATAAAAAAGAACAGATGAAAACCCGTATTTTAATACTGATAGTCCTTCTTTCAGCCTTCTGTGGCTGTGACGATGAACTGGACCAGACCAATCCTAATGTGATTACCCAGGAAAATTACTGGAAAACGGAAGACGATATACTGTCGGCTCTCGCAGCGACCTATAAGGTGTTGAGAGATGTCAATAACGGTTATTGGGGAGTGAGAGGAGTGGAACTCACCAATGGCCGGGGAGACGATTTTTTTATCCGCAATGATGTGAAAGCATTATACGAACTCTCGACCTTTACCAATACGACGTCTACAGGCACGCCGGCCGGTATTTTTACCGGTTGCTATACCGGTATTTTCAGGGCCAACCAGATTCTGGATAACATAGAAACAGTAGAGGGGATTACCGAAGAGGAAAAGGCGGTCTATATTTCCGAAGCCAAATTTCTGAGGGGGCTGAATTATTTTCACCTCGTGATTAATTTTGAATCGGTGCCTGTTTTTACTACGGTTCCCCAAAGCCGGGAAGAATATTTTGTGGCAAACTTGCCGGAAGCGGAAGTCTGGGCACAGGTAGAAGCCGATTTTAGCGATGCGATCACAAATCTGCCGGTAAGCTATGGCGACGAATGGATAGGCAGAGCCACAAAAGGCGCTGCGACCGGATACCTGGGAAAAGCCTACCTGTACCAGGAGAAATGGGCTGAGGCTGCCGGTGAATTTGCAGTGCTGGCTACCCCGGAAGGAATGGCTGAAGCACCGTATACCTATGACCTGCTCGCTGATTTCCAGGATAATTTTGTGGCGGAGAACGACAACAATATAGAATCTGTTTTTGAAATCCAGAATCAGAATGTAGGAGGCTCCGATCCGTGGGCCGGTGAGAATGCCGATGAATCACAGGGTGTAACCACTGCCCAGGAGTTCGCACCCGCTGAAGCAGCAGGATGGTTTGAGGCCTTTCCTACGGAAAAGATCTTTGAAGAATTTCAGAAAGAAAAAACCGTTGACGGGGATCTCGATCCCAGGATGTACGCCACTCTTGTCTGGGATTATCCCGGGGCCATGTATTACAACAGGGCGTTTTCCGAATTCGAACTGCAGTTCGGGTATAGCTCCATGTTCAGGAAGTACCAGAACTGGCAGGATGACAACGAGGGCATATGGATATCGGAGATCAATGAAAAAGCCCTTCGGTTTGCCGATGTTCTGCTGATGTATGCAGAGGCATTGACCATGCAGGGAAACCCGGAGGCAGCGGCTCCGCTGGTGAACCGTATCCGCAGCAGGGCCAATCTGCCTGACATATCCGGCCTGGGGCAGGAGGCGATGATGGCCGAGATCCGTCATCAGCGGATGATAGAGTTCTTTCGCGAAGGACTTCGTTTTTACGACCTGAAACGCTGGAGGCTTATCGGGGAGGAAATTGAAAACAGCGACAAGGTAGGAAAAGAATTCCTGAGCCTCCCCAGGCATGAGTATTTCCCCATTCCGCAGGGAGAGATCAACACCAACCCGGAGATTGAACAGAATCCGGACTGGTAAGACCTCGGGACTATACCTCCTTTTTATGGGAAAGCATATCACAAAATCACTGTTTCCGGTGATTTTGTGATAAGGTTCCGGAGTTTATCTTTGAAGGACCTAAAAATGTTTTTATGAATGCTTATCCCGTAAAAGGACTCGAACAGATAAAGGAACTGCTTCCCCCGGATTGCTGGTTCTGTGAAAGTATGAATCACGGAATGACTGATGGCGACAGGGCCCTGTATATGGAAGGGGATATAAACCTGGACCACCTGGACCTGGACTTTTCTTTTGACGGGGATGAGGTAGCCTATAGTCTTATCCTGGTAAATGGTGATCTCAGGGCAGGAAACATCAGTAACAGGGAGACCGACGGGGCAGTAGGGCTTATCGTTCTCGGTAACCTGAAGGCTGGAAACATTGTTGTGGGTGGACAGGAGATTTATGTTGCCGGCGATCTGGAAGTGAACGGACTGTACTGGGGAGATTACAATCACGGAAACCTGGTCGTTAACGGACATATCGGGGTCAATACTTTTTTGAGTACCGACTACGGTTTTGATCATCAACGCTTTAGTGATGGCCGGGGGGTAGATTATCGTCACTTTTTCTGGGACGAGGCGGAAAGCATCTTTGAACGGGAAGTGCTGGAACCGGTATTTCACCCGGAATGTCTTTTGGACGACGACGACCTGGTTGATGCCCCTTATAGTTATAAGGACTGGCTGAATGATTCTGAGATATTCTACCGGATGAAGGAAGGGCTGGACATACTGCTTGATGATGGTAATATGCCCGTTAAGAATGAAGAGGTACCCCTGGTTTTTGAAAGCCTGGAGTTTAATGGCCATAACCTGAAGCGTTTGAGGGAATCGCCGCTTTTTACGGATGCTTTCGGAGCGAAAATATCCGGAGATTACCAGGTCGTGGAATACTGGAAGGGGGATGATTTTAAAAGGGTAAGCGTGCAACAGCATACGGAGGGAAGTGAAAGGGTGTATTTCCAGAGTGGTGATAAGGCAGTTTTGATCCGGTATGAGAAAAATACTTCGGGAGCGTTGCAGGTCGCGGTAATCTGCAGGTATATCGAAGAAGGAACGGAAACGAAATGGTATTATTACGATCCGGAACTGCCCGAACACGAGGTGTTCGGTCCGCTGACGCAGCCCATGTGGGAGAAATTGCTCGTGGAATGGAGTGAAATGGAACACCTGCGGGAGCGTTTCAGGGAAACGGTTACTGTCGGGGAGGTACAGGCCATACTGGATTTGCCGGTAATCAGGCAGAAATACAGCGATTACTACAACGATGATGCCGAACAGCTGTGGTTTGGCAATTGTAACTGGCAGTTCAGGCAGGCCGATAATCCCGGGGGGAAATGTGCGCGTATCAGTGCGGTTGTACCATTGCAGTATACAGGAGATAAAGACTGCGGAGAGAACGGTGCTTTCGGGTTCTTTCATTTTGATCTCGACACGGGTGATGAGGGCTCCCGGATTAACCTGTATACCCAGTATACCGATGATTACAACAGCGCTGTTTCTGCCGTAAGCTGGTGGGATACGGAACGATATGGAAGAGCGATAAAATACTTCAACGACCTGAAAAAGCGTATTTATGCCCTGAATGAAAACTGGTCATGATCGTAAAGCCCTTTCTTTTACGGCGGTTGCCGGCGATAACGGACCAAGAAAAATCATTCGGGAAAATACCCTTGGATGATTCCTTTTTTCGTATGCGTTTGCCTGCATTAACTTCATTTTTTTTGCTTTGAAAATAGCAATTTATAGATCGCGGCCGGATTTTTATGTTATTTTTGCTTAAACGTTTTAGCAAAATACGGGGCAAAATGATCTTTTCTCCCGGCGAGGATGGTTAAAACGATTTCACTGTTAAGAACCATATATAGTAACAAACACACGCTTTAATGAACAATCAATCATCCAATTCGCAACCGCGGTACCTCGTACCGTTGATTGCGGTAACCGTACTGTTTTTCATGTGGGGGTTTATCACCTGTATGAATGATATCCTTATTCCGTATTTACAGCAGCTTTTCAATCTTACCTATTTCCAGTCGATGCTGGTACAGTTCTGTTTTTTCGGTGCCTATTTCCTGGGGTCGCTGGCCTATTTTCTCGTGTCCCGTTTCCGGGGAGACCCGATCAACCGGATAGGTTACAAAAAGGGAATTATAGCCGGTATTGTACTTGCGGCTTCCGGCTGTGCCCTTTTTTACCCGGCAGCCACTTTTTCGGTATACGGGCTCTTTCTCGGGGCATTGTTTGTTCTGGGGCTGGGGCTTACCGTACTGCAGATCACGGCCAATGCCTATGTGTCCCTTCTCGGTCCGGAGGATTCCGCATCGAGCCGGCTCAATATGACCCAGGCTTTTAATTCGCTGGGGACTACCATAGCACCGGTTCTGGGAGGGCATCTTATTTTTGAATTTTTTGCCGGAGAAGGCGGCAATATCAGCCCGGCAGCCACACGTATCCCCTACCTGGCCTTTGCCGTTGTTTTTGTACTTATCGCATTGATGATCTACCGGGTAAAACTCCCTTCTTTTACTCCGGATGAAGAAGAAAACGCTGAGACAGACGGTCTGGGGGCGCTGAAGTTCCCGCAGTTGCGGCTCGGGGTTATCGGGATATTCTGTTATGTGGGCGGCGAGGTGGCCATAGGGAGCTTTATGATAGGCTTTATGGAACTGGACAGCATTGCAGGCCTGTCTGAAACCGTGAGTAAAAACTACCTGTCCATGTACTGGGGAGGTGCCATGATAGGCAGGTTTCTCGGGGCGGTATCGCTTAACCAGTCGATGTCCCCATCCAAAAAGCTGGCCAGTATGGTGGCCATTGCCGTAGGGGTTTTTGCCCTGGTGTACAGTATTGTAGACCTCAGTTTTAGCCAGATGAGCTTTTTTATCGTGTTTATCATACTCAACCTGCTGGCGTTTTTTGTCGGCCGTTCCAGGCCGGCGTCTACCCTGGCCATTTTTGCTGCAATCAACGTATTACTGCTACTGGCAACCATCTTTTTTGACGGGTATACTGCCATGTATGCCGTTCTGGGTATCGGGATATTCAATTCCATCATGTTCTCCAATATCTATACCCTGGGCATACAGGGACTCGGGAAATACACCAGCCAGGGGTCGTCCCTGCTGGTCATGGCCATCCTTGGCGGGGCCATAGTCCCGTTGATACAGGGGTTTGTGGCGGATACACCGGTGGGATTGCACCGGTCTTTTATCGTGCCGGTATTCTGCTATCTGTATATACTGTATTACGGGGTCTACTGTTCCCGGAAAAAGCTACCGGTACAGGGCGCAGCCCATTAGGGGGTATCAGTAACTTATTAACTTAACAACCCAATAACCGATACCACACGAATAACGGATTTCCTGTATTGACAGAAAGGGAGTGGAAACGTACCTTCGCAGTTCATTTGCGATCCGGGAATGCGGAGGATGCTTTCCGGTGAATGTTTGAACAGGAAGGTTATGAAAATCAGGAAAATACTTGTAGTGTCGGCTTTACTTCTTTCCGGTTATTTCGGAGCGGCACAGGTGGTAGAGGTTACCGTACAGGCGGAAGACGAACCGGGGGATGCCCTTTCCCGTTTTGTAGGGGGATTTGCGAGGATAGTACAGGACGGGAAAAGTTTTTATATAGATACTACCGGGCAGTATGCCTTTGATAAAATATATGACGGGGAGGGTTTTGGCAAGGCATGGGCCGTGGAACAGTTCCGGGAGGAAACAGAAAGCGACCCGGACGGTATTCCCCGTACTGTTTTTGCCGTATATCGCGGCAGGGACAATAAATGGGGTGTTCTTGCCCCCGACGGATCCTGGTTGCTGCACCCACGGTATAATTATACGGACGAAATATTCCGGAAATACGGTATACTACCGGAAAATACCGGAAATACCGGCAAAGCCGGAAGCCCGGACCTGGAGGTTTTTGAAGATCATACCGGCCTGGACGGTACCCGTTTTATGGTAATGTCGGAAGGGAAATGGGGGGTATACGACCTGGAAAAAAAGGAGATGACCGTACCTGCCATATATGAAAAGATGGACTATTGCTGGGGTTGCGGGCTCAAATCGGATTACGTCTATGCGAGTATGGATGACCGATGGGGTGTGGTCTCTTTTGAAAATAAGGTGTTGGTGCCCTTTCTTTACGAACATGAACATTGGGGAATGCGTAGTGACGACTGGGTACAGGCATTTAAAAGAGATGGCGTACCGGTACTGATCTATATTCCCGATGCGAGGGAATTCGCAGGGGGAGAATTGATGGAAGGAGGGTTCGTCAAGACCCTTGCAGGCGGAAAACGAGGCCTGTCGGATAGCCGTGGTAATGATTTATTGCCCCCGGTTTATGATGATATACGTACTGCCCATGATATATACAGCCAGGACCGGTGTCCGTTTTTCCTGTTGAAACAGGGAGATTATTACGGGATAGCCGATATACATGGGAAAGTAGTGCAGGAACCCCGTTATGAAGATATCAGGTTTTACCGGGATTACCTGATCTTCAGGATGGACGGAAAGTACGGTATCATGGATATCGAAGGGAGCGATGTGTTGCTCCCCGGTTATGATGATATATATCCTTTTGAAATATCCCGGGCAGATGGTACCCGCAGTTACCTGTTCAGGACGGAAGATGCAGGGATGTATGGTTTTTATAACCCGGAAAATGATGTTGTGGTACAGCCTGCATTTCACAAGGTGGAAGGGGCTTATAGCGGTTATATCGGGGGCACTGGCGTAGAGCTTCCCGGGCTGGTACAGGTGGAATACGACGGAAAAACGGGATTGCTGGACCCCGAAGGAGAACAGGTAATGCCGCTGCAATACCAAAGCTGGGATCATTACGACAGCCAATACCCGCAACTGGTGGTAGTGGAGCGCAACGGGAACCGCGGACTTTTCGATATCGTACTGAAAAAGGAGGTTATTCCCGCAGCATACGGCGATGTGCGCAAACAGGAACGCAAAGATCTTGTCGTCGTGAGTACCGAGGCCTACGGTCAAGGTAATAAAGGGCTTTTTACTGTAGAAGGAAAACAGTTGTTGCCGGTGGCTTATACAAAGCTGGAACCGGTCGGTGACCTCGGGATATCGGTGAGCAGGAAGGTGTATGGAAAAAACGGTGCTGAAATAACGGTAAGCGGCCTTTTCGGTTTTGACGGAAGAGAAATACTGCCTGTGGAATACGAGGGGATATCGACACTTTCCAATGAAGTATGGCTGCTGGAGCAACCGGGTAAAAACCAGTTGTTCCTGCCCCGTAAGGAAAAACGGGTTCCGCTGAAATATCCCGTAGTCTGGAAAACGGGGTCGCCGGAAGTATTGCTGGTATCGGAAGACAGTCTCTCCGGAAACCTGTACCGGACTTCCGAAAACAGGATATTGCCCCGGGAATACAGTGCTTATTATTACAGCCGTAAACCGGATACTGCGAATACACTGCCTGTAATAAGGGATTTTAATGATGGCCTGGCCCGGATAGATATCACGACTGGCAACCGGCATAAATATGGTTTTATCAATACTATGGGGGAAGCGGTGGTCCCTTTGGAATATGAGCTGGCCTCTGACCGTGTCAAACACGGTATGATCCTTTTGGGAAAACAGGATGATTCCGGGACAGGAAATATAAAGTACGGTTATGCCGACCGTACGGGGAAGCTGGTAGTCCCCCTGGAATATGATTATACCGCACAGGGCGATCCGGTGTATCGCACGGAAAACCACCTTTTGCTGCTGAAGAGGGAACCCGGCGGAATGCAAAGGTTGTTTATGGGTATGGCAGGACACCAGGGAAAAGTGCTCGTCGAACCGCAGTTCAGCAAGGTACTGCCCTTTAAGAACGGAAAGGGCTTTTTGCTGAAAAAGGGAGGAAACCGGTATATAGACAAGAATTACTACGGAAACCGGACCCCCCCGGTAAAATTCGGCGTAGCTGACCCCGGTGGCAATACCGTGATACCAACGGTATTGGACGACATTGCTTTTGACGGCTTGTTGTATCACTTCGATATTACCGTCGATCTCTCGTTCCCGGTGCTGGGTAAGGAAGGGGAGGAGTGGAAGTATTATACCGGAACAGGAGAGAGTTTGAAATGGCTGGGTAAAACGCTTCAAGAGTTTATCCGGTAACACAATAATAAAAATTAATTTAATTACACTGTAATTAATAAAAAAATTTATTAATATTGTTGTCGTTTAATACAGCCATCTTAGTACATGAAAAGTTCGACCGTTTCTTCGGGAGTTAATACCTTATATGTTATCTTTCTTTCCCTGGTAGCCGCACTTGGCGGTTTTCTTTTTGGTTATGATACTGCCGTGATTTCAGGAACCATAGGAATGGTCTCCGAACAATTTCACCTTGATGCTTTTGCCCAGGGGTGGTATGTAAGTTCAGCCCTGATAGGTTCTATGGCAGGTGTATTGGCAGCGGGATGGCTGAGTGACAGGGCAGGAAGAAAGAGGGCTATGGCAGTGTCGGCGGTTTTCTTCCTGGTTTCGGCTATAGGCTGTGCCCTGGCGGCAGAAATGACATTTCTCATCGTGTACCGTATACTGGGGGGAATAGGTATTGGCATGATCTCGATCATATCGCCCATGTATATTTCTGAAATAGCACTTGCGCGTATAAGGGGAGGGCTTGTATCGTTATATCAACTGGCGATAACCATAGGGTTTGTCGGCGCCTATATCGCTAATTATAATTTACTGGAGTTTTCGGGTAGCAGACATTTCGGTGAAGGCGTATTAAACCTTGTCTTTCACCGGGAAGTATGGAGGGGCATGCTGGGGATGGAAGCAGTTCCTGCTTTTCTTTTTCTGGGGGTAATTATGTGCCTTCCGGAAAGTCCGAGGTGGTTGTTGCTGAAAAAAAAGCGGACAGAAGCCGGGAAGGTTCTGCAAAAAATATACGGATCTGCCAGACAGGTATCAGAGCAGATAAAGGCAATTGACCACGGTTCCGGGCAGCGTGGGGGCGGAATGTCAGCTATATTCAGACATAGTGTTTTCAGGAGAATGGTATGGATAGGAGCCGCCATCGCCCTGCTCGGACAATTTATGGGGGTCAATGCGGTCTTGTATTACGGACCGGTGATTTTTGAGAAGAGCGGGCTATCCGGAGGCGATGCCCTGTTTTATCAGGTGCTGATCGGGAGTATTAATGCCATTACCACGATATTGGCTTTGCTGATTATAGATCGTGTGGGACGAAAATTCCTGGTGTATCTGGGAGTAAGCGGTATGATTGTTTCGCTGGTATTAATCGCTCTTTACTTTACCTTTTCCGGAAGATATGGCCTTTCCGATATATGGCTGTTATGCTTTTTTCTCGCGTACATTTTTTTTACGGCAGGCTCTATTTCGGCGGTGATCTTTGTACTGTTATCCGAGATGTTTCCTACCGTTATCAGGGGAAGCGCCATGGCTGTTACGGGGTTTGCCCTCTGGATAGGAACTTTCCTGATAGGGCAGTTTACCCCCTGGTTCCTGGATACGCTGACCCCACAGGGTACTTTTGTCTTTTTTGCCATTATGTGTTTGCCATATCTGTATATTATTCACAGATATGTGCCTGAAACCGCCGGGAAAAGCCTTGAGGAAATCGAGGAATTCTGGTTCCGGAAATAACGGGGTGCTTTTCAGGTATTTAACAGCCGGTTCTTGGCGAGAAGGCAGCTGCCCCAAACCCCGGCCTCGTCACCGAATTCCGATAATTTTAGTTCGGTATCGTTTTTGACCAGATTAATGGAATATTTATTGACAGACATCTGCAGGGGAAGAAAAAAATGATCTCCGGTACTTGCAAGGGCTCCCCCGAAAAGAATCAGTTCGGGATTATAAAGGTGAATGAGTGTAGAAACAGCCTTGCCGAGTTTGGCTCCTATGGCCCCTATTAACTCTATGGCCAGCATATCGTCCTGGAGAGCAGCCTCGATAATATGTGACATTTTTATATCCTTGAGCGTATATTGATGTTGCAGCCCGGAAGTAGAACCTGATTGCAGTTTTTCCCTGAACGACTGTACCAGGGCACGGCCGGAAGCCTCGGTTTCCAGGCACCCTTTCTTTCCGCAGCGACAGATGATCTCATTGTTGAAAAAGGGGATATGTCCGAATTCTCCGGAATAACCGGATTTGCCGTAGTGCAGGTTGTTGTCGATCATGACTCCCAGGCCTATTCCGTAATCGGCATTGACATATAATATGTTGTCACGGTTTTTGATACGGTTAAGATGAAATTCCCCGAATGCTTTTGCCCGGGTATCATTTTCTATGAAGGTGGTAATACCGGTTTTTTGACGAATGATCCTGTTCAGGGGTTCGTCGTGAAAGTTGAAATAATTATGACTGTATCCTGTTTGATGATTAACCCTTCCGGAAAGGTTAATCTCTATCCTGACGATCTTGTCTTTCCACGCTGTTTCCCTGTCTATAAAAGTATTTATTAATGTACAGAGACGGAGCAGTGAACTTTCGGTATTTTCCAGTTCGTAGGGAATGTTTTTCTCAATACAGATAAGATCTTCGTTAAAGTTGATGAGACCCACATCGACATGATGCTCCCGGACATTAACTCCCAGGAAATAGATGGAATCACTTATCAAGCCAAAAAGCTGTGGTTTACGTCCCACTCCCGTCTCCATTTTGCCATAGTCCTTTACCAGACCTATGTCTATGAGTTCCTGCAGCAAGGCATTGGTCTTTGGTGCACTGATATTAAGACTTTTACTGATATGATTGATCGTAGTCTTTCCCTTGTGATCGAGATAACGAACTATTTTTTTCTTTAATAGCAAGTTCTTATAGGTGACACCTGATAAATGCTCATCGCTCAGTTCGGTAAAGAAATCCTGATATACATCTCCTGTCATTTCTGTAACTGATATGATGTTCCAAAAGATAAAAATAGCCAAAAAAACCTATTTGAAATGTCTCTTCTGTAAATTATTTAATAAGTGTCGGGTTTTGTGATAAATAGATTTTATAAGCTAATGTATACAGGTAACTATACTACAGTGACTTGTTAACCTTTATTTAATCATTTTGTATTATTAAATTAATTTTTTAATAATTGAAATATTAATTAAATATTTTTATATTAGCACCTGGTTTAGCTGTTAACAGATTAACCTTAATCTCCAAAACTTAATTATGACCTTTCAGCTTGATATATAAGCTACCTGTTTATGACTTTTTCTGCTGTTGATGTTCCGGGTGGTATTATCGACAGAACGGGTTAGAACAAGCATATCAATTAACTAACAAATATTTATTCAGAAATATGAAAACAAACTATTCAAGAATTATGGTGGTCATAATGCTGATTGTTACGGTGTTATCGTGTTCCGATGATCACCCTGTTGAGCCAGATAGAACTTCGAGACCAGGTAGTATTTCGGCATTGCGCAAGGTAGAGATACACGACGGGTTGAAATTTGGTGAAACTTCTATAAAAGGAGTGGTTATTTCAGATTTTTCACATGGAAATTTTGAGAGTGAAATTCTGGCAGTTCAGGAAGCGGGAAAGTTATCCGGCATATTACTGGAGTTGACCAATGCCATTAATTATGAGTCTGGAGAAGAAATAGACATTAATCTTGATGGTGCCACGCTCCATTACGTGAATGGCGAATTACGGGTAAAAAACTTATCGGCCGTAAATGTAGCTCCGACCGGTAATAAAATAGACATTACACCGCATTTGTCTGATATTGCCACCATAGCAGCGGAATCTCAATTCTGGGGGCCGGTCCTGGTGGCTGTGGAAGAAGTTACATTTACTGCGGAAACCGGCACAATAGGTGGGGAGAATACTATTGATGACGATATTGTTTCTGCAAAACTGACCGTATTGGAATCTGCCGATTTTTATAATGAAAAGGCCCCGGAAGGGTTTGCACAGGTTATCGGCATCAACAGGACAGAAAATGACGTGCTGAAGGTCTATCCGCGTTCTATGGAAGACTTGGCATTGCTTATTACGGAGCTAAAGGAGGATTTTGAAAACGATACGTCTACGACTTACGATAACCATAACCTGAATTTGAGAACGGGTAGCTGGAGACTTTCAGGTGGTATAACAGCAGGAACCACTGCCGATCTCAAGTTCGGAAGTCAGAGTATCAGGCTTCGGGGAGACCTGAACAATGAACTCAGGGATGGAATCCTGGAAATGCAGTTTGATTTGCAAGGCGTAAAAGGGGTACGGTTGTCACACGGTATTTACCCGGCTTCTGCCGAGGTGAGTAACGTAAATCCCACCACGCTGGATTTAGAGATTTCTTATGACCAGGGAAGCACTTATGAATTTGTGGCATCGTTTACCATAGATATTAATTCGGAGGTGCTTATTACTGAAGAAGTAACCCTGGATACTGCAGACCCTGACCAAAACGTAAGATTCAGACTGGTTAATTCCTCTGTGCCGTTTGCCAATAACAGAAAGCCCAGGATTAGTATTGACGATGTAATCTTTCTCTATTAATCATCTAAAAGAATATTGATGAAAACATTACAAGTATTGTTGATAATCCTGACCTTATCTTTTTCTCCGGGTATGGTGTACTCCACACAGCAACAGCAGGTAGTGGTAAAGGGAGAGGTTGTGTCTGAATCCGGAGAGCCTCTTATGGGGGTCACGGTATACCATGAAGAAAGTGGTGCGTATACAGTTACCGGTTTTGATGGGGATTTTGAACTTGGCTTACCTGTTTCCGAGGGTGTTTTACAAATATCTTATTTAGGGTATAAAAGCCGGGAGGAAGCTTTTAGTACAGATCACAATAATCTTACCATCATTTTGACAGAAGATGTGACTGCACTTGATGAAGTATTGGTAGTAGGTTATGGTACCCAGAAAAAGGAAAACCTGACAGGTGCTGTAGATCAGGTAAGTTCTGATGTGTTTGAGAACCGCCCTATAACAAATCTTTCACAGGGCCTTCAGGGAGCCATAGCCAACCTGAATATCATTCCTGCCGATGGAAAACCGACACAATCGGCAACATTTAATATCAGGGGAGCCACTTCAATAGGTCAGGGCGGAAATGCCCTGGTCCTGATCGATGGAGTACAGGGCGATCCGGCATTGCTGAACCCTAATGACATCGCAACCGTCTCGGTGCTTAAGGATGCTTCATCGGCAGCCATTTATGGGGCCCGTGGTGCTTTCGGAGTGGTTTTGATAACGACCAAAAATCCGGGAAAAAGTAAGATGTCTGTTACATATTCCAGCAATATAAGTATAAAAACACCTACGGTATTGCCGGATTATGTCACAGACGGATATACCTGGGCAAGTATGTTTAATGAGGCTTTTTCAAGCTGGAATAATTATGCCAGTACTCCGCAAAATGTAAATGTCAGCATGAATTTTTCCCAGGAATACCTGGCTGAGTTACATCGCAGGTCATTGGATCCGGATGCCCCGATAATAGAAATAGATCCGGTTACGGGAGAATATGTGTACTACGACAGTACTGATTGGATGGATCTGTTATATAAAAACTCAACCCATGCCGTAGATCATAACATATCGATATCAGGGGGTACTGAAAAAGCAGATTTTTATGTAACCGGTCAGGTATTAAAACAACCCGGTTTGTTCCGGTATAATTCTGATGATTACGCCATGTATAATTTCAGGGCTAAAGCCTCTATGCAACTTTTTCCGTGGCTCAAGGTGGGAAACAATGCGAGTTTCTCAAACACCAAATACCACAACCCCATAATTGTCGGGGGTAACGGGGATGTCTGGCGGGTGATGGCGGCTGCCGGATTTCCAATGTCACCGGTGTTTAACCCTGATGGTACCTTAACACATACGGGGGCTTTTTCCATAGGCGACCTGTACTATGGGAAAAATAGCCTGGATAAGGATAACAGGGTGTTCAGGAACACTACTAATTTTGAAGCAGATTTCCTTGATCATGCTTTTAAGGTAAAAGGAGATTTTACATATCAATCTACCGGTAGTTACGAAACCCGGAGAAGAGTTCCGGTGCCGTATAGCAGAACACGTGGAGTTATAGACTATCTGGGGGCTGCATACAATGACTACAGGGTAATTGACGGAGATTCGGAGTATCTGGCAGGAAATATTTACGGGGAGTACAGCAAGTCGATACACGATACCCATAACTTTAAGGTTTTGGGAGGGTTTAATTATGAATCGAATACTTTTAAGAGAGTGGGGATGCAGCGCAACGGACTTTTGTTTGAGGATGCCAGCGATATCAACCTTGCAGTAGGTGAAAGTATGATCACGTCCGGAGGATATGAAAAATGGGTGATAGCAGGAGGGTTCTTCAGGTTTAATTATGATTTCAGGAACCGGTACCTGCTGGAAGTAAATGGTCGTTATGACGGTTCGTCAAAATTTCCTGAAGATCAGAGATATGCATTTTTCCCTTCGGTTTCTGTGGGATGGAATATTGCTTCCGAACCTTTCTGGAAAGTACCTGATGAGATCGTGTCTAATTTAAAGGTACGTGCTTCATACGGTTCACTGGGTAATGGAAATATCAGTTCGTATATGTTTCAGGAACTGTTGAGCATCGGACGTTTGAACAAGATTCTGAATGGGGAGCTACCTTCCTATACTACGGATCCTTCGGTATTGCCTGATGGTCTGACCTGGGAGACGGTAACTACCAAAAATATCGGTGTAGACCTGGCAATGTTAAGAAACAGGTTAAGCCTGTCTATGGATGCTTATGTACGTACTACCAGGGATATGTTTACTGCAGGCCCGGAATTACCGGCTATTTTCGGAGCCGGCTCTCCCAGGGGAAACTATGCCGATTTGGAAACCAGGGGATGGGAAGCCTCCTTGTCCTGGAGAGATGGTTTTGATATGGCTGCAAAGCCTTTTAACTACGGTATCAGTGTTAATCTGGCCGATAACATTACCAAAATACTGAAATACAACAATCCCACCAGGCGGCTAAACGATTATTATGAAGGACAGATTCTGGGAGAAATATGGGGAAAAGTAACCGATGGTTTTTTCTTGTCTGCATTAGATGTAAAAACGTCTGCAGACCAGAGCCTGTTCAGTACTACGGCAGTTGGTGTCTGGAGACCGGGCGATATTAAATTCAGGGATCTGAATAATGACGGGATCATAGATAACGGTGAAAATACCGCAGATAAACCGGGTGACAGAAAGGTAATAGGTAATTCCAGGCCACGCTATTTATTCGGGGTCAACCTGAATGCCGACTGGAACAATATATTCTTTAATGCATTCATACAGGGTGTAGGAAAACAGGACTGGTACCCCAGCAGGGGAGCAAGTGATTTTTGGGGGCAATACAATGCACCGTATTCCACAGCTTTAAAATCACATATCGGAAATATATGGACTCCCGAAAACACGGATGCTTATTTCCCGAGATATACCGGATATCTGGCCTGGGCAGCAGGTGGAGCCCTGAGAGAGGTTCAGACCAGATATCTTCAAAACGCTGCTTACGTAAGGTTGAAAAACCTGCAGATTGGTTACAATATACCCGATGAGGTATTGAGCCGGATCGGGATAAGCAAATTACAGGTATACGCGTCGGGAGAAAACCTTTTTTCGTTTTCACCATTGTATAAAAACACCAAAGCCCTGGACGTGGAAAATATCGGAGCATCAGATCAGGATGTGTCAAACCAGAATTATGGTGACGGATTCAATTATCCGATTTTAAGAAGTGTGTCCTTGGGATTCAGCCTAACGTTTTAAAAAATAAAATTATGAAAAACATATTTTACGCTGGCCTGGTAATTTTGACGATGGCAGGTTGTAGCGAGCTGGACCAGGAACCGGTATCTGCGGTAGGCCCTGAAGCGGTATTTAACTCCGAAAGCGGGTTGAATCTGTACGCCAACTCTTTTTACACTATACTGCCTGATGCCACAGATATTATCAGGGCCGATAATATGTCTGATATTGCCGCGAGAAAGGAAGTTCCTGATTTTTTCAGGGAAGGTGCCTTTGGCCCGCAACAAAGTTCGGGATGGACATGGGACAGGCTGAGAAATATTAATTACTTTCTTGAAAATAATAATAGTGATGAACTTTCGCCGGAGGTTCGTGATCATTACAATGGTCTTGCGAGGTTTTTCAGGGCATGGTTCTATTTTGACAAGGTAAAGCGGTTCGGTGATGTGCCCTGGGTATCAAAAACCATTGATGTGGAGGAAGATGAAATACTTTATGCGGGAAGAGATTCCAGGGTAGTGGTTATGGATTCTATTCTCAGTGACCTGGACTATGCCATATCCCATATAACTGCGGAAAGTGATGACTCGCGTTCTCTGATCACCAGATATGTGGCAGCGGCCTTTAAGTCGAGAGTAGCTTTATTTGAGGGTGCTTTCAGGAAATATCATACCGATTATGGACTTGTTGAAACTGCAAATGATTTGTTCGAACAGGCTGCTGATGCGGCAGCATTAGTGATCGATGAAGGTGGTTTTTCATTGAATACTTCCGGGAACACTCCTTATTACGATCTGTTTACGAGCAAATCGGTCGTCACTTCAGAAGTGATTCTGGCCAATATATACGATTTGGAACTGGGTATTTTACATGATGCCAACTGGTATTATACCAGTTCCACTTATGGAGACAGGTTAAATTTAACACGCCGTTTTGTCCATACCTACCTCAGTATAGACGGTACACCTTTTACATCGAAACCGAATTATTCGAGAATTGGTTTTCCGGAGGAGACATACCAAAGGGATGAGCGTTTGTCACAAACTATACGTACACCGGGATACGAACGCGTGATAGGTGGTGAAATCGTTGCTTCTCCTCCGGTATTTTCATATACATACACAGGTTATCAGCCTGTTAAATGGGTATTGAAAGATGCTTTTTACGATAGCGGAAGCAACAATGACAATATAATTCCGGTTATTCGCTACGCCGAGGTATTGCTCAATTATGCTGAAGCATTGGCGGAATTAGGAACATTGACCGACGAGGATTGGAATACTTCTGTCGGAGCATTAAGGCGCCGGGCCGGGATAACCAACGGAACAACGGCTTTGCCTACCACGGTGGATCCTTATCTGCAGGCTGAGTTTTATCCGGGTATTTCAGATCCGGTGTTGCTGGAAGTGAGGAGAGAGCGCGGAATTGAACTGGCTCTTGAAGGCTTCAGGTTTTACGATCTTGTGAGATGGGCCAAAGGAGACTTGTTTGAAAAAAACTGGAATGGGTTTTATGTTGCGGAATTAAATGTGCCTATGGATTTGAATGACGATGGGGTTAACGACGTGCTGTTTTACCAGGGTACCCCTCCTAATCAGCTTCCCGGAGTAACTTATGTAGATGTATCTGATAATATCAGGGGAGACGTAAACCCCATGAGGCTGTCTAATGGCAACAGGGGTGAAATTTCCTGGCTTGAGCATATCTCTATTACCTGGAACGATAAGTTCTACCTGTATCCGATACCGGAAAGAGACAGATTGATGAATCCGGAACTGGGACAGAATCCGGGATGGTAAACTAAATTAAAAAATCATATGAAACATATATTTGTGCTGTTGGCTGTGTTCCTTCTTTCTTGCTCTGGCGATGATGAAGGTCATCCTGACGGAGAAGGAAACGGAACAAAGGGAACCTTAAAGGTAATGTCTTATAATATTCATATTGCAAACCCGCCATCGGAACCCGGGGTTGTGGATATCAATGGTATCGTGAATGTAATTAAGGAAGCGAATCCGGATCTGGTAGCTTTACAAGAGGTAGATCGATTTACAAATCGTTCGGGGAATGATCTGGATCAGGCAAAGGAAATAGCGGAACGGACCGGAATGAACTATTATTTTGCAAAAGCCATGAATCAGGACGGAGGAGAAATAGGACAGGCTATCTTGTCCAGATATCCGATAGAGGCATCAGACACTCATTTATTGCCGGGAGCTGATGGGGTGGAGGCTTTTATGAGAAGTATTGGTGTGGTCCGGATTGAAATGGAAAACGGTCAAAAAGTAATTTTCGGAGCCACTCACCTGGACCACCTCACCGATAAGAGCAGGCGGGCCCAGGCGAGAGAGATGATCATTTATCTGAGGGACACCTATCCGGAACTCCCCGTAGTAGTTGGCGGAGATTTAAATATGCCTCCGACCAACGAGATATGGAACCTTCTCAATACAGCATTTACAAGGGGATGCGATGTTGTTTGCCCGGGAACCTTTCCCGCTTCCAATGCAAGAACCACCATAGACTATCTTTTTATAAACAAAACGGCGGATTCCATATTTGAAATTGACGATTATTACACGATTCCGGAAACGTATGCGTCAGACCACTTACCGCTTGTCATGGAGTTAAAATTTACAACAGACCAAAATAAAAAATGATGAAGATGAAATATTTATATGTGCTTTTTGCCCTGCTGTGTTTCGCATCCTGTGCTAATGAAAGGAAAAACAAGGGCAGTGAAGAAGAAAAGGAAGTGATAAAGAATACCCTGAAGGTGATGTCGTATAATATTCATATTGCACAACCACCGTCAAAACCGGATATAGTGGATATTGATGCCATTGTCCGTACCATTGAGAAGGAAGATCCGGATTTGGTAGCTTTACAGGAAGTAGACAGGTTTACCGAGCGTTCCGGAAAGCATCTGGATCAGGCAAAAGCGATTGCCGATAAACTGGGGATGCATTTTTATTTTGCGAAGGCAACAGACCGTTCGAATGGGGCGTATGGTCTGGCCGTTTTATCAAAATATGCCATTATAAACAGTAATAAACAGATTTTAGGAGCCACATTGGAAGTAGAGCCAAGAACAATAGGTGTGGTAGAGGTCGAAATAGCAAGGGGGAAAAAACTGCTTTTTGCAACTACACATTTAGACCATCATGAAATCGATGAATACAGGGCTGTACATGCCAGGGAAATGATTGCCTTTCTGAAAGACTATGCAGATTTTCCGATTATTATCGGTGGCGACTTTAACATGTTGCCTGACAATCAGGTCTGGCAATATATAGAGCCGGATTTTAAAAGGGCTTGTGAAACCTGCCCCAATACGGCACCTACACCGGACCCCATTCGTGCTATCGATCATTTTCTGTTAAATGGCATCGGGTTATCGACGTTTGATATAGTTGATTTTTATACTGTTAATGAAACGTATGCATCGGATCATCTGCCTATTGTGATGAAATTGGAATATTAAAATTGGTTCTGTTTTTAACAGAATGATATAAATGAAAATAAATGTTGAGCTTGACTAAAGAAACTTTTATATCTTATAAAAATATATATCAGGATAATCTGCTGAAACAAACCGTACCTTTTTGGGAAAACTATTCTCTGGATAAAGAATACGGGGGATATTTTACCTGTCTTACTGCCAACGGTAATGTATATGATACTGATAAGTTCATCTGGTTGCAATGCAGACAGGTTTGGACATTTTCAAAGCTGTATGGCAATTTTGGTGCTGATAAAAACTGGTTGGAAATCGCCACGCATGGAGCAGATTTTCTGGAAAACTATGGGAGGGGAAAGGATGGCAGCTGGTATTTTGCTTTAGACCGGAAAGGACATCCGCTGGTACAGCCATATAATATTTTTTCAGATTGTTTTGCTGCCATGGCCTTTGGACAATTGAGCAAAATTACCGGCGAATCGCGATATACTGAGATTGCAAAAACCACTTTTCAGAATATATTGGAACGCCAGGAAAATCCGAAGGGAAAGTACAATAAGGCCTATCCCAATACCCGTGAACTGCAGAATTTGGGCTTGCCCATGATTTTGAGTAATCTGGTACTGGAACTGGACCATATATTGCATGGAGAGGTTATTGAGCAACAACTCAATTCAGTCAAAGATAAAATTGTGAACCAGTTTTACAAACCGGAATATGGGATTATTTTGGAAAATGTCGGTCTTAACGGGGAAATTAGTGATTCGTTTCAGGGACGACATATCAATCCTGGTCACGGATTGGAAACCTTGTGGTTTTTAATGGATATTGCCGAAAGGCAGGGGGATTCGGAACTTATACTCAAGGGGGTGGATATCGTTATTTCAACACTGGAATACGGATGGGATGGTAAATACGGCGGCCTGTATTACTTTATGGACCTGAAAGGGTCGCCACCGGAACAATTGGAATGGAGTCAAAAACTGTGGTGGCCGCATATTGAAGCGATGATAGCCTGCTTGAAAGGCTTCTATCTGACCCGTGATATGAGATGCTGGGAGTGGTTTGTAAAGCTTCACGATTATACCTGGGAACATTTTGTAGACGAAAAGTACGGAGAGTGGTTCGGTTACCTTACTCGTGAAGGAAAAGTTAACCTGGAACTGAAAGGTGGAAAATGGAAGGGCTGTTTTCATGTTCCCAGAGGACTGATGATACTTTCTTTACTTATGAAAAACCTGGAAGAATATGCCGGAAATATGGAGTGCAAAGCGTAACCTGAGGTTTATTTAGGAATAGATCTTCGGTTTCTATGGTAATTTTTAACAAGGACTGTCCGTACAAGGATGGTCCTTTTTTTCTTGGATATACTATGCTATAACCTCATTTTTCCTTTAAAATCGTAGGAAAGACAGAAATTATGTATGAATTAACTTCATTATGAATAACAAAAAACAACAATTTTTTAACGTTATATTTTGCATAAAAACTTAGCATTTAATATATTGCAAACTCTTTAATTCAATATTTGATTTGGTATTTTTTATTAGTTAACCTTAATTATTTAAATTTTAAGTATTATGTCATTTAAAGCAACACTGGATGTTGGCGGCAAGAAAGTAAATATCTTGAACGTCAGCTACGATCTGGCACAGGAAGTAGATGCCACAGGACGTCCTTCATCGGTAACCCGTGGAGGGCGCATTAATTTTACGGTAGAATCCACCGGAGATTCTTTCTTCTATGAGTGGATGACCAATAATTTCGAACGCAAGAACGGAACCATAACCTACCTGAAGCGGGATACTGAGGCCAAGCTGAAG
The DNA here is from genome assembly GCF_003285545.1 of Sinomicrobium soli. Lineage (GTDB taxonomy): Bacteria > Bacteroidota > Bacteroidia > Flavobacteriales > Flavobacteriaceae > Sinomicrobium. The sequence goes on along the minus strand of NZ_QLNV01000010.1, from coordinate 95,956 downwards.
GAAATGAAATTTACCGAAGGGTATATGGTGAAGTACAAGGAGAATTTTGATCACAACGGAGACAATCCCCTGACGGAGACCTTTACGGTATCCTGCAGAATGCTGGATTGTGGCGGTGGTAACCATACCAACGAATGGGTATAGCTGCCCCTGTCCGTTTTTTTCTGTAACGAACAAATCAAATATGACCGGGGGATGGTGAAGTGCCGTCCCCTTTGTTTATGTTTTTCCTGAAATAACAATTACGGTAAAAAATATAAAATTCAGGAAAATAAATCCATGAGGGTTATAATGGCAATCATAAACACGATATCGCTGTTTACTTCCAGGAACTTTCTTATAATGCCCATTGCCTTGCTCATCTGGTATTTGACCGTATTGACGGAAATGCCCATTTCACGGGCAATTTCTTCATAACTCTTACCCTGGTTTCTGGACATTTGAAAAACCAGCCGGCAGCGTGGAGGTAGTTTTTCCATGGCCCTGGACTCGAGCCAGGCATAATCCTGTTCTGAAAATTCCCTGTCCATGGTTTCCCCGGCCTGGCTTTTATAAAAGATGGCTTCCAGAAGTTTTTTGTTGTTGGCCATTTTCGTCAACAGGTTGAGGGTAAGGTTTCGGGTGATGGTAAATATATACGATTTGAGAGACAGTTCAGGGTTTAACCCTTCCCTTTTCAGCCATACCCTGAGGAATACTTCCTGGACAATTTCTTCTGCATGGGGGGGCGATTTCAATATGCTTAAACTGTAGGCATAAACATCCTGCCGGTAAAGATCAAAGAGTTTCCGGAAAGCCTGTTCATTTCCTTCCCTGAGCTTTAAAACCAATAGTTTGTCAGTATTTTCCTTGTTTTTAGCCATTCGGATATCCCGTTTTGATAAAAAAGAGATTTCAATGATTCCCTTGCCTGTGATATGGGGATACAAATAAACATTCGGTTCCGGCTTTTTGAGATTGTCTTACCATGAATACGGCGGATTTTTCCACAGTCAAAAGAGCCTTGAGGATGAATTTGTTATGGTGCAATATAGGAAATCATGTGTAATTACGGATGTTCCGTGCTACAAATATTTGTTAGGTTAAGGTTATGTTTTTCCCGGAAAGAAGGGTACTTCTAAGTCTTTTTTGAAGAAAATAAAAAAATAATGGTCTTCCTATAGTAGTTTGAGCCGGGTCGGCGGTATTATATATAAAGGTCCGGAAATGAAGCGTGAAGACTATATAAAACAACTGTTATACAAATTTGTAAAAGGGGAATGTACTTCGGAAGAAGTAGATGAATTGGTAGTATATCTGCGGCAGGATGAGCCAGGAGAGGAATTCCCGTATGTGGAAGAAGTATTGGAGACTTTGGAGGAACGGGCGGAGATGGGCAATGACAGGGCGGATGAAATTTACGACTGGATACTGAAAAAGGGCGAAGCGCAAAAAAACACCGGAAAAGACAGGTTCCGGAAAAAGAGAGCAATACTTCAGTATGTTCCGGTAGCAGCGGTTTTTATCGTATTGCTGGGAATAGGCGGATATTTCGGCTGGGTAAAAGACCGCCTGAAAACGGCTCCGGCATCCCTGGCTTCCGAACACATCGTCCTGGAAACCAAAGACGGGAAAGTAATGGTGCTCCCGGAGCACGGACAGCTTCAGCTTACCGATAAGGAAGGGAATGTAGTAGGGGAACAGGAAGGGAATAGACTGGTGTATAGCGATAGCGCATCGGATAACGGCAGTGCCGGGTACAATACGTTAAGAGTTCCGTACGGCAAGCATTTTGAACTCCGGTTGTCTGACGGCAGCGAGATCTATATGAACGCGGGGTCTTCCCTGAAATACCCGGTAAATTTTTTAAATACGGATAAACGGGAGGTCGTTCTTCGGGGAGAAGCTTTTTTTAAGGTGTCCGGGAATAAGAATAAACCTTTCATTGTCACCGCAGAGAACCTGGAAGTCGAGGTTCTGGGTACCGAATTCAACGTTTCTTCTTACCGGGAAGACGAGGTGACCAATGTAGTACTGGTAGAAGGCTCGGTAAAACTGGGAGCCCCGGGGAACCGTGAAGCACTGGCTGTTCTGGAACCCGGACAACGGGCAAATTTCGATCATAAGGATAAGGGGTTGGAGATCGATGAGGTGGATACCGGGATTTATACGGCCTGGATGAAGGGGGAACTGGTTTTCAGAAATATGAGTTTTGACAATATCCTCAAGAAGATGGAAAGGCATTACAACATCAGGATTGTCAATAATGATAAGGCTCTGGGGCAGGAAAAGTTCAACGCCGGTTTTGAGAACGAACCCATAGAGGCGATCCTGGATTATTTTGAGACCATTTACGGGATACATTATACCCGGAAAGAAGATCAGCGTATTATTATAAACCCTTAAACCCTGAAAAAAATGAGATGAAGTAAAATTACTATTGCCAGAAAACGGTCATAAATCGGGGGAATGTTGCAGCATTCTCCCCGATATGAAATGTGGCTGAAAAACGAGTATCACCAACATTTAAGACATTAAAGGTATGAAAAAACTATGCCATAGCATTACTGAACATTCTTTTTTTAAAACCAGCCTGAAAATGAAGCTTTCCTTATTGCTCATTTTTATTTCCCTCTTTGGCCTGCAGGCCAGGGATTCTTATTCGCAGAATATCATTACCCTGAACATGAAGGGAGTAAAAGTGACGCAGCTGCTCGACACGATCGAAAGCCAGACGGATTATAAGTTTGTGTATAAGATAAAAGATGTGGATCTGCAGCGTATTGTTGAGATCAGGGTCGATAAAGAAAATATCCGGAATGTTCTGGAAACGATCTTTAACGATACGAAGACCGGATATGAAATTATAGGGAACCAGATCTTTTTGACGGAGGTACGGTATCCTCCGGGATCGGGTTCACGAAGTATTATGGGGGTACAATCGGTCATTACCGTAAGCGGGACGGTTACGGATGCCGATACGGGAGCCCCGGTACCGGGTGCCAATATAGTGGAAAAGAACACCACAAATGGGGCCATCACCGATTTTGACGGAAATTATACGATTGAGGTACCCGAAAATGCGATTCTCGAGGCAAGCTATATGGGGTATACCACCCGGCAAATAGAGGTCAATGGCCGTGAACGTATCGATATTGTCATGAAAGAAGAGCGATCGGTACTGGAAGAGGTTGTAGTAGTAGGATATGGAACCCAGAAACGGGCTAATCTGACGGGGGCCGTATCGGAGGTCAGGGGGGATGTTCTGGAGAACCGGCCGGTAGCCAATGTCGGTACCGGAATCCAGGGATTATTGCCGGGAGTTACCATTACGTCTTCTTCCGGGCAACCGGGGAGTCCGGGAATGAACATTACAGTGAGAGGGGTAAATACCATTAACAGTAGTACCAGCCCCCTGATCCTGATCGACGGAGTAGCCGGGGGAGACCTGAATCTTCTGAACCCCGACGATGTGGAAAGCATTACCGTGCTGAAGGATGCTGCTTCCTCGGCAATATACGGGGCCCGTGCTGCCAATGGGGTCATACTGGTAACTACCAAACAGGGCCAGGGGAAAACGAAGTTCAGCTATTCCAGCAATTTCGGGATACAGAAGCCTACATCCCTGCCCGAGTTGGTTAACGGAAGAGAATATATGACGCTTTCCAACGAAGCACGCCGGGCCAGGGGCATAGCTATTCCGTATTCGGAAGAGGCTTTTGCCAATTACGATTCCGGAAACTTTCCCAATGATTATTCCAATACAGACTGGGTAAACCTTATCTATAAGGACTATGCCACCCAGCAGAGCCACAATTTTAATGTTAACGGAAGTACGGAAAAAACGTCCTATTTCATGTCTTACGGTTACCTGGACCAGACCGGGCTGATCGTGGGCGACGGGTTTAAATCGAGCAGGCACAATGTGCGGCTGCGGTTGACTACGCAGGTCACCGACCGGTTAAAGCTGGATGGCAATATCAGTTATGTGGATTTTGCCAGAAGAAATATCGGGGGGTCGGGAACAGGAGGCGTTTTCCGTCTCAGCCAGCGTATATCTCCCCTGTTGCCGGTTAGATGGCAGCTTGAAAATGATGAAGGAGGATATACGGATTCTCCCTACTGGTCGTATGGTTCCGTGCCCAACCCGGTACGGACAGCTTATGAGTCGGGATATACCAAGGTCAACTCGAGGACGTTTAACGGTAATTTTAAAGCGACGCTGGACCTCTTTGAGGGGATGTATGCCAATGCGCGTTATTCCTATAATTACTATACACAGGATGTCAAATCGTGGCGGCCCACCATGCCGAGGTTCCTGGCAGATGGTACTCCCAATCCTTCCAATGAAAATGCGAAGAACAGTATATCGCAGACTCATAGGAGCATTGTTACCCAAACCTTAAATACCACCCTGAATTACGAAAAGCAGCTGGGCAGGCACGACATCAAATTCCTGGCCGGGTTTTCCCAGGAATGGGCATACCTTCCCGTGCTCTCGGCATCCCGAAGAAATATATTGCTCGACGGTGTGGAGGAAATAGATGTCGGGACCGAAGATATTGTCAACGGAGGTACGGCAGAGCATTGGGCCATACGTTCGTATTTTGGCCGGTTCAATTATAATCTGGATGAAAAATATCTTTTTGAAGCCAATATCCGTTACGACGGTACATCGAGATTTTCGAAGCAAAACAGGTGGGGAGTATTTCCTTCTTTTTCCGCCGGGTGGAATTTTTCCAGAGAGCAATTCATGGATTTCTCCGGATCTGTTCTGAACCTGGGAAAATTACGCGGTTCGTGGGGGGAATTGGGAAACCAGAATATCGGGAGCAGTTATTATCCTTATCTGACGGAGATCGAAAGACAGACAAAGGCCTATCCTATCGGTAACAGGGAAAATGTAGGTTTCAGACAGTACGCACTGGCCAATCAGAATATTCAGTGGGAAACCATACGGATGCTGAATTTCGGACTGGATATCCAGATGCTGGACTATCGGCTGTCGCTGTCGCTGGACTGGTTTGAGAAAAACAATACCAATGCATTGTTAAAGCCTATTTATCCCGGTATTATCGGGAAAACGTCTTCCGACGATCTGCCTCTTGAAAATATCGGTTCCATAGAAAACAAGGGATGGGAAATCAATGTCGGATGGCACGATAACATAGGGGAAGTCGAATACGGGATTTCCGCAAATTTATCCGATGCCAGGAATAAGGTCACCGACCTCGGTACCAGTGCTCCTTATCTGGGCGACAGGATACGCAGGGAAGGAGACCCCGTAAATGCCTATTACGGCTATTTGACCAACGGTCTGGCCCAGGTAGATGATTTTGAGAGCTATAACGAAACTACCGGGAGGTACGAAAACCCGGAATTTGCAGTGATCAGCAGTTATGCCGATATCATACAGCCGGGAGATGTTGTTTACAGGGATATCAGCGGAGAGAACGGGGAACCTGACGGGCAGATTGACGATTATGACAAGGTGGTCTTCGGAAACCCGTATCCCCGTTATAATTATTCGTTCCGGGGATTTGTCAACTGGAAGAATTTCGACTTTTCATTCTTCTTTCAGGGCGTAGGGAAGGTGAATGGTTACCTCGCCGATGAGGCCCGTCATGCCTTTATCAATGATTACTCCGTTCCCAAAACGGCACACCTGGACCGGTGGACCCCGAACAACCCGGGGGCTTCCTACCCGAGAATGTATTATCAGCCCGACCACAATACCGTCTATTCCGATTACTGGCTTGAGGATGCTTCTTATCTGAGATTGAAAAATGTGCAGTTCGGATATACGCTTCCTTCGGAACTATCCGGCAAGTTTTTCGTAGAGCACTTCAAGATCTATATGTCTATGGAAAATGTGTTTACCATTACGGATTATTTTGGTGGTTTTGACCCGGAAGTAAGAGAGACTTCAGGGGATAACTATCCGCAGGTCAAGACATTTTCATTGGGCGTAAAGCTTTTATTCTAACTTAAAAATCATACGGGAAATGAAAAATTTCAGGTATATAAATATCATCTTGTTTACAGTTTTTTTGTCCGGGAGTTGCTCGGATGATTTTCTGGACAAATACCCTTTGGATTCCGTGACCAACGAAACATACTGGCAAACGGAAGACCAGTTAAAAGCCGCGCTCTATCCTTGTTACGACGGCTTTCAGTATGAGCTTGTCATGTATCCCGATATATTTGGCCCTGATGTGGAATGGGGAGATCTGAACAGTGGTTTGAGCAAAGTGCCCGGAGGTATCCATACCGCCCTGGACGGATTTCCGATCTCCTCGTTCTGGAATTATACTTACGGCCATATTTTCAATTGTAATAATTTTCTGGACCATTACGACGAGGCGGAAGTAGACCAGGAGGTAAAGGACTCTTATGCCGCCGAAGCCAAGGTGCTCAGGGCACTTCAGTATTTCTGGCTTACGAGTTACTACGGCGATGTGCCCCTGGTTACCAAGGTTATCAGTTCTTCCGAAGCATATGGCCCGCGTACCCCGAGGGCAGAGGTGATCGGGTATATCATGGATGACCTGGATTGGGCCGCGGAGAAATTGGGTGGTGAAATTCCGTCCGGAGACGATCTCGGCCGTATCAACCGCTGGGGAGCACTTGCCCTGAAAGCCAGGATCGCATTGCAGAATGAAATGTGGGAAGTGGCTGCGGAAACCGCAAAAGAGATCATGGATAACGGACCGTATGCACTTTATGACGATTACCTGGCCTTGTACCGGTTAAACGGGGATACGGAGGTAAATCCGGCCAATAAGGAAGCGATAATGTTCAGTCTGTATGCCGAGGATCTCAGGATGCACAACCTCTCCGGTTATATCTGTAAACCTGTGGATTATATCAGGTTTAATGCCTCCAGAAGACTTGTAGATGCTTATCTGTGCACCGATGGCAAGCCCGCCAAAAAAGGACTGGAGTACTACGGGCAGGACAATGTGACACTGTCTGACCTGTATACTTATCCGGAGCAGCACTATTCCGATTATTTTGAAGAACGGGACCCGCGTATGTCGCTTACCCTATACTCACCCGGAGATGAATGGCCGGGAGGGGACGATGGCGACGCCGATGTGGATGTGGCCAATCCCGTGTTCAGCCTGCCCAGGTTTGCCGCTTTACAGAACAATAACCGGATCGGGGCAAATGGGCTTACGGGGTTTTATTTCAAAAAATACAACAATCCCGAAATCGCCTCAGACTACAATCGCGATCATACCAATATCAACGTTATCCGTTACGCAGAGGTGTTATTGATATATGCCGAGGCCATGTTTAACATTCAGGGGGAATCCCTGACCCAGGACCAGATCGATATGACCGTTAACAAATTGCGGAACAGGGTGGGAATGCACCCCATGGTCCTCTCCGAACTGTCGGAATGGGGCATGGACCTCAAAACCGAACTCCACAGGGAAAGAAGGGTGGAGATGTCGCTCGACGGGATGGGATATTTCGATATCCTGCGATGGAAAAACGGAGATAAGCTCCTGGGAAAAGCCGTAATAGGTCCGAATGTTAATGTATGTGAGAACGACCTCGGAGGAAACCCCTTTCCGGATAACGGGGTCGATGAATTTGGAAATATCATTTATGAGAAATCCCGGAAAGAAGGAGGTCTCAGGAATTTTGATCCGTCAAAACATTACCTGTGGCCGGTTCCCTATGCGGAAAGGACCAAAAATGAAAATCTCGGGCAAAATCCCGGGTGGTAATAAACTGAAAATTTTCTGAAATGAACAGATTCATCATACTCACCATACTGTTTTTCCTCGAAATAGTGTCCTGTCACGGAACTCATGAAGAGATAAAGGACCCCGGATGGGAGGACACGGCAGATCCTGATACGATCACGGTAATGAGCTACAATATAAAATATGGCTCCCCGCTGGGGAGCAGTATTTCAGACCTGGAAGCGATAGCCGGAGTCATTGAGGAAGCAAAACCTGATGTGGTATTTTTGCAGGAAGTAGATAAAAACACCACACGTAGCGGTAATGCGGATCAATTGAAGCTTTTGTCTGAGAGAACCGGTCTTTCATCCTATTTCTACGGCAGGGCGATAGACTATCAGGGCGGGCAGACAGGGATAGGCATTCTGTCCCGCTACCCCTTGTCTGACCCTGAGCTTTTTAAGTTGCCCCGGGTAGAACTGGGAGAACAATATGTGAGTTACAGGGTACTGGTTACGGCGGATATCAGGGTGAAGGGTAAGGATATCACCATTGCCAATACACATCTGGCATTAACTGCAGAGAACAGGGAAATCCAGGTTCCGGAGATCCACAGGATCTTAAGTGATTCGGATAACCCTGTTATCTTTGGAGGTGATTTGAATGCCAGGCCGGATTCGGAAACCATAACATCCTTTATGGAATACGGCTACCGGAAAACCTGTAAAACCGATTGTTTTACCATTCCGTCGGTAGAACCGAACAGGGAACTGGACTATATCATGTTCAGGCCGGAGAATAGTTTTGAGGTGCTATCACACCAGGTTATCGGGAACCTCTCTTCCGATCACCTCCCTGTTGTTTCGGTACTGCAAATAAAATAAAGGAAAGATAAGACGGACCGGCATGACTGAAACGGATTTTGGTCGTGCCGGTTACTTATGACTGTTGAAAACCATAAAACAAACACGTGAAACCGATAAGAATAGTATTCGTTTTTTCCCTTGTGCTGTGTTCACACCTTCAGGCACAGGAACGATCGCTTAAAGTGCTTAGTTACAACCTGCGTTTCGGGGAGCTGGCCTCGCTGGAGGAACTGGCGGCATTCATAAAAAATGAAAAACCTGATGTGGTAGCGTTGCAGGAAGTCGATGTACGCACATACCGCGAAAGGGCCCCTGAACAGAACGGGAAAGATTTTATCACCGAACTGGGTTTTCGTACCGGGATGTTCTGTGCTTATGGCAAAACCATTCTCTATAAGGGAGGGTACTACGGCATCGGTATTCTCAGCAAATATCCTTTTGCTTCTACAGATCGCGTATATTTGCCCCGTACGGAAAACGGTAAAGAGCAGCGAGCCATGCTGATCGCCGATATAGAATATGAAGAAGGGAAGTATTTTACCTTTGTAAGTACGCATCTGGATTATACCAATACCAGGGAAAGGCAGCTACAGGTACAAAGGCTCAATGAAGTCCTGCAAAACAGGCCCTATCCGGTCATCGTGTCGGGTGATTTTAATGCCCGTCCCGAGTCGGAAGAGATCAGGAACGGGATGTCCGGCTGGTTATCCCTTTCCGGAACAGATAAAAAGACGGTTCCTGCAAAAGACCCGAAATACAAGATCGATTATATCTTTTGCCGGCCCGGAGAACAATGGGAAAAGGTGGTAGATACGGTTTATGGCGGTATACGGCTATCAGACCATTTGCCTGTTAGCGCCACAGTGAGGATCAAACCGTAAAAAGAAAAGCTAATCCTGTTTAAACCATACATCATGCTAAAATACATTCTTATATTTTTCTTTACTTTAGGTACATTGGGAATTTATGCCCAGGAGCATGAAGAGATCAGGTATGTTGACATATCCCGGTTTGAGCTATTGGGCAAATCGGATATTGCCGATGCCGTAAATTTTTACAGGATTGACGAAGCTTTGACTGCGGGATTTTCCGAAAGGCTGAAGGCGCTTTCAAAAAATACGGCAGGGTTTAATGTTGTCTTTAAGACAGATGCTTCTTTCATTACCGTAAAATGGGAATTGGACCGGTATAAGGTCTTGTCCAACATGACCCCTATTGCTGTCGATGGCCTTGATCTTTACGGCTGGAATGACGGTAAATGGCAGTATGTTTCTTCTGCCAGACCTTCGGGAGAAGAGAATACATGGACTTTTATTAAGAACATGTCAGGGGAGATGAGGCATTACAGGATATATTTTCCATTGTATACCGGTGTTAAAAAGATGGAGATCGGTATAGACCCGGAAAGCACCATCCTGCCGGCAGACGGGTCCCTGCTGCCGAAGCGGAAAATAGCGATTTACGGTTCGAGTATTACCCAGGGAGCTTCGGCTTCCAGGCCGGGAATGGCTTTTACCTCCGTACTGGGGCGGAAACTGAATGCAGATATTTACAACCTGGGGTTCAGCGGATCAGGAAAAATGGAAATGGAAATGGCGGAAGCCCTGACCGGGATCACCCCCGATCTGTTTGTGCTTGACTGCGTACCCAATCCTTCCGTGGAACAGATCAGGACCAGGACAGTTCCTTTTGTTAAAACCCTGAGAAAAGCCCATCCGGATATTCCCGTTTTAATGGTAGAAAGTGTTTTCAGGGAGCATGCCCATTGGGACCGGGAATGGGAAAAAACCGTAAGCGGGCAGAACGCCGCTTTCAGAAAAGCATACCTGGACATGAAAGAAGGCGGGATGGATAAATTATACTATATTGGCAGTGAGGGGCTTATAGGGAACGATCACGAAGCTACCATAGACGGTACGCATTTTACCGATGTGGGACATATGAGAATGGCCGACAGGCTGTATCCGCTGATTGTGGAGATACTCCCGGAAGATGAGTAGATTTGTGACGGAAAAGAAGGTTTAAAAAAGATTCAAAATAATTTTTCACAGGTTTGTACTCCGAATATTATTCAGCCTTTTAAGAGCTTAAGGTCCTTATCGTCGATTTCGAACTTGAAATTAAACAATTCCCGGGGATGTACATTGAGTCCTTCAGCCAGTTCAAAGACGGTAGGAAGCTGTATCCTGATCTGGCCCTTCTCGATCTTGGCGATCTTACTGTGTTCTACATCACATCTGCTGGCGAGTTCCCGGAGGCTTAACTTTCGTTTCTCTGTACGTATCTTTCTGATTTGCAATCCGAATAACCGCAGGAATTCTTTTCTTTTTTCTTCATCCATGTTTGCAAAGAATTTAAGTAAAGAAATTTCAAAAGTTTATAAGTATATATTGTAGTCTTATTAGACCACAATTAAGAAAAATTTGTGTTTTTTACATTTTATAATTGATGAATGATGCTTAAAAGAAAAGATCTTACCGGTATAAGAGCTTCTGTGTCAGTACAAACAGATTTTAGAGGAATGTATTATAACTTGATATGAATATATTGGGGGGCGGGAAAAGAACCTCCGGCCTTTCCATGATACTATTGGAGTTTTCTCCGGGCCGGGTTAATGGTGGAGATAAAGAGCAACTATAGGGAAAACAATGCTTAAAACTGCTTGACCCCGGAGTATTCCATGGCTTCTCCCTTTCCGAAACCGAAACTCAGCCCGAAAATAACGAAGCGACCGTTTTTTTCATTCTTGTACTGGCTGTAATCTTCTGTAAGGGTTACAGGGTTAAATCTCCGGCTGGCAAATACGTCGCGTATACTCATGTTCAGTACGAGTTTCCCTTTCAGGATCTTTTTTCGTATTCCCATGTCCATATATGCGTTGTCATTCATGGTGTACTGTACATTCCGGTATTCGGAGTGGTAGTTTCCGATGAATTCCAGGTCGACATCGGCAGGAAGTTTCAGTTTGGTGAGCAGCCTGGTTTGCCATTGATCTGTATTGAAATCGAACGAGATATTGTCGAGTTCTCCGTTGCGATCCATGTAATTGTAATTGAAATCCAGGTTAAGTGAGAGCCATTCCGATATGTTGTATTTGGCATTGGCTTCTACCCCCGTAGTGCTGCCGGAGCCTACATTGTCCGGGCTCACTACGGCGGTATTGTTCCCGAAGTCGAGCACATTCTCCACAACATCCGTAGTATGCCGGTGATAGATACCGGCGTTAAAGGAGATATCGTTCCATTTGGTGATGGCGGTCAGCTCATAAGAATCGGTGTATTCGGGATCAAGGTAGGGGTTTCCGACAAAGACATCGTAGTCGTTCTGGATGGAATAGAACGGGTTGAGGTCCCAGAGTGAGGGCCGTTTTATACGCCTGGAATACCCGGCCTGTATGGAGAAGGCACCGGATATTTTATAGGAGGTATGCAGTGTAGGGAAAAAGTCTGTATAGGTCCTGTTGTTTTTTTCAGGGGGAGTAACCAGGCGGGTATACAGTGCTGTGTTTTCGATACGCAGACCGGCTTTTATTCCCCAGTCTTTTTTCTCATAGGCCAGTGTAGCATAAAAAGCCAGCACGTTCTGCCGGTATTCGAAGATGTTGGTAAATCCAGGGTCGGCAATCCAGTCATTACCCTCCCGGTCTGATACCTCGTAATCATTGGTTACCCGTGTGATGACATACTGCGATCCTGCTTCCAGGCCAACGGTTTCCGAAAGGGGCAGCGTATAATCGCCCTTAAAGGTGTATTCTGCCAATTCATAATCGGTTTTCATTTTCTGGAGCATATCTTCGCTTCCGCCGTCTTCTACGGTGGTGTAGAGGGAGGAATTGTCCTTGCTGAAATACGACCCCAGTGCTGCGAGCAGTAACGAATGCTTCTCTTCCTTGTCGAAAGTTTTCCGGTACTGGAGTTCGTATTCGAATTTCGGATTGTCGGCCTCACCGTCTTCGCTCCTTATCCAGCTATCGGCAGTCTCCTGTATGTTATCGGTAAGGAGGTAATTAAAGTCGGAACGGGAGTCCTCGAGTTCCAGGGCATATCGTCCCGAGAGTGTAACGACCGAGGAAGAGCTGAAATGATAGTCGGCCCCGAGATTGATGTTGTAAAATTTTTCGGTGAGATCACGGTCGCCTTCCATACGCAGTTCGGTACCTTTGAGAAAATCCCTGTTTATAACAGTGCCTTCTTCCGGGAACGTCCGGCGTCCGATCCCCAACTGTCCGAAGATATTCCACTTTTCCGTACGTCGGTTCAGGCTGAGGCCCAGGCTATTATTGTCCGGAATGCCTATGTTTACCGTAGCTGAACCGTGAGTACCCTGTTTTTCCTCTTTTTTGATGATAATATTGATGATCCCGGAGGTCCCTTCCGCATTGTATTTTGCGGAAGGATTGGTAATGACCTCTATACTTTCGATCATGTCTGCCGTAAGCGTCCCCAGCGCATTGCTGTCGCCGCTGGTAAGCACGGAAGGTTTTCCGTTGATCAGTACCTGCACTCCCTGGCTGCCCCTCAGGCTGATCCGTCCTTCCATATTAACGGTAACGGAGGGCACATTGTTCAGTGCTTCGAGAGCACTTGCACCGGCGTTGCTGAGTTCCTTTCCTATGTGGAATACCCGCTTGTCGAGACGGAATTCTGTAGAAGAACGCTCCCCGCTTACCACGATCTCGTCGAGTTCTTCGGCATTCTCCTTTAATATGACAGATCCTGCGTCAACAGTATTTCCGTTTACGGAAAGGTCCCGGATCTCCCTGGTCTCAAATCCCATAAAACTTATTTGAAGGGATATGTTTTCATGCGGAGATGAGAGTGCGAAACTACCGTCTTCCAGCGAGGTAGTCCCGGTAATGACCTTGTTGTCGGACAGGTCGATAAGCAATACGGTGGCATAAGCGATGGGAAGGCCGTTCTGTTCGGTAATCTTTCCCGTAATTCCGATGCTTTTGTCCGATTGGGCACTGGCAAAAAGGAAGTGAAGGATAAAGAGCAGAAAAACAATATAGTGTCGCTGGATACTTTTCATTTTTGCAGGAATGGATTTGTGTAAATAACAAGAGGACAAAAATATCCATTCGTATAAAGATCGGCCTACGCAAGGAGGAATAAAACCTACGTGAAACGGAAAGCGGGCTGTTAAAATTAATGATTGCTGAAATCGTACGACAATACGATTCCGTGTGTATTGCCGAATAAGGTGTTTTTTACGCCTATGTTATAGTGGTACAGTATCCTTAACTGTCTGAAGAGGCGTACTCCGGCGAGGAGATTTACGGCGCTGCTGCTGCGGTACCCGGCGCCGAATTCAAACCTGTCCCGGAAACTGGCAGCCAGGTTAAGGTCTATCTGCACGGGAGCACCGTCTTCGTGTTTTAGCAGAATATTGGGTTTCAGGATGATATTTTCATTGTAGCGGTTCGGGTAAAAACGGTACCCGGCATAACCGTAGACAGGGTTAGACAGTTTGAGGTCGTCTCTTGATGCAAGCCGGTCTCCCAGTATATTCGGGGCAGATATCCCGATGTAGAAATCGGCGCGATTGTAAAGGAAGCCCACCCCGACCATCGGGATGGAAGCATGGATGTTTTCGGCAAACACCGGGTCGTCGGGGATGCCCAGCTCCAGAAGATTGTCACGGAGCTGGTGCAATCCTGCGGTTAACCCGAACGACAATACATGCTGATGATAGATCTGCCATGAAGGGCGGTCGCTTTTCAGGTCGAAAAATATCTTGTAGGAATAGGCCAGATAGATACGGGTATTGGTGGTAACCCCTATCTTATCGCGGATGGCAGCGGCGCCCAGTCCCATTTTACCCCGGGACAGGGGCAGGTGAACACTCAGGGAGGAATTCTCAGCACTGCCTTCGAAACTTTGGTCTGTAAAACCGGAGTGGGCCAGGGCTGCCTGTGCTCCCCATCCCATTCCTGCATAGGCAGGGTTTATGACAAAAGGATTTTCGTTGTATTCCGGGAACAGGGCGGTCTGTTGGGCACGGGCAGAATACATTCCCCCTATCAGCAGGATCATGGCGTATATGCAGTAATTCCGGACTTTTGCTCCTGTAACAGGTGTGTTTATATTATGCTTATACCCCATGTTTTTTTATTGATGGTTACTGGTTTTTATATTACCGTTTTATGTCCGGGAATCCTTTTACCTCTGCCCACTGCCTGTTTTTCCGGGTCAGGATCTCGTAAAAAGCAGGTACTTGTCCCCTCAGCGGCCCCGCCAGCGGGGCCGCTGAGGGGATACATGAAGGGACGGATACCGGGTTTTTCGCAATAAAATTCATTTCGGGGCACCCGGTAGCACTGCCTTGTGCTCCCAAAGGCACAACGGTAACATAGTAGGTGGTGTTCACTTGCCGGGAAACAGCAGGGGTATAGCTGGTTCCCGTAATATCTTGCCTGTCTGTATTTCCGTTACCGCGGCAAAAATATTCAAGGAGAGGGGGAGAAATGTTTCATCCTAAGGAGTGAGACCTGTTTATGGGTATTATGGAATATGGAAATGTTGAACCAGGCTTATGCCTCCCCGTAACGTTTCCGGTATGCGCTGGGGGTATATCCCGTATGCAGTTTAAAGACCCGGTTAAAGGATGATTTGCTTTTAAAACCGGAATCGTAGGCTATGGAAATAAGTTTGGCATCCTTGTGATCTTCCGATTGCATCAGGTTGCAGGCTTCGTTGACCCTGTAGAGGTTTATAAAATTATAGAAATTCTGTTTAAAACAGCGATTGAGTACTTCAGAGAGGTGATTATTACTTATTCCCAGTTTTGAGGCCAGCAGGGCGTGGTCCAGGTCGAGGTCGAGATATGGCTTGTCGGTTTCCATAAACTCGGTGATGCGTTCCATGAGTTTCCGGCGGTCTCCCGGGGTGAGGGAAGAATTTTTATATTGAGGTTCGGTTTCGTTTTCCGTATCCTGCAGGGTAGCCCCGCCGGGCCCCGAACTTTCGGCAACCTGCTGTATTCCGGACTTCAGCGTGTTGTTCTCTTCCGTAATGTCAAGCAGGTTTTTCAGGAGATGGGTGTGCCGTTTTTCCAGCTTTTTGCGTTTAAGATAAACAGAGACCAGGAGTACGGTCAGTACCGAAAGCACTATGGCTATGACTGCAATAAACCATTGCTGGCGCTCTTTGAGTACCTCTTTTTCCCGATGTGCGAGGGCGAGGTTTTCTTCTCTTTCGGTTTTCTCTTTTTCGTGATCCAGGTTCAGGGCACCGGTCCTTTCGTCCATTTTTTCCCCGACCAGCCGGGTATAGTGTTTTTGTTCCCTGTAGGAGTCTTCGAGCTGCCCGAGAGCTTCATAGCATTCCGCGAGGTATTTGTGGCTTTCCATCTGCAGCTCCCTGCTTTTCTGTCGTGCTGCCAACGCTACCGACCTTTTCAGATAGCCCAGGGCTTCCCCGGCCTCTCCCTGGCGTAAGTAAGCGAGCCCCTTGTTGATTAGGGCAAGTGTTTTTCCCCTTGTTTCCCTGTCCTGAAGCAGTTGTAGTGATGATGAGGCAGTTTCCAGGGCACGGTCGTATTGCTGTAATTCCAGGTAGGAGCTGCTCAGATTGTTGAGGGCGGTAACCATGATCGCAGTATCTTTGAGCTGTTCTCCTTTTTCTTTTACCTTAAGGAGATAATCCATGGCGGTTTTTTCGTCATCCAGTTGCGAATAGGCCGTAGCCAGCCCGTTATAGGCCGATATTTCGGTATGAGGCGGGACCGGGTACCTGCGGGAACGGAGGAGTACGGTATCCATCGTACTTATGGCTTTATCATGAGCTCCTATATTGTTGTAGGTATTCCCGATATTGACCAGGATAACGGTCCTGGCCACGTCGCGGCTGCTGATCGATGCACTCTGTTCCAGGGCAAGATAATAGCGTTCCAGTGCCTTTTCATAATCATTGACATGATTGTAATATACAGCCTGGTTGACTATAGCCATGACTTCCAGGTCATTGAATCCGTATTTTCGGGTAATGTCCAGCAGGGAGTCGCTGTAGGCCTTGTGGAGTTCGTAGTCCCCGTCCCGGTAACGGGCCTGTAGTTCTTCGAGATAGTACTGTGCCTGTTGCCCGGCGGTTTCCAGGGAAAGTCTTTCCTGCGTATATGCCGGGAAAAAGAATAAACAGAGAAAAATTATCGGCAGGTAAGGCATCTTCTTTTTAAGGTGTGAATGTCTATAACGCTGTTTTCTGATGTATTTGTATATGCAACCATGATCATTATGGTGCTGTCAGAAAAAAAGGTCCCCGCCATTGTCGATGGTTTTCAGGGTAAAGGCCGTGGTATCGGCCTGTACGTGGTGCAAAGCCCTGTTGAGTATGTGTACGGCCTCCCTGAAACGTTCTGCGGTAACACCGTCCTTTTCGCGGGCGGCCAGATAAAGTTTACAGGATGGAGCATTATGCCTTACCATGGAGAGCAGCATGTTAAATCCGGGGAGGGATGTTTCCAGGCTCTGATCCGGGGAAATGGAATCGGTAACCGGTACTTTCCACATATGCTCCAGTACGGGATAGTCGGTACTGTCCGTAATATTGGAGTTATACCGGGGTTTGATCCTGTGTTCGGGGTCGTATATCCTTAAAAACAGGGCCTTGTTCCCGGAAGCGGAATAGTCCCATACGGTCCCTTTGAGTTCTCTCGAATCCCCGTAACCGTCAGATAGTATCAGGCTGAGGCCGACGGAGTCCGGGTGCTGTACAAAATTCCGGAGGTCGTTTATGGCATTGTTGTATTCAAAAGTCTCAATGCCCGTAGGATTGTCGTAATACACGGGAGGAAGCAGGCCAAGCCTGGCCTCCGGGTCGTTGGAATAGAGGAAAAGCCTTCCTTCGGTCTGAAGGCGTTCCTGTAATATGCCCCTGGCCCGCTGCAGATAATGATCGTGCAGTTCCTCCGACTGCTGATGCATTTTGTAAAAGTCGGGCTGGTCTTTTTTAACCCAGTCCGATCCGCAGGTGCGTGCCAGGGCAAGGAGTCCCAGGGCAAGGCTTAAAGGGATGGCCCAGGTTCCTTTCTTGCTCTTTGCGATGTTCTTTTTAAGCTGCCGGTCCGGAGTATCGGCCTGTACGGTCTGCACAGGTGCTGTACCGGCCGGTCCGGAATGCGTTGCAGGTGTTGTAACGGGCGCCTGTTGCCGTGTTTCGTAGAATTTTTCCAGTTTGCCGGAGAGGGCTTCCTTGAACTGTAAAAAGACTTGAAGGTCTTCTTTACTGTTGTACAGGCTGCTTTGGTCACTCAGCGGCCACATTATTTTTTTTCCCGTTTTCAGGCGCATTTTCAGGGAAGGCGGTGGGGCCGTAAAAATATTGGCATCATAGACCTTACTGATCTCCGCGTAGGGAATACGGCCGAAATATTCAGAGTTCAGAGCGTCGTCAGTCAGGGTAATGCGATCCCTGGCTTTTCCTTTTGTGATCATAAGATAGATACCTGTTCCCAGGGGGAGCAGCATGGCGGCCAGGAAAACAGCAATACTTAAAAATTCGGAATCTACAGCATTTATGAAATCTGAGGCTACCACAATGCCTATGAGTACAAACGATACCAGTAGTCCGCCCACGAGATAACGGGCAGCCTTCGGGTTTTGAAAATTAAAGGAGAATGATTCCATGTAAAATGACTATACTTTTTAACGGCGTGTTGAAAACAGCTTCAAAGGTACTGTTTTGGATAAAAACGGAATATAGTCGAAAACAGGGATTTCCGGTCTTCCGGACGAAACCCCTGTATTTGTGGAACTCAGGTATTACGGGAGAGATGTTTTGGCAAGTTTAACTACAGTTGAGCTGTTCCAGTACATAGCCCTCTGTTTCCGAAAATGAGATAAGGGAGAGCCTGGAATTTTGCTGGCGGATCTTCCGGTAGTTTTTTAAGGGCATACCGAGAAGATGTGCCATCAGGAAACGATTTACCGCATTATGGGCTACCAGGAGTACATTGCCTTCCGGATGATTGGTGTGTAACTCTCCCATAAAGGAGGAAAGCCGTTTTACAAGTTCTGATGCCGTTTCACCTGTCCCTCCGGCGGGATGATGTTCCGGGTCGGTATTCCAGAGGTGCCACAGGTCGGGGGCTTCGGCAATAAATTCGCTTCGGGTCTTTCCTTCCCAGCGGCCGAAATCCAGTTCTGTCAATCTTTTGTCTATGCATACTTGCCGGTCCGGGGCCGCAGTAACAGCCGTTTTATATGCCCGTCTGAGGGGAGAACAGTACACTGCGTCAAACCGGATGTTACGGATAAGGTTGCGCAAATTTCCGGCCTGCGATATGCCCTTTTCATTGAGTTCCACATCTGTTTTTCCACAGTATCGGTTACCGTCGGCATTGAACGGGGTTTCCCCGTGCCGTGCAAGGTATATGTTAAGCATAATCTTCTTGTTTAATGTATTTTTTTGTCTCCATCAGGCGGAGAAACTTTTCGTATTGTTTTTCATAAGCTTCATTCAGTCCGGCATCGGGAAGAATTTCTTTTTCCATCCGGATCAGTTCTTTCCCCGCTTCCGCAAGCGTACCGAAAAAAGTTTGTGAAGCGGCCAAGACAGCGGCACCGAAGGCCCCGGAAGTGTGTTTCATTTTATATACGGGTAAGTTCAGCACACTGCTCCTGATCTTCAGCCATAAGGCACTGTTACTCCCTCCCCCGGCCGTATAGACCGCTTCAATGTTTTCTCCGGACAGTTTTTGTGCCAGGGTATAGGCCATTCGTTCTACAAAGGCCACCCCTTCCATATTGGAGGCGTAGAGAACGGCTCTGGAAATATCGTCCGGGCCGAAACCGACAGCCTCGGGGGCAATAAACGGGAAACGCTCTCCTTTTTGTATGAGGGGAAAACTCATTTTTCCGGTAGGAATATTGTTTTCAGCCGCTTTTTCCACGAGGTTCAGCTTGTTCCCGAAATCATGACTCACCCAGTCCGCACCGATATTCCCGGCACCTCCGGGCATCCAGTATCCCTGTGGGTGTTTGTGACTGTAAAACCTTCCCTGCGGGTCGATTATTTGCTTTTTGGTAACTCCTTTTATGACCAGTGTAGTCCCTATGGTAGTGTTCCACGTACCGGGGTAAATAGCTCCCGAGGCGATCTGGGATGCACAACCGTCAGTGATACCGGTAGTGATTTTCGGCCGGTTTCTAAAGCCGAGGACTTGTGCAATTTCAGGGTTCATGTGCCCGATAACCGTACCGGACGGGCGTACCTCGGGCATCCACGCCCTGGAAAGTCCGAGTTCGGAGAACAGGTATTCCGGCCATGTTTCGTTCCGGGTGTCATATCCTGATTTCAGGGCATTGGTATGGTCTGTTATGCCCCAGACACCGGATAATATGCCTGTGATGTAATCTGCGGCGTGAACCCACCGGGCTATTTGTCCGGCTTTTTCCGGGTGGTTTTCGGCAAACCAGATCATTTTGGACAACCCGCTCGAGGCATTAAAACCGGTATAGCCTTCTGTGTTTTCCCGGGCAGTGAGCATACAGCGTTCGCCTTGTCTTTCCGATCTTTTATCACTGTACATCAATGCAGGATACAAGGGGCTGTTTTCCCGGTTTAGGGGGATTACTGTTCCCGAAGTTGAGGTAACGGAAATACTTTCTATACTGTTTTTTACATCTTCACTGATGTTTTTTTGTATGAGGGTCCGGCAAGAGGTCCACCACATTTCCGGGGATTGTTCCTGCCGGGAATCTTCGGTGAGTTTAAAAATTTCTTCTCCGCTGATCACCTGGTTTCCCGAAATATCGGTTACAGCTATCCGGGCACCCTGGGTGCCAATATCAATTCCTAAAAAATATCGCATGTTTTTTGCTGGTCTTATCTGATAAAAGTTTCTCTCGTTTTTCGCCATGCATCCGAAACGGATGCCGGCACCTTGTTTTCCGGAAGATATTCGGTGATGGAGCCCTCCGGGGGGAGCACTTTCAGTCCGTATGCCTGGTTACAGCAATAGGCTGCTCCGGTTATCGTAGCGTGTTCAAAGCCGGTGTGTATCTTTATTTTTTTCTGTAGTACGCCGGCAAGGATACGTGCGAATGCAGCACTCTGAAATCCACCGCCGCATCCCCAGATATAGTTTTTATCACAGCTGTTTACCGATTGCAGGTACTTGTAGTTCTCGGCAATGCAAAATGCCATGTCCCATAAGGTGGCCAGCATAAAATCTGACCGTTTCAGATGGTGCGACAGAGGAGTGGTGAACCGGAATCCGCCGGAAGTTATCGCATGTGTTTCGGAAGCAATGAGGGACCCCAGCGAAGCTACGCATGACGGATTATTATACGGTTTCATTTCTTCTTCGATACGCTCATATCCGCAATCGGGATAAAACAGGGATTTTAAACGCTGGTAGTTGAGACCTGTAACCCCGGCATTGGTTTCCAGTACAAAATGGTCCGGGTCGGTATGCCTCCCGGTCCAGGTTTTCATCTGCGGGTCGAGTGTGTAGGAAGGAAGCAGTTTTACAATGGGAGTTGTGGTCCCCGCTACTACGATCACATCATCGGTTTCCGGCCGGGTACTGTGAATGGCCAGCTGGGTGTCTGCACCACCGACAATCACCCCGGTTTCTGTCGGGATGCCGAGCTCTTTCGCAATTTCGGGTAAAACAGTGCCGAGCAGGGTCCCCGATTCCCTCAGGGGGGGAAGAATACCCGGGTTTATGTCAAATTCCCTGCATAACCCGGCAGACCATTGCCTGGCGGAGATATCGTACAGCAGCGTTTCGGAAGCCTGGGAATGCTCGTATCCCGTGACCCCGCAAAACCGGTATTGTGCCCAGTCACTTATACTCATACATGTTTCCGTGGCATTGAACAGTTCGGGGCGTTTCTTTTTAATGCCATACAGTTTTAATGCTGAGAAAATGGAACCGGGATACCTTCCGCAAAGCCGGTATATCCTTTCGGGATCGGTGATGACGGATTCCCATTCCCGCCCCCTGTGATCGTGGTTGGGAAGACCGATAAGGCTATGGCCTTCCCGGTCTGTGAGGACAATGCCCTCGCGTTGGCTCGATGCTGTTATGGCCTTGATCCTGACGTCCGGATAACGGGACAATAGCTTTCCGGCCAGTGCCATGATCTGCTCCCACAATTGTCCGGGATCAAAATAAAGGGCTTCGGGATGGGTGCCATCCCGGTGATAATGTACTTCATCCCGTTCTATACCGGTTAGTTTTCCGTGAGAATCGATCAGGGCAACCCTCACATTTCCCGTTCCGATATCGGTAACCAGGTAATTTAATGTTTTATCGGTGTTCATCAGTTAAACAGCTTTGGTTTTGGTTTTTTGAAAGGTTTCGAGCAACCTGGCATTCATG
This sequence comes from Sinomicrobium soli, assembly GCF_003285545.1. GTDB lineage: Bacteria > Bacteroidota > Bacteroidia > Flavobacteriales > Flavobacteriaceae > Sinomicrobium. The sequence goes on along the minus strand of NZ_QLNV01000010.1, from coordinate 74,085 downwards.
ATAAACGAATGGTGGTCTTCCACTTCATGGGTAGCCCCGGCAATATGGGGAGTAGCAAAGACATTGGGCAGGTGTACGATCCGGTAATCCGTTTCGTCCGGAGGTTCATGGTCGAATACATCCAGGTATGCACCGAGAATATGTCTTTTCTCCAGGGCTTCCAGCAGGGCTTCCCGGTCTACCACCGCGGCCCGTGCCGTATTGACAAAAACAGCGTCTTTTTTCATTTTGTCGAAGAGGCGTTTGTCTATCATGCCTTTGGTCTCTTCGTTTACGGGCAAATGAATGGAAACAATATCACTGGTTTCGAACAGGGTTTCGAGAGAAACGCTTGTATGCAACGGGTTGTCTGCAGATACATAGGGGTCGTAATACTGGATGGGACAGGGAAAGGCAGATGTCATTCCGGCGATCTTCCGGCCTATATCCCCAAATCCTACAAGCCCTATGGTTTTGTTGGCCAGTTCATTGCCCTTGAACTGCAGGTAGGAGGTATGGGCTCCTTTTTCCCATTGTTCGCCTTGTAGCCATGTGGTTGCGGGCACCACTTTTCGCAGGAGGGTAATAACCCCTGCCAGGAACAGTTCGGCCACGGCCTGTGCATTGCGGCCGGGGGTGTGGAACAGGGGAATATTCCGTTTTTTGGCTGTATCTACCGCAACATTGGAAGGGGTCCCCCGGCAAACTCCTATAAACCGGAGATGGGGAAAACTTTCGATAACCTTTTCCGAAACCTCGTCGTGTTCCGTAATCAGCGCATCGGCCTTGTATTCTTCCAGCAGTTTCAGGAGTTCCGCTTCGTTGTAGGCCCTTCCGTGGGGCTTCCAGGGTTGATATACGATCTTTCCGAAGGCATTTTTAAGTTCATTTAAGGCTTTTTCATGATAAGGTGCGGTAATAAGTATTGTCATTTTATTGAAGTTTTAATTAAATATCTGATCGCTTTCGGAGGAAAGATTATTTGATATCGATGATCAATTCATTCTCGGTCTTTCCCGTCTCAGAAACCAGGATGTTGTTTTCAGTGAGCCGGATCAACCTCCAGTTTTCCGGATTTTTGACAAGGGCATCGGTTTGTACCTGGATAATTTGATCGTGGGTACCCGCCGGGATTTTTTTAATAATGTTTTTGTGATGATGCCCCCCGACGATCAATTTGCACGATGGGTTTTGGGCAATGAGCGTATAGAGTTCATTATTTTTATACTTTTCGTTTTTTGTGCCGAAGGGGATATGCATAAAAATGATCTCGATGTCATTTTCCGATGCATTCAGCTGATCCTTGAGCCAGTAAAGTTGTGGCTTATCAATATAAGGGATCGCCCTTGTTCTATCTTCCTTTGAGAACTGGTAAAAACTGTCGTCGAGAAAAATGAGCCGGTAACGGGTTTGCCCTGCCCTGACTGTTTTACTGTAATAGGTTCCGTTGTTGAAACAGGAAACATTTTTAATCCATAACGATCTCGCACGGCCTGCATGGTTCTGGTTGTGCAAAAGTTTGTAATCCAGCTTGTCATCCCAGTCAAAAGTGAAAATATCGTGATTGCCGAGTGTGAGCAGGATGGGCATCTCATAATCCTCAAGTAATCTGGAAAATGCTGCCGGCTGGATATCTATGGTAGTACGGTCTACAGTTTTTGATTCGAAAAAATCGACCAGGTCTCCCGTGGCAACGACCATATCACCGGATGTCCTCGCCGGTACGGTTTCCAGGAAGCTTCTCAGGTGAATCTCACCCAGGTGATATTGTTTCTTTGCCCTGTAGTCCATCATTTCAGGAATATAGGCATACGGATTAAAGATCACATGAAGATCTGAAATATGAAGAATGGACAGCGTATCTTTCTGGGCCGTTACACTTCCGTTCATACACAAAAGGAAGAGCATCAAAATCGGCCGTAATGTAAATGGTGTTTTCATTTTTTTTCTGTTTTATTAAAGAATCAGGAGGTGTTGTTTATGGTAAAATGTTATAGTTTCACTTTTAAAATGACGGGGTAATGATCAGAAATATAGTCGGTCAGGGTATCCTGGACAATATCCGATCCGATGACTTTTTTCGATAGTTTTTTATTGGTCCAGATATAATCGATCCTGCGGAGGAAAGATGTTTTTTTTGCATGACCCTTTGTGGGAACGCTATTTTTGAACGTATCGTTTTTCAGGAAGTAGCTATCCTTAAATCCGGCATCTGAGACCATCCGGATAACCGAGTAGTCTATTTTGTCATTATTTAGGTTTTCCCGGTAGATTGTACGGTTTCTCAAAATGGGAGTCCCGCTTTTTGTGATGTACTTTCCTTCCGATTTCCGCATGGCATTCAGCAGGTCTTCTCCGTACGCTGTGGAGTCCATCGGAGATAGTGCATTGAAATCTCCGGCAAGGACAATCATTTCATTTTTAGGGATCAACCGGGTCTGTGCTATTATTTTCCGGATATCCTTTTGGCGGTCCTTAAGGGTAAAAGGTGCCAGGTGGGTAATAAAGAAATGGATTCCGTTGATCTTTGAGTACAGGTAACCATGCCATAGGTTGTCCATGACCCTTTTTACATCGAGTATGGGATATTTCGAAGTTATGGCGAGGGGATGGGTTACGGGAACTCCATATTCTTCGTTCATGATCACCGCATAAGGATGCCCGTACTTTTCGGCCAGTTCTCCTATGTCGTTTTGGGTGAAGCCGTTCATTTCCTGGTATGATACCACATCGGGATCAAGCTTTTTCACCCATTCGACATAGCGTTTTGTGAGTGCCGGATCTTTTTGAAAACCGTGTAGGGAATTGTAGTTCAGTATCGTAAATTCCTGTCCCTGCAATGGCAAGATAAACAGTATTGCAAATCCTGTAAAAAGGGGTTTTAAAACCCTGATAAAACATTCTGTCAGCCCGGAAGGTTCTCTTCGTTCTCTTGTGTTTATCCGATACATGTTTACTTATTTTTGGTTTAATCGTTTATAGTGGGTTGTCATCATTCCCAATGCGGCCCGAAGCAGATTTCTTTTGGAGAGAGATCCGGGAATGGAGCCCCGGCACTCCGGGTTAATCCGGCAAAATATCTGCGGATACAAAATAATGGTCGCTCGGGTATCTTCCGTCAGCATGGTCCCGGATGATGGAGGCATCTTTCACCTGCCAGTCCGCTCCCCTGGTGAAAATAAAATCGATCTTACGGCCCTTGTCCTTTTTTTCGTATTTGTCACCTTTAAACAGATGCACCGTATATCCGGGTTCGGCATCACCGTGTATGGCGGTATACGTATCCTTCCATCCGGCGTTACCGATAACGCCGTATACCTCGTTCTTTGCGCCGGCATTGAAGTCTCCCGCGAGTACCTGGGGAAAATCGGGGGGGTATTGGCCGGCCTCATCCGTGACTACCCTGATCTGTCTTTCCCTTGCCGGCTGGCTTTTGTGGTCTAAATGGAGGTTTACGACCCGGAATTCCCGGGAGGTCGCCCGGTCTTTGAGCCGCACCCAGTTGGCATTCCTTGCCCTTGCCGAATTCCAGGAAATGCTCCCGCCTTTCAGCGGTGTTTCGGATAACCAGTATTGCCCTGCCGCCACCAGTTCAAACCTTGTATTGGAAAATGCGATGGGATTCTTGGCAATGCCGTGGTATTCTCCATCTGTGTGGACATCCATTTCCGGGCCTTCGAACCCTATAACGGTAAAGTCCGGAAAGGCCGTTTTGAAATCATTGTTCTGGACTTCGAGGACTTCCTGGAGACAGATAATATCCGGTTTGTGATTTTTCAGGATATCGAAAAGCAGTGCTTTCCGGTCGTTCCATCCATGTCCTTTATCCGTATCTGCGGGCAGGGCCACCCGGATATTGGCGCTGATCACTTTAAAAGGGGCCCTGTTTTCCTGTGCAGGAACAAAGTTGCAAAACAGGAGCAGGAGTATTCCTGCCGGGAGAAAGCGGAGTAATACGTTTTTTATGTTATGTGATTTCATCTGTTCTTTTTTATTTGTTTTTCATAGGTCAGATGGAATGCCCAATGATCATTTCGGTTGGTATCCGAAAATTTTGGTTATGGGCATTTCATAATGCTTGTCGGTTTAAGGCAATTTCTTCATTCAGGTAGGCTCCTTTTTCGAGGAGTTCCTTTTGTAGGAGGCGGACATCCAGGGAGGAAGGCAGCACCCCGTGCCAGATAGCCAGTTTTGCAGCTCTTCCGGCGGCTTCCCCCATGGCCATACATGGGGCCATCACCCTTATGGCAGACATGGCTTCATGTGTTGTGGAAATGGCCCTTCCGGCCACCAGGAGGTTTTCGATGCGTTGCGGTACCAGGGAGGCATAGGGAATGTCGTAACAATCGCCGCACCAGGTGAGCGTACACCCTCCGTCGTGGGGGTGATGCAGGTCGAGAGGGTAGCTGGCTACCGCAATGGCATCGTCAAATCTTCTGCAAGACAGTATATCATCGCTGGTCATGACATAACGGCCCACTATTCTTCGTGTTTCCCTGATCCCGAGGAAGGGGGCCATCTTGGTAAAAAATGCTTTTTCGAATCCGGGTACGTATGCTGTCAGGTAGCGTTGGATATCCCTGATTTGTTGTCTTCCTTTGACTTCCCCGTGGGTCAGGTCCTCAGGTTTGGTCCCGTCAACCCCGTGTACACTGGACATGTTTATCCAGACTTCCCCTTTTCGCAGCCCGGTAATAATAATGGTTCGTTCAGTGTTGAGGGTAAAACCCTCATTTCTTGCCTTATTCATCAGGTCGCGTAATCCTACCACTATAAACTGATGGTTCTGCCCGAAATATTCGGCGGGGATAAAATCCGTGAGATAAGTGCGGTGTTCGCTGGCAATGCTCATCCTCAGCTTTTCGGTGTCCACACCACCCATGCAGAACATGAGGGTAGGGGGCTGCATTCCGCCTTTTTCGTTTCCTTTTTCACAAGGAACCCCGGCGCGGTAAGCCACATCGGCATCCCCGCTGCAATCGATGACCGTTTTGGCGAGAATGGCTTCTCTTCCGGCCTTACTTTCTATGATGATCCCTTTAATGGTATTGTGCTCGACAATGGCATCTACGAAATAGGTGTAAAGGATGACCTCAACATTCCCCTCGGTAAGCATTTCAAGAGCAGTATTCTTTACGGCTTCAGGTTCTACGAGGGTTATGCTCATATGTAACGGGCAGGGCCTGTGTTCGCTGGCGGCGTCCTGCATTTTGAGGCGTTCCGTAAACTTTTGCGGTAGTCCTTTGATGATCTGGTTTCCTTTCTGTCCGAGAAACCCCAGTACGGGAAGGCCTATGGTCATGTTCCCGCCGAGAAAACTCCTGTTTTCAATCAATACCACTTTCAGCCCGTCTTCAGCCGCGGCCTGTGCTGCCATTATTCCTGAAGGACCTCCGCCTACTACGAGTATATCTGCTTCTGTTCTTACCGGGACCTGTCTTCCCTTTTCGGTGATATGTTTCATCATGTTACGTGTTTATTATCGGTATTATCTTGTTTGTTCTGAATTCTCATTGATATGGATGTCGGGAGAAGCCAGGGCTTTTCCCGATTTTTTCTGCGATATGAGGATGAGTATCCCCAATAGCATCAGCCCTGTGGCAAACAAGGCCACAAGCGTACTATCGTCTTGTCCGATTAAAGTGATCATCATCATCAATACCCCCACAATTACGGACGACCAGGCACATAAGCTTGCGGGAAGCCGGGAAGCATCAGACGATTTTCCTTCCGTATAACTGCTTTTGTGATTTTTCACTTTAACCCACCCCTTGCAGGTATGCGGGGAACGCATTTCGCACCAGAAGAGGAGCACAAGGGGAAATATTGTGCCTGCCATGATTTCTGTAATCCGTTCATTGGCCATAGCCAGGGAAGCAATACCGGACAGCCATGAAATGCCTGTCAGAAAACCTTCGGGCTGAAATCCGATTTTTACGGTTATTCCGAAGACTATGCTCGCCAGGGTAACTCCCCAGGCATCCCGGAGACCTATTTTCCTCGAATAGAGTCCCCAGATGGTTGGCAGGACCATAGGCCCCGTAAGCATGGCCACGGAGGCCAGGATATACCCGGTATATGTTCCCATTGCGGGGATTACCAGTGCCCCGGCAATGATAATTCCTCCCAGTAAAAGGGTAAACAGACGCCCTGCCCTTACAAGTTCGGTATCTGTGGCGGAAGGACGTATGACCCTGTGATAGAGCTCGGTGGTAAAAGCCCCGGCAAAGACATTGAGTTGCGTAGTGGCCATACTGGCCGTAGCGGAGCACATGGCAGCAATCATAAGCCCCAGCATTCCTGCAGGTAATACTTCCTGGCTGGCCAGAATATAGGCCTGTTCGTAATCGGCACCGGGGTTGATAACCCTGTAGGCCATGGGGGGAAGCATCCAGATAAAAGGGCTTGCGATGTAGAGAATACCAAAGAGGTAAGTGGCCTTCCGGGCATCACGGCTGTTAGGTACACATACAAATCGTTGGACATAGGCCCATTCCCCGCCGATTTTGAAAAAAAACACCAGGCTCCACCCCAGCAGGAAATACCATGAAAACTCATTGTTGACCAGTTGTCCGAAACCTTCGGGTGCTGCCTGGAAAAGCCCGGAAATCCCTCCCGTTCTGGCCAGGATAAGAGGTACTACGATAAGTACGGAAGCCGAGAGGATTATAAACTGTAAGGCGTCTGTCATGAGTACGGCCCAGAGCCCTCCGCCGAAGGTAATGATAATGACCAGTAAGCACAAGGCCAGGGAGGTAAATGTTACCGAAAGGTGACCTGTCAGGGGATCGGCAAGTATATGTCCTTCAGGCAAGGGGACCAGGGCAGTAATTACCACGGAAAGGGCATAGACTGCGCCTCCCATGGTAAACAGTCCGACCAGTCCCTGCAGTAACGTATAAAAGTGAACCAGTGATCTGCCGAAGCGGTCGTTGAGAAATCCGGCGGCCGAATTATAACCGAATTTTTTCCATCGGGATGCCAGGAACCATCCTGCAAACATGGCAGCTACTCCTATCACCATAAGGATGGATACGCTCACCATGCCAAAACGATATGCGATCCCTCCCCAGACTACAAAAGTCCCGGCGGAGAAAGTGGTCATAAACGACGATAAGCCGGAAAGCCACCAAGGTGACTTTCCGGCTGCTGCGAACATTTCGCTGGCATTTTTCATCCGGGAGAAAATACTTCCCATGCCTATAAGGCCAATAAGGTATACGATTAATACGACAATATCTATGGTATGCATGTTTTGTTTATAGGTTCATATTCTGTTTTGGCTTAAGATGTTACAAACTGCCATTACATTCAGTAACCGGGATTCTGTTCCAGATTATCGTTGATCAGTATCTCCTTAGACGGTATGGGGAACAGGTATTGCCTGAGGTCAAAATTGCGTTCGACAAGGAGTTTAATGTATCCGCTGTTGTACATGGATGAAAAGTCGGGAAGTCCGTCCTCATCAATTTCCGGTGTTTCCGGCCAGAACCACAGTCCCGGATCGACTACCTTTTCCTTTAGATCATTAGGGTCCAGCATTCCGTAAACGGGGCGGGTAAGGGCTTTTTCGGCCAGTTGCCATCGCAACAGGTCGTCAAAACGCCGGTTTTCCCAGGCAAATTCTACCCGTCTTTCGTTGCGCAGTTCTTTGCGCAACGGGGCCTGGTTTGTTGTGGTTACTGCCGGGTATTCCCCCGTCTCGTCTGCAGAAACCCCGTATGCCCTTGCCCGTACGGCATTAATGGCTTCAAGAGTAGTATCATCAATTTCATCGAGTTCGATAGCGGCTTCCGCATACATCAGCAATACATCGGCATACCGCATGATCTTGATGTCGAAATCGGCCTGGTTGTCATCCGTCCAGTCTTCGTCTACCCCTTTATTAAGAGTGAGCCCGTTATGAGAGGCGTGGGTAACCACGCTTCGGGTATCGAGGTTTTTGACCAATTGACCGGTAGATACCTTCAGTATCTCGGTGGCATAAGGGTTGGGGTCGTAGATATAGTCGAGGTGTTCCGTGCCGAATTCCACAATGGTCATAGGCAACCTTGGGTCGCGATTTTCAAAGGGATTATGAGGGTTGAATAAAGGTGATTCGTCTATCGGTAATCCGTCTGTACAGAGGTAGGAAGCAAACAGGTCCCAGGACGGTTGGGCCACAGAGCTTCCGCCGGGTGTCCGGGTATAGAAATTTTTTGCATTCCAGTATTGCCCGAGCTCCGTGGATTGCGGCAGGGCAAAAATGGTTTCGGAGGAATTCCGGGTTTTGGAATAGAAATAATCATCATACTGAGGGTGTAATTCATAAATTCCGAGATCCATACAGGCTTTTGCACTTTCCCTGGCAAGGGCCCAGTCTTCCATATAGAGGGCTGTACGGGCCTTAAAAGCCATAGCGGCACCTTTGGTGGCCTTACCCAGTTCGTTGCCGGGATAACTCCCGGGAAGGTTTTCAATAGCGATGTCGAAATCTTCGTAAACGTGTTTTATGATCTCATCCTTGTCGGTCCTGCCCAGTTCAAAAGCAGCTTCGATATCGATATACTCCGTGTAGTAAGGAACATCTCCATAGTAAAATGCCAGGCGGGAATAGAATACCGCCCGGAAAAAACGGGCTTCACCTTCGAATTGTTTTATCTGCTCTTCTGTGAGATCGTCCGGTGCGTTTTCCAGGTTATTGAGAATGGTATTTGCCCTCGAAATACCTTTATAGGTGCTCAGCCATAAGTCTGAAGCAGTTGACCATTCGCTGTTTATGGTCCCGGAAGTAAAGTCGGATATGACCATTCGCTGTGTCCAGTTGTCTGTCATTCTTTCGGTGGTCAGGTTGATCTCCAGGTCCCAGAGATAGGTCCTGTAGAGGTCGTTCAGTGACATTTCATATTCTTCGGCACTGGAATACCAGTTTCCCGAAGAGGCTTCAGACAACGGGTTGAGGTCGAGGTCCTCGCAGCCACAAAGGACTGCGGTACACAGGAAAAAAGACAGTATTTTCTTCATTTTGCTGATTTTTAGAATTTAACAGACAGGCCAAACAGGAAGGTGGAAACCATATAAGTATGGTCTGCGGTTTCCGGGTCCCATCCCCCGGGGTAGTTATCTATGGAAAACAGGTCGGTAGCCGACACAAACAACCGTGCGTTACTCACATTGATACGAGTGGTCACGGACTCGGGCAGGGTAAACCCGAGCACTATGTTTTTCAGCCGGAAGTAACCGCCTTCGAACAACCAGAAATCCGACATCTCATAATTGTTGTTTTCGGCCCCGGCATGAGAGAGCCTGGGGTAACGGGCTTTCTGGTTTTCTTCAGGGGTATTGTAATGGCTCCAGTACTTTCCGTCGATAATGGCCGGGGCATTGGTCCAGGTAGAGAAGAAGGGTCTTACCATTTGCGGGGTCAGGCGGCTGTTTTGTTTTCCTACACCCTGGAAACCGAGGGTCAGGTCGAAGTTTTTGTACTCCGCATTAATGTTGCCCCCGTAAAGATACCTGGGCAGGGAACCTCCGAGGGGAACACGGTCGTAATCGGGAGAGATAATGCCGTCCGGTACCCCGTCCGGACCACTGATATCCAGGTATTTTACATCCCCTGGCTGTACAGAAGAATTGAGTGTGGGCGAATCGGCCACTTCTTCCGCAGTCTGGAACAGTCCGTCAGACCGGTAACCGTACCACTCGTTGAATTCCGTCCCCTCACGGGTAATCTGTGCCCCGGAGAATACAATTCCGCCCAGGTTGCCCATTTTGGAACGGTAATCGGATACGTTGGCACTTACGGAATATTTTAGCCCGCCGATCCGGTCCCTCCATGCGAGTTCAAGATCCCATCCTTCGGTATGCATTTTCCCGGTATTCTGATCCGGGTTTTCATAGCCCATATAATCAGGGATCTCCAGTTGCAGTAGCATGTCTTTGGTGGTTTTTTTATAATAATCGGCTGATAACATCAGCTTGTTTTCAAAGAAATAGGATTCAAGACCTATATTGGTGGTTTCGGTGGTTTCCCAGGTAATGTTGGGGATGGCGTAATAAAATTGGGCTGCCGTAGTAGCCGAAGTCACATTATTACCCCGGTAGAACAAGGCGTTGGAAAACCCGATGGTTGACTGGTAGGGGTAGTTACCAATACGCTCGTTACCGAGTTGTCCCCAGCTTGCCTTGAACTTCAGATAGGAAAGGGGAGAATCCTTTGGCATAAAGCTTTCCTCGGTGATCACCCACCCGGCAGATACCGAAGGGAAGGCTCCCCAGCGGTAATCGGGGTGGAAGCGCGACGAACCGTCGTAACGCAGATTGGCCTGTAACAGGTATTTTCCTTTGTAATCGTATAGGAGGCGGCCGAAATAAGAGCGATATGCTGTTTCCACGGCCCCGCCCGAGTTTCTCATGTTATCCAGGGGACCGAGGTTGAGATACGGGAAGCTGGATACTTCATAATTTTCGGCCTGCGCATCCAGTGATTCCGTATAGGAGGAAAAACCTTCATAACCCGCAAGCAGACTAAAATTATGACTGCCGATAGAGGCATCGTAGTTAACCAGAAGCTGGTTGGTAATATTCCACCCGTCGTTTCTGGCTTCGTAGAGATTTGTAGTGTTGTGTCCGGAGATATATCCCAGTTGTTGTGTGGGATCCTCTGCATCGTAATACGGGATTTTTTTAACGAATTTCTTACCTTTGGTATTATAGATGTAAGGTGCGAATACCCCGGTAATGCGGAGATTTTTTACAGGGCTGTATTCCAGTGATATGCGGGAATTGAACTTGTTTCTCCACGTATTGTCAAACCCTCCGTAATGCAGGCGGGCATAGGTATTGAAACCGTTTTGTCCCTGGCCGATACGGCCGTCGTCCCACACGGCGGCATAAACCGCCGGATACCGTTGGGCAGATTCTACCGGGTTAATGACAGGAGCTTTTCTTCTTTCGTGAATATAGGAGAAATTTACGGAGGCTTTTAACTTTTCAGAGATAGTAAAATTATTGTTTACCCTGCCCATGATGCGGTTAAAGGACTTGTGGTCGTACATGGCATCGATCTGTTCGTAATTCAGGGAAGCCCTGGTCCTCAGCCTTTCGGTACCCCCGGTAAAGGAAATGTTGTGCGAACTTCTCGGGGCGAAGTCATTGATTATAAGTCCCGTCCAGTCGGTCAGCGGGTAACGGTTGGGGTCCGTGGCGTTGTTGGCCACCCAATTGTTGACCTCGTCTTCAGTATAAAGTGCATATTCCCCGCCTTCGGGGTTACCGGCATCGTTCCAGGTAAATTCGTTAATCATTTCGAGGTAACGTTGGGGGTCTACCATATCGGGAAACCGGGTAGGGACATCAATGCCATAGCTCATTTTGTACTCCAGAGACGATTTTTCTTCCCCGGATTGTTTTGTGGTGATAAGGATCACCCCGGCTGCTGCCCTGGCGCCATATATGGAAGCCGACGCTGCATCCTTGAGTACGGAAATATCCTGGATATCGGCAGCATTAACATCATCGATACTGCTTACCGGAACACCGTCAACGATAACCAGGGGATCGCTGTCCCCGATGGTAGTGATACCCCTTACCCGTATGGTTCCGCCTGCCCCGGGTTCGGCATTGGTACGGGTTACCATGACCCCTGGCATGGTCCCCTGCAGTGCCTGAGACAATTGTGTGTTATTTCTTTTGGAAACGGTTTCGCCGTCTACAGTGGCAATGGAACCGCTGATATCCTTTTTTTTGGCGCGGCCGTAACCTATGGCTACGACCTCGTCGAGCCCGACGGCCTGCGAGATCATGGTAATATCCAGGGTAAGCTGATTGCCTACTTCAATTTCCTGGGGTTCCATTCCCATATAGGAGAAAAGAAGAATGGTATTGTTTCCGCTGATATCAAGCGAAAAATTACCGTCAAAGTCGGAAATTGTCCCTTTATTGCTGTCTCCGACCAGAATGGTAACCCCCGGAAGAGGGGCACCTTCTTCGTCCCGGATATGACCTGTTACCGTACGTTGCTGCGCAAATGAAGATATGGTTGACAGGCAGAAAAGAAACAGCAAAGAAATTTTTAGAGTTTGTTTCATAGTGCTGGTTTTATGAGTCGTATTTCGGTTTTTGGTTTACTTACTAAGTGAGGTTCAAAATGCTTGTCTGAGGGTATGGAATTGATTTTCACAGGAATGTGTATGATTTTTGTTGGTACAGGGGCCCGGTAAACATGCTGTCTTCATTTTCTTCGAGAATATTGGCTCCTGTCCTGGGCGCAAAGGTGCGTACACTCGGGGTTTCATTGTCCAGATCTATTTTCATGATCCTCATAAGTCCGTTCCCACCGTTACGGTCGTTTTCTATCCAGGCGATTTGCTGTTCGAACATCTCCGTGGTTCCACCGTGCTTGAGATCGGTGCAATACCGGGTGTCGGGCAGTACGGCAATTTGGAAAAAGCTGGAGCTTTCCAGGTTTACTGCAGAGGTGTCTATCTCTGTTTCGGCCGTTACAGAGTCTTTGTCCCGGCGGATATCGGTACCTTCCGAATCAGTACGGGCAGCCGTAAAAACTATTGCCTGGACAAGGATGAGCCAAAAGAATTTTTTTTCAGCAGATCTTAAAATAGGTGGTGTGATTTTCATAATACTGTGTTTTGGTTTTATTTTTTTGACGATATGCTATTTTTTACGGTTTTAAAAAGGACAACTATCTTTGTCTTGTTTCGATAACAAATTAAAGAAATAAAATTAAAAGAAACATAATTTAATATAATGAAAGTTTAAAATCCCTAATTTTTAATTAAATTTAACTTTAACAAAAGGGTTTCGAAAGTAAATAAATTGTTTTCTTTGCTGTGTACAGGAAGTTGAGTGTTAACTTTACGTTAGGGTTCTGTGTGTTTTGAAACTTTTTGAAGGGATTGTTAATTTTATATTAAATCAAAAAAAATAAAGATAAAAGTATGGATATCACTGACAGGCATGAGATGATCCTTCAGAAACTCAAGGAGGAGGGGCGGGTCAAAATAAATGATCTGATAGAATGGCTCAATGTTTCCGGTGTTACGATCCGGAAGGATCTGAAGCTGCTTGAAGATAAAAAATTGTTGTTCCGGACCCACGGAGGGGCTTCCAGCAGTAATCCGTATATGAACGAACGTACCATCGACGAGAAGGAACAGATTAATGCGGAAGCAAAGCAGAAAATCGGAAAGGCAGCATTGGGCCTTATAAAGGAAAGTGATTCTGTGATCGTGGGTTCCGGCACTACGGTTTACACCTTTGCCAATATGCTGCATCCTTTACGACAGATGACAGTAATAACCCCGGCAGTGAAAGTAACCCTGGCCTTGTGTAGCAGGCCTAACATAGAGATCGTGCAGTTAGGGGGTACCATCAGGCCCAATTCTTCATCCGTAGCGGGGAGAACCGCAGAGAATACCCTGGAGGAGATATCCTCCGGAATTTTATTTCTCGGGGTAGACGGCATTGACCTGGATTTCGGCTTGTCCATTACAAACCTGGCAGAAGCTTCCCTCAATAAAAAAATGATAGAATCTGCCCAGGTACTGGTAGTACTGGCCGACAGTTCAAAATTCGGGAAAAGGGGACTGGGAAAGGTTTGTGGCCTCGAACAGGTACACTATATTGTAACTGATGCCCATGTGCCGCCGGCAGTGGTAAAAGACCTGGAAGGAAGGGACATTAATGTAATTATAGCGGACTGACCTATAGATGGTTTGCGCAGCGGGAAAGTCTTTTTCCCGGTTTTATGACTTGATTTCCGGAAAGCATAATTATAAATGTACGATCCGAAAAAGTTTGGAAAAGCATTTGCGGCATTAATTTAGTGTAAAAACTACATTTAATTTGTAAAAGCACCTGGTTTTATCTATTTTTAACCCGTTGTCATTGCTTTCCCGGTCCTGACAGGCATGTCGGAAAGAGAGAGGGGGCGATTTTCCGGAACTTATAAAAAAGTATAAGATGATACAGCGGTATTTTGTTTTTTTTGGGATTGTCATGGCAAACCTGTTTTCGGTATACGGGCAGTCGCTTGAACCGTTTTCGCTGTCGGCAGTAAGGCTTGGCGGAGGGCCTTTCTATGAGGCCCAGCAAACGGATATGGAGTATATCCTTGCCCTGGACCCCGACAGGTTGCTGGCTCCCTATGTGAAGGAGGCAGGACTGGAACCCCGGGCAGAAGCGTATGGCAACTGGGAGAGTTCGGGCCTTGACGGTCATATAGGAGGGCATTACCTCTCTGCCCTGGCGTTGATGTATGCCGCTACGGGAAATGAAGCACTTGTTAACCGGCTTTCTTATATGGTATCGGTGCTGGCAGCATGCCAGGAAGCCAATGGTAACGGTTATACCGGCGGGATTCCGGGCGGAAGGGAGATGTGGGCGGAGATCGCTGCCGGAGATATCAGGGCTTCCACGTTTTCACTGAACGACAAATGGGTGCCGCTTTACAATATACACAAGTTGTTTGCCGGCCTGAGAGATGCCTGGCTTGTTGCGGGAAATAAGGAAGCAAAGACTGTGCTGGTAAAGTTATCGGACTGGGTGCTGGAGGTTACTTCTGCCTTGTCGGATGAACAGATACAGGAAATGCTGGTGAGCGAACACGGTGGAATGAACGAGGTGTTTGCCGATGTCTATGCGATCACAGGCAGTGAAAAATACCTGGATCTCGCCAGGCGGTTCTCACACCGGAAGATCCTCGATCCCCTGCTGCACGGCCGGGACGAACTTACCGGCCTGCACGCCAATACCCAGATCCCGAAAGTGATAGGGTATAAACGGATCGCTGACCTGGAGCATAATACAGACTGGAACCGGGCGTCGGATTTCTTCTGGAATGAGGTGGTAAACCGCCGGTCGGTATCCATCGGGGGGAACAGTGTCAGGGAACATTTTCACCCTGATGATGATTTTTCAGGGATGGTGACCTCCAGGCAGGGGCCCGAGACCTGTAATACCTATAACATGCTCCGGCTCACCCAAATGCTTTTTTTGTCAAAGCCCGAAGGCAGGTATATGGATTTTTACGAGAGGGCCATGTACAACCACATTCTCTCTTCACAGCATCCTTCGGGTGGGTTTGTATACTTTACGCCCATGCGCCCCCGGCATTACAGGGTATATTCCCGACCCGGACAGGGATTCTGGTGTTGTGTGGGTTCCGGGCTGGAAAATCACGGGAAATACGGGGAGCTGATCTATGCCCGCCGGGGTAATGACCTCTATGTAAACCTGTTCGTTCCTTCATCGCTGGAATGGAAAGAAAAGGGAATGGTGCTCACCCAGGAAACGGGTTTTCCGGATGAGGAGCATACAAAACTGACGCTTTCCCTGGACAGGAGTTCACGTTTTTCGGTGGTTGTAAGGCGCCCGGGATGGGTGAAGGAAGGAAAGTTTGAGGTATATGTCAACGATAGACGATATCATGCGGATAAAACGGAGTCCTCCTATATCCGGATAACCCGGAAATGGAGAAATGGCGACAAGGTGGTACTGCGTTTTCCCATGCATACTACGGCAGAGTATCTCCATGCGGAAACAACCGGTACGGACCAATGGGTGTCTTTTGTACATGGCCCCGTTGTCCTGGGAGCTGTCACCGATACACGACCGGCCTGTTTGGCCTTTATGCCGATGACAGCCGTATGGGGCACGTGGCACAAGGAAAAAGTTATCCCCTGGACGAGGCCCCCATGATCCTCGCACAGCCGGGAGAGCATCCTGAAGATGCCGTACGGGCGGTAACGGGAAAACCCATGACTTTCAAGGCCTCCTCCGTGATTTATCCGCAGAAATACAAAAACCTGGAACTGGTGCCTTTTTATACCATATACGATGCCCGCTATATGGTGTACTGGCCTGTGGAAGAGAGAGAAGGACTGGAGGAAAAACTTCGCACTGTACGGAAGAGGGAAAAGGAGAAACTGGAACTCGAGGCCAGGACGGTCGACCAGGTGGCTCCCGGGGAGCAGCAGCCGGAAACCGAACACAACTACCGTGGAGAGCAAACATCTTCGGGAATGAATAAAGGAATGTTCTGGAGACAGTCGGAATCATGGTTTTCCTATGACCTGAACAATACCGGGAAGCAGGGCAAGGTATTGCGTGTGGAATATTACGGAGGAGATAAGAACCGCCACTTCGGTATCCTGGTCAACGGAGAGCTGCTGAAAGACGTTTCCCTTCAGGGTGGGAAAGGAGATGTGATCTATCACGAGGACTACCGGATACCGGATACTGTTCTGGAAAAAAGTACGGGAGGCCGGATAACGGTGAAATTCGTGGCTAAAGACCGTACCACGGCCGGGCCGGTATACGGGATAAGGCTCCTGCGTCCTTGAGGTTACAGGTTTGCCAATAACCCGGTCAGGGTAACCTAATAACCAAAATTATTCCTAAATTTGTTCTCAATACCAAAAGTGAGAACATTTGAAGCTATCAAAAGAAATTAAGACGGCCATTATAGTATTGGGGGGTATACTCCTGTTTATAATGGGATTCAGTTTCCTGAAGTCCAATCCCATATTCAAGTCCTACCGCACCTACTATGCCGTATATGATAATGTAGGAGGGCTGGCTGCGGGCACGTCGGTCAGTATCAATGGCTTTCCGGTGGGGAAGGTCATGGATATAAGGTTTCTGGACGAGCGGGGAAAACTGATCGTTACCTTTTCCGTGGAAAACGATTTTGAGTTTACCCGGAGCAGTAAGGCAGTGCTCTACGATACCGGGATTATAGGGGGAAAGGGATTGCAGATCGTTCCTGTTTTTGACGGCAGCCCCGTATCGGTATCGGGAGATACATTACCGTCGTCTATCCGCCCGGGTATCACGGAGCTGGTCACCCAGAAGCTTACTCCCCTGCAGGCGCAGCTGGGAAGCATGCTGGAAAGTGCAGACTCGCTGCTGGCCGCCGTAAATACCGTGCTTAATGATGATACCCGGCAGAACCTGAGAGCGAGTATCGGAAACCTGAAGGAGATTACCGATAATTTTAAAAGCAGTTCCGTAACCCTGAATGCATTATTAAGGGACAACAGGCAGAAACTGGGAAATTCCATAGATAATATAGAAGGGCTTACCGGTAACCTGAAAGAGGTTAGCGGAACGCTGGCCGAAGCCGACCTGGCACAGACCATGGAGGAGCTTCAGCAAACCGTAAGCGGTTTTAAAAATGTTATGGCCAAAATAGATCGCGGTGAAGGATCTGTCGGAAAACTGCTGAAAGACGAAGCACTGTACGACAACCTTTCGGGGGCTTCCCTGCAGCTGGAGCAGTTACTTCAGGATATGAAGCTCAATCCCAAAAGGTATGTGCATTTTTCCCTTTTCGGAAAGCGCCCGAAGCCATATGATCCGGCTGAAAATCAGGAAGAAGATCAGGAACAGCCTTAAGACAGCTTATATGGTCTGTAAACGAGTTTAATTAAACCGATATTATGGCTTTTATTCCCAATATAGTTTTTGCGATAGTGCTTGTGCTGGGCATAGGCTTTTTTGTGCGCAACGTAAGGAAGCTTGTTCGTAATATCCGGACGGGAAAGCCAGTAGACAGGTCAGACCACAGGCGGGAGCGCCTGGCCAATATGGCCCGTATCGCATTGGGGCAGCAGAAAATGGTGGTGCGGCCGGTGGCGGGAATACTGCATATCATGGTCTACCTGGGGTTTATTGTTATCAACCTGGAGGTGCTGGAAATCATTATCGACGGACTTCTGGGGACACATCGTGTATTTTCCTCCCTCGGCGGTTTTTACACAGTACTGATCGGGACCTTCGAAATACTCGCCTTTCTGGTATTGGTGTCTGTCATCGTATTCTGGATACGGAGAAACATTATTCGCCTGCAGCGTTTCCGGAAACCGGAAATGAAGGGCTGGCCGAAGAATGACGGGAACCTGATCCTGTATTTCGAAATGGTGCTTATGGTGTTGTTCCTGGTCATGAACGCTACCGATGTACCCTTTCAGCAGATGGGGCGAGGAAATGTTATAAGCGGAATCATCGCACCCTGGTTCGGCGGATTGCCGGAGGCGACATTGCACCTTATAGAACGTACGGCTTGGTGGTTGCACATTGTGGGCATCCTGGTCTTTCTCAATTACCTGTATTATTCCAAACACCTTCATATCATTCTCGCATTTCCGAATACCTATTTTGCCGGTCTTGCACCGAAAGGACAGATGGACAACCTGGAAGCGGTTACCAAAGAGGTAAAACTCATGATGGACCCCAATGCCGACCCTTTTGCTGCCCCCGCCGGCGCCGAAGGAGAACAGGGAGAAATGCCGGAAAAATTCGGGGCCTCCGATGTGTCCGATCTCAACTGGGTGCAGTTGCTCAGTGCCTATACCTGCACCGAGTGCGGACGCTGTACCAGCGAATGCCCGGCCAATCAGACCGGAAAAAAGCTGTCCCCGAGAAAAATTATGATGGATACCAGGGACCGGCTTGAGGAAGTAGGTAAAAATATAGATAATAATGGTACTTTTGTAGCAGATAACAAGTCCTTGCTGGACGATTATATCACCAGGGAAGAGCTTTGGGCATGTACCTCGTGTAATGCCTGTGTGGAAGCCTGCCCGGTGAGTATCAATCCGCTGTCGATCATACTGGATATGAGACGGTACCTGGTCATGGAACAGTCGGCAGCCCCGGCAGAACTGAACAATATGATGACCAATATAGAAAACAACGGTGCGCCCTGGCCCTATAACCAGATGGACAGGCTCAACTGGAAAAATGAATAACAGACAAAGAACAGACGTATAACCAATCCGAAAATCAATTCCCGAAGGGGTAGAGACACAGAAATTATCGTTAGTTTGCAAATGCGAAATGGCAGGAAGTCGGAAGCACTTAAACCTGCAACTAACAACTAAGAACTACAAACTAATAAACTAAATGAAAAAGGAAGACGTAGAAAGACTGTTACATGACAAGGTAGAAGGAGGAGAACATGTAAGCCCGGTATTGCCGGGGGGGATCAAGAATTATCTGATCGACATCGACGGTACCGTCACCGAGGATGTTCCTAATGAAGAGCCGGAACGCATGGCTACCTGTGAGCCGTTCCCGGATGCATTGGACACCCTGAACAAATGGTATGAAGAAGGTCATGTGATCACTTTCTTTACTTCCCGCACGGAAGACCACAGGGAGGTGACCGAAGAGTGGCTCGACAGGCATGGGTTTAAATACCACGGTCTCCTGATGGGAAAACCGCGCGGAGGAAATTATCACTGGATAGACAATCACCTGGTAAGGGCTACCCGTTATAACGGTAAATTTACCGACCTCATCGAGAAAGAGGTGACCATCGAAGTGTTTGACGACGGAAAACACGATTAGTACCGGGTTTTGACGGCCTGTACTGCGTAATTCCAAAATTTGATGAAACTATGGGTGAATTGAAAGTGCCTACCATGGCCGAAATGATGGCAGAAGGCAAGCAGCCGGAAGTGTTGTTTTGGGTGGGGTGTGCAGGAAGTTTTGACGACCGTGCCAAAAAGATCACCAAGGCTTTTGTAAAGTTGCTCAACAGGGCCGGGGTGGAGTTTGCCGTACTCGGCACGGAAGAGAGCTGTACCGGCGATCCGGCCAGAAGGGCGGGGAACGAGTTTCTTTTCCAGATGCAGGCCATGACCAATATAGAGGTGCTCAACGGTTATGAGGTGAGCAAGATCGTTACGGCCTGTCCGCACTGTTTTAATACACTTAAGAACGAATACCCTTCACTCGGAGGGAACTACAAGGTCATGCACCATACCCAGTTCCTGAAATCCCTGCTGGAAGAAGGCAAACTGGGAATAGAAGGCGGAAAATTCAAGGGAAAGCGCATTACCTATCACGATCCGTGCTATCTGGGAAGGGCCAACGGGGTCTATGAAGCTCCGCGCGACCTGATACGCAGACTGGATGTGGAACTCGTGGAGATGCGAAAATGCAGGAAAGCCGGACTGTGCTGCGGCGCCGGAGGAGCACAGATGTTCAAGGAACCGGAAAAGGGAAACAAGGATGTCAATGTGGAGCGGACCGAACAGGCCCTGGAAACTCAGCCGGATATCATTGCCGCCGGGTGTCCTTTCTGCAATACCATGATGACCGACGGGGTGAAGAGCAAGGAAAAAGAAGCCGATATAGCGGTGATGGACGTGGCAGAGCTTATCGCCAATGCGGATGAGATTTAACTTATTAAAAAAGATTTTACAATGTATATACCGTTTAGTGAACTTCCGGAATCTTCCAGGATATGGATATACCAGGCAAACAGGAGCTTTTCAGAGGATGAGCTGAAAGAAATCGGGGCCAGGACGGAGGCTTTTTTAAAGGAATGGACCGTGCATGGTGAGACGTTGCAGGCAGGGTATGAAATACGGTACAAGCGTTTTATCGTCATAGGGCTTAACCAGGGTGTCAATGCTGCTTCGGGCTGCTCTATCGATGCTTCCGTACATTTTATACAACAGCTGGAAAAGGATTTTGAAGTAGACCTGCTCGACAAGATGAATGTATCGTACAAACAGGGAGAGTATATAGCCTATAAACCCCTTCTCGAATTTAAGAAAATGGCAAAGGACAGGGCAGTTTCCGGAAAGACCATCGTTTTCAACAACCTGGTGGCCACCAAACAGGACTACGAGGAACACTGGGAAGTGCCTGCCGAAGAAAGCTGGCATGCGCGATTCGTGAAATAACTGTATCTTATTCCCGTTGTTCTAAAAAGAGAAGGTAGTTTATGAAGAGAATTTTGGTATTGCTGATGTTGTTTCCCCTGTGGTGCCCGGCACAGGATTCCGATCCGCTGGCTGTCGGGAACGAGTATCTTCAGCAAAAGTGGGTGGATAGCATCTATGGAAAAATGACGCTCAAAGAGAAGATCGGGCAGCTTTTTATGATAGATGTTTTTCCGGAACAGGGAGAAAAACATATTAAAAAGGCAGAACAACTCATCCGGGACTATCATGTAGGGGGTGTTATTTTCTTTAAAGGGCATCCGAAAGAACAGGCTGTTTTTACCAATAAGCTACAGTCCATGTCCGGAATACCGCTCATGGTAGGCATGGATGCGGAATGGGGCCTGGCCATGCGGCTGGACTCCACTTTTGCCTATCCGTGGAACATGACCCTGGGTGCCATACGCAATAACAGGCTGATAGAACAGGTGGGGTACCAGGTGGGAAGACATGCAAGAAGGCTGGGGGTGCATATCAACTTTGCTCCCGATATCGATATCAATACCAATCCCGAAAACCCCATAATAGGCAACCGTTCCTTCGGGGAGGACAAGTACAATGTGGCGGAAAAAGGAGCCGCTTTTGCCAGGGGCATGCGGAATGCAGGAGTTCTGGCCTGCGGAAAGCATTTTCCGGGTCATGGGGATACCCATACCGATTCGCATAAAACCTTGCCCGTAATCACTTTCGGGCGCAGCCGTATCGAAAATACGGAACTCTTTCCCTACAACAGGCTTATTTCCGAAAACCTGGAGAGTGTCATGGTAGCACATCTCAGCGTGCCTGCCCTGGAATCCAGGCAGGGTTACCCGTCTTCATTATCACATGATATCATTACCAAACTCCTCAAAGAAGAGATGGGGTTCAAGGGGCTGGTCTTTACCGATGCCCTGAATATGAAAGGGGTGGCAGATTTTACTTCCCCCGGGGATATTGATCTCGCAGCCTTTAAGGCCGGAAATGATATGCTGGTGATGTCGCTCGATGTGCCCAGGGCAACGGCTAAACTTACCGAAGCCTATCAGAAGGGGGATATAACCGAAGAACGCCTGGAGTATTCGGTGAAGAAGATCCTTAAAGCCAAGTTCAAGGCAGGGTTACAACGGTACCAGCCTATAGATACGACAAATCTTTATCGCGATCTGAATACGCTGAGAGACCGGTTGCTCGAAGAAGAGCTCTATGCCAATGCCATTACGGTAGCCAGAAATACGGATAGCCTGGTGCCTCTGCGCTCCCTGGACCGGAAGGAAATAGCCTATGTGCATTTCGGGGACGATAAGGGGGATGTCTTTTTGAGATCCCTTAATCACTATGCCAGGGTGGACGAGGTGAAGGCGCAGACCATAGAAGCTCTTCTTAAAAAACTGGAACCTTATAACACCGTTATTATCGGGCACCACCGCTCCGATGCTTCTCCCTGGAAAGGGCATGATTTTACGGTGAAGGAACTGACCTGGCTCTATGAGATCGCCAGGTCGAAGAAAATCATACTGACTTCCTTTGTGAAACCGTACAGCCTCCTGAAGCTGAGCACGCTGGAAGGGATCGAAAGTATTGTTGTCGCTTATCAGAACGGCCCCGTGGCCCAGCGGAAAGCAGCAGAGGTCATTTTCGGCGGCCTCGGAGGCAGGGGCAGATTGCCGGTAACCGCAAACAAGGAACTGCTGGTCAATACGGGAATACAGACCCCTTTTCTCAATCGCCTGCAATACGGCATTCCCGAGAGTGTGGGGATGGATTCGCAGGTGCTGGAAAAAATAGATTCCATTGTGGAAGAGTCCGTAAAGACCCTGGCCATGCCGGGGGCACAGGTGCTGGTAGCCCGGAAGGGAAAGGTGGTTTACAACAAGAATTTCGGAAGGCATAGTTATACCGGTAACCGCCCGGTGAGAAGCACGGATGTCTACGACCTGGCATCGCTGACGAAAATACTGGCAACACTTCCGGTACTTATGAAAATGGACGACGAAGGTAAGATGGCACTGGATGCTACACTCGGCAGTGTTCTTCCCGGGCTGAAAGGGACCAATAAGGAGAAACTGGTCATACGCGAGGTACTGTCTCATTATGCCCGGTTGAAGCCCTGGGTGCCGTTTTACCGGTATACCGTGGATAAAAAGACCGGGAAGCCGCTGGAAAAATATTACAGGCATAAACCCGAAGATCGCTTTAATGTAAAGGTTACCGACGATCTTTACATGAGGGAAGACTACAGGGATTCCGTATTTGCTGCCATAACAGACAGTGATTTACTGGATAAGAAAGAATACCGCTATAGCGACCTGGGATATATGATCTTACAGCGGTTTATTGAAAAATCCAATGCCGCTACCCTCGATTCCCTGGATAAAAAGTGGTTTTATGCTTCCCTCGGGGCAGACAGGACTGTGTTTAATCCGCTTGACCACGGTGTTCCGAAGGAAAATATCGTCCCGTCTGAAGCAGATGATTACTTCAGGCACTGCGTTATTCAGGGGTATGTTCACGATATGGCGGCAGCGATGAACGGCGGGGTATGCGGCCATGCCGGTTTGTTTGCCAATGCCCAGGATGTGGCCAAGATCATGCAGATGTACCTGCAAAAGGGAAAATACGGGGATATGTTATATTTTAAGGAGGGTACCGTAGATAAATACAACACCAGTTATTACCGTGACAAAGGGGTAAACCGCGGTCTCGGCTTTGACAAACCGCGGCCCGAAAGCCTGGGGGATGATCTTTATGAACGTGTACCCGAAAGCAGTTTCTGTCATTCCGGTTTTACGGGCACCTATACCTGGGCAGACCCGGATAATGAGTTGATATATGTCTTTTTATCCAACCGTACTTATCCTACCGCCAGTAATCGCAAACTGATAACAGAGGGAACACGTACCGAGATCCTGCGTGTTATCTATGATGCAATTAAACAACCATAACGGATGTAGTGATCCGGATCATTAAACACGATACACATGAAAATAGCGATAGTATGTTACCCTACCTTCGGAGGTAGTGGGGTAGTGGCCACCGAACTCGGTATTGCACTGGCAGCCAGGGGGCATGAGGTACACTTTATCACCTATCGCCAGCCCGTGAGACTGGCATTGCTGGGAAGCAATATCCATTTTCACGAGGTTCACGTACCCAAATACCCGCTTTTTCACTATCAGCCGTATGAACTCGCCCTGTCCAGTAAGCTGGTAGATATGGTGAAGCTGCACGGTATCGAGCTGCTTCATGTACATTATGCCATACCCCATGCCTACGCCGGGTACATGGCCAAACAGATGCTGGCCGAAGAAGGAATTTCCATTCCTATGGTTACCACACTTCACGGTACCGATATTACCCTGGTGGGAAGCCATCCCTTTTACCGGCCGGCAGTGACCTTCAGTATTAACAAGTCGGATGTGGTAACTTCCGTATCAAGGAGCCTGAAAGAAGATACCCTGCGTCTTTTTGATGTTAAAGGGGATATTCATGTGGTCCCCAATTTTATCGATGTGGCCAGGTGCGGGAAGAAGTTTACCGACTGTCGCAGGAGCATGATGGCCGGGGAGGATGAAAAGATCATTACGCACATCAGTAATTTCAGGAAGGTAAAGCGTATAGACGATGTCATAAAAGTGTTTTACGAGGTTCAGAAAAGCGTGCCTTCCCGTCTTTTGATGATAGGGGAAGGGCCGGAAAAGGAAGGGGCCGAAGCGCTGTGTGAAACACTTGGAATACCCGATAAGGTACTCTATCTCGGCAACAGTAATGAAATAGACCGCATCCTGTGTTTTTCCGATCTTTTCCTGCTTCCGTCCGAAACCGAGAGCTTCGGCCTGGTAGCCCTGGAAGCTATGGCTCACGGGGTACCGGTAATATCCAGTAATACGGGAGGTATCCCGGAGGTGAACCGGCATGGGGTTACCGGTTTTCTGAGCGATGTGGGCGATGTGCAGGACATGGCGAAGAACGCCCTGAAACTCCTGGAGGATGAGGCGATGCTGGAACAGTTTAAATCCGGTGCCAGGACAGAGGCGATGAAGTTTGATATAGCGCAGATCGTGCCCTTATATGAAGAGATCTATCGCAAGGCTTTTGAGAGCAGGTAATCAAATATTTCCATTTTTGCCGATACCGGCAAAAATGGTCGAGATCAAAGTTTTTTCGTGTATATTTGCTGGTACCGGCAAAGGTTAGGATGATCATGAAGTATATTTCAGTACGTGAATTTTCAAAAAAACGGAGTATTCCTGAAAGGACAGTTCGTTATTATTGTGCTACGGGAAGAATTCAAGGGGCTTTTTTAACAGGTAAAACCTGGAATATTCCGGAAGATGCCGTACTACCGGAAATGGAACGTAAAAAAAAATTCAGTAATAATGCCATACTGAACCATCTTAAAGAGCAAAAGGACATGGAGCTCAAAGGTGGTATCTATCACCGGACACAGATCGATATGACCTACAATTCGAATCGTATTGAAGGCAGTAAACTGACCCATGATCAAACCCGGTATATTTTTGAGACCAATACTATTGGCGCATCCGGAGACAGTATCAACGTAGACGACATTATAGAAACAACGAACCACTTTCGTTGTATAGATCTGATTATTGACAAGGCAAAATACAAGCTGACGGAGTCCTTGATAAAAGAATTACATTTTTTATTGAAATCAGGTACTTCCGATTGTCGAAAGGACTGGTTTAATGTAGGGCAGTATAAAAAACTCCCTAATGAAGTGGGAGGGAATGAAACCTGTCCTCCCAAAGAGGTTGCTTCAAAAATGAAAGAATTACTTTCTGAATATGACAGTATAGAAAAGAAAACCCTTGAAAATATTATCGACTTTCACTTTCAGTTTGAGATTATTCATCCGTTTCAGGACGGAAATGGGCGGGTTGGCCGATTAATTATGTTTAAAGAATGTCTTGCAAACAATATAGTGCCTTTTATTATAGATGAAGGCCTGAAGTTTTTTTATTACAGGGGCTTGCAGGAATGGCCCTATACAAAAGAATATCTGTTGGATACCTGCCTCACGGCCCAGGACAATTATAAGGCTGTACTCCGGTATTTTGAAATAGACTTTTAACGAACTCGTCTTGAGTTATTATAATTTGCTGCAAAACCCTCTTTTGCACCCATATTTTGTCTTTTTCTCTCCCCATAGCTATGGCTATGTGGCTCCAAAAAGCCTTCATCTGGGCACAGGGCGGAGCGTTACGAAACAGCCCAGTGGGCTGTTTTAGCGAACGAGCCAGCTGGCGCAAGGGCAGATTAGCCTAAATGAAACAACCCAAGACGAGTTCAACAGGTCGATTGCTTTTTCAGCGATACATTTTGGGAACTTTCTCCGGGAATTTGCAAAGTACTGCGTTCGGGAGCCCCGTATGACCTGTGCCCGGTTACCGGTCCTTTTTCTTTCCGAACAGTCTTTTAAAGAAGCCTTCTTTTTTCTTTTTCTTTTTCCGGTCTTTCCGGTCTTCCTGTTCGGCACCTTTTTTCCTGTCTTTTTTTCCGAAGAGTTTTTCGATGAATGTATCTTCCCGTTTGGGGTCGCAGTCGAGTTCTCCCAGTACCGCTGAAGGAATGGTTTCGAACCGGGCATTGGTATACCGGTTGAAGGTGGTGTCCCGGTTCATTCGTTGCAGGAACCCGGCAAAAACGGGAAGGGCGGAATTGGCCCCCTGCCCCATACGCGTACTCCGGAAACCTATCCTGTGATCGTCTGCCCCAACCCAGGTTACGGTGACCAGTCGGGGAGTGAGCCCTACGAACCAGCCATCTTTATTGGATTGGGTAGTACCGGTTTTTCCCGCCATCGCATTTTTCAGCCCGTAAACCGTCCTCAGGCGGGAGGCCGTACCTTCGTTGACGGTAGCCTTCATCATTTCGAGCATGACCTGCCGGGTGTGGGACGAAAAGGCCGGTTTTGTACGTTCTTCCGGTTCGAATTCGGCGAGGATATTCCCCTGCCTGTCCTCGATCCGGGTCAGAAAAAAAGGTTTTACGGGAGTGCTCTTATTCACATAGGCTGCGTATGCCCCGGCCATTTCCTCCACGCTGATCCCTGCGGTCCCCAGGGCCAGTGACGGAACCTGCGGGAGAGGCGCTTCTATGCCCATATTTTTGGCCATGGCTATGGTATTGGAGATCCCCGCATAGTCCAGTACCTTAACAGCCACAGTGTTTACCGAACGACTCAGGGCGTATTTGAGGGAATAATTGATAAACTCGTTCTCTTCTTCCTCTCCGGAGGCGTTGGAAGGGCTCCATCCGTCGTATTCTTCGTAGACGACCTTTTTCGGGGAAAAATAGGAACAGGGAGCAAGCCCTTCTTCCAGGGCTGTAGTGTACACTATGGGTTTGAAGGTAGAGCCTACCTGCCTTTTACTTTGCCTGACATGGTCGTACTTGAAATACCGGTAATTGATCCCGCCTATCCAGGTACGTATGGCCCCGGTATGCGGGTCGATACTGATGACCCCCGCATTGAGAAACTTGAGATAATGCCGGATACTGTCCAGGGTAGTACCCTCTACGATGTGGTTTTCTTTCCAGTCGAACAGCTCCATCCGCCGGGGTTTGCTGAGGGAGTCCATGATTTTCGTGTCGCTCCAGCCCCTTTCTTTGAGGGCACGATAGGGTGCGGATTTAAGCAACGCATCTTCTGCCATTTTTTTATTGGTGATCCAGGGAGCCCGTTGTCCGTAGCTTTTTTCAAACTGTTCCTGCAGTCCGGAGAGGTGCTCTGCCATGGCTTCTTCGGCCAGGGCCTGCATTTCTGCATCCAGGGTAGTGTATATACGGAGCCCGTCGCGGTACAGGTCGTATGTTTTTCCCGTGCTGTCGGGATGGGCGGCACACCAGGCTTCGACCTCCTTTTTTACCTGCTCCCTGAAATAGGGGGCAATGCCCTTATCGTGGGCGTAAGGGGTATAATACAATTCGACGGGCAATAGCCGGAGACTGTCAAAAGTACCCTGGTCCAGGTATTCATACCTCACCATCTGGTGCATCACCGTATTCCGGCGGGTGGTACTCCTTTCCGGGAAAAGCCTGGGATTGTAATAATAATTGGCCTTGAGCATGCCTACGAGTACTGCAGCTTCTTCCAGGGTGAGTTTACGGGCCTTTTTTCCGAAAAACTTGTATGAGGCACTTTCCACGCCGTAGGTGTTATCACTGAAAGGTACGGTATTCAGGTACAGGGTGAGGATCTCCTTTTTGGAATACGCATGCTCTATACGTTTGGCGATGATCATCTCCCGCAGTTTGTTGACTGCAATTCCCATCCGTCCGTATTTCCTGCGCTGGTACAGGTTCTTGGCCAGCTGCTGGGTTATGGTACTCCCCCCGCCTGACGATTCGTCCCTGAGAAGAATGCTTTTAAAAAAGACCCTGAAAAAACTTTTGTAATCGATACCTTCATGATCGTAGAAGCGGAAATCCTCGGTAGCGACCAGGGCGTGGATCAGATGTTCGGGGATCTCTTCGTAGGGAATGGATTGCCGGTCAAAAAGATAGTATTTGCCGATAAGCCGGTCATCGGTGCCGTAGACTTCCGAAGCCTCGTTCTGAACGATCTCCTTCAGTTCCTTTTCGGAAGGCATATGCCCCCATAACCCGAAGTAGATACTCAGGAAGAACAGCAGGAACATCAGTATCACCCCTGCAGCTCCCCACAAAAACCATTTGAACCATTTACGTTGTTTTATCGCCATATGCTAATATATACGCAAAATGCGAGACATTAGTATGTTTCCGGGAGATTTTTTGTTAATGTGCCAATGAGATAATGTGCCAATGTGATAATGTGGTAATGTGATAATGTGGTAATGAGGGGATGGGTGCCTATACTTGCAGGGCTTTCCCGATCAGTTTCTGTACTGCTGGGGGAAGTTTTAATTTCAGGGCGGCTTCCTGACCGGGTTCGGACATCTTGTTCCATGTTTTCCGGATAATGTCAATGAGTTTTTCCTCCAGGTGTTTTGCTGCAAAGTCCTCGAGGTAGTACTGCAGGAATACCAGGCATACCACATCTTCCAGCACCTGGCTTTCGTATGATTTTTTTAGCTGCTTTTTCCGGATAAGTGATGAAACACGTTCGATAAAATCATCGTCATAACCGGTGTCTTCCAGTATTTTTCCGGTTTTTTCGGCGTGAAATCTTTTGAGGGCTTCTCTCCATTTCAGGTAACCGGTCCTGTCTGGGGGGTATGTGTTGCGCGGTATGGTCCACCGGCAGATATGCTGGGCACGGGCCGCGACCTGTAACTCCGGGGAAGCATCGGGGTAAAAGTCCAGCAATTTTTCGGTCATACGCCGGGAGTAGAGCACCTCTCCGGGAAAAGAAACCCCTCCCACAATTTCCGTATGGGGGTCTTTTGCATTTTCGGCGTCGATTCGCGCAATGGCCATTTCAAATTTTGATACGTGCTCCATGGGTTGTGGTTTTGGAGGATGATACTACAAAGTAAAACAATTTATATCGTAAAACGGCTTGTGATTGCCCGGAAAATTAACGCATGGCCGGTTGGTGGTATTACCCGAAAGGAATGCCGGAAGTGTCTACACTTTCTTTTCCGGAATGATATTCCTGTTTTTTCCCCGGTCCAGGTAAGTGCCGATGATCTGTTGAATGTCGGGATAATGTTGCCGGGCCGTTATAAAGTGCTGTAGTTCTCCGTAATGAAGGACGCTCTGGTCTGCGGGGATAAAACCATGTCCGGAATAATGATCGTCCCGTATCTCTATCAGGGCTTTTTCATCGCTGGTCCTGCCCTTTTCGACGATCATGAAGTTTTTTCCGGAATCGCGTATGGCCCGGACAGATTGCAGGACCCGTTTATTATAGGCCTCCGGAGCTTCCTCCCCCCGGCATATCCCCGGACAGTTCCTGATCCTGTAGTGGGAACAGGTCTGGCTGTTCGACTGTAGCTGGGTGAACCTGGGGCAGAGGTCGAATTTTTCACAGAGGGCCTCGAGAAAGGCAATACACCCGGTGACGGAGTAGAACACTTTCAGGGGCTGCCTCACCTGTTTCAGGGGGCTGTACCCCAGGTGGATGATCCCCGACCTGTCGGTATAACTGATGATCCCGAAGGCCTTCGGGCTCCTCTTTTGTGCTGTGTTGTACCTGGGGTAGTGCTTTTTGATCTCGGCAGCTTCCCTGATAAGGGCCAGTAATTCGCTTCCTGTTTCTTCAAAATCGATGCGGGCGGTTTCAGATGACATGGCGATCTCTTTTGCCTTTTTGTCATAGAAGTGCCCCAGCACCCTTTTTTTGATATTTATCGCCTTTCCCACATAAATGATATGGTCTTTCTGATCCATGAAATAGTATATCCCGGGTGTTTCCGGGAGGCGGTCGAAAACTTCCCTGGGAAGTAGTGAGGGAAGTGCGCTTTCACCGGAACGGGGATGGAGTTGCTTGCTGATGATATCCTCGTGGTCGTGCTGCAGCAGTTTTTCAAAAAGAATGACAGTGGCATCGGTATCTCCCTTCGCACGGTGCCTGTCCCGTATGGCAATGCCCAGATGACTGCACAGCTTCCCGAGGCTGTATGAACGCAGGCCGGGGAAAATATGCCTGGAGAGCTTTACGGTGCACAACTTCTTTCTCCTGAATTCCATCCCGGCCCTTTGGAACTCCTTCCGGATGATATGGTAATCGAATCCGGCATTATGGGCTATAAATATCCTGTCTTTGGTATATTGTTCAATAGTGTCCGCAAGATCGGCAAAGGCAGGGGAGTTCATCACCATATCATTGTCAATGCCGGTAAGCCCCGTAACATACGGCGATATGGGAATTCCGGGATTGACAAGACTGTGGAATTCTTCAACGACCCTTTTGCCGTCGTGTATGGCAATAGCAATCTCCGTGATCCTGTTATGATCACCTCCCAGTCCCGTAGTTTCCACATCGACAATAGCGTACACAAGATATCTTTTCTCCTGATAAAGATATTGAACTCATAGAAATTTTTCCCGATAGAAGGCAAAATAATCTTTTAACCCTGTATTTAGCCGCGGTGAAACCGGGATGTCCCCGTGCTGTATGATCACAGTACCGGTTCTCCGCGGATACCTTCGAAAAACTCATAGGCTTTCTCGATCTCTTCCGGGGTGGCCTTCTGGAATTCCTCTTCCGTAATGCCATAGACCTGCTGCAGGGAGTCCAGGGTATGCAGCAGTTTTTCGCGGATTTCCCGGTAGGCCGCGGAATCGTTGATATTGTGGTTTTCTCCCGGGTCTTTCTCCAGGTCGTACATCTCCCAGCGGTCGATATCATCGTAAAAATGCATCAGCTTGTACCGGTCTGTCCTTACCCCGTAATGTTTTTTGACCATATGAAAATCGGGATAGCCGTAGTAATGATAGTAAACGGCATTACGGAAGTTTTCCTGGTCGGCTTCACCTTCCAGCAGGGCGCGCATGGATTTTCCCTGGAAATCCTCCGGGACCGGGATCCCGGCGTACTCCAGGAGCGTGGGTGCAAAATCGAGGTTCTGTGTCAGTGCCTTTATTTCGGTATTTTTCCTGATGTGTCCCGGGTATTGTACCAGCAAGGGCATACGCAGTGATTCTTCATACATAAACCGCTTGTCGAACCATCCGTGTTCGCCCAGGTAGAAGCCCTGGTCTGAAGTATATATGACTATGGTGTTTTTATCCATGCCTTTTTCCTTGAGATAGTCCAGGATCCGCCCTACACTTTCGTCTACCGAGGCTATGGTGGCCATGTAATCCTGCAGGTATCGTTGTCCTTTCCATTCCGCCAGGGCCTTACCGGTCAGGTGTTCCCGGTGCATGGCATCGTTTTTCGGAAGGTAAATGCTGTCCCACTGGCGACGTTGTCCGGGAGACATCCGGTCGAAATCATTGGTCCAGGGATTGCTGGCAAGAGTGGTACTTCCTTCGGCAATACTCATTTTCAGGTCATGACCTTCGTACATGTCTTCATAGATTGTCATGAGCTGTTCTTTTGCGGCGTCCTGTCCTTCATAGGAAGGAAAATAATTATCGGGAAGGGGAAACTGTACAGAGTCGTACATCGCGGCATGGCGCAGGGCAGGCATCCAGTTCCGGTGGGGGGCCTTGTGGTGCATCATCACGAAGAAGGGCTGGGTGCTGTCTGTGTTTTTATCCAGCCAGGCCAGGGTTTTGTCGGTAATGAGATCGGTAGCATAACCGGGAGTTACGGTGGTATCGGAGCCCTGTATAAACTCCGGGTTGTAATAATTTCCCTGGTCGTTGAGCATGTCCCAGTAGTCAAAACCGGTAGGACTGCCGTGGAGGTGCCACTTCCCGATCATGGCGGTGCGGTATCCTTCCTTTTTCAGGTATTTCGGCAGGGTAGGCTGGCTGCCGTCAAATCTTTCGCCGTTTTTCCGGAAACCGTTCCTGTGGCTGTGTTTTCCCGTGAGTATAACAGCGCGGCTGGGCCCGCAGATGGAGTTGGTACAGAAATTATTTCTGAAAATGGCCCCGTTCCGGGCTATCCGGTCTATGTTGGGAGTAGGGGCAATCCGGCCGATGGGGTGGCCATAGGCGCTGATAGCCTGCTGGGCGTGGTCGTCGGCCATGATAAATATGATGTTCGGCCTTTCCGGTACGGGGGTAGCTGTGCGTTCTTTTTGTGCACAGGAAAACAGCATCAGGCATATTCCGGCGCAGAGCAATAAAAGGGTATGGGTTTTCATGGTGGTGTAATTTTGGTTATTGATTCTTAAAAAGCCCCGTAAAATTAAAACGGCTTTCCCGGATAGCCTTGTATATTGCCATTGCGGTAGGGAAGAAACCCGGGTACTTGTTTTAAGTGGTTGATTGTTATGGGTTTATTTTGTTTTTTTAATGGTTCGTAACTCCCTGTTTTAACAGGTTGATGTAGTATTGATGTGGGGTGTTCAGGGGGTGATAGCCCTGTGACAGGCAAAAACGGCCCGCGGAAAACGGGCCGGAATTACCTTTTCTGTAAAAGGCACGGTGTATGTGGATACTTATGATCCTTGTGTTGTAAATGGTCTGTGAGCAGATAAGTCTCCTTTCGGGGGAAGGAAAGGATCCGGAAGATGTGATTGGTCAGGAGTAAATATAGAAATATTTGCGGAGAAGACGAAATTATTTATTCGTTTTCCGTGTTTCCGCTTCCCGCCGTATGCAAACCCGGGAACGGATTTAGCCGTTGGCTATTGATTTCAGTTCCTGAATGGTCTCTTCCGGGGTTTTGCTTTTGAATACAAAACTTCCGGCTACCAGGACATCAGCTCCTGCATCTACCAGTTTTCCGGCATTGGCAGTGCTTACGCCGCCGTCTATCTCGATCAGGGTAGACGCATTGTTCCTGGTGATGATCCCCCTGAGGTCGGCCACTTTTTTATAAGTGTGCTCTATAAAGGATTGTCCGCCAAAACCGGGGTTTACACTCATGATACATACCAGGTCTATATCGTTGATAACATCTTCCAGCAACCGGACGCTGGTATGCGGGTTCAGGGCGACCCCTGCCTTCATGCCTTGTGCTTTTATGGCCTGGAGTGTGCGGTGAAGGTGGGTACAGGCTTCGTAGTGTACGGTGAGATTGTCGGCTCCCAATGCGGCGAAGGTCTGGATATAGCGGTCCGGGTCCACGATCATCAGGTGTACGTCTATGGTTTTTTCCGCATGTTTTTTTATGGCCTCGAGCACCGGCATGCCAAAAGAGATATTGGGGACGAAAACACCGTCCATAATGTCGATGTGAAACCAGTCGGCCCCGCTTTTGTTTACCATTTCGATATCCCTTTGCAGGTTGGCAAAGTCGGCTGCCAGAACGGAGGGGGCTATGAGTTTTTGTGCCATAACGGATGTGTTGTCTTTTTCGCGCTGCAAAAATAAGGTAAATCTTTGACTTCCGGATTGCTGTAAAAGAAAAACTCCGGCACATGGCCGGAGTTCATCCATCAATCAAAAAACGAACAGTTATGATAAACTGTTGTTGCCTTGCCCGTAGAGACGCAAAATCTTGCGTCTCTACGATTTTTGCGTCTCTACGGGTACCGGGGTTTTTACCCCAGATAGGTTTTTAATATTTTGCTGCGGGAGGTGTGCTTCAGCCTGCGGATGGCCTTCTCCTTGATCTGTCTGACGCGCTCACGGGTCAGGTCGAAGGTCTCGCCGATCTCTTCCAGCGTCATGGGATGCTGATCTCCCAGCCCGAAATACAGCCTGATCACATCGGCTTCACGGGGAGTAAGGGTTTCCAGTGCCCTTTCGATCTCGGTACGGAGCGATTCGTGCAACAGTTCCTTATCCGGATTCGGTGATTCCCCGCTCCTGAGCACATCGTACAGGTTGGAATCTTCCCCCTCTACCAGTGGAGCATCCATAGATACGTGACGTCCGGAATTCTTCATGGATTCCTTTACGTCATTTACGGTCATGTCCAGCTCCTTCGCGATCTCCTCTGCCGAAGGTACACGCTCGTGTGCCTGCTCGAGGAAGGCGTAAGTCTTATTGATCTTGTTGATGGAACCGATCTTGTTCAAAGGCAGACGAACAATCCGCGACTGCTCGGCAAGCGCCTGCAGAATGGACTGTCGTATCCACCATACGGCATATGAAATGAATTTAAAACCCCGTGTTTCGTCAAAACGCTGTGCAGCCTTTATAAGTCCCAGGTTGCCTTCGTTGATAAGATCGGGCAGGGTCAGCCCCTGGTTCTGGTACTGCTTGGCCACCGATACCACAAAACGCAGGTTGGCTTTGGTCAGTTTCTCCAGGGCCCGCTGGTCTCCCGCTTTGATACGCTGTGCCAGTTCTACCTCTTCATCTGCCGTAATCAGGTCTACTTTCCCTATTTCCTGAAGATACTTATCCAGGGAAGCAGTTTCCCTGTTGGTCACCTGCTTCGTAATCTTAAGCTGTCTCATTTAATCTTCTCCTTGAATTTTTTGTTGTGTACAATTGCTTATGCAGTTGGTTATACGTATTATTGACGTTAAATGTTACAAAAAGAAAATCCAACATTACCGGGAGGCCCTTCCGAAAGGTGTTTTTGTGGTTTTATGAAAGAATTAACGGACGTGGGTTGCTTTTTAATATATTTGTTATCAGTTGTTTATGTATGATTTTGGACTGTAGATTTCTTCGGCTTGCACTGGTGTTAATGTTTTTACAAATATTTGTTAAAACCGTTAACGCACAGGCATTGGTCGCCCCGGTAAGCAACTTTTCCGCAAATGAATACCGTGCTGCAAACCAGAACTGGGACATAGCTATTGACGATGACGGCCTGGTCTTTGTGGCCAATCACCAGGGGTTGCTGACCTATAACGGGCAGCACTGGAGAAAATACGAATTGCCGGAAAGGACGATCATCCGTTCCGTTCATGCCGATGGAAAACGGGTGTATACAGGATCTTACGAAGAGTTTGGCTACTGGGAGAAAAATGCCTATGGCCAGTATGGCTATACTTCACTTACAGGGCTTATCCCCCCGGAGCATGAACTCAACAGTGAGGAGTTCTGGGAAATTATCCGGTGGGGAAACTACATTGTGTTTCGTTCCTTTACTGCAGTGTATCTTTTTGACGGTTCGCAGATCGAGGTACTCGATCCTGACGTTATCATCACCAAGATACTGGCCTATGGTGACAGGCTTCTTATGGGGGCCGGTACGGGAGAAGTGTATTCCTATAGCACGGAGGATGGTATGGAACCTGTTCCGGGCACGTCGGCCATCGGCAATCCTGTTGCCGATATGGCAGTGCTGGGACACCGGATCATTATAGGGACCAAATCGAAGGGGTGTTATATATATAGTCCTGAAAACGGAACACTGAACTACTGGCAGCACCCCCTGTCTGCCAGGCTGGAGGAGGACGAACTGAACAAGCTGTGTGTTACCGGTAAGAACAGTATCGCTTTCGGGACCATTAAGAACGGGGTGATATTATACGATTTTTCCCGGGATAAAAGCAGTACGGTCAACCGCCATCTCGGTTTGCAAAACAATACCGTACTGGGAATGTATATGGAAGACGGCGATCTCTGGCTGGCGCTGGACAACGGGATAGACATGATCGATATACAGTCCGAATTTGTCTTTTTCAAGGAAGACAGCGGAGAGCTGGGTACCGTATACGACCTGGCTTTTTACAACGGTAATATTTACCTGGGGAGCAATACGGGGGTATATTATTTTCAGAACGGAGAGATGGTCTTTATGGAAAACTCACAGGGGCATGTATGGGACCTTGAAGTGGTGGAGGGACGCCTGCTGTGCGGCCATAATTCGGGGATATACGACATCAGTGAAAACCGTTTCGAGAAGATCTCCAATGCTCCCGGCGGGTATGCCATCAGGAAGATACCGGATATGGAACACACCTATATATGGTGTAGCTATATAGGCCTGTCCCTGCTGGAATACAAGGCAGGCCACTGGGAGGAAAGACGTATTGACGGGATTACCTTTCCGGTAGATCACATCGAGTTCGAAGACCGGAATACGGTATGGGCATCCCATCCGTATAAGGGGTTTTTCAGGATAAGACTGGATGAGGAATACCGGAGGGCATTATCGGTAGAAGATTTTGAACATCCTTCCATGAACGGCACGGGTACCCGCATATTCCGTATTGGCGACGATATCACATTTTACAATGAAGGAAACTGGTATGCCTACAACCCCGATAGCGGTACCATAGAAAATTACGTGCCGTTCAGGGATTACAGGAACAGAAAACTGCTTTTTCAGGACGGGTCGTATTACTGGTTTACCGATACCAGGCACCGGGGTGTCCTGTATACCGACATGAAGCGTGATACCCTTATTGTACAGCAGGAACTGAGGCAACGGCTGACCCCGCAGTTCGAAAAAATGATAAAACAGGACGATTCCCTGTACTATTTTACGCTTAATGACGGTTTTGCCAGGTTCAACCTCAGTCGTTTCAGGGAACTTCGCCAGAGGCATAACGCGGAAACCGTGGGGGTAGATCGTGTAGAGACTGCCGATACCTTATACGATTTTACCGGAAATGCAGGAATACCCTTTAAACAGGCCTCTTCCCTGCGTTTTTTTGTCTATTACCCCCGCCATGCGGGGCAGGATTTCGGCTATGAGCTCTCGGGGCCGATGGCACAGCGGGGAATTGCACAGCAGGGGGTCCTTACCTTCCAGAATCTCACCTACGGCGATTATACCCTCAGGGTGTGGCCGGTGGCCCTGGGCCCCGGCAGTGAGGCCGTGCTGGAGTACGTTTTTGAGATACATCCGCCCTGGTACCTTTCGGTATGGATGAGGGGGTGTTATCTCTTGATGTTCCTGCTGTTGCTTTATGCGATATACCTGTGGAACAGGAAACTGATCAGGGAACAGCAGCGAAAGCTCGTCAGGAGAATGTACAGGGAAAGTCAGGCCAAAGTGGAAATGCTGGAGCGGAAAAACCTGGAACAGGAGGTACGCATGAAACGAAAGGAGCTGATGAATTCCACCCTTATGATCAGTAAGAAAAACGAGCTGCTCCTGGAGATCCAGAACGAACTGCGGCGGATCAACAGGGATAATGTAAATGAATACCGCGTGAAAAGCCTTATAGCCCGGACCGGTGAGGCCATACACAACCAGGAAGACTGGCAGGTTTTTGAGACCAACTTCAACCAGTTGCACGAGGATTTTTTCAAGCGGCTGGTAAACAGGTTTCCGAAACTCACCTCAAAAGACATCAAGCTCTGCGGGTACCTGAAAATGAACCTTACTTCAAAGGAAATTGCCCCGCTGATGGGGATTACTACACGGGGTGTGGAAATCCATCGCTACCGGATGCGAAAGAAACTAAGTCTTGATAAAAATCAGGATTTGGTGAAATTTTTGCTGAATATTTAGTGATCGTTTAAAAAATAATACTCTTTTTTAGGTATAAAAAACTCATCATTACTACATCAACATGTTAAAATTTTTAGGAATCTGTTTCTCGAGTATTGTTTTAATGTGTTGTTTTTCAGTTTTTTATTTTTTAATCAGCATGGGTGAGGTGTATTACATCATTACTACGAAGCCGTAAAATCCGGCGTGTACCTAATTTTATCTTCGACTTTAAAATCAAATCTTTTATTATGAAGGTAAAATTGTTTTGGCTGATATGCTGTACGGCATTACTTCCTATAGGAGTTATTGCGCAGAACACATTAAACGGTAAAGTGGTGGATACAAACGACCAGCCCTTACCGGGAGCTAATATTGTAGTGGAAGGGACCAATAGTTATGCGGTTTCCGATTTTGACGGGAACTTCAGCCTGGAAGCCTCGCCCGGCGATGTACTCCAGGTATCCTATGTAGGGTTTAAAAGCAAGAATGTCACCGTAGAAGATACCGGTGATATCGTGATCGTACTCGAAGAAGACACCGCTGAGCTGGACGAGGTGGTGGTTGTCGGGTATGGTACGCAGAAAAAGGCAGATCTGACCGGTTCTATAAGTAGTATAGAAGCGGAAGACATTGTTAAACAGCCTGCATTAACGGCAACTCAG
The DNA here is from genome assembly GCF_003285545.1 of Sinomicrobium soli. Lineage (GTDB taxonomy): Bacteria > Bacteroidota > Bacteroidia > Flavobacteriales > Flavobacteriaceae > Sinomicrobium. The sequence continues at coordinate 35,872 of NZ_QLNV01000010.1, read as the reverse complement.
GCGATTCAGGGGAAAGTTCCCGGGATTAATATTATTAACAGTGATCAACCAGGAGCTACTCCTACGGTAATTATTCGTGGACTCGGCACGGCACTTTCCGGAAGGGATCCGTTATATATTGTAGACGGAGTGCCTGTAGATAATATCAAAACCATTAGTCCTTCGGATATATTAAAAGTAGATGTATTGAAGGATGCATCTTCTGCTTCCATTTATGGTTTACGAGCTGCAAATGGGGTAATTATCGTGACTACTAAACAGGGGAAAAAAGGGAAAACTAAATTTACTTTTGATTCTTTTTATGGGGCTAAAAGTATATTAAACCCTGTGAAGATGGCCAATGCTCGTCAGTATATAAATTATTTTAATGAAGGAGCTGCTGCCATAGGGGGATACACCTTGCAAGAGGAGCAAATGTATAATACTGATTGGTATGACGAACTGGCCCAGGTAGGAACTGTTAATAACAATACTTTTGCAGTTTCAGGAGGTGGAGAGCATGTAGACTATTATTTCAGTTATAATCACTATGAAGAAGAAGGTGTTCTGAAGGATCACAAATTCCGCAGGGGAACGATAAAAAACAACAATGTATATAAGCTGTTCGAAGATAAGCTTGTCCTTAGGCAAAACCTCAACATTTCTTTTACTAATGAAAACCCGAAACCCCTGGGTGCTTTTAATAACGCATATCGTCAGTCGCCGTTGGTACCGGTGCATTATGAAAATGGAAGATGGGGGCAGTCTTTTGTAAACCAGACTACAGGGATAGTTACTTATGAAGCTGGTCCCGGAGAATCTGTCGGAAGGTTATACTCTCACGGAAATCCAATGGCTGACTTGTTTTTTCAAAATGAAAAGATACATACTGCCACATTGCAAGGAGGCTTTACGGGAGAATTTGCCATTACTGATTATTTGAAAGCCACTTCCAGATTTGGAGCAACTAAATATTATTCAGATAAGAGAATTTTTAATCCTGTACGGGAGCGATGGATAGCGGAAGATCCAACGAGGACGTATGAACAATTTGAGAATGAAAGAAATAAGTTTGATGAAGGAGCAACACCAACTTCCTGGGCGTATAATTCTCTATCTCTCGAGGATATTGAAACTTTCAGATGGAACTGGGATGCCTTTTTGACTTTCGACAAAACCTTCGATAAACATCATCTTAACGTTGTGCTGGGAGGCTCTAAAGAAAAGACCGACGTCGGTAGAAGATTGTACGGACAAGGGTTCGAAGTGCCTGAAAAAGAACAGTATTGGAGTATACAACATGTGAGTGGTTTTTTTGATAATATTACTGAGAATGTCTATTATACACCGAGAACATTAATGTCATATTTTGCCCGTACCCAGTATGATTTTGACAACAAATACTATATTACGGCTACAATAAGAAGAGATGGATCCAGCGTGTTTAAATCAGGAGAGAATTTTTGGGAGAACTTTCCCTCTTTCGGCCTGGGATGGACGATTTCCAACGAAGATTTTATGAATGGTTCCGAAACAATCAATTTCCTGAAATTAAGGGGAGGATGGGGCCGGCTTGGTAATCAGAATGTGCCGTTTAATGTCAATGAAATAAGGACAAGTACAGGTAGTGATAGTCAAAATTATGTTTTGGGTCCTAATCAGGAGTTAATCTTTGGTGCATCTGTGGCAAGCCCGGTTCAGGATATAACCTGGGAGATTGTGGAAGAATGGGGAGCAGGTTTAGATTTTGAACTAATGGATTATCGCCTGTCAGGTAGTATAGACTATTACGATAAAACGACAAAGAATATGATTCTTCTGGTACAACCGCTTTTGGATTCTCAATTTGCTGAGGATTTCTATGATCATGGTGCAGAGGTATCCAATAAAGGCGTAGAAGTTGCTCTGGAGTGGAAAGACAATTTATCTGACGATTGGTCTTATAGCATCGGAGGAAATTTTTCATATAATAAAAATGTTGTGGAAAATGTCAAACCGGCTTATGACGGTATGACAGGAGGGAGCTTAAATAATGGTAGGATTACCAAAAGACTGGAGGAAGGACAACCCTTAGGAGCCTGGTGGATGTACGAAGTAGAAGGAGTTTGGCAAAATCAGGATGAGATTGATAACAACGCTTCTATTGCAGGAGCAGGGCCGGGACATTTGCGTTATAAAGATCAAAATCAGGATGGAGTGATTGATGACAGGGATAAAAAATTCTTTGGCTCTTATATTCCGAAATATAATTATGGGGTCCGTCTCGGTTTGAACTATAAAAATGTCGATTTTAGTGTGGATGGTTTTGGTGTGGGAGGCAATAAAGTATATAACGGTCTTAAAAGCACCAGAACAAATAGTGAAAATATCACTGTAGATACTTATAATACCCGGTGGACGGGAGAAAACTCTACTAATGCGCATCCAGGAGCTGACCGAGACGTTGAAGCCTCCGATTATTACCTGGAGAGCGGGGCATTTTTCAGAATAAATAATATCACGCTTGGATATACTTTACCTGATTTTTCAAAATATGTCTCAAAACTTCGGGTTTATTTCACGGCACAAAACCCTTTTATGTTTACAGATTATTCCGGATTTACCCCTGAAATTATAGGGAGTGAAGGAGGTAACCCCTACAGGACTGCAGGAGTTGAATTGGCGGCGTATCCGAATACAAAGACATTTTTATTCGGAATAAATCTGGAGTTATAAAAACAACAATTAAATGTGTAATCATGAAACTATTAAGACTTAAGAATATATACATTTTCTTATTTTCGATCATCTTGTTATACGGTTGTAACGAAGATTTTCTGGATGTTGATTCCAGGGAAAGGATCGATGCCGAAGACAGTGGAGAGGTGTTTGAACCTGATGACTATGTAATAAGCAGTTATGGAATGCTTACTGATTGGACTTATGCATTTTCCTATCTCGGGGTTACTGAGATCATATCAGACAATGGAGATAAAGGAAGTACTCCGACGGAAACCGGAACTGATAAACATTTTTTGGATGGATTGACCCATTCTTCAACGACACCTTCAATCACTGATGTCTGGACACACTGGTATAAAAGTATAGGGAGGGCATCCTATGCTATAGAGTATGCAGAAGAATATGGTTTGTCTGATGAAAACCATAAGAACAGGCTGATCGGTGAGGCAAAATTTCTCAGAGCATTACATTATTTCTGGCTGGTCCGTTCCTTTGGGGACATTCCATTACAACATATCGATCTTATAGAGCGGGTTCCCGTAGAAGAGGTCTATGCTTTTATAGAACAGGACCTGACCGAAGCCATCGAAGTATTGCCCCTGAAAAGCGAATACGCTGCTTCCGATCTCGGTAGGGCCACAAAAGGAGCGGCGCAGGCCCTGCTGTCAAAAGTATATTTGTATCAGGAGCGATGGGAAGATGCTCAGAATTATGCCAATATGGTGATTACTTCCGGAGAGTATAGTTTAGAACCCAATTATGAAGATATATGGAGAGAATATAGTGAAAATGGTGTAGAATCCATTTTTGAAGTGCAGGCCAGGGGAGAGCAAATAGCCCATGGAGTAAATCAATATTCTCAGACACAGGCTCCCAGGGGAACTGGTGGCTGGGGTTGGGGATATAATGTACCATCACAAGATTTGCTGGATGCTTTTAATACAGAAAATGATAATATTCGGAGGGATGCAACCATCATATTCAGGGGGGAGACCTTATGGGATGGTAGGGAAGTCTCAGAAAGTGTTGAAAACCCGATGTATAATGAAAAAGCATATTCCAGTGCAAACCTTGGAGATTCTGACGGAGATAAAAATGTTCGCATTCTCCGTTTTGGGGAAATCTTATTGATTCATGCTGAGGCTGCCAATGAATCGGGAGATGCCAATACGGCCCTTTCTTCCCTGAACCGGGTAAGGGACCGGGTAGACCTCCCGTTGATAGAAACGGCAGACCAGGGGCAGCTAAGGGAACTGATCTGGAAGGAACGACGGCTGGAACTGGCCTTTGAACACGACCGCTGGTTCGACCTGATCCGTACCGGGCAGGCCGGGCAGGTGATGAGAGCGCATGGAAAACCTTTTGAAGATGGAAAACACGAGTTATTCCCTATTCCCAACGATCAGATCAATCAAACCCCCGAAATGACACAGAACCCCGGCTGGTAGAGAGACCTCATAATGCTGATACCCGCCGGTATAAACAGAAAATCTTTAGAAAACAGTAGAATAATGATGCGAATATCCGTTTTAACCCTGAGCCTGATTTTTTTTATCGCTTGTAAAAACAATAAAAAAGAGGTAAAAGATGCCTCCGGCGCCCATACGCCGGAACAACAGGAAAATAATGGCGATGGGGAAATACCTGCCGACGACGAACTGCTGGATCTCGTTCAGCGACAAACCTTTGATTATTTCTGGGGAGGTGCCGAGCCCAATTCAGGCATGGCTCCGGAGCGCATCCATATAGACGGGGAGTACCCGCAGGACGATCAGGATGTCGTTACCACAGGAGGGAGCGGTTTCGGGCTGATGGCCATTCTCGTAGGCGTGGAGCGAGGGTTTATCAGCAGGGAAGAAGCCCTGGAACGCTATGAAAAGATCGTCGGGTTCCTGGAGAAGGCCGACCGGTTTCACGGCGTATGGCCACACTGGCTCTACGGGAAAACCGGGAAGGTAAAAGCTTTCAGTACCAGGGACGACGGGGGTGATCTCGTGGAGACTGCCTTCCTGGTACAGGGACTGCTTACCGTCGGGGAGTATTTTAAGGATGGGTCGGATAAGGAAAAGGAACTTGTCTCCCGTATCGACAAACTGTGGCGTGAAGTGGAATGGAACTGGTATACGAAAGGAGAGGATGTACTCTACTGGCACTGGTCGCCCGAACACAAATGGGAGATGAACTTCCCCATAGGGGGCTATAACGAATGCCTGGTCATGTATGTACTGGCCGCGGCTTCTCCCACCCATGCCATAACACCCGATGCATATCACAAGGGATGGGCCAGGAACGGTGATATTGCGAATGATACTACATTTTATGAACTGGAAACGGTCCTCGATCATTACGAGCACGACGATGCGCCGGTCGGTCCCCTGTTCTGGGCGCATTATTCCCACCTGGGGCTTAGCCCGAAAGGGCTCTCCGACAAATACGGGGATTACTGGGCACTCAACAGGAACCACGCGCTGATCAATTACAGGTATGCCACAGACAACCCGGAAAAACACCAGGGATACGGAGAGGACCTGTGGGGGCTTACTTCCAGTTATTCCGTAAACGGGTATCACGCCCACCGGCCCGGAGACGACACGGGGGTGATCTCGCCTACGGCGGCGCTGTCTTCGTTTCCGTATACTCCCGAAGAGAGTATGAAGATGTTGCGGAACCTGTATGGAAAGGGAGATAGTATTGTGGGGAAATACGGGCCTTACGATGCTTTCAGCCCTGAACATAACTGGTATGTGGAACGATACCTCGCCATAGACCAGGGACCTATTCCCGTGATGATAGAGAATTATCGCAGCGGCCTGTTATGGGACCTTTTTATGAACAATAAAGATGTGCAGCACGGGCTGACACGGCTCGGGTTTAACAGCCCTTATATTTCCCGATGAGAACAATGAGATCGTACTTCCTGCTGTTTTGCCTGGGCATTGCAGTATTGTCGTGCTCGGGCGATTCCGGTCAGGAACCTCCTCCCGATCCGGGAAATCCGGAAGAACCGGAGGAGCCGCAGGTTCCCGATCCCCTCACCGATGAGGAGATCATGGACCTGACGCAGGAGACTACCTTCCGTTATTTCTGGGATTTTGCCGAGGCAAACTCCGGGGCGGCAAGGGAACGCTATCACCCCGATGACCCCGGTAACAGCGAGCACGTAGTGGCCACCGGGGGCAGCGGCTTCGGACTGATGGCCATTCTGGTGGGTATAGAGCGTGGTTTTATATCCAGGAGTGAGGGCATCGGCCGGCTGACCGGCATCCTGGAGTTCTTTGAAAATGCAGATCGCTTTCACGGTGCCTGGCCGCACTGGATCAACGGTGCCGACGGAAGCGTACTTCTTTTCAGTGACCAGGACAACGGGGGAGACCTCGTGGAAACCGCTTTTTTTGCCCAGGGGCTCATCTGTGTAAAGGAATATTTTAAAGACGGACCGGAAGAAGAAACCGCCCTGGCCGACAAGGCAGACCTGCTTTGGAAAGGGATAGAATGGGACTGGTATACCCAGGACAGGAATACGCTGTACTGGCATTGGAGCCCCGATCACGGTTTTGCCATAAACCTGGAGCTGAAAGGGTATAACGAGACCCTGATCGCCTATGTACTCGGTGCGGCATCGCCGGGTCACACCATTCCGGCAGAAGCCTATCACCAGGGATGGGCGGGAAATGGCGATATTGTTTCCGGACATTCCCAGTACGGTTTTCCGCTGGTTCTCGACCATGCCGGGGCACCGAATTACGGAGGCCCCCTGTTCTGGGCGCATTATTCCTACCTGGGGTTAAATCCTATGGGGCTGTCTGACCAGTACGCAGATTACCGGGAACTCAATGTCAGCCACAGCAATATCAATTACCGGTATTGTGTGGAGAACCCCAACGGTTATACCGATTACGGCCCGGACTGCTGGGGATTGACAGCCAGCTATACCCGGCAGCCCGACGGTACTACGGGGTATAGTGCCCATAAGCCCGCCAGTGACACGGGGGTGATTTCTCCTACGGCAGCCATAAGTTCCATTCCGTATACCCCTGAAGAATCACTGGCAGCCATGCATTTTTTCTACAGTAAAAAAGATATATTGCTCGGTCCTGCAGGTTTTTACGATGCCTTCAGTCCGGAATACGGTTACTGGGTGGCAGAGGCTTATCTCGCTATAGACCAGGGGCCCCAGATCATTATGATAGAAAATTACCGGAGCGGATTGCTCTGGAACCTGTTTATGCGGAATGAAGACGTTCGCAACGGGTTGACCAAACTCGGATTTACAAGTTCAGAAATACCATGAATAGAAAGAAAACATTATTACTTATTGCAGCGATGGCCGGACTGGTCTCCTGTGCGGAGAAAAAGAAACCGGATGCAAAGACGGAGCAACGCCCCAATATCATTTTTATAATGACCGACGACCAGGCCAGGCGCACCGTGAGTGCGTATGACAATGCCATTAATCACACTCCGAATATAGACCGGATCGCAGAAGAAGGGGCCATTTTTACCAACAGTTTTGTCGCCAATTCCATATGCAACCCGAGCAGGGCTTCCATACTCACGGGAAAACACAGCCACAAGAACGGGGTGGTGGGAAATGCATCGCCCTGGGATAACACGCAGGCGGGTTTTCCCGGGCTGTTACAAAATGCGGGCTATACTACCGCATTGATAGGTAAATGGCACCTCAACAGTCCGCCGGGAGAAACCTTCGACTTTTCCTGCCGGCTGACCGGCGCGGGAAAACAGGGGTTTTATTACAATCCCGAATTCGAATACGGGGACGGAAAAAAGGAAACCCTGGAAGGGCATGCTACCGACCTGGTAACCGACAAGGCCCTTGACTGGCTCTCCGGGAATACCGGGAAGGAAGGAGATGATCCCTTTGTGCTGTTTGTGCAATATAAGGCACCTCATGTTCCGAGAATGCCGGAATTCCGTTTTCTGGACCGGTATGTGAACGATACCTTTCCCGAACCGGAAACACTTTTCGACGATTACAGCACCAGGACGTCAAGTGCTGCCGGGGCCAGAATGGGATTTGATTACAGGCCGTTGCCCCTGCTGGAAGACCACGATCCTTCCGATAATATTTACTATTCGAGGATGACGGAGGAGCAACTGCGGAAATGGCATGGCTACAAAGATCCGGAGACCAGGGAATACCTGGAAATGAAAGAAAAGGGATTGCTGGAAGGAGATGCCCTGCGACGTTTCGAATACCAGAAGTTTATCAAGGATTATCTCCGGATGATAGACGGAGTGGACGAGAATGTGGGGAGATTGCTGGCCTGGCTGGATGAACACCCGGAGATCAGGGACAACACCCTGTTGGTATATACGTCAGACCAGGGCTTTTTTACCGGGGAGCACGGCTGGGCAGAAAAACGGTTTATGTATGAAGAATCCCTCCGGCCGCCACTTGTCATGAGATGGCCGGGGCATATAGCGCCGGGAAGCGAGATAGACGAAATGGTACAGAACATCGATTTTGCACCTACGTTCCTGGATGTCGCAGGAGTGGCTAAACCGGAGGAGATACAGGGGCGGTCCTATCTGTCCTTACTGGAAGGGAACAGCCCCGCCGAATGGCGGAACAGCATATACTATCACTATTACGATCACGGCCTGCACGGTGTGGCACGTCATGACGGGGTGCGGACCGACCGGTATAAGCTCATTCATTTCTATACCGGCGACGAATGGGAGTTTTACGACCTGGAAAAGGACCCTGGTGAAACGGATAACAGGTATGATGACGAGGAGTATAAAGAGATTGTCGGCGAACTCAGGAATGAGCTGGAGCGTTTGCGGGAAACCTATGAAGTGCCCCCGGCCCATTTTCAGCCCCCGTATGTCAAGTCGGGAAACGACCAGAAATTATAGGTGCCGTACCGTACGGGATACGGGAAGAAAAAGATATCCGCAGTTGCCGGCGGGTTTAAAAACAAAGATACAATGATGAATATACGAACGGTTTTATCTCTTTTATGCCTGGTGTTATACACGGCACTTTCCTCTGCGCAGGATCACAGCCTGTATCAGCAAAGGGAATTTGTTTCCGGGAGCGACACCCTTTTATATCGCGTACTGTACCCGGAAGACTTTTCGGAAAGCAGGGAATATCCGGTGGTGCTTTTTATGCACGGAGCGGGGGAAAGGGGAAACGATAATAACACCCAGCTGACCCACGGCAGTAAACTGTTTGTACAGGATTCCGTGCGGAAACGTTTTCCGGCCATCGTCATTTTTCCGCAGTGCCCGAAAGACGATTACTGGGCCAATGCCCGGATAAACAGGGACAAGACCCCGTTGAAGATCAGGTTCCGTTACGGGCGAAAACCCACCAGGGCACTCGGGCTGGTGATGCGGATGATGGATAGTATAACGGAAGCGCCCTATGTAAAGCAGGACCAGGTATATGTTATGGGACTGTCGATGGGGGGAATGGGGACCTTTGAGCTCCTGTACCGGAAACCCGGGATGTTTGCGGCAGCGGTTCCTGTCTGTGGGGGAGGTAAACCCGCGTCGGTAAAGGAATACGCCACACAGGTGCCGCTCTGGATATTTCACGGGGCCAGGGATAATGTCGTAGACCCGGTATTTTCGGTAAGGATGGTGGAAAGGTTGCTGAAGGAAGGTGGCACTCCCCGGTTTACCTTGTATGAAAATGCCAATCACAACAGTTGGGACCCGGCATTTGCCGAGCCGGAACTGCTGCCCTGGTTGTTCTCCAAAACTATGGAAATCAGAAATATAAAATAGCTATGAAAAGAATTTCGATATTTTTACTGCTGGTGTCGGCCCTGAGCTCCTGTTCGGATGGTCCGGTGCAACCGGATCGTGAAAAGGACAGTGTATATACCCGGAAGGCTGATTCCGTTCTGGGGCTTATGACCCTCGAAGAAAAGATCGGGCAGACCGTATTGTTTACCAGTGGCTGGGACGTTACCGGACCTTCCATGGACCCTAATTATAAAACCTATCTGAAAAACGGGAATGTAGGGGCCGTATTCAATGCTTTTACTACGGAGTACAACAGGGAACTGCAACGGATAGCCGTGGAGGAGACCCGGTTGGGAATACCCTTGATGTTCGGTTATGACGTCATTCACGGGCACCGTACCATTTTCCCTATTCCCCTTGGAGAATCGGCCAGCTGGGACCTGGATCTTATGGAAAAAACAGCGCGGATAGCAGCTGTGGAAGCATCTGCAGAAGGGATCAACTGGACCTTCGCTCCCATGGTCGATGTGGCGCGTGATGCCCGTTGGGGGCGTATAGCCGAAGGGGCGGGAGAGGATACCTACCTGGGGTCACTTATCGCCGTAGCCCGGGTAAAGGGGTTCCAGGGCGACGACCTTTCGGCCAGCAATACCATTCTGGCCTGTGCCAAACACTATGCCGCATACGGGGCGGCCATGGCCGGAAGGGACTACAATACCGTAGATATGTCTGAAAACGAACTCCGTACCACCTATTTGCCCCCTTTCAAGGCGGCCCTGGATGCAGGGGTGGCTACTTTTATGAATTCCTTTAACGACCTGAACGGGGTGCCAGCTACGGGAAACAGCTTTCTCCTTCGCGATATTCTCAAGGGAGAATGGGATTTCGATGGTTTTGTGGTCACCGATTATACCTCTATCAACGAAATGGTGCCTCACGGATATGCCAGGGATGAGAAGCATGCAGGTGAAATAGCCATGAATGCAGGAGTGGACATGGACATGCAGGGAGGTATTTACATGAAATACCTCAAGGCGTCGATAGAAGAGGGAAAAGTTGAGGAATCGGACCTGGACGATGCGGTACGGCGTATACTGGAGATGAAATTCAGGCTCGGACTTTTTGACGATCCGTATCACTACCTCGATGCCGACAGGGAGAAAGAACTGGTACTGAATGACGAGCACCTTGAAGTGGCAAGAGATGCCGCCCGGAAATCCATGGTACTGCTCAAGAATGACAATGCTGTTTTGCCGCTCTCCGAAGATAAAAAGGTTGCCCTGATAGGACCATTGGTAAAAGATGAAAAGAATATCATAGGAAACTGGGCCGCTGCCGGCGATCGTAACGGTACGGCAGTGAGTGTCTATGAAGCGTTTGAAGCGCGTTTCGGTAAGGAAGATCTGCTGTTCGCCGAAGGGTGCAAGGTGCTGGGAGACGATACTTCCGGTTTTGACGAGGCGGTTGCTGCGGCCCGTAAGGCGGATGTAGTGGTTATGGTCCTGGGCGAACTGGAAGGAATGACCGGGGAGGCTGCAAGCCGGACCGATATTAATCTGCCCGGAAAGCAGAAAGCCCTTATAGCTGCCGTAAAGGCCACGGGAAAACCCGTAGTGCTGGTACTGATGAACGGAAGGCCGCTTTCGCTCGAATGGGAAAACGACACGGCAGATGCCATTGTGGAGGCCTGGTGGCCCGGGACCATGGGAGGTCATGCCGTGGCGGATGTATTGTATGGGGACTATAATCCCTCCGGTAAGCTCACGGTAAGTTTTCCGAGAACGGTAGGGCAGTTGCCCCTGTTCTATAACCATAAGAATACGGGAAGGCCCATACCTCCCGACGATCCGGACCAGAAATACGTTTCACGCTACCTGTATACGCCCAATACCCCGCTTTATCCTTTCGGTTACGGACTGAGCTATACCTCGTACTCCTACAATGCGACGGCGGACAAGAAAACGATTACCCCCTCAGATACCCTGGAAGTCACTGTAAAAGTGACCAATATGGGAGAACGGGACGGGGAAGAGGTCGTACAGTTGTACCTTCGCGACAAGGTAGCTTCCGTAACGCCCCCCGTACGGTCACTCAAGCGTTTTGAAAAGGTAGCGGTGAAGAAGGGACAGACCAGGGAACTCACATTCAGACTTACTGCAGACGACTTGAAATTTTATAACGAAGACCTGGAGTTTGTTCATGAACCCGGGGTTTTCGAACTCTTTGTAGGTGCCAATTCCGATTGTCCTTTGGTACACACGTTTGAACTTGTGGAGGAGTGAAAACCGGTTGAACGCTGAGATCGTGCTTTACGGCGTATTTTTTCTGTCAGAAACCAAAAAAGCCGGCTTGAATTTTCAAGCCGGCTTTTTTTAGTGCTATAGCAGATTGTTTGCTATTATGCGCCCTTTTCGATTACCTTCCCCTTGATCTTAAGGGCGATGGTAGAAGTTTCTGCATTTGAAGTCACGTTTACGGTCTTGCGGATAGGGCCGACCCTATTGGTATCGTATTTGACCTCTATACTTCCTTTGGCTCCGGGTTGTACCGGGTCTGATGTCCATTTGGGAACAGTACAGCCACAGGAACTGGTGACATTGGATATAACCAGGGGAGCATTTCCCGTATTGGTAAATTCAAAGACCCGGACCCCGTTACTGCCCTGTTCGATTTCACCGTAATCTATGGTGTCCTCCTTAAAATCGATTTTCGCTACTTTTTCCTGAGCGTGTACGGATAGGGTTAACGCACTGATAAACAGAAAAATTGCTAATTTTTTCATGAGTTCTGAATTTGTGGCAGCCTGCATGGCAGACTGTCTGATTATCTTAACTAATCAAGTTTAAAATGGGGCTAAAGTTAACCACTTTTTCCACTTTTCCAAAATTATGGTCTATTTACTCGCTAAGTGAGATTTAAATGGTTCTCCCCGGGATGTGTTATATGTCTTATTTTCGGTACGTTTGCTGTCCGAAGTGCATTTACTCCCGACTTCTGGCTTCTGACTCCCGACTATTTTCCCGTTTCGAGATTCGCAAACATACGATGTGCCGTACGCCTTATTTTCTTTGTTTATGTCGCTTTTATAATCTTTCAGATATGACTACTTTTGCTCCATTAAAGACAAAAATCGTTCCATACAATGAATATTCCATCAAAATATGAAGCTTCCAGGATAGAGGAGAAGTGGTATGCCTACTGGCTGGAAAACGGTTATTTTCATTCCGAACCGGACCATCGGAAGCCCTATACGATCGTTATACCCCCGCCCAATGTCACCGGGGTGCTGCATATGGGGCATATGCTGAATAATACCATACAGGATGTTCTGATACGCCGGGCCCGTTTGAAGGGATATAATGCGTGCTGGATACCGGGTACGGATCACGCTTCTATTGCTACAGAGGCCAAAGTAGTGGCCAGGCTGAAAGAGAAAGGAATAGGAAAGAATGATCTTTCCCGTGAGGACTTTCTGGAACACGCATGGGACTGGACCAGGGAACACGGGGGGATTATCCTGGAACAGCTCAAAAAACTGGGCGCCTCTTGCGACTGGGGCAGGACGAAGTTTACGATGGATGACGATATGTCGGCCTCTGTGATCAGGGTTTTTGTCGATCTGTATAATAAAGGGTTGATTTACAGGGGGTACAGAATGGTGAACTGGGACCCGGAGGCCAGGACCACATTGTCTGATGAAGAGGTTATACACGAGGAACGACAGGGGCTTTTGTATTATATCTCCTATCCGATAGAGGGAGAGGATGAAAAAATAGTGATCGCGACCACCCGTCCGGAGACCATTCTTGGGGATACGGCGATCTGTATTAACCCGAATGACGAACGGTATCGTCATCTGAAAGGCAAAAAGGCCGTGGTGCCCGTCTGTAACCGGGTGGTGCCCATAATATTTGACGAATATGTGGACATGGAATTCGGGACGGGATGCCTGAAGGTGACTCCTGCGCATGATGTGAACGATAAGAATCTCGGGGATACCCACGGTCTGGAAGTTGTCGATATTCTTAATGAAGACGGGACTTTGAATGCCCACGGCTTACACTATGAAGGAAAAGACCGTTTTGTGGTCCGCAAAGAGATCGCCGGGGAACTGGAGGAGAAAGGGTATCTTCTGAAAACCGAAAAACACCTGAATAAAGTGGGAACTTCCGAAAGGACCAAAGCGGTTATAGAACCCCGCCTTTCCGACCAGTGGTTTCTCAAAATGGAAGCACTGGCCAAACCGGCCCTTAAAGCGGTACTGGAAGATGAGGAGATCCGGCTGTTCCCGAAAAAATTCGAAAATACGTACCGGCACTGGATGGAGCATATCCGCGACTGGAATATTTCGAGGCAGTTGTGGTGGGGGCAACAGGTTCCGGCCTATTATTACGGGGAGGGAAAAGAGGATTTTGTCGTAGCCGAATCGGCAGAAGAAGCATTGTCTCTCGCCAGGGAAAAAACGGGAAATAAAGCGCTTGCCGCTTCGGAGCTCAGGCAGGACCCCGATGTGCTCGACACCTGGTTTTCTTCCTGGCTCTGGCCTATCAGTGTGTTTGGAGGGATATTGGAGCCTGATAATGAAGAGATAAAATATTACTACCCGACCAACGACCTGGTGACTGGTCCGGATATCCTGTTTTTCTGGGTGGCGCGGATGATCATGTCGGGCTATGAATACCGCGGTGAAAAACCCTTTACCAATGTATATCTCACCGGGCTTGTACGGGACAGCCAGCGACGCAAGATGTCGAAGTCGCTTGGAAACTCGCCGGATGCCCTGAAACTTATTTCCGATTACGGGGCCGATGGGGTCCGGGTGGGGCTGCTATTGAGTGCGGCTGCCGGGAACGACCTTCTTTTTGATGAAGCGCTGTGCCAGCAGGGGAAAGGTTTTGCCAACAAGATATGGAATGCCTTCAGGCTGGTAAAGGGATGGGAGGTGTCGGAGACCGAAGCGCAGACCGAAGTGTCCGAAATCGCTGTAAAATGGTACAGGTCGAAATTCAGTCAGACCCTTGCCGAAATAGAGGATCACTACGGCAAATACAGGATATCGGATGCCCTGATGGCCACTTATAAACTGGTGTGGGATGATTTCTGTTCCTGGTTCCTCGAAATGGTAAAGCCGGTATACGGCCGGCCGGTCGGTAAGGAGACTTATGATAAAGTTATCCGGATCTTTGAGGATAACCTCAGGATATTACATCCCTTTATGCCATTCCTGACCGAAGAAATATGGCAGCATATGGAAAAGCGCAGTGCGGAGGAGGCCCTGGTCGTTGCCCGATGGCCGGAAGGGCAGGACGTCGATACGGAACTGCTGGACGGATTTTCTTTAACTACTGAAGTAATCTCCGGAATACGGACGGTGCGAAAGGAAAAAAACATACCGTTTAAGGAGTCCCTGGAACTGTATACCGTGGGTACACAACATGATTTTGACGGTAAACTGGCAGAAGTGGTCCGCAAGCTCGGGAATGTTTCCGCAATAGGGAAGGCACCTGAAAAGAGTACGGGAAGTGTATCGTTCAGGGTCGGGGCCAGTGAATATTTTATTCCGGTAAACAGCGCTGTAGATGTGGAAGCGGAGATGGAAAAACTCGAGGAAGAGCTGGTTTATGTAGAAGGTTTCCTCAAATCGGTCAGGGGTAAACTGGCCAATGAACGGTTTGTCAATAATGCGCCCGAAAAGGTGGTGGCCATGGAAAAACAGAAGGAGGCGGATGCCCTGGCCAAAATAGCCACCATAAAGGAGAGCCTCGCTAATTTACAATAAAATAAGATTTTTCTTTCTTTTTTATTCGCGGTATATGAGTTTTCCGCATAAGGCCGGTATAGTCGTGGCGTGGTGATTAATATGCTGATTATTAGTTTTTTATTTTGTTTTTCTTAGGAAAAACCCCTATATTTAGGGGGCAATATGCCAAAAAAAGATTAAAAAAGTTATTAAATTTAGAGAAAACTGTATTACATTCGCATTAGCATTTGTATATTTTAGGAAACAATCATTTAAGAAATTTATTACTAAACACTTGATTATGATTATGAAAAAGTTAATGTACACATCACTGTTTGTAGGGTTATTTGCTACTGGCATTACTGCGCAGGAGATGAATACTGCTGAAGCTCCTGCTGAAGCCCCGCAGGCCGACTTTAACAAGTGGTCTATTGAGGTGAACGGAGGTGTCAACAAGCCCCTTCGTCCGATTGCGGGTGGATACTTTACCAACACGCCTGACTTTCTTCACCTCGACCTCGGAGCCCGTTACATGTTTAACGAAAAATTCGGTTTGAAACTGGATTTCGGGTACGACAAGTTCGAAAGCGATGAGAATTCCATGGACTTCGAAAGCAAGTATTACAGGGTCAGCTTGCAGGGGGTGGCCAACCTGGGAAGGATCATGAACTGGGAAACATGGACCAAGACTTTTAACCTCTTGGGGCATGCCGGTGTGGGATATTCTTCACTGAGCCCTGACCAGGGACCCATATCTGATGATAACGATGCCATGGCCAACGTAATCGCAGGTCTTACCGGGCAGATCAGGCTGGGAGATCACGTAGCCCTTACCGCTGATGTTAGTGGTATAGGACACGCGCTTCAGGATTACACCTTTGACGGGACAAACAAAACATCAACACGTGGTTTTAACGGGATGATGATGACCGGGTCACTGGGTCTTACTTTCTACCTCGGAAAAGCCAAGCAGCATGCTGACTGGTATCTCAGGGAGAACGAAGCCATCGATAACCTGACCATGCGTGTAGATGATATCGAAGGAATGCTTCAGGATACCGATCGTGACGGTGTGCCGGATTACCTGGATCAGGAGCCGAATACGCCTACAGGAGTTTCTGTTGACCGATATGGTAAAGCCAACGACCTGAACGAAAACGGTGTACCGGACGATCTCGAAGGAGCGCTTGACATGAGATATGCTTCCAAAGAAAGCCTGGATGGCCTTGATAAAGGAGGAGATCCTGTTAAGAAGCTGTTGAGCGACGGATATGTTAATGTTTACTTCGGTTTCGGAAGCAGCAAACCTGCAGTGTATTCTTTCGATGCGATCAACTATCTGGTAAGATACATGAACGAGAACCCTTCAGCTCAGGCAGAACTTCTCGGGTATGCTGATGAGATCGGTGGAGACGGACAGTACAATACTTCACTCTCTGAAAGAAGGGCGAAAGCAGTTTACGATATCCTCGTAGCTTCAGGTGTGGATGAGTCAAGACTTTCTTACGAAGGTATGGGAATAGACAGCAGTGTTGATAAGAGCTCTGCAAACGCCCGTCAGATCGTAAGACGAGTAACTTTCAAATTGAAATAATCGATCGATGATCGATGTTGTAAAGACGCAAAATCTTGCGTCTTTACGAAAACAAATAATTAAAGGCCTCCGGAATTTTCCGGAGGCCTTTTTTTGTGGGTATCGGGATGTGTGGGTGATGTGATTATAAAATGGTATATGAATCTCACCTCATGCCGGATTACATTTTATATGTAGCCTTTCAATAATATGGTAGAGGTGGTATATTGGCATATCGGGAAGTGTGGAATATAGAATAATATCGGGGTGGGGATGCATGGGATACAAATTAGCGGGGATGGTGGGGAGGTGGTTGCTGAGATAGGAGGTATAGAGATGTATGAATGTATGGAATGTGGAGACGCAGGATTTTGCGCCTCTACAGGTTTTTGAAATGGGCCATGACCAGGTCGATATATTTTTCCTTTGCTTCCCTTTCCGAAACATTCCTGGCCTGGAAAAGGGCATTGGCCTTAAAGGCATTGATAAGGGGCTTCCTGCTTCCGGGGTTGTCGTAATTTTTGTTGGCTATTTTATAATAGGCATAAAGGCGCAACAAAAAATCTGCAGGTAAGGGGGCGGTGTAATTATTGACGCGCTCAACGGCATCTTCAAAAGCCTTGTCCAGAGTGTCGTCATTCATTTCCTTGGTGTTCATCATTGTAGAAAAATATAGAGTGGGGTGTTTATTTCTCGGCTATGATGTCTATTCCTCCTTTGACATGCTGGTTGAGCCGGACTTTTATGCTGGCATCCGGGGGTAACAGAAGATCCACCCTGGATCCGAATTTGATAAAGCCGGCATCCGATCCCTGTACGGCAATGTCACCGGGTTTTGCATAGTTTACAATACGTCTGGCCAGTGCGCCGGCAATCTGTTTGTACATGACCTCTCCCCACACGGGATTTTTAACGACCACGGAAGTACGTTCGTTATCTTCGGATGATTTGGGGTGCCATGCCACGAGATATTTCCCGGGGTGATATTTGCTGTATACTACTTCGCCGCCCAGGGCATAACGGGTAACATGTACATTCACGGGAGACATGAAAATGGATACCTGAAGCCGCTTTTCGTTAAAATATTCCTTTTCCATCACCTCTTCTATAACTACGACCTTTCCGTCTACCGGGGCTATGATATGCTGTTCATTGAGAAGGGTTTTCCGCTTCGGGTTCCTGAAAAACTGGAGGATGAGTACAAATGTGATAATTGCAGCTGTCTGCAATAAGATCCCAAGCCATTTGACGGGAATGAGGTGCTCTGCTCCCAATACTACAAGTACCGTAAGAAAAAAAGCAGCGAGGATGATCCGGTGTCCTTCTTTATGAAACATGATTAAAGATTTGAATGGTCAGATATACAAAAGGCGCCATAAAGATAAGGCTGTCCAGCCTGTCCAGCAACCCCCCGTGGCCAGGAAGTATGGCTCCGCTGTCCTTAACGCCGGCAATTCTCTTGAATTTGGATTCTACCAGGTCTCCGATACTGCCCGTAATAACGACAATCAGTGCTGTTATGATCCATTGAAAGGTGTTCATGTTACTGTTGTAATTTGCAATGATATAGGCTCCCAGTACCGAGAAAACGAGCCCCCCGAGAAAACCTTCGACGGTTTTGTTCGGCGAAATACTCGGAAACAGTTTGGTACGGCCTATGGTCCTTCCTACCAGGTAGGCAAAGGTGTCATTGGTCCAAACCAGTATAAAAATACCTATTATAACAAACTTGGCAAAAAAATTATCCTTGTTTTGATAAGGGATCATCGTCAGAAAAACACATCCCGCCCCGATATACAGTAGGGCGAGGAAGAATTTGTGAAGCTGGGAGAGCTTTTTCAGCTGGTTGCCGGAAAACAGGGCTGCGGTAAGCAGCAGGTTTGTTATTATGGCGGCTGCAAGCAGGACGTAGACCGCCAGTTGCTGCTGAACCAGGTGAACGAATAGCCACCAGAGAAACAGAAAAGCGATAAAGATATAATAATGCCTGAGCTTGATGAGCTTTTTGAATTCATAAAGACAGACCAGCCCGAATGATAAAAAGAGGAAATTGAAGGCGTGACTGCTTAAAAAGACAGCAGATAACAGCAGGAAAACATAGAGGATGCCTGTAATGGAACGGGCGAAAAGGTCTTTCATTCTACAAATCTTCGAGAAGTAGCAAATATAGGTTTTTTGAATTACTTCCGTAAGTCAGAAAGTTCTTTTCTCCCTGGGTGTTGAAATGTTTTATGGTAGTGATATTGGTAGGAATGTGGTCCTTGTTTTTGTTTTTTATGCCCCGGAGCCCTTCACCTATGGTATTGACAAGCTGGCTTGTAGTGGCAAAGATAATGAGGTTGTCCGGAAGGTCGTGGAGTTTGAGTTCGCCGATCTGATTGGAACTGACCAGGATAGCCCCGTTATCGGCTACGAGGTTTTCACAGGTGCTTATAAAGGCCACACTGTCCTGCAGCTTTGCGGAAAACCGGCCTCCCAGTGTTTCGAACCGCTGTCTGAGTTTGGAATTGACACAAAAAATATGTTCTCCTTTCCAGTTGTTTTCCAGTAAAATACTGTTAAAACTATCGTAGATCTCATCTATGGAATCGCAGTAGATGAACTTCCCTCCGTTCTTTTTGAAGTTTATGGTAAACTTTTCATCGACAGGAAGCTCGACATCAGGCATAAACTTTCCCCTTTCCTCAATGGGATCTTCCCCGGGCCGGGGTTTGTTTATATAGTCCAAAATCTTTTTAAACAGCTTCATTCAGTATTCAACGGAAAAAAGTAGATATTATTATTATGCTATTCATTTATTGTCCGGTCGGTACCTGAAAACCCGGTAACCCGGCGACCTGCACTGTAAAGTTAAAAAAATATTATTGCGGAGAAAGCCGCTTAACCGTTTATTTTCGGTGGTTTGGACAGATAAGGAGGCGAAAAGGGGAAAGAGGTGGCGGATTATTGTCCCGCCACCTCTTCTTCGGTTTCTTTTTCAAAAGGCCTTTTGCCGAAAATCCGTTCGAGGTCGTCCTTGAAAATAACTTCTTTTTCCAAAAGGTGTTCGGCGAGTTCTATAAGCTTGTCCTTGTTTTTTGAAAGGAGGTCTATGGCACGGGCATACTGGGCTTCGACAATATTGGATATCTCCTTGTCTATCACGATGGCGGTTTCTTCACTGTACGGTTTGGTAAACCCGTATTCGTTTTGTCCGCTGGAATCGTAATAGGTGAGATTTCCTATTTTTTCATTCAGTCCGTATATGGTAACCATGGCCCTGGCCTGTTTGGTCACTTTCTCAAGGTCGCTGAGTGCACCGGTAGAGATCTTTCCGAACATGACTTTTTCAGCGGCTCTTCCACCCAGGGCGGCGCACATCTCGTCCAGCATCTGTTCGGTATGAACGATCAGGCGTTCTTCGGGAAGGTACCATGCCGCCCCGAGAGACTGCCCCCTCGGAACTATAGTGACCTTGACCAGGGGAGCTGCGTGTTCCAGCATCCAGCTTACCGTGGCGTGCCCAGCTTCGTGATAGGCGATTGTTTTCTTCTCATCCGGGGTAATGATCTTGTTCTTCTTTTCCAGTCCTCCGATAATGCGGTCTACGGCATCGAGAAAATCCTGTTTATCTACAGCCTTTTTGCCTTTCCGGGCAGCTATGAGGGCAGCTTCATTACACACATTGGCTATATCTGCCCCGGAAAACCCGGGAGTTTGCCTGGCCAGGAAATCGAGATCCAGTGCTTCGGAAGTTTTGATAGGCCTGAGATGTACCTGGAAAATTTCTTTCCGTTCGCGCAGGTCCGGGAGGTCTACAAAGATCTGTCGGTCGAAACGCCCTGCCCGCATCAGAGCCTTATCGAGCACATCGGCCCGGTTGGTGGCCGCCAGTACGATAACATTGGTATTGGTGCCGAAACCGTCCATCTCCGTCAGCAACTGGTTCAGGGTATTTTCCCTTTCGTCGTTGGAGCCTGTAAAATTGTTTTTCCCGCGAGCCCTTCCGATAGCGTCTATTTCATCGATAAAGATAATGGCCGGTGATTTGTCTTTGGCCTGTTTGAAAAGGTCCCGTACCCTCGAGGCACCCACTCCTACAAACATCTCTACGAAGTCAGAACCCGAGAGAGAGAAAAAGGGAACCCTGGCTTCCCCGGCCACTGCTTTGGCCAGGAGGGTTTTTCCCGTACCCGGAGAGCCCACAAGCAGGGCCCCTTTGGGTATCTTTCCCCCGAGAGAGGTGTATTTGTCCGGGTTTTTCAGGAATTCCACGATCTCCTGAACTTCCTCCTTGGCCCCTTCCAGGCCGGCAACGTCTTTGAAGGTTACCTTGGTCTCCGCCTTTTCGTCGAACAGTCTCGCTTTTGATTTTCCTATATTAAAGATCTGGCCTCCTGCACCCCCGGCGCCCCCACCGGCCATTCTGCGCATCAGGAAGATCCATATACCGATGATCAGGATAAAGGGAAGCAGGGAGATAAGAATATCGCTCCACGGGCTTCCTTCCTGCTCAAAGAGTACTTTGGTCTGCTCGGCCAGGTTGTTGTCTTCTATGTTTTTCTTGATGTCGTCCTCGAAGTTTTTGAGATCTCCGAATTTCACATCGTATTGAGGGGGCGATGAAGAAGACGGCAGGATCGAGTTGTCGGTGACATCCTTGTGTTCTTCCTTTTTCAAAGCCTCTTCCGTAAGGAATACCCTGGCGTGCCTCGTATTGGAGTAGACCAGGATCTTGTCTACGTCACCATTTTTTATAAACTCCTGTAACTGGGACGGTGAGGTGGATTTTATATTACCCCCGAAACTTCCGCTTCCGGAGAAAAAGTTGACACCTATGATGATAAACAATATAATGGCATAAACCCAGTACGAACTGAATTTCGGCCTTTTATTATTATTATTCGGGTTCTCTTTTGTCATTCAAATATGCTTTGTCTGTATTTTAATAATCGGTTGGTATGGAAGTTACTTTGGCATCACCCCAAAGTCCTTCAATGTCATAATACTCTCTTATGTGTTTCTGGAACACGTGCACAACGATATTGATGTAATCCATCAACACCCATTCGGCATTGTCAGTACCCTCTACATGCCATGGTTTGTCTTTGAGTTCCTTGCTGACAATTTTCTGAATGGAGTTTACGATAGCGTTAACATGAGTGTTGGAAGTACCGTTGCAGATAATAAAATAGTCACAGACCGTGTTTTCGATATCACGCAAATCCAGGATATCTATATCTTTTCCCTTGACATCTTCTATTCCCTTTAGAATTATTGCAATAAGTTGGTCTGCACTATTATTCTTTTTTGCCATTAATTTTCATGTGTTTAAATTTGCGTCCTGGTCTGCTCCCTTTTACCCGAAGCAGCTCCGGATTTGCCCTTGATTTTACAGTACATTTGTTTGCGATCAGGGCCTGTCATGTACATTTTACGCAAAGTTATTACTTTTTTGTTTCTTTAACTATTCTATTTAACAGAACATTTATATTCTGTATGCATATTATCAAACTTAATGCCATTGATTCTACGAATTCCTATTTAAGGGAGTTAAGTACCTCCGGCGATCCGGAAGATTATACCGTAGTGGTTGCCCGGGAGCAGACAAGGGGGCGGGGGCAGATGGGTACCCTATGGACTTCGGAGCCCGGTAAAAACCTGACATGTAGTGTCTATAAAAAGATAGATTGTGTCCGTAAGGAAGAGATATTCTTTTTGAGTATGGCGGTTTCCCTGGCCGTATTGCAGACCCTGAAGAGGTTCGGCATTCCGCAGCTGAAGATTAAGTGGCCGAACGACATTTTGTCAGCACACCATAAGATATGCGGGGTATTGATCGAGAGTGTGATCAAGGGTGACAGGCTGAATGCAGCCATAGTGGGGATCGGGCTTAATGTAAACCAGACCGGCTTCGGAGGATTGTCTTCTGCAGGTTCCCTGAAGTCGATAACCGGGGTGCATTATAATCTCGATGAACTGCTCAACAGGATCATATCGGAACTGAAACACTATGAGGGGATGATTGTCGGGCGGGAGTTCGAATTGCTCAAGAAGGAGTACGAGCAAAACCTTTTCAGGAAAGACAAGCCTTCCACATTTTCCGACAATGCAAGCGGCAGCGTCTTTATGGGATTTATAAAGGGGATTTCCGAAACGGGAAAACTGCTCATAGAACTGGAAGACCGGATGATGAGGGAATGTGACCTTAAAGAAGTAAAACTGATGTATTAAGGCCGTAAAGTGCCGGATCGGAAATAAAATTCAGACCGTTTTTGATTGTCGGGTTCTGAACTCCCGGCCTTTTTCTCCGTCAGAGTTTTTGCATATTGTTGCTCAGGGTGCCTATAAAACTGGTGATGGGGCCTTTGATCATCATGCCCATCATGGCGTTGAATTCTCCTTCGAAAACCAGCTGGACCTCACTTTGCTGTGCTCCTGCCTGGCCGATATGTGCCGTAAGGCTGAAGGAGAGCTTGCTGTCTGCCGCCCCCATGACAATACGGTCGAATTCCCGTTTTTCCTTCATGGTAAGGGTAATCTGCGGCATCCCTTTTAACGCAAAGGTAAAGGTGTCATCCGATTTTATCTCAAACATACTGGTATTTTCGGGCATGAGTGTCTCGAAGTTCCTGACATCACTCAAAAGGTGAAACAGTTCTTCCTGTGATTTGTCAACAGTTGTTGTCGGGCTTGTGATCTGCATTTGTAATGATGATTAATGTTTTCTGTGATCTTCCTTCCGGTTCGTGTTTATGCACTTTCGGGAGGCCATCCGGCGGGATCATTTCTCCATTGCTTTAAGGTGTCGAGTTCGTCTTTCCCGATATAGTTGGTATCCAGGGCCTGTTCCAGCAGGTAGTCGTAACTGCTCAGGGTGTGAAGCGTTACCTGCTCTTCCCGGAAATTCTTGTCCGCTACGTCAAAACCATAGGAAAAAATAGCCGTCATGCCCTTGATCCTGGCGCCGTTGGCTTTCAGTGCCTCTACCGCCTTCAAACTGCTTTTCCCCGTGCTTATAAGGTCTTCTACGACGACGACATTCTGCCCGTACTCCATAAAACCTTCTATCTGGTTCTGCCTGCCGTGTTTTTTGGGTTCCGGTCTTACATATACAAAAGGAAGCCCCAGGTATTCGGCAACCAGGACACCTATTCCTATGGCTCCTGTGGCCACGCCGGCAATCACGTCAGGCCTGCCGTAATGCTGCTCGATCTGCCGGGCCATCTGCTCCCTGATGAAGTTTCGGATGGGCGGATAGGACAGTGCTATTCTGTTGTCGCAATAAATGGGTGATTTCCAGCCCGAAGCCCAGGTAAAAGGATTTTTAGGATTCAATTTTATTGCATTAATTTGCAATAAAAGTTCTGCTGTTTTTTTAGCGGTATTTTTGTCTAAAACCATGATGACAAATGTATGAAGTTTTTGTAAATGACCATCCAATTGTTTTGACAAATATAATTACGAAAGAGTTAAAACATAAACTCTTTTTACTGGAGAGTGTCGACCTGGAAGAGGTGATCAGGCAGTTGAACAAGGGTGAGATCCCTGCCGCTCACCTGTATCATCCGGATGCCGGACAGCTTTTTGAGAAATTCTGCCGGAAGATCCCGGTAGTGGTAGCTGCGGGAGGACTGGTGAGCAATCCGGCCGGAGAAGTACTGTTTATCTTTCGCAATGGCAAATGGGATCTGCCCAAGGGTAAACTGGAAAAGAAGGAATCTGTGGAAGAGGCTGCCATACGTGAAGTAGAGGAGGAAACGGGGATCAGGAAACTGAAACTGGGCCCTTTGCTGAACAAGACCTATCACATCTTCAGGCGGAATGGGGAATACAGGCTTAAGGAAACCTATTGGTTCAGTATGAGCAGTACCTTTACGGGAAAGTTCCGTCCGCAGTGTGAGGAAGGGATTGAAAAGGTGGAGTGGAAGAAAGTATCGGAAATTCCCCTGGTTCTCGGAAACTCCTATGCAAATATAAGAACGCTTTTCGCCAACTGAGTAAAAGTGCCGGTAACCGTTAGTTTGGTAGTTCGTAGTGTCATTCCGACGCAGGAGAACCCGAAGGGCTCAACGCAGTTAAATCTCCGGCTCTTCAGTGATGCTGTTGAAACTCTTTTGTACCTGAATGATCCCGTTATTAAAACCGGATATTGCCGTTCGGTTTTTGCTTTTTTTTAAGAGAAAATCATTTTTCGGTTCGTATTTTTGCAGGACACACAAAAAACAGACATTTATGAGAAAAATGACCGTATTGGCCCTGGGCTTCTTATGCGCTACCGGTATGTATGGCCAGCAGAGCGCGTCGACCGGGCCTAAAGTAAAAAATCAGAAAATCTGGGAAAAAGAGCGGGAGGCTGTAGTGGTGCACCACAAAACAGATGAAGAGGTGGTTACCGGCCCCCGGGCCAAAAATGCCAGGATATGGAAGAAGGATACTACCGGTAACAGCCAGGCAGTGACCACGAGAAAGCACAAGGACCTCACCGGTCCAAGGTTCAAAAACAGGAAACCCTGGAAGAAAGGTAATTAGAGTTTACCGCATGGCAGAC
Organism: Sinomicrobium soli; assembly: GCF_003285545.1. Lineage (GTDB taxonomy): Bacteria > Bacteroidota > Bacteroidia > Flavobacteriales > Flavobacteriaceae > Sinomicrobium. The sequence continues at coordinate 10,609 of NZ_QLNV01000010.1, read as the reverse complement.
CTGCCTGGGAGGCAGATATGTTTAAAAACCATAATTTTGTGGGGCTAAACATGACGAAATTATGCCCAGAAGGTCAATTACAGGTCCGGACCATCAGGAACCGGGATGGAAAGAACGTATGGGAGCACTTCAGTATCTTCCGAGATTTTTCGGAAAGATCAGGCAAGTGTCTCCCTCGCTTTTTTATGTCAATATCATTTCGCGCATTCTCAATGCCGCAACGCCGGTAGCCCTTTTGTGGGTGGGAAAACTGATCCTGGATGAAGTGGTGCTCCAGATCGATGCCCCGGAAAAGGATTTTTCACTGCTCTGGGGGCTTATTGCCCTGGAGCTCGGCCTGGCTGTGCTTTCCGACCTTATCAGCAGGGTTACCAATCTTACGGATACCCTTATAGGGGATATGTACTCCAACAAGTCTTCTGTCGAGATCATAAACAAGACGGCGGAAATAGAGCTCAGCCAGCTGGAAGACCCCGATTTTTACGATAAGCTCGACCGGGCACGCCGTCAAACCGTGGGGAGGGTCTCGCTGATGTCCGGGATCATGTCGCAATTACAGGATAGTATAACTGTTGTCTCGCTCGTGAGCGCCCTGGTCGTTTTTGAGCCCTGGCTTATTGTACTGCTTGTTTTTTCCGTTATCCCCGCATTTCTCAATGAGATAAAATTCAGTCAGAAGAGTTATTCCCTGGCCCGGGGCTGGACTACCGAGCGCAGGGAACTGGACGACCTGCGCTATGTAGGTGCCAGTGATGTTACGGCAAAGGAAGTGAAGCTGTTCGGCCTTGCCGGGTATATTGCAGAACGCTTTAAAACGCTTTCCGATGCGTATTATAAGGTGACCAGGAAACTGGCAGTGCGAAAAAGCCTGTGGGGTGCGGCGTTTAACATACTCGGAGTACTGTCGTATTACGGGGCCTTTGTACTTATTGTCATGCGGGTGGTGGCAGGAGTCCTTACCGTGGGTGACCTGACCTTTCTCTCCGGGTCTTTTAACCGTCTCAGAAGCCAGTTACAGGGTATTTTTTTCCGGTTCAGCCAGATTACCGAAAGTGCACTTTACCTGAAAGACTATTTTGATTTTCTCGATCTGGAAACAGGGGCAGAAGAACCGGAGACTGTTGTTCCGGTACCGGGCGAAATACGGCGCGGACTGGAATTTTCCGGGGTGTGGTTCCGGTACCCCGGGCAGGAGGAATACGTGCTGAAAGGGGTGAGTTTTTTAATTCCTGCGGGAGAAAAGCTCGCCTTTGTCGGGGAGAACGGGGCAGGCAAGACGACACTGATAAAACTCGCGCTGCGGTTTTACGAACCTGAAAAGGGGAAAATATTGCTTGACGGGACTGATATACGCGAATTTCCGAAAGAGGAATATCAGGCGCTCTTCGGGGTTATTTTTCAGGATTTTGTAAAATATAATTTTTCCGCCGGGGAGAATATAGCGGTAGGAGATATAAATAAGGTGGGTGATGACCGTAGTATCGTGAAGGCCGCCCGGCAAAGCCTTGCCGATAAGGTTATCGCTTCGCTTCCGGGGGGATACGACCAGAAACTGGGCAGGAGGTTTACCAATGGAATGGACCTTTCCGGGGGGCAGTGGCAGAAAATAGCCCTGGCACGGGCCTATATGAAAGATGCGGCCATAGCCATCCTGGATGAACCTACCTCGGCATTGGATGCCAGGGCTGAATATGAGGCGTTTCAAAGATTTATGGGACTTACCCGGGGAAAAACAGCCATCATCATATCACATCGCTTCAGTACCGTACGACTGGCAGATACCATTGTAGTACTGAAAGACGGCAGAATACTGGAACAGGGCACTCACGAAGCCTTGATGGAAAACAGGGAGTTATATGCAGAACTCTTTACCCTTCAGGCTGTCGGATACCAGTAAACCGATGGAGGCCGGAAAAACCGGGATTAATGCAGCAGACGGTAAACAGGATATTGCATATGTGCCATTTCGTAATAGGGAGATTGCCGGTATATCCATTCCAGCTGTTTGTACCAGTCGCCGGAAAAATCAGGGTCGCCGGCCTTTAATGCCTCAAACTCTGCCTTCAGTTCCGGTGAATTGTCGAGCAGTTCAAGGGCAATGTCCTCAAATACATAGGGAGAAAAGTGCTCTTTTTGCTGCAGGATGGCATCAAAGAAGTTCCAGTTGAAAAACGAGTCGGTAGCCTCGGGTTCCAGGGTCTCCAGGAGATACCGCAGCGCAGGCTGATCGGTCCTTGCAATATAATCGCCCTTGTAAAACTGTCTTTTCACGGTCCGGGAACTCACTTCGGTATTGTAATGCGGATAATGCCCTTCGTAGGCCGAGGTTTGTGTCCTGAAGCTTTCGATCCTGTAGCTTTGTACTTCCATCAGTGTATCCCGGAGCAGGGGCCGGAGTTCCACCCTGTTTGCCTGCAGCAGTTCAACGATGCGCCACCACGGTCCGGGAATAACATAAGCTTCCGGAACGGTGACTTCCCGGGCGGGTTTGAAATAGTCGTTATAGGAAACCGGTTTTACAAACGGCCTGTTCCGGTCGTATTTCAGCCTGGGAAGCCCGGTAACCCTGCTGATGACCGTGTCTGCCTCATACCCCCGGAACTGCAGGGCAGACACTTTTGTCGAGTCGATGGTCCACTGTACGGGATATGTGTCTGCGGCAGCATAGTGTTCAAAAGCCTCCTGTCTCAGCTTTTTTATTTTACGATGGTCCTTTTCGGTAATATTCACCATTTCCCGGAGCAACTGATAGGTGCCCTCCACCCTTTTAGGGTAGGGTTTGAGCATATGGGTCTCCACCATCATGCCCAGGGTGTTCCAGAGGGTGGTATATCCTGTAGAATACCTGGGGTGGTCCACAAATTGTGAAAAACCTGTTTCCGGAACCCGGTTGAATACATTTACATAAGGGGTGATATGCCAGTCCTTATCGGCGAGAGCCTGTTCCAGTTGCGGCATCATTTCCTGGTGCAGGTATTTTCCGAGTTCACCTCCCAGCTTGTTGTGCTGTGTAAAAAGATGGGTCAGTGTGTATTGGTAATCAGCGCCGTTACTTACGTGATTATCGATAAAGACATCGGGTTTTACCAGGTGGAATATTCCGGCAAAAGCCCTGGTATTCCGGGTGTCGGATTTTATAAAGTCCCTGTTGAGGTCATAGTTCTGTGCATTGCCGCGAAAACCGTATTCCCGGGGTCCGTTCTGGTTGGCCCGCGTGTGGCTGTTCCTGTTGAGCGCCCCTCCGATATTATAGACAGGGATGGCTGTGATAACCGTATTTTCCGGGGGAGTGAGTTTGCCTGTGGCATAATCTCTTAACAGCATCATCGTGGCATCTATTCCGTCACTTTCTCCGGGATGAATACCGTTGAGGATGAGTATGATGCGCTTGTTTTCTCTTACCCGGTTGAGATTGAAATTGCGTTCCGGGTTATAGGTGACCATGTGCAGCGGGTAACCGCTGTCGGTGGTCCCCATGGTTTGTATGGCAATATCCGGAAATGCCCCGGCCAGTTTCATATAATAGGCTATTACCTCTTCATATTCGGGAGTCTCCTTGCCTTCGGATGTTTCGAACAAGGTCAGGAATTCCTGCTCCTTTTCATGGTTGGCAGTATGACAGGCCGTCATAAGTAACACGATGTAAATCAGGGATCGTTTCATGAATAAACTATTTCGTTGATAACATAACCCGCCCGGCCGTGATATGCGGAACTTCCTGATAACCTGCCGGGGAAATGATTACGAATATAGTAAATTTGGCAAAGGATAAATTCCCGGAATTGCCGTACAGGTCGAAATAATGCCGGAATACGACGTGTTTTTTTTAGAATACCGGCAAGGCAGCAGGATAATCAGCGCCGTTGCCTTCCGTTAATGCCTTTTTTCTTAAAGGCAGATCATATTTTGTCGGTCATCACCTTGTAACTCGGATCTTCCATGATGTTGACATCTACAATGGCTTCTGCATTCCGGAGCAATCTGCGGCAATCTTTGCTCAGGTGCCTGAGGTGTACGGTTTTTCCCCTTTTTGCATAGCGTTGGGTAACGCTGTTCAGGGCTTCTATGGCAGACATGTCGGCAACCCGGCTTTCGGCAAAGTCAATGATAATTTCATCGGGGTCGTTCAAGGCGTCAAACTTATCGGCAAACCCCTGTACGGAACCAAAGAAGAGCGGGCCGTATATTTCGTAGTGTTTTATCCCGTTATCGTCTATGTGTTTCCGTGCCCTTATCCTTTTGGCGTTTTCCCAGGCATAAGCCAGGGCAGAAAGTATGACCCCGATGAGTACGGCAACCGCAAGGTTGTGCGTAAAGGCTGTGATCAGGGTAACCAGTACCATGACAATAACATCGGATGCCGGCATTTTGCGGAAGGTTTTTAAACTGGCCCATTCGAAAGTACCTATGGCTACCATAAACATGACCCCTACAAGTGCAGCCATGGGGAGTTTTTCAATGAGTGCCGAACCGAACATGATAAAGCAAAGCAGTCCCACCGATGCCACGATTCCGGATAAACGGGCCCTCGCTCCCGATGATATATTGATAAGGCTTTGTCCCAGCATGGCACATCCTCCCATTCCTGAAAAGAATCCGGAAACAATATTTGCCGTTCCCTGGGCAATACATTCCTTGTTGCTTCGCCCCCTGGTTTCCGTAATTTCATCAATGATGTTGAGGCTGAGCAGGCTCTCAATCATGCCCACGCCTGCTACGATGGCAGAATACGGAAGGATAAGCATAAAGATTTCCCAGTTAAAGGGAATGGCGGGAATGGTAAGCGGGGGAAACCCTCCCCTGATCGTTTCTCCTTCTTTCAGGGTGTCGGCTACGGTAGTGGTTTCTATATTAAAGCCGATGACAATGGCAGATACCAGGAGTATGGCTGCCAGGGAAGAAGGTATGGCCCTGGTGAGTTTGGGAAGCCCCCAGATAATAAGCATGGTGAGCGCTACAAACCCCAGCATGACCATCATGGCGGTGCCCTGTAGTAACTGGTCGCTTTCTTTCTGGTAAAAGTGGGGAAACTGTGCCGTAAAGATAATAATGGCCAGCCCGTTGACAAACCCGAACATTACGGGTTGGGGCACCAGCCTGATGAATTTGCCTAACCGGAGCACGCCGGTAATGATCTGGATAAGGCCGGCGAGTATTACCGTGGCAAATACATACTGCAGTATTTCCTCCGGGCCTATTCCGGGGTGTGCTTCCCTCAGTGTTATGATCAGCCCTACAAAAACGACGGCAACAGCCCCGGTAGCTCCTGATATCATGCCCGGGCGTCCTCCGAGAACAGCGGTAATGAGCCCCATGGTAAAAGCGGCATAGAGGCCGGTAAGGGGTGAGAAACCGGCTATCATGGCAAAGGCGATGGCTTCGGGAACAAGGGCCAGGGCTACCGTGAGCCCGGATAAAACCTCGGTCCTGTAGTTTACTTTTTGGGAGAGATCGAATAAATTAAATACTTTTTTCATGGCAATAGACAGTATGATTACGGTATAAAACGGTTGATAAAGTTGATAAAAATGTAAAAATGTACGTGTAAGGAAGCTTTGCCCTGTTACAGGCAAAGGCTTGCGACAGCAGTATTTCCCCGCCTCAGGGCGGAGTGATGGTCTTGAAATATGTAGTTGCCCCGTGTTTCATAAGAAGGGGGCAAAAGTAGTTTTTTTAATTAAAGCTGCAAATTTACGGAAGGATAAAATGAACTTGTCTTTAATGGCCGGTTACATGAATGCCGTGATCTTATAGCGTATTTTAATGAGTTCCTGGATCTCCCTGATGGTTTTAAAGCATCTTTTTAATTTCATTTTTTCTTCTTTGGTCAGGGCCGATAATTCTATATACCTCCCGGAATCGTTGTGCATGAGTCCGTGCCTGGTCCTGAATTTCAACAGGGCCTTTGCAGCGTAGGAACACGACAGGTAGAGGTCTTTGTTCTCCGGTTCCAGTTCCGCCAGCTTTTCAAAACGTTCTGCGGTATTGTTTATATGTCTTACCTGGTGCGCCAGGATAAGAAGGCGTGCCGCATCGGTAATCGGGGTGAGCGCCCTTTTCTTGAGATCGAAGAAGTCTTTGTATTCCCCGTTTTGCTCTACCAGGAACTGTCTGAAAAAACCAAGAGGTGACGGATTGTACAGTACATTCCGGGCCATCATGGCCAGGAAATAGCTGTTTTGCCCCGTCTGTTCGAAAATATGGTTCCCCAGGGTATCGGTAAGTTTGCTGTTGCCATAGCTAATGTCGAAATCAAAAAAAATGGAACACAGCAGTATTTCATCCTCTCCCGGTTCTGCGATCCAGTTGCTGAACTGGTTTTTCCATTCGGAAAGCGACATGCACCACCTCGGGTTGCCCGCCATCATATCGGCCGGACAGTATTCATAACCTATGGTGTTCAGGCGTTTGTTGACCTTTTTTGCAAGGGCCACAAAGTATTCGCGGACCACCTCCAGGTTGTCTGCCGGGACATCTTCGAATACAATGGCATTGTCCTGGTCGGTGTGGAGCAATTGTTCTTTTCTTCCCTGGCTGCCCAGTGACATCCATGCAAATGATACGGGTTCGGGATGTTCCGTTTTGCGGAGGGATAATTCGATACAGCGTTTAATGGTGGCATCGTTGAGTTCGGTAATAATCCTTGCGATATGCGTAAGCGGAATATTTTGCTTCATATAGCCTTTGAGGAGGATCATCATTTTCTCATGAATGCGTTTCAGGTGTTTGGTCTTGGAGGCCCTTTTAATGGCCTTCATCAGGACAGAAGGATTGTTTCCCTGGCTCAGTGTGATATCGTGATCCGATACCAGGCCTGTGATCCTTGACTTCGGGGTCCCGTCTTTGGTGATGCACAGGTGCCCGATCTTGTGTTTCATCATGGCCATCTGTGCCTGTGCCAGGGTAATGTTTTTAGGGTAACAGACCACCGGAGAGGTCATGACCTCACTGATGGGTGCATTGATGGAAAAATCGCCCGTGACCACTTTGTTTTTCAGGTCGCGGTCGGTGACAATACCTACGGGGATCTCATGGTCTGTAATAACGATGGAACCGATATTTTTTTCACGCATGATCAGGGCCACCTCTTTTGTGGGGGAATCGGGCGGGCAGGTAACGACGTTCTTGACATAGTTTACCGGTTGCAGGTCTGAGAGGTCCGTGAGCGTATTCAGCTGTATGTCAGGAAGGTCTTCCGAGTACAGTTTTTTATGATATTCTTCAGAGAAAGGGGCCTCCGTATTGGAAGCAAAGCTCTCGATAAGAAAAAGCCCTACTTTCCTGTTTTGTTCCGCGAGCGGACGAAATATATGTATCGGGATACCGTAAAGAATACTTTCTTCCCGGGTTACGGCCTTAATGACATAGTTTTCCCTTGCGATAAGAGGTCTCAGCCCGAAAATATCACCTTCATCACAATTGTCTATGGTGGCAAAATCCCCGTTTCTGCGTTTCTGGAGGGCCACGGCCCCTTTGTGTACCACGTAAAACTGCAGGTGGCCGGGATCGCCTTCATCAAAAATGACCTTGTTTTTGTCCAGGTAAATGACATTGACATGAGAGGAAGCTTCGAGCAACTGGTCCCCGTCGAGCAGGTCAAATGGCGGCTGATGTTTTAAGAAGTCTGCAATACGGAGCGCTATGGTGTTTTTCATGAGGTGCCGGTCGTGGTGTTATGATGATGCCTTTTGATCGATGAGCCGTGTTAAAAAAGAAAACACTTCTTTGTAATAAGGGTCGGGCTGAATGACAAAGCGCCCGGAAGAAGAAGGGGACCGGAGGTGACGGAGGACATCGTCTATCCCGAACAGCCTTACCTCTTCCACCTCCGTTTCCTGAAGGCGGAGGTCTTCGGTACGGGAAGTGAGCAGGCAGGCAAAGACGTGATGGAACTCACAGTCGATAAGTTCCGGGCTGTGCTTTTTAACCGAACTGAACACCCCTGCTTTGTGTAAGCGGGCAGCCGAAATGCGAATGCCGAGTTCTTCTTCCGTTTCCCTTACCGCAGTTTCCTCCGGACGTTCCCCTGCACCCATATGTCCGGCCACGGAAACATCCCAGTGCCCCGGAAAGGTGAGTTTGGTCTTCGCTCTTTTTTGCAGGAGTATTTTTCCGTCAGGAGTGTATAGCCAGACGTGAATCGTAGGATGGAAAAGTCCTTTTGCATGTGCTTCCGACTTCAAAAGGACTTTTCCCGTGTAACGGCCCTGCCGATCCAGTATGTCTACATATTCGTCCATTTAATCAAAATAACTGAAGCTGGTTTCCGGGGTAATCTTCAGCAAGGTCTCGTATATCAGCCTGATGACATTTTCCACATCATCGCGGTGTACCATTTCAACCGTAGTATGCATATAGCGGAGCGGTAATGAGATCAGTGCCGAAGCTACTCCTCCGTTACTATAAGCAAAGGCATCCGTGTCTGTTCCCGTAAACCGGGAGGAAGCCATTCGCTGGAAGGGGATCTTTTTGTCCTCTGCCGTATCTATGATCAGTTCCCTCAGCTTGTTCTGAACAGCCGGCGCATAAGATATTACCGGGCCATCACCTATTTTGGTCTCTCCCTGGGTCTTTTTGTCTATCATGGGAGTGGTGGTGTCGTGGCATACATCAGTGACTATGGCTACATCGGGTTTGATGGTCTGGGTGATCATTTCGGCACCTCTCAGGCCTATTTCTTCCTGGACTGAATTGGTAATATAGAGGCCGAAGGGGAGTTTGTCCTTGTTTTCGTGCAGTAGCCTGGCCACTTCTGCGATCATAAAACCGCCTACCCGGTTGTCTATGGCCCTGCAGACAAATTTATCCTTGTTCAGTACCCGGAAGGTATCGGGATAGGTGATCACACACCCCACATGTACCCCGAGTTTTTCTACCTCTTCCTTGTTTTTGGCACCGATGTCTATAAAGATGTTGTCGAGTTTAGGCGCCTCTTCCTTTCCGGAATTCCTGGTATGGATTGCCGGCCAGCCGAAAACACCCTTTACGATACCGTTTTTGGTGTGAATATCTACCCATTTGGAAGGAGCGATCTGGTGGTCGCTTCCCCCGTTGCGTATAACGTATAGCAATCCGTTGTCGGTAATATAGTTTACATACCACGAAATTTCATCGGAATGCCCTTCGATAACCACTTTATAGGGAGCGTTGGGGTTGATGACGCCTACGGCAGTGCCGTAAGTGTCCGTAATAAAGGTGTCCACATACGGTTTGATGTAATCCATCCAGAGTTTCTGTCCTTCCCATTCGTACCCGGTAGGGGCGGGATTGTTCAGGTATTTTTCCAGAAAATTAAGGGACTTCTTGTTTATGATCTGTGCTTTTTTAGCCATAATTCCTTTTTAATTATGTTTTCCGTACGAAAGTAATAATATTAGGGGAATTAACATGAAGTAGGGTTTTAGTTCGTAGTTCTTAGTTGTTAGTTCGTAGTTTGGTTGGTTTTCGAATTATCACATTGGCACATTATCACATTATCTCCTGCCGCGAAGTGTTAAATATATCGTGGCTGTTGATCGCAGTAAGAATGTTTGTAAATTTACTCCTTCGTAAATTGGGAAAAGTAGGCTTTGATCAGAATGCTTAAGAGTTTTGTATACACGGCAATAGGTCTCTTATGGGGAATGGGTGTGATGTCGCAGGAAAAAGAGGTGGCATCGGATACCGTGCAGAAGGAGTATGTGCTCCTGGAAGGGGATACGGTGGTCCGCGAAGCGATAGACCTGGATGAGGTAATGGTCTTTAACCGGTTGAAATTTGATTCCAGGGAAGAGCGGGCGCGTTATTACTGGTTAAGGCGCAAGACGCTGAGGGTATATCCTTATGCAAAACTGGCTTCGGAGCGGCTGACCGAATTAAACAGGAGGCTGGACTTGATAGAAAGTAATTCCAGACGCAGGTGGTATACGAAGAGGGTACAGAAATATATAGAGGAAGAATTTACCGATGAACTGAAAAAGCTTACCCGTACCGAAGGACAGATCCTGGTAAAACTGATCCACAGGCAGACGGGAGAAACAGCTTTCGGACTCGTCAAGGAACTGCGGAACGGATGGAGGGCTTTCTGGTATAACAATACGGCGAGAATGTTCAAGATATCCCTCAAAGAAGAATACCATCCGGAATCTGTACATGAAGACTACCTGATAGAGGATATTTTACAGCGGGCTTTTGCCGACGGTTTGCTGGAAAAACAGCGTTCAGCTCTCGGTTTTGACTACATGAACCTGACAAATCAGTGGAAAAATGAAAAGGATAAAGAGAAATAATTGCAGGTTTCGGAAAAAAGTTTTATCTTGGTTGTCCTTTTATTTTTTAGCTTAATATATTGAGGAGTAATGCGTTAATCGGGAAGCTTAAAAAATCATCATTTTTTACTTGCAGAAAACAAAAAACAAATCCTATATTTGCACCCGCTTTGAGAGGGAGTATGGATAGCTGGAGATAAGCGAAAGTTCTTTGTAGAGGCATATATTTGAGGGTTGGTTTGGATAGAACGGTGATTTGGTTTATGGAGTGGAGATAGTATAGAACCGGCGACCGAAAAAAAGTTGAATAAATATTTGCCAGGAATAAAAAAGGTATTAGTTTTGCAGCCGCTTACGAGTTA